>NZ_JBDGLR010000003.1:0-569144 GCF_057655755.1 Lysobacter sp. Soil_N_51 | reverse complement strand
CGGGACATCCATGTCCCGGTGGCGCACGGCGTGCATCCTGCACGCCGCCCTTCGGGTGTGCGTTTGCTAACGCGAGTCCGTGACTTCGCAGCGCTGAATGAACTGCACAGCTTCAAACTCAAGCAAAAGCTGCATAGCCACCCTGTAGGAACGGCGCAAGCCGCGACCGCGCCATCACGATAACGGCGCTCCCCGCATCGTGATGGTTATGGCTTGGCCGGAACGGATTTACCCGATGCGGGTTTGTCGGCGGACGGCTTTTCGGAAGCCGGCTTATCGGACTTAGGCGCAGTCGCGCCTTCAGGCGTCGGAACCTCGATCGGCAACGCCACATCCGGCGTACCGATCGCGCAGGCAGAGCAGATGCGCTCGATCGTGTAACCCTTGCCGCGCAGGCGTTCGATCAGACCGTCGTCGCCGAGCAGGTGCATGGTGCCGACCACCACCAGGCTGTCGCCCTTCTTGGCGTCGTCGAGCAGCTTCTGGATCTGCGGGATCCAGGCTTCGTTGCGCTCGAGATTGACCATGCGGTAGGTCTCGGGCGTCTTCTCCTTCATTTCCACGCGCGCTTTTTCGTCGAGTTTGGCGATGTCGGCGTTGCGCCACGCGCTGTGGATGTCGTCGAGCATGCCCGGCACGTCCTCGGGCTTGTCGAGGAATTCGCGCAGCGCCTTGATCTGCTCGGGCAACGGGCCCGAATCCATGATCTGCAGCTGACTGTCCATGCTCTCCAGGCCCAGCGCCGGCTTGCCGGCTTCGGCCGCCTGCCGCATCAGGTATTGGTCCAGGCCGAGCTGCGGGCTGAACCCCATCGACTGCGACACGCCCAGCACCAGCGACAGATTGACGAACCACGGTTCGAGCGCATCGACCTGGCTCAGCGAGCGGCCGTTCTTGGCCAGCACGCGGTTGAGTTTTTCGCGCAGATCGCCCGGCAGCACCTGACTGAGGGTGCGGCCGTCGTCGTAGCGCGCGCGCTGCATGAAACGCTGCGGCACGCCCGGATCGAACATCTCCTGCGGCGAGACCTCGAAGATCAGTTTGTCGGAACCGGCGAAAGCCTGATCGATGTCCGACGACAACGGATAGTCGTCGGCGCGCAGCAGATGGAACGAGCCCAGCAGGTAGACCGCGTTGTCGGCGTCGGACACCTTCCACAGCAGCGGCACTGGCGGCGTCTTGGTCGCCGCGACCGCGGCCTGCTCACCGCCGGCGATTGCGGAGGCGGAAGTCAGCGAGGCGCTCAGGGCGCTGGCGACGAACAACGGCAGGACGAACAACTTCATGAACCGCATCGGCAGATGGTCTCGGTGGACTCGAGCGACTACGCCCGAAGGTAAGGAAGATTTGTTACGACGCGGGCGCGGCGACGGTTTCGGGCTTCGCACTGTGTTCCGCATCGCCGCCCGGCGCCGCAGCGGCGCTGGGCTTGTAGGTTTTCTCGCCTGCCAGCACTTCCAGGTTCAGGCGATTTTCCGGCGGCGGCAGCGGACAGGTCGCGTACGCGGTGAACGCGCACGGCGGGTTGTAGGCCTTGTTGAAATCCAGGATCACCTTGCCCTGCAGGTTCGGTCGCGACACGTCGAGGAAACGCCCGGCGCTGTAGCTGGTATGCCCGCTGGTGCGATCGGCGAAGACCAGCATCAATTCGTCGCCGCCCTGGTCCAGCGCTTCGATGCGGTAGGTCTGGCCCTCGCGCTCGAACTCGACCGCGCCGGGATTGGGCGTGGCCTCGATCGTGCCGATGATGTTGGCGATGTCGATGGTCTTGCCGGCCGGATGGGCGACGAACTTGGCGCTGATCTTCCAGTCTTCCTGCGCCGGCCAATAGTCGATGCCCTTGAACCCGGTCAGGGTCGGCGCTTCGGCGTGGCGAACCCGCAGCAGATAGCGGTCGCCGCGCTTGATCACGGTCAGCACGCCCTTGCCGTCGTCGAAGCCGATCTTGCTCGGCCCGGCCGGATAGTCGTCGGCGAGCAAGGTGGCCGCGCCCTTGAGCGGCTGATCGTTGAGCGTGAGCACGACGCCGCGCTCGGGCACGAAACGCAGCTTGTCCTTGTTCAACGACAACAAGCCGAAATGCTCCGGGCCGGCGGCGACGCGGATGCCGTTGTCGGGATCGCTGCCGAAATAGTGCGAGCCCTCGTCGATCGGATGCAGGCCGATCAGGCTGGTCCAGCCGTCGGGCTTGAGCAGTTCCTCGCGGCGGTGTTCGCGCCACAGCTGTTCGTCGCGGGCGAAGGTTTCGCTGGCCGCGGCGACCTGCTCGGCCTCGCGCTTGGCCTGCGCCTGCTGCTGCGGCGAGTCGCAGGCGGCCAGCGCCGGTGCCAACAGGGCCGCGCACAACAGCGGCTTGGGGATCAGTCGCAACAACGCGGAAGCAGCAGCCATCTCAACGCCCTCGCAGGAACCAGCGGTCGATTTCGGGCAGGCTGAAGCGTGCCCAGGTGGGACGCCCATGATTGCATTGACCGGAGCGTTCGGTGGCTTCCATCTCGCGCAGCAAGGCATTCATTTCGGGCAAAGTGAGACGGCGATTGGCGCGCACCGCGCCGTGGCAGGCCATGGTCGACAGCAGTTCGTCGCGCGCCGCGGCGACCCGGCGCGATTCGCCGTGTTCGCGCAGGTCGGCCAGCACGTCGCGCAGCAGCGCCTCGACGTCGCCGTGGGCGAGCAGCGCCGGCACCGCGCGCAGGGTCAGCGACTGCGGGCCGCTGCGGGTGACTTCGAAACCCAGCGCGATCAGCGTGGCTTCCTCGCGCTCGGCGACCTCGGCCTCGCGCTCGGATACGGCCAGGGTCGCCGGCACCAGCAGCGGCTGGGTGCGCAGGCCTTCGCCGTCGTGCGCGTTCTTGAGTTTTTCGTAACCGATGCGTTCGTGCGCGGCGTGCATGTCGACGACGATCAGGCCTTCGGCGCTTTCGGCCAGCACGTAGATGCCGTGCAGTTGGGCGATCGCATAACCCAGCGGCGGCAGGGTGTCGTCGTCGCTGTGCGGCAGCGCCGGCCGCGGCAGGCCCGGCGCGGGCCCGGCGTAGGCGCTGCCGGCGCCGGCATACAGCCCGGCGCCCGGCGCGGGGCCGGACACCGAGCCGCCGCCGCTGCCGTACAAGGCCGCATAACCGGCGCGGGTTTCGCTGACCTGCAAACCCAGAGGCGCGGTCGGCCGGTATTGGTACATGTTCGACGGCGCGGCGACTTCGCCGTTCGCAGAAGCGAACGGATCGCCGCCGCCGGGCACCTGCGCCGACGGCATATTACCGGCGCGGGTCTGCGCCAGTGCATCGTTGAGGGTGCGATAGACGAAGTCGTGGATCAGCCGCGCATCGCGGAAGCGCACTTCGTGCTTGGCCGGATGCACGTTGACGTCGACCCGGCGCGGATCGAGTTCGAGAAACAGCACATACGCCGGCTGCCGGCCATGGAACAGCACGTCGGCATACGCCTGCTTGACCGCATGGGCGATGCTGCGATCGCGCACCGAGCGGCCGTTGCAATACAGATACTGCTGGTCGGCGCTGGCGCGGTTATACGACGGCTGCGCGATCCAGCCATGCAGGCGCAGGCCGGCGCCGCTGTGATCCACGCGCAACGCGTTCTTGGCGAACTCCTCGCCGAGCGCCTCGCCGATACGCACGTCCGACAGGCCCATGTCGATCAGGTCGCCCTCGCCTTTCCAGCGCCGGGTCGCCTTGCCGTTGTGCGACACGCGCAGTTCGACATCCGGCCGCGCGAGCGCGAGCTGGCGCAGCCATTCTTCGATATGGCCCAGCTCGGTGCGCTCGGCCTTCAGGAATTTGCGCCGCGCCGGTACGTTGAAAAACAGGTCGCGCACTTCGACCGTGGTGCCTTGCGGATGCGACTTGGGCGTGACTTCGCCCAGGCGGCCGCCGTCGATCTCCAGCACCGCGCCACGGTCTTCGCCGATCCGGCGCGACGACAGCGCGAAGCGGCTGACCGAGGCGATCGACGGCAACGCTTCGCCACGAAACCCGAGCGTGGTGACGCCTTCGAGGTCATCGAGCGAGGCGATCTTGCTGGTGGCATGGCGCGACACCGCCAGCGGCAGTTCTTCGGGGGTGATGCCGTTGCCGTCGTCGCGGATGCGGATCAGGCGCACGCCGCCTTCTTCCAGGTCGATGTCGACCCGGCGCGCGCCCGCGTCGAGCGCGTTCTCGACCAGTTCCTTGACCACGGACGCGGGCCGCTCGACCACTTCGCCGGCGGCGATCTGGTTGATGAGGGTATCGGGGAGTTGGCGGATGCTCACGGGCGGCGTTTCGGTGCACGTGGCACCGTCGGGGGATGGGGATCGATGATAGCCGCTGGGTGCGGGTCGCCGCGATCCGGGGCTTGTGGTTTGGGGGCTCGTTGGTGGCGTGTCGAAGGTCAGCGGGCGCGGAGCGCCCTCATCCGCCCTGCGGGCACCTTCTCAGCCTTGCACTCCTTGCGGTCGCCGCGAGCGGGAGAAGGACTCCGCTACGTCTCCCTCTCCCGCTTGCGGGAGAGGGCCGGGGTGAGGGCCAGCAAGGGCTAGCGCATCAACCCCATCGCGCGACCAAAATCCCCGACCTGCAGCGGCAATCGTTCGAAGGTATAGGCCAACGCCAGCTCCAGACTGTCGAAGCGCCGCCGCTCATGACGAAAATACAGGTCGGCCGCATCCTCATACCGATCCAGCCAGTCGTCGAAACCGAGCTGAATCGCGCCGCCGAGCGGCTTGAGAAAGTACTCGCGCTGCGCCGGCTCGCCTTCATGCAGATACGTCTGATTGATCCACAACGCGCGACGTTCGGCCAGCCAGCGACGCACCGCGGCGATCAGATCGGCGTCGGGCACGGCGTTCATGGAGTCGATTTGAGGAGGTCGAACAGACAGGCGAAGCGGATACGCGGCGATCGCATCAGACCGAACGCAGCGCGCGAACGATCAGGGGCTTCCGCCGCCGCCAAACCCGCCCGACGGCGCCTGCTGGGCCTCGGCGCGCGCCGCGTACATCGTGCCCGGCGGCGGCTGGCGGGTGAAGTAGGTGTTGACCCCCGCCAGCACCGCGCGCGCCAGGGCGCGCTGGTGCGAGGGATCGGTCAGCCGGCGCTCTTCTTCCGGGTTGGAGATGAACGCGGTCTCGACCAGCATCGCCGGCATGTCCGAGGTGCGCAGCACCGCGAAGTTGGCGCGCTCGATATGCGGCTTGTGGTTGTTGCCGACATCCTTGAGGCCGTCGAGCACGTGCCCGGCGGCGTCTTCGGACGCCTTCATGTGGCCGCTCTGGGTCAGATCGAGCAGCACCGAGGCCAGGGTGTTGTCGGTCTGCTGCAGGCGCACGCCGCCGATCAGGTCGGCGGAGTTTTCCTTGTCGGCCAGCCAGCGCGCGCGCTGCGAGGACGCGCCCTTGAGCGACAGCACGTACACCGAGGAGCCCTTGGCGGCGCGGTTCTCGGCGGCGTCGGCGTGGATCGAGATGAACATGTCGGCCTTGGCCTGGCGCGCCAACTGGGCACGGCGCGGCAGCGGGATGAATACGTCGCTGTCGCGGGTCATGTAGGCCTTGAGCCCGGGCGTGGCGTTGATCTGGCGCGCCAGTTCGCGGCCGATCGCCAGGGTCACGTCTTTTTCGCGCTTGCCGGTCAGGCCGATCGCGCCCGGGTCCTGACCGCCGTGGCCCGGATCGATGGCGATGATCAACGGCCGCATGCCGCGGCCGCGCATCACGTCCTTCAAGGTCTTGGTCGCGCCGGGCGGCGGCAGCGCTTCGGGCGCGGCTTCGGGCACGGCGGCGCTGGTGCCGGGCATCGGCGCCGGCACTCCGGTCGCGACCCGGGTAGGAACGCCGGTGGCGATGCGGGTCGGCACGCCGGTCGCGACCGTGGTCGCCACCGGTGCCTGCGCGGCCTGTTCGAACACGGCCTGGCTGGCGGCTTGATTGGCGGCCTGCTGGGCGACGCTCGGCGGCGGCGATACCGGGTTGCTGCTGGCCGGGGCGGCGGCGGCGAGCGCCGACGCGGCCTGCGCGGTGGTGGTCTGTGCGGTCGCGGTCGCGGCCGGCATCGAAGTCTGCGGCGGACGCGCGGCCGGCAATGCCGCGCTGGTCTGTGCCGGGGCGGAACCCGCGGCGCCACGCGCGGCGAGTTCGGCGATCAGGCGCTGAGTGGCGGCGTTGGAGGCGACCGCCGGTTCGGCGGTGGTCGCGGCCGGCGCGGGCGCCGGGTTGGCGGCCGCAGGCGGCGGCGGATTGGCCGGAGCCGCGGCGACCGCGGCCACCGGCGCGGCGACGCGCGCGGGCTCGGAACCGTCGCCCGGCCATTCCAGAATCAGACGCGGACCCGAGGTGCCCTGCTCGATATGCGGCTTGAGCACCGCGATCGGCTGGGCGAGGTCGAACACGACCCGCGCGGTGCCCGGCTGCGGCTCGCCGGTGCGGACGGCTTTGACGATGCCGGTCGCGGCCGGCAGCTTGAGATTCTTGCCCAGGCGCGAGGCCGGCAGGTCGACGACCAGCCGATCCGGGCTCTTGAGGCTGATGACTTTGTATTCGCCGGCGCCGTCGAGGGCGATTTCGGCGCGGGTCCCGGTGGCGCCGTTGCGCAGCTCCAAGCCCTTGATTTCACTGGCGTGCGCGAGATTCCAGGCCAGCGCCGCGAGCAGCGCCAGGCCGAGCAGGAATTTCTGGACAGTGGCCCCTTTGACTCGCATGGGCGTAAGTCAAGCACCGGACCATCCGAATTGCAAGCATTTTTCCCTTGCAAATCCGGGACCTGGGGCGACTTCCTATGGAATCGTTCAGGAGTCGGCCGCAACCTCACGGGTACCTGTCGCGTCGGTGAGCGCGACCAGCCAGGCCCGTCCGCCCTCGCTGAGCGCCTGCAAACGGGCGTGTCGGCCGGCACCTTCCTGAGCCAGATCGATACGTAAATCCGGTGCCGGCAGCCACCCCAGCCCGCGCTCGGGCCACTCGATCAGCCATAACGAGGCCTCGCCGCCGTCCAGGCCGAGGAATTCGAGTTCGCCGGCATCGCCGATCCGGTACAGGTCCAGATGCCAGGCTTCGCCGCCGTCGCTTAGCGGGTAGCGCTCGACCAGGGTGTAGGTCGGGCTGCGGATCGCGCCCTGCACGCCGAGCGCGCGCAGCAACGCGCGCGCCAGGGTGGATTTGCCGGCGCCCAGGTCGCCGTGCAGGTGCACGATCAACACGTCGGCGTTTGCCCCGCTCGCACGCATCGCGTTCGCGCGCGCCGCGGCGAGCGCGGCGCCGAGCGCGTCGGTGGCGTCGGGGTCGCTGAGATGAAGTTGGATCGAATCGTTGGGCATCGTGGATGCGGTTGTGGAATCAGAGTTCATCGGATGACAGCGCACGTATTCAACGCGCGCCGTTTGCGGGATTGGCGCGGCGACGCAGCCACGGCATCAGATCGCTGGGCAACAGGCCGCGTTCGCCACCTTCGCGCGCGGCCTCGTCGCCGGCCACCGAATGCAGCAACGCACCCGCGCAGGCCGCGTCGAACGCATCGAGACCTTGCGCGCGCAACGCCGCGATCACGCCGCTGAGCACATCGCCCATGCCGCCGACCGCCATGCCGGGATTGCCGGCGCCGATCACCTGCACGCCGCGACCATGAGCAGCGATCAAAGTACCGGCGCCCTTGAGCACGACCACGCAGCGGTAACGCTCGACCAAGGCGCGCACCGCGGCGAAACGATCGGCCTGCACGCGCGCGGTGTCGCTGCCGAGCAGACGCGCGGCCTCGCCCGGATGCGGGGTCAGGATGCAATCGGCCGGCAACGGCCGAGGATCGATGGCGAGCAGATTGAGCGCGTCGGCGTCGAGCAACAACGGTTTCGCGCTGGCGATGACGCGCTCGAACAGCTGTTTTCCCCAGCTTTCCTGACCCAGACCGGGACCGATCGCGATCACGTTCGCACTGTCGATGGCGCCATTCAATTCTTCGGTATGTTCGATCGCGCGCGGCATCGCCTCGGGCAGACGCGTCAGCATCGGCGCGACGTGCGCCGATCGTGTCGCCGCATCCAGCAAGCCCGCGCCGCTGCGCAACGCGGCTTGCGCGCACAGCAACAGCGCACCGCCGTGGCCGTGATCGCCGCCGATGCACAGCACCCGGCCGTTGCGGCCTTTGTGACTGTCGCGTCGGCGCGGCTGCAACCAACGCGGCAGATCCTCGGCGCGCAGTAATTCCGCTACCGGCGGGGTGTGATACAGCGTCTGCGGCAGATCCAGGCTCGCCAACGCCAAAACGCCGGCATGATCGAGCGCTGCGCCAGTCACCAGACCGGCCTTCGGCGCGATGAATTCGAGGGTGCGCTGGGCGAGGATCGCCGATGGGTACGCATAGCCGCGATCGGCGTCGACGCCGCTGGGCACGTCCAGCGCAAGCACCGGCGCGGCGTGCGCGTTGACCGCCTCGATCAGCGCCGACGCCGCGGCGTCGGGCGCGCGCGACAGGCCGATGCCGAACAGCGCATCGACGATCACATCGGCCTTCGGCAGCTCGCCATCGAATTCGAGCGTGCTGCCGCCGGCCGCCGCATACGCCGCCGCCGCGCGCTCGGCGAGTTCGCCGCGCGGCGAGTGCTCGCGCAATCGCACCACCACCGCCTGACGGCCGGACAACAGCGCATGAGTGGCCAATACGTAGCCGTCGCCGCCGTTGTTGCCGGGGCCGCACACCACCAGCAGATGGAACGCGCGGGTCCAGTGGTTCAGCAATTCGCGCCAGGCCGCTTCGCCCGCGCGGCGCATCAACGCATAGCTGTCGCCCAGCTCGGCCGCTGCCGCGGTTTCGATCGCGCGCAGCCCGGCGGCGTCGAACAGGCCGCGCGGTGGCGCGGGCGTGGAAGTTTCAGCGGTCGCAGACATGGGTCGATTCTATACTTGCCGCATCGTGAGCCCGCCAACCGCCCGCCCCACCCCGCCCGATCCGCCGCCGTCGGCCGCGTCCGCCGCGCCTGACTATGTCGCGCTGGCCGCGCGCATCCGTGCGATCGCGCGCGAGTTCGGCTTTCAGCGCTGCGGCATTTCCGGGATCGAGCTGGCCCAGGACGAAGCCCACCTGCTCGACTGGCTGGCCCAGGGCCTGCACGGTTCGATGGACTGGATGGCCCGCCACGGCGAACTGCGCGCGCGTCCGAACGATCTGCTGCCGGGCACGGTGCGGGTGATCTCGGTCGGCCTGGATTACGGCCGCCGCGACGACGAGGAGGCCTGGATCACCCTGGCCGACGGCGAACGCGCCTATGTCGCGCGTTACGCGCTGGGCCGCGACTACCACAAGCTGATGCGCCAGCGCCTGCAAAGGCTGGCCGAGCGTCTGGCCGAAGTGGTCGGCCCGTTCGGCCATCGCGTGTTCGTCGACTCCGCGCCGGTGCTGGAACGCGCATTGGCGCGCAACGCCGGGCTGGGCTGGATCGGCAAGCACACCTGCCTGATCGACAAGGACGGCGGTTCGTGGTTTTTCCTCGGCGAAATCTACGTCGACCTGCCGCTGCCGGTGGACACGCCGGCGACCGCGCATTGCGGCACGTGCACGCGCTGCATCGACATCTGCCCGACCCAGGCCATCATCGCCCCGCATCGGCTCGACGCGCGCCGTTGCATCGCGTATCTCACCATCGAACACGAAGGCGCGATCCCGATCGAGCTGCGCCCGGCGATCGGCAACCGCATCTTCGGTTGTGACGATTGCCAACTGGTCTGCCCCTGGAACAAGTTCGCCCAGCGCACCGACGAGCCGGATTTTCGCGCCCGCAACGACCTCGACCGCGCCAGCCTGAGCCAGTTGTTCGCCTGGGACGAAGCCGAATTCCTGCAACGCACCGAAGGCTCGGCGATCCGCCGCAGCGGGCATGAGCGCTGGCTGCGCAATATCGCGGTGGCGCTGGGCAATGCGCCGGCCACGCCGGAGGTGATCGCCGCGCTAAGCACGCGCAGCGAGCACGCGAGCGAAGTCGTGCGCGAGCATGTGGCTTGGGCGTTGGCGCGGCACGACGTGGCGTGAATATGCCGTTGCGCCGCAGTGACGACGCGAACGGTCGCCGCGCGGTCGCGGCTCACGCCGCTCCTACAGGGAGAAGCGCGACAACGCGCTGGTGTGGGGCGAGGTTTCATGTAGGAGCGGCGTAAGCCGCGACCGAGAAATCACAACAACGCCGA
Source organism: Lysobacter sp. Soil_N_51 (assembly GCF_057655755.1). Classification (NCBI taxonomy): domain Bacteria; kingdom Pseudomonadati; phylum Pseudomonadota; class Gammaproteobacteria; order Lysobacterales; family Lysobacteraceae; genus Lysobacter; species Lysobacter sp. Soil_N_51. The sequence goes on along the minus strand of NZ_JBDGLR010000003.1, from coordinate 558,979 downwards.
AAACCGCCGGAACTCGGCCGGCAACTGATGCCTGGTGTTTGGCGCTGACGCGGCAAGACGCGGCATGAATATGCCTTGCGCCACAGTGACGAAGCGAACTGCCGCTGCGTGGTCGCGGCTTGCGCCGCTCCTACACGAAGAAACGCGACAACGCGGTGGTGTGGGGCGAGGTTTCATGTAGGAGCGGCGTAAGCCGCGACCGCGAAATCACAACGACGACGAAAATCGCCAGTACCTAGTAGGCGCCCGACGCCTGGCGATCACAGCTGTCCGCAACAAAAACGAACGGCGCCGCGGCGCCGTTCAAATTCATCTCATCGCGGCCACGACGATGACAGCCCGTGCGTACCCGGCAACGCCATCGCACGGCCGCAGCGATCGCCCCGCAGTCATCCACGCAACTTGCGCAGCAACTCCTTCGTCACCGGATCGTCCGCCTGCGCCTCGCCCGCCAACGCCGGCAACAAGGTGCTGGCGACCTGCTTGCCGAGTTCCACGCCGAACTGATCGAAGGCGTTGATGCCCCAGAACACCGATTGCAGATAGACGCTGTGCTCGTACATCGCCAGCAGCGCGCCGAGCGACTGCGGGGTCAAGGAGTCGAGCAGGATCGTGGTACTCGGGCGACCGCCGGCATAAGCGCGGTGCGGGTCGTCGCTGCGCTGGCCGTTGGCGAAGGCTTCGGTCTGTGCAAGCAGATTGGCGTGCAGCGCGCGATGGTTCTGCGGGTACGGCGCATCGGAGTGGATCACCCCGATGAAATCGGCCGGAATGATCGAGGTGCCCTGGTGCAGCGCCTGGAAGAAGCTGTGCTGGGTGTCGGTGCCGACCCCGCCCCACCACACCGGCACGGTGTCGCCGACCACCGGCGAGCCGTCCAGGCGCACGGACTTGCCCAGGCTCTCCATCACCAGCTGCTGCAGATAATTCGACAACAGCTTGAGGCGATCGTCGTAAGCCAGCACGGCTTGGGTCGCGTAACCCAGGCCGTTGCGATTCCAGATCGCGGTCAGCGCATGCCAGGCGGCGAGGTTGCGCTCCAGTGGCGTTTCCAGCACGTGCGCGTCCATCTGCGCGGCGCCGGCGAGGAAATCTTCGAACGCGTCCATGCCGATCGCCAGCGCGATCGGCAGGCCAACCGCCGACCACAGCGAATAGCGACCACCGACCCAATCCCACATCGGCAGGATGCGCTCATCAGGAATATTGAACGCGCTCGCGGCGCGTTCGACGTTGGCGCTGATCGCGTAAAGACGCGAGTCGTCGCCGAGCCAGTCGCGCAGGATGCCGCCGTTGAGCAGGGTTTCCTGGGTGCCGAAGGTCTTGGAGATCAGCAGCGCGGCGGTGCGCTTGGGATCGAGCCCGGCCAGGGTGCGCTGGGCGGCGTGGCCGTCGACGTTGGACAGGAAATGCACGCGGAATCGGCCCGGCGTCGCGCCGCTGAGCGCATCCACGGCCAAGCGCGGACCCAGATCGGAACCGCCGATGCCGACGCTGACGATGTCGGTGACTTCGCTCGCGCTGAGCCGTTCGATCACTTCGCGCATCCGCTTGCGCGCGGCCAGCGCCTGCTGATGCGCGTCGCGCGCGATTTGCGTCGATGACAAATCGCCGCGCAGCGCGGTGTGCAGCGCCGGACGGCCTTCGGTGACGTTGACGATTTCGCCGTCGAACAATGCGCGCAGGCGCTCGACGCTACCGGCGGCCTCGGCCGCCTTGCGCAACCAGATCAGCGCGTCGCGATCGTAATGCTGACGCGCGAAACTGGCGTAGAGCGGGCCGACCTGGAGGGCGAAATCCGCCGCGCGCGACGGATCGGTTGCGATCAGCTGCGCCAGCGGGGTGACGACGACGCGCCCGACCTCGGCGCGCAGCTCGTGAAGTCGGACGTCATCGCTCATCGGGGGGCGGCTCTCAAGTGGTTGGCGCTCGGGCGATCGGACTCAGGCGGCCTGGGCCGACATCGAGGTGTTGGTGTGGGTGAGCTGGTTGTTGCGATCCACGTAGACCAGGGTCGGCTTGTACTTGGCCGCTTCGGCCTCGTCGCAGATGCCGTACGCGCAGATGATCACCAGATCGCCGGGCTGCGCCTTGTGCGCGGCCGCGCCGTTGACCGAGATCACCCCGCTGCCCTCTTCGCCGCGGATGGCGTAGGTGGAGAAGCGGTGGCCGCTGTTGATGTTGTAGATGTGGACCATCTCGTACTCGCGAATGCCCGAGATATCGAGCAGACGGCCGTCGATCGCGCAGGAGCCTTCGTAATGAAGCTCGGCGTGGGTCACGGTGGCGCGGTGGATCTTGGCCTTGAGCAGGTTCAGTTGCATGGTCGGGTTACTCCGTCCGCAGACGCGCGGGCGCGAAAGAGCTGAAGTCTAGCAGCGCATGGCGCGCTGCAACATGGTCCGGCGGCGTGCCGGGCGGAACGGAGCTTTCCCGTTCAGCGGCCCGGTCGCGCGGCGGGTTCCGGGTCGGATTCGGGCCGGTCACCTACCCGTGCGTGCGGCCTTCACAGCTCGAATTCAAGGTTGTCGATCAGGCGGGTGCGGCCGAGCCGAGCCGCGATCAGGGCCACCCGCGCCGAACCGTCGGCGCCGGCGCCGCCATTGGTTTCCGGCAGGCTCAGGTCCGGCGCGCGCACGGCGGCGTAATCGACGGCGAAACCGGCTTCGGTCAGCCGCGCGGCAGCCTGCGCCTCGACCGCTTCGCGCGTGTCGCCGGCGCGCAAGGCATCGCGCATCCATTGCAGGCATTGCTGGATCTGCGCGGCCTGCGGGCGCTCGCTGTCGGACAAATACTGATTGCGCGAACTCATCGCCAGGCCGTCGGCCTCGCGCAGGGTCGGCGCGGCCACGATCTCGATCGGGAAGGCCAGATCGCGCACCAGATAACGGATCACCGCCAGCTGCTGGTAATCCTTGCGCCCGAACACTGCGACATCCGGCCGGACCTGATGGAACAAGCGCGCGACCACCGTCGCCACGCCGTCGAAATGGCCGGGACGGTGCGCGCCTTCCAAAGTCTCGGTGACCCGCGGCACGCGGATCTGCACGGTGCCGTCGACCCCGACGGGATACATCGTCTCCACCGTCGGCAACCACAGCAGATCGCAACCGGCGCCATGCAGGCCGGCGGCGTCGGCCTCGGGCGTACGCGGGTAACGGGCGAAGTCTTCGTTCGGGCCGAACTGGGTCGGATTGACGAACACGCTGGCGACCACGCGGTCGGCGTGGCGGCGCGCCAGTTCGATCAGGGAATGATGGCCGGCGTGCAGATTGCCCATGGTCGGCACGAAGCCCACGCGCAGGCCCTCGCGCGTCCAGGCCTGAACCCGCGCGCGCAATGCGGCCAGGTCGCTGACGATCTCGATCATGGGCTTACCTCGAAAGAAAGCGCTCGATCCCGGCCGCGTCGGCGGCCCGGGCATCGGCTGAAGAAGGTGCGCGGCATCTTAAACGACGCGGCCGGCCGCGCGTCCGGCTAAGTACCAGGCAGACGCCGCAGCCGCGCGCAGCCGAACGGGTTCAGGCGTAACTGTGCTCTTCGCCGGGGAAACTGCCGTCGCGCACCGCCGCCGCATAGGCCCGGAACGCGCCTTCGACCGAGCCGCCTTCGACCAGGAAATCCTTGACGAACTTGGGCCTGCGATGGCCCGAGTTGACCCCGAGCAGGTCGTGCAGCACCAGCACCTGGCCGTCGCATTGCGGGCCGGCGCCGATGCCGATGGTCGGAATAACCAGGTCGGCGGTGATCGCCGCGGCCAGCGGCGTGGGCACGCATTCGAGCACCAGCAACGCCGCGCCGGCCTGCGCGACCGCGCGCGCGTCGGCGCGCAGCTTGCTCGCGGTGGCGTCGTCGCGGCCCTGCAATTTGTAGCCGCCCAGGCGCAGCACCGACTGCGGAGTCAGGCCCAGGTGCGCGCAGACCGGGACCTCGCGCGCGACCAGGAATTCGATCACTTCGAGCTTGTGCCCGGCGCCTTCGAGCTTGACCATCGCCGCGCCGGCCCGCAGCAGCTGCGTGGCCGCATCGAGCGCGCGCTCGGGCGTGGCGTCGGACTGGAACGGCAGGTCGGCGATCAGCAGCGGCTTGGACAGGCCGCGGGCGACGCTGGCGGTGTGATACGCCATGTCGGCGACCGTCACCGGCAAGGTGCTGTTGTGGCCTTGCGAGACCATGCCGAGCGAATCGCCGACCAAGATGACGTCGATACCCGCGGTATCCATCGTTCTGGCAAAACTGGCGTCGTACGCCGTGAGCATGACGATCTTGCGGCCGTCGCGCTTGGCGTCGGCGAGCATGGGCACGGTCCAGGCTTTGGCAGCCCGCTTGTCATTGGCTTGCGCGTCGGTGGGGGCCGAGGTGTACATGATGGATTCGTCCGAGCGGTGGCGAACGGACGCTCTTGGGGAGGGCGCCATAACTTAGCAGGTTGCCCCCGCCCCGCCAGCGCCGCGCGCGCAACGCGGTCGGTTCGCCATGCGACGACCATGATTTCGCCCGCTCGCGCCACGAACACGGCCGGTGCGCCGGTCAATTATCGACCGCGACCAGCGCCTCGATCTCGGCCGGAGCGATCTGCGCCAGCGCCTGACTCGCCGCGCCCACGCCGGCGATGCCCGCGTCCGGCGCGATCTCCAGCAGCGGCACCAGGGCGAAGGCGCGTTCGTGCAGATGCGGGTGCGGCACGTGCAGGCCGGGTTCGTCGATCCTCGCCTCGCCGTACAGCAGCAGGTCCAGATCCAGGGTGCGCGGGCCCCAGCGGTCGCTGCCGTCAGCGCGGCGCGCGCGTCCGGCCTCGCGCTCGATCTCCAGCATCGCCGCCAGCAGTTCGCGCGCCGGCAGTTCGGTGTCGAGCATCGCCACCGCGTTGACGAAATCGGGTTGCTCGCGCACGCCCCAGGCGGGGGTGCGATACAGCCGCGAAGCGCGCAGCAGGCGCGACCGCGGCAGGCCGTCGAGCGCGCGCAGCGCCGCGCGCAACACCGCGACGCTGTCGCCGAGGTTGCTGCCCAGGCCGATGAAGGTGGTGATGGCGGTGGACGCGGACATTGGGTGCGAATGCGCGAATGAAAGAAACGAGGAAATCAGATCGTCGAACCGAGCGTGCGGGATGCACGCGGCGATTCGCGTTCGTCGGCATCCGCATGGCGCTTGGCGTTGCGAGCGAACGTGCGGGAGATCGAGAACGACCGGCCGGGCCTGCGTCGCGGACGCAGACCCGTCACTCGTGCGTCAACATCCTCGGCCGCGGCTCAGCCCTCGGCTACCGGCGCGCCACGGCGACGGCGACGACGCTTGCGCGGCGCGCGTTCGTCGCCGCCCTCTTCGCCGTCTTCCGAATGCTGATTCGCTTCCTGATGGGCGATCGCGTCGGGATGCTGCTGCGCCTCGAACCAGAATTCGACGTCGGCCATGTGCTCTTCCGACGCGGCGGTGCGCAGGCACAGGAAATCGAAGGCGGCGCGAAAGCGCGGATGCGACAGCAACCGCATCACCCGCTTGCGCTGGCGCTGCTGGAACCGCGACTGCAGCAGCCAGATTTCCTGCATCGGCAGCGAGAAGCGGCGCGGCAGCGCGATCATCGACAACTGGTGCAAGGTCACCCGATCGGCGGCGCGACGCTGCGCCTCGACCGTGTGCGTGCCCTGCGCCTGCAGGCTCATCAGCTCGCGGCAATACGCCGGCCACAGCAGCAGCGCGAACAGGAACGCGGGCGACACCGGCTCGTCGTTGGCGACGCGGGTGTCGGTGCCCTTGAGCCCTTCCAGCACCATCCGGCGCAACGCGCCGCTGCGGTTGGACTTGAGCGCCTTCGCGCTTTCGGGCAACAAGGCGCCGAGCAGGCCGTAGCGTTCCAGGCCGAGGAAGCTCTGCACCGCATGCCCGGACAGGAACAGCTTCAGGCATTCCTCGAACAATCGCGCCGGCGCGGCTTCGGCGAGCAGCGGCGCCAGCTGCGGGATCGGCGCGGCGGTGGCCGCTTCGATCTCGAAATCGAGCTTCGCCGCCAGACGCACCGCGCGCAGCATGCGCACCGGGTCCTCGCGGTAGCGGGTGACCGGATCGCCGATCAGCCGCATCAGCCGGTTCTGCACGTCCTCGAAGCCGCCGACGTAGTCGCGCACCGAGAAATCCTCGACCGCGTAATACAGCGCATTGGCGGTGAAGTCGCGGCGGACCGCGTCGTCCTCGATGCTGCCGTAGACGTTGTCGCGGACCAGGCGGCCGCCGGTGTCGGTCTCGCGGTCGCCGCTGCCGTCGTCGATATTGGCGCGGAACGTGGCCACTTCGATGATCTCGCGACCGTAGACCACATGGGCCAGGCGGAAGCGCCGGCCGATCAGGCGGCAGTTGCGGAACAGCCCCTTGACCTGCTCGGGGGTGGCGTCGGTGGCGACGTCGAAGTCCTTGGGATGGCCGCCGACCAGGATGTCGCGCACCGCGCCGCCGACCAGATAGGCGCCGAAGCCGCTGTCGCGCAGCCGGTACAGCACCCGTAACGCGTTGGGGCTGATCTCCTTGCGCGAGACATTGTGCTGGTCGCGCGGAATGACCCGCAGCGAAGTTTGGATAGAAGAAAGGTTATCGGATTGCATCGAGCGGGCGTGCCGCCTTATGAGTTCGTGAATACAGCCGTTGCCCAGCGCAACGGCGGCGCATATACTAGCAGGCCGCGTCGAGTTGAGAGCTTGAGCGGTCTGTCCAGGCCCCGTCCAGGGTCTTTCAATCGGACAGAGTCGTACAACTTGCTCCCTTCGTCTAGAGGCCCAGGACGTGGCCCTCTCAAGGCTAAAACACGGGTTCGAATCCCGTAGGGAGCGCCAAACACGCGATCCGTCGCACGAAAAAGCCCGCGCAAACGCGGGCTTTTTCTTGTCCGCGGCGCGCCGTGGAGCCCGGTCGCGGGCGGCCGCGGCGGTTGCGTCGGTTCCGTTTTCGCCGTTACCCGCGTCGCAGAGGCCAAGCTTCGTCTTGGGTCGCGACGATGCGTATGGCTACACTATCGCCCGCCCGGCCTGTTTCGTACCGGACCACCTCCAGGACCCAGCCAATGCCCTTCGTCGTCACCGAGAACTGCATCAAGTGCAAGTACACCGATTGCGTCGAGGTGTGCCCGGTCGACTGTTTCCACGAAGGCCCGAACTTCCTGGTGATCGACCCGGACGAATGCATCGACTGCACCCTGTGCGAGCCCGAGTGCCCGATCAACGCGATCTACCCCGAGGACGACGTCCCGGCCGGGCAGGAAAGCTTCGTCGCGCTCAACGCCGAACTGGCCAAGGCCTGGCCGGTGATCACCACGCGCAAGGACGCCCTGCCCGACGCCAAGGATTGGGAAGGCAAGACCGGCAAGATCGATCAGCTCGAACGCTGAGGCGGCGCGGCGAGGCTGCCGCGGCAGGTTGAGCAGCGGATCCTGAGTTCCGAATTGGCGCGGCTTCCATGCCCTCACCCCACCCCTCTCCCGCAAGCGGGAGAGGGAGCAGGCCTTGATTGAGTGGACGCGATAGCGAATCCGCCGCGATCGAATCGCGGCAACGCGTAAACGCATCCATCCGCCAGTCCCGAAACGGTTCATCCGGCCGCGCCTAAACTCCAAGCCTGCCCGCTTCGGACCGCTCACCATGCCGCATCCGGCTTCACTCGCAGGCTTGCTCGCGCTGTGCCTGGCACCGCTGACGGTGTCGGCGCAGTCGTCCGGTTTCGATCTGTCGCAGTTGGATCTGTCCCAGCTGGATTTGTCGCAACTCGATTTATCCCAGCTCGACCCCGCCGCGATCGCGGCCGGCGCCAGCGACACATTGATGCGCGCGCCCGACAGTTCGATCGACCCGCTGTTCCAGGCCGTGCACCGGGCCTCGCGCGCGCCGCGCGATGCCGACGTGCTGTGCGGGCTGTTCGACCCCGACGCCGACCGCAGCCCGCAGGCGCTGGCCGCGGCAGCGCAACGGCTCAGCCCGGACAGCCGCCAGGGCTTCAGCAATGCATTGCTCGGGATCGCCGCGACCGGCCTGCAGAACCCGCGCCAGCCGTACGACCCGGCGGCTGCCAGGCAAACGTTGAAGTCGGCCGGCACCACCGCGATGCTGCTGCACGACGGCTTCGCCGCCGGCCTCAACGCCGAGGCGAGCGACCCGAATGCGCGCCAGGCGCGCTGCCGCTCGCTGGGCTGGATGCTCGATGCGCTCGCGGAATTGCCGCTGGCGCAGCGCGCGGCGGCGACCCGGCTGCTGTTGAACGAAGGCTTGGCGCGCGGCTTTTCGCGCTGAGCGCGGCGGCTTCAACCGCCACAACGAAAAACGGGCGCCGAGGCGCCCGTTTTTCATCGCAAAGACCGGTCGGAACCGGCCTGCGACCTGTCGTCGATCAACGCCCGCCGAGCGTGCTCTTGAGGCTGGCGATCAACTTGGCCGGCGCGGCGCCGGTCGCCGGCAGACCGCGCGGATCGACCGCCGACACGTAGGCACCGGCTTCGGAGGTGCTGATCCGGACCAGGAAGTTGCCGCCTTCGTAGTTGACGTCGTAGGCGCCGAGCAACTGCGCACGGCTGGCGATGGTCAGGCCTTCGACCTTGCCCAGCGCATCGCCGACCTTGGTGAACACGTCGTCGCGGTTGCCGCTGACGGTGAAACCGTTGGCCGAGGACGCCGGGGTGCCCGGAGCGGCCTGGGTCGGACGCGACGCGGCCAGGCCCGAGGCGGTCACCGAACCGCCGGCCGCCGGCACCGCCATGGCGCCGTCGGTGCGCGGCTGATCGAGGTCCGGCGGGACTTCCAGCGGACGGTTTTCCGGGGTTTCGGCATACAGCTTATTGCCCTTGCGGAACCAGCTGCAGCCCGACGTGGCGACCACGGCCAACAGCAGACCGGCGACAACCGCACGGGACAGGGTAACGTTGGAACGCATGAGCATCTCCTGCAGGGGTTCAGGCCGCGAGCGTATCGCGGCAGAGGTGTTCGAGTTCGACAATCAGGCCGGCGGCATGCCGCGCGGCTTCATGGTGGGGCGCCGACAGCGACTGCAACGGCAGGCGCAGGCCATGGCCCAGCCCCTGCGCGGCGAGCAGCGCCTTGACCGGGATCGGGTTGGGTTCCAGGGCGAGAAAATCGTAGGCCGGGCGCAGACGCGCGTCCCAGGCCTCGGCCTCGGCGCGGCGTCCGCCACGGGCGAGGTCGGCCAGGCGGCGGAACGCGCCCGGCAACACGTTGGAGCCGACCGAGACGATGCCGTCGGCGCCAGCGAGCATGGCCCGGCAGGCGGTCGGGTCGTCGCCGCTGAGCACGCAGAAGCCCTCGGCCTTGAGCGCCAGCAGCGCATTCATGCGCTCGGGTTCGGACACCGCTTCCTTGATGCCGACGATGCGCGGATGCGCGGACAACTGCGCCACCGTGTCGGGCAACAGGTCGCCGCCGGTGCGGCCGGGCACGTTGTACAGCACCAGCGGCAGCGCGCCGTCGTCGGCGATCGCCTGGTAATGCGCGATCAGGCCGGCCTGGGTCGGGCGGACGTAAGGCGGGGTCACGACCAGCGCCGCGTCGGCGCCGAGGGTGGCCACGCGGCGGGTCAGTTCGATGGTTTTGGCGGTGTTCGACAGGCCGGTGCCGGCCAGCACCGGGATCTTGCCGGCGATCAGCTCGACCGCGCTGCGCAGCAAGGTGTCGTATTCGGCGTCGTACAGCGCCGCGGCTTCGCCGGTGGAACCGGCCACCACGACCGCCTGGGTGCCGCCTTCCAGCTGTTGCGCCAGCAAGCGGCGCCAGGCGTCCAGATCGAGTTCGCCGGACGCGGTGAATGGCGTCGCCAGCGCGGTGATGCTGCCGGAAAGTCGCAAGTGAAGACCTATTGAGTGAGAAGTCGCCGCCGCAGCGGTTGCGGAGCGGCGTGGCCGAGAGGGAACGTGGAACCTGTGGAACGCTTATCGGATTGGAGAACGTAGAACCGGTGAATTCTAAAGCGGGCGGCAGGACACGGAAACGCGCTTGGCCGCCTATACGTAGGGGACGATGTTACTTGCGGCCCGAAAGCGCGGGCAAGTATGCTGACTCACAGCGCGGCCCGGGCCCGGGCCGCCGTTCATTTCCGAGCTTTACGCTCCCCTTGCAGGCGCCGCCTTGACCGATTCCGCTTCCCGGCCGTCGCCGAACGAAAACCACCTCCTGATCAACGCCTATACGACGCATCCGGAGTCGCCGCTGTTGTCGGTGACCCGCCGGATCGCCGACTCGGGCTGCAATCTGGTCGATGCACGCCTGTCCACGGTCGGCCGCGACGTCTCGGTGACCGCGCTGGCGGTCGGCTCCTGGGACGCGGTCGCCAAGCTCGAAGCCATGCTCACGCGCCTGGAGCGCGAGGAAGGGCTCAAGCTGGTGTGGTACCGCACCGGCGCCAAGCAGGTGCAGTCCAACCTGCTGCCCTACATCGTCGAAGTGGTCGCCGCCGACAAGCCCGGCATCCTGTTCCAGCTGGCCGACTTCTTCGATCGCCAGGGCATCACCATCGAAAGCCTGCACTGCTCGCGCTACCGCGCGATGCAGACCGGCGCGGATATGTTCTCCGCCCAGATCACGATCGGCGTCCCCTCGAGCATGCACATCGCCGCGCTGCGCGACGATTTCCTCGAGTTCTGCGACCATCTGAACCTGGACGCCATCATGGACCCGATGAAGTTCTGACCATGCTCGATACCGGCGATCACGCATACGGCAAGAAAGCGCCCGCGCTGAGTCTGGCGCTGTCCAGCGGCGAGACGGTCGCGTTGAAGGACTTCGCCGGCCAGTGGCTGGTGCTGTACTTCTATCCGAAGGACAGCACGCCCGGCTGCACCACCGAGGGCCTGGACTTCAATGCGCTGCTGCCGAAGTTCAAGAAGCTTGGGGCGACGGTGCTGGGCGTGTCGCGCGATTCGATCAAGTCGCACCAGAACTTCTGCGCCAAGCAGGGCTTCAAGTTCGATCTGGTCAGCGACAAGGACGAAACGCTGTGCAACGCCTTCGGCGTGATCAAGGAAAAGAGCCTGTACGGCCGCAAATACCTCGGCATCGAACGCAGCACTTTCCTGATCGATCCCAAGGGCGTCATCGTGCAGTCATGGCGTCCGGTGAAAGTCGCCGGGCATGCCCAAGCCGTTCTCGACGCCCTCAAGGATTCCGCCGCTCAGTGAGGCGCGCACCCGCCCTGTCCCCTCGCCGTCCCGCCCCGCGGGCCACGGCGGCGCTGCGGTGGATGCGTTTCGCGCAACCGCGGGTTGCGCTGGCGCCGATGCCATCAGCGCCGACGTCGCCGACGTCGATGTCGCCCACCCGGATTTCACCCTCGACTTGTGCACTATCGAGTCGTACGCGATCGTGGCTTTCGAAAGCGCGAACGCACGGCTTGCCCGCTCCCGTGTTTGCGACGCAATGTAACGACGTCACCCCCATCCGAGACGAGACTTCTCAATGACCAGAAGCAAGCGGATCTACGTGCTCGACACCAATGTGCTCATGCACGACCCGACCGCGCTGTTCAAGTTCCAGGAACACGACGTTTACCTGCCGATGCAGGTCATCGAAGAACTCGACAACGGCAAGAAAGGCACCTCCGAAGCCAGCCGCAACGCCCGTCAGGTCAGCCGTTTCCTCAACGAGCTGATCCAGATCGAGGGCACCGACAAGATCAGCACCGGCATCACCCTCAACCGTCCGCAGGGTTTGCAACTGCGCGGCGCGCAGAGCATCGGCAAGCTGCGTTTCCAGACCAACTCGTTCGACGCGGGCAAGCGCTTCAGCGCAGTGATCCCGGACAACCAGATCCTCGGCGCGATCCTGGCGCTGCAGGAGCAGGAACCCGGCGTGCCGGTGGTGCTCGTGTCCAAGGACATCAACCTGCGGATCAAGGCATCCATCGCCGGGATCGTGTCGGAGGATTACGAAAACGATCGCGCGCTCGACGATTTCAGCCTGCTCTACACCGGCGCGACCGCGCTGCCGGACGATTTCTGGACCCTGCACGGCAAGGACCTCAAGTCGTGGACCGAGAAGGGCCGCACCTATTACGAAATCGCCCGCACCGAAGACGACGACTGGTATCCGAACCAGTTCCTGTACCTGCCCGGCGATTCGGAATCCGAACTCAAGGTCACCAAGGTCGGCGAAGAACGCGTCACCCTGCAGATCGTCGACGACTTCCGCCATAACCAGCATGCGGTGTGGGGCATCATCGCGCGCAATCGCGAACAGAACTTCGCCCTCAACGCGCTGATGGACCCGGAGATCGACTTCGTCACCCTGCTGGGCACCGCCGGCACCGGCAAGACCCTGCTCGCGCTCGCCGCGGGCCTGGCGCAAACGATGGATCAGCAGCGCTATCGCGAGATCATCATGACCCGCGCCACGGTCAGCGTCGGCGAGGACATCGGTTTCCTGCCCGGCACCGAAGAAGAAAAGATGACCCCGTGGATGGGCGCGCTGACCGACAACCTGGAAGTGCTGACCCACAACCAGGACGGCGGCGCCTGGGGCCGCGCGGCGACCAACGACCTGCTCGCCTCGCGCATCAAGATCCGCTCGATGAACTTCATGCGCGGCCGCACCTTCCTGAGCCGCTGGCTAATCCTCGACGAAGCGCAGAACCTGACGCCGAAGCAGATGAAGACGCTGATCACCCGCGCCGGTCCCGGTACCAAGATCATCTGTCTGGGCAACGTCGAGCAGATCGATACGCCGTATCTGACCGAGACCACCTCGGGCCTGACCTATGCGGTGGATCGCTTCAAGGGCTGGGCGCACAGCGCGCACGTGACCTTGCGCCGCGGCGAGCGTTCGCGTCTGGCCGACTACGCCTCGGAAGTGCTGTAAGCCGGTCGCCATGCTCAAACAGTTCGTGCGCGACAACCGATTCGCGCTGGTCACCCTGATCGTGGTGGTGCTGGCGCGGATCGGATTCGACTACTGGGCCGATGGCATCAGCGCGCCGCCGCTGGATGCGCCGATCGCGGTGTCGTCCGGTGGCGGCATCGACCAGCGCATCCGCGTCCGCGCCCCGGACCGCTATCACCTGAAACTGTCCTTCCGCACCGATGCGCGCGGCATGGATCACCTGCGCGATCTGCTCGGCGAGGGCGGCTACGACGCTCAACCCAGCGGCGTGCCCATCCCGGTGCGGTGGACGCTGAGCGAGGCCGGCAGCGGCAAGATCGTGGCCCAGGGCGACACCGAGACTTTCGGTTTCTCGGGCGTGGGCAGCAACGAAATCAGCCGCGACGTCGACCGCTTCGGCGTACCGCCCGGCGAGTACCGGTTCCAGGCGCGGATCACCCGTGCGGTCCCCGAATTCGCCGGCATCCAGGCCCACATGGTCGCGCGCCTGCATCCGAAGTCGGCCGGCAGTTGGCAGACCTCGCGGGTCTGGGACGGGCGCCTGCTGTCGTTCTTCCTGATCGACCCGGGTCTGGTGCTGCTGGGCTTGTTCCTGCTGTGGCGCGCGTTCGCGCTGGGGCGTTCGCGTTGGCGCATGCGGGTGCAAGCGCAGGCGTGAGCGGGCACTGCGGTGGTCTCGGCCTGTCGGTTGCGGTCGTTGCGGCGCGGATCGTTGCGGCGAGCGCACTGAACTGAACCGGGATCGCGACAGCGACGTGCGCGCGCCACGCGGCTGAGCCGCACCTCGCCGCTGGATCGACCACGCAGGACGTCAAGACTTCCAAATAAGGCGGTTTTGGTTAGGCTGGCGCGATGAATCGCATCCCCGTCATCTCCGCCCTGACCATCGCCGGCTCCGATTCCGGCGGCGGCGCCGGGGTCCAGGCCGACCTGAAGACCTTCGCCGCGCACCGCGTGCACGGGCTCAGCGCGTTCGCGGCGTTGACCGCGCAGAACACCCGCGGGGTCAGCGCGGTGCATGTGCCCGATACCGGCTTCCTGCGCGCGCAGATCGACGCGTGTTTCGACGACTTCGAGATCGGCGCGGTCAAACTGGGCATGCTCGCCACTGCGGATGTGATCGAAGCGGTGGCCGATGCGCTGGAGCACTACCGGCCCGCGCATATCGTGCTCGACCCGGTGATGGTCGCGACCTCCGGCGCGCGCCTGCTGGAACCGTCCGCGCTGGACGCGCTGCGCACGCGGCTGCTGCCGCTGGCCAGCGTGATCACGCCGAATCTGCCCGAAGCCGAGCTGCTGCTCGGCCGCGCCATCGCCGATCGCGCGGCCATGCACGCCGCGCTCGACGGCCTGTTCGCGCTCGGCGCGCGCTCGGTGCTGCTCAAGGGCGGGCATCTGCCCGATCGCGGCGACGTGGCCGATGTGGTCGATCTGTTCGCCATGCCCGGCGAAGTGCGCGAGATCGCGCATCCGCGCCTGCAGCTCGACGCGCACGGCACCGGCTGCACCCTGGCTTCGGCGGTGGCCGCGAACCTGTGCCTGGGCCGCACGCTCGCCGACAGCTGCGCCGCCGCGGCCGACTATGTGCATGACGCGCTGCGCCTGGGCTATCGCCCTGGCCGCAGCGAGGTGCTGGTGCTCGATCACTTCGGAGCCGCGCCGCGTGCTTGAGTCGACCGTCGCCGAAGAACGCTCGTTGCGCGCGAGCGACGGCCATCGCTGGTCGCTGATCGCCTCGATCCCGCCGCGTCCGAGCGCGAGCCTGCTGTGGTTGCCCGCCCTCGGCGTCGCCGCGCGCCACTACCTGCCGTTCGCGCATGCACTGGCGGCGCGCGGCATCGCCGTGTTCGTGCACGAATGGCGCGGCAACGGCAGCAGCAACCAACGCGCGAGCCGCAGCAGCGACTGGGGTTACCGCAGCTTGCTGCTGGACGATCTGCCAGTGAGCGACGCGGCGGTAGCGCGCGCGCTGCCCAGCGTGCCGCGGATCATCGGCGGCCACAGCCTCGGCGGGCAGATGGCCTGCATGCGGCTCGGTCTGGCGAAGCTGCACAACGATCCGACGATCCCGACCCGCCTGTGGCTCACCGCCAGCGGCGCGCCGTATTGGCCGACTTGGCCGATGCCGCGGCGTCTGGCGATGCCGATGATCTACCGCTTCCTGCCGTGGCTGTCGCAGGTCAACGGCACCCTGCCCGGCCGCCGCATCGGCTTCGGCGGCAACGAAGCGCGCAGCCTGATCACCGACTGGGCCCGCACCGCCTTGAGCGGCCGCTACGCTGCGCCCGGCATCGACGCGGACATGGAAGCCGGCATGGCCCAGGTCGAGGTCGACCTGCGCGTGGCGCGCATGACCGACGACTGGCTGGTACCGCGCGCCTCGCAGGAGTTCCTTCTGTCGAAACTGCCGCGCGCGCGGGTCGAAGCGATCGATTTGGGCGCGAATGACCTGGGCGTGCGCGCCGATCATTTCGCGTGGATGAAACAGCCCGAGGCGGTGGTGAAGGCGTTGCTGCGCGATTGATCGTCGTTCTGCGTGAGTCGCCGGTTCCCACGGCAGCACGCCTGCGCCACCACGATCTCCGACATGTCGCGTATCTCCCTGTAGGAGCGGCGTCCTACTGGATTTCCTTCGGTCACGAGCCGCGACCACGACACCTCAATTGCGATGCAACCAGCCGCCGCGAACGTGACATCGCAAAACGTCGCAGCGAAGCCGTAACCACCTCACCACTACGAAGCCTACGCACTAAACGTATTTCGCGGTCGCGGCTTGCGCCGCTCCTACAGGTAGGCCATGTCGCTTTTGCTTGAACTTGAAGCCGCGCAGTTTACCCAGCGCTGCGAAGCCACGCACTCGCGTTAGCAAACGCACACCCGAAGGGCGGCGTGCAGGATGCACGCCGTGCGCCACCGGGACATGGATGTCCCGTGTGGCGCACGGCGCACATCCATGTGCGCCGCCCTTCGGGTGTTCTGTTCGTCTCGCGAGTCAGTAGCTTCGCAGCGCTGGATGAACTGCGCGGTGCCGGAACAAAAGCAGGGCACATTATTTCGCCGCCGCGATTTACGCCGCAACGCCCATTGTTTACGACAAATTTACGCCGTGACCGCCCGCACGAAATAGCGGCTTTACGCCCCATGTTCCGAGAATGACCCCGTGGCCAGACCGGCCTCGTTGCCTATTCCCGGATACCTCACATGTCGTCGTCGCATCACCTGTTCCGCAGCCGCGAGGCCACCCTTCCGCTGGTCCTGGCGGTCTGCGCCGGCATCGGCCTGCTCGCGCTGGGCACCCGCGCGCACGCGGCCGAATCCACCAGCGCGAGCTTCACCGGCTCGGCCGCGCTGACCAGCGATTACGTCTGGCGCGGCAGCTCGCAGACCCAGGGCGATCCGGCCGTGCAGGTCGGCTTCAAGGCCGCCGCCGGCAACGGCTTCTACGGCTCGATCTGGGGCTCGAACGTCGAGTTCGCCCCGGAAACCCACGCCAGCAGCGAACTCGACTTCACCGTCGGCTGGGCCGGCAAGATCGCCGAGAACTGGGCGCTGGACGTCAACGTCCTGCATTACCGCTATCCGTCGACCACCACCGATCTGAACTGGACCGAGCTCAACGGCACCGTGACTTATCGCGACAACTACTGGTTGTCGCTGGGCTATTCGAACGAAGCGCTGGGCAGCAAGGAGCGCGGTCTGTATTCGCAGATCGGTGCGCGCTTCCCGGTCAACGATGCGCTGCGTTTCGAAGCCGCGCTCGGCCATTACTTTCTCGACGACGTCTACGACCGCAGCTACAGCCACGGTCAGCTCAGCGCGATCTGGGCGGTGAAAGCACCGTTCGAGTTGCGCCTGAGCGCGCACGCCACCGACCACAACGCCGAGCGGATTTTCGGCGACTCGCTTGCCGGCTCGCGCATCGAAGCGGCCGTGCAGGCGTCCTTCTGACTGGAGTAACGACCATGCCCGGCTGGCTTTCATTGGTGTGCGCGATCTCGGTCCTGGTGGCCGCCGCCTACCTGCTCTACGTCGTGCTGCGCCCCGAGGACTTCTAGTCCGCGCAGCCGCACCGCGGACCACGGAACGATCCGCGCCAACTTCCCCAGCGCGGCGACGACCCTCTCGTCGCCGCGCGATCCGTAACGGCGCCGGACGCGCCAGCGCGGATCTCTCACCGCCCGGTGCTTCACCATGATCGAAATCTTTCTCGTATTCGCGCTCGCCGTCGGCCTGGGATGGCCGCTCGGCCGGTACCTTGCGCGGGTCATGCGCGGCGATCGCTCGCGCCTGGACGCGGTGTTCGCGCCGGTCGAAGGCGCTATCTACCGCGTGCTCGGCGTCGACCCCGCGCGCGGCATGAGCTGGCGCGGTTACGCGCTGGCGTTCGCGCTCAGCAACCTCGTGCTCGCGGTATTGGTCTGGGTGTTGTTCATGACCCAGGCCTGGCTGCCGTTCAATCCCGACGCCATTGCGAACATGCGCTGGGACACCGCGCTGCACACCATGGTGTCGTTCCTCACCAACACCAACCAGCAGCATTACTCCGGCCAGGCGCAGTTGAGCTACCTGTCGCAGATGGTCGGCATCGTCGGCCTGCAGGTGGTGACGCCGATGATGGGCCTGGCGATCGTGGTCGCGACCCTGCGCGGTTTGTTCGGCGGGCGTCAGGCGCTGGCGCATACCGGCGACGCCAGCGTTCAAGCCGAAGGCGCGCCGCGCGACTTGGGCAACTATTGGGTCGACGTCACCCGCGCGACCTTGCGCTTCATGCTGCCGCTGTGCCTGGTGTGGGCGGTGTTGCTGACTTCGCAGGGCGTGCCTTCGACCTTGCAGGGCGCGGTCAGCGCCACGCCGCTCGACCACAGCGTCGAGATGAAGGAACAGAAGATTCCGATCGGCCCGGTCGCGGCCATGGTCGCGGCCAAGCAACTCGGCACCAACGGCGGCGGCTGGTACGGCCCGAACAGCGCGGTGCCGCTGGAAAACCCGACCCCGTTCGCGAACCTGCTCGAAACCCTGGCGCTGATCCTGATTCCGGTCGCGGTGACCTTCATGGTCGGTCCGTTCACCGGACGGCGCAAACTCACCGCGCTGGTATTCGGCAGCATGCTGTTGATGTCGGTGTTGTCGACCGGCCTGACCGTGGGTTCGGAAGCGTATTCGTCCACCCGCACCGATGCGGCGTTGATGGAAGGCAAGGAAACCCGCTTCGGCGCCAGCGACACGGCGTTGTGGACCGCGCTGACCACGCAGAGCAGCAACGGCTCGGTCAACGGCATGCACGATTCGCTGGCGCCGCTGACCGGCGCGATGGCGATGGTCAACATGCTGATCAACGCGATCTGGGGCGGCATCGGCTGCGGCCTGCAGCAGTTCCTGGTGTATCTGTTGCTGTCGGTGTTCCTGGCCGGGCTGATGACCGGACGCACGCCGGAATTGTTCGGTCGCAAGATCGAAGCGCCCGAAGTGCGATTGCTGGCGCTGCTGATCCTGCTGCAACCGCTGGTGGTGCTGGGCTTCAGCGCGATCACCTTGGCGATTCCCTCGATCACCGGCAATTCCAATCCCGGCTTCCACGGCATCAGCCAGGTGTTCTACGAGTACACCTCGGCGTTCGCCAACAACGGTTCGGGTTTTGAAGGCCTCGGCGATGCGACGTACTGGTGGAACCTGAGCTGCGCCGCGGTGCTCGCATTGGGCCGCTACCCGGCCCTGCTGATTCCGCTCGCGGTCGCCGGCCTGCTCGCACGCAAGCGCGTCGCGCCGGAAAGCGCCGGCACGCTGCACGCCGAAACGCCGACCTTCGCCATGACCTTGATCGCGGTGATCGTGATCCTGACCGTCCTGCAATTCATGCCCGCGCTGGTGCTCGGCCCGATCGCCGATCACCTGACGCTGTCTGCGAGCGCCGCCCCGGCGCTCAGCAGCCCCGCTCTCTGAGGTACGCCCACGTGACCGAACAAACTCATCTCGGAGTGCAACGCCGCAACACCGCCATGGCCGGCCTCGACGCCGCCGGCCTGCGCGCGGCGATGCTCGAATCCTTCGTCAAGCTGTCGCCGCGGCATGCCCTGCGCAGCCCGATCATGGCCATCGTCCTGCTCGGCACGGTGCTGGCGGCGCTGATCACGATCTTCGTTCCCGGCAATGCCGTGTTCGGAATCGCGGTCACCGTGATTCTTTTGATCACCGTGCTGTTCGCCAACTTCGCCGAAGCCGTCGCGGAAGCGCGCGGTCGCGGTCAAGCGGCCTCGTTGCGTGCGGCGCGGCGCGACCTGGTCGCGCGTAAGCTCGACACGATCGGCAAGAACGAAACCCGGGTGCAGGCATCGACGCTCAAGCCCGGCGATCGGGTGATCGTCTCGGCCAACGAGTTGATCCCGGCCGACGGCGAAATCGTCAAGGGCATGGCCACGATCAACGAATCGGCGGTCACCGGCGAATCCGCGCCGGTACTGCGCGAAGCGGGCACCGACCGCTCCGGCGTGATCGGCGGCACCAAGGTGTTGTCCGACGAGATCGTGATCGAAGTCAGCGCCGAACCCGGCCACAGCTTCCTGGATCGCATGATCGCCCTGGTCGAAGGCGCCAACCGGCAGAAGACCCCGAACGAAATCGCCCTGACCATGCTGCTCGCGGCGATGACCCTGACCTTCCTGATCGTGGTCGCGACCTTGCCGCTGTTCGCCGGTTTCGTCGGCGCCAAGCTCGATCCGCTGCTGCTGATCGCGCTGCTGGTGTGCCTGATCCCGACCACCATCGGCGGCCTGCTGCCGGCGATCGGCATCGCCGGCATGAACCGCGCGCTGTCGGCGAACGTGTTGGCGAAATCCGGCAAGGCGGTCGAAGTGGCCGGCGACGTCGACGTGCTGCTGCTCGACAAGACCGGCACCATCACCTTCGGCGACCGTCAGGCGACCGCGTTCCATCCGATCGCCGGTGTCGACCATTCGCAGTTGCGCGATGCCGCGCTGCTGTCATCGCTCGCCGATCCCACGCCCGAGGGCAAGTCGATCGTGCGCCTGGCGCGCGAACAGCACAGCACCACGCCGGAACCCGAACGCGCCGACTACCTGCAGTTCACCGCGCAGACGCGCATGTCCGGCGTCGACCTGCCGGCCGACTACCCCGGCGGCGCGCGTGCCATCCGCAAGGGCTCGGGCGATGCGATCAGCCAGTACGTGCGCGCGCTAGGCGGCGAAGTGCTGCCCGAACTCAATGCGCGCGTCGAGCAGGTCGCACGCAACGGCGCCACCCCGCTGGTGGTGGCCGAGGGCCGCCATGTGCTCGGCGTGATCGAGTTGTCGGACGTGGTCAAGCACGGGGTCAAGGAACGCTTCGCGCGGTTGCGGGCGATGGGCGTGCGCACGGTGATGATCACCGGCGACAACCCGCTGACCGCCGCGGCGATCGCGGCCGAAGCCGGCGTCGACGACTACATCGCCGAAGCGCGGCCGGAAGACAAGCTCGCGCGCATTCGCGCCGAACAGGCCGGCGGCCGTCTGGTGGCGATGGTCGGCGACGGCACCAACGACGCTCCCGCGCTGGCTCAGGCCGACGTCGGCCTGGCGATGAACTCGGGCACGCAAGCGGCCAAGGAAGCCGGCAACATGGTCGATCTGGATTCCGATCCGGCCAAGCTGCTGGCGGTGGTCGAGGTCGGCAAGCAACAACTGATCACCCGCGGCGCGCTGACCACGTTCTCGCTCGCCAACGACGTGTCGAAGTACTTCGCGATCCTGCCGGCGCTGTTCGCCGCGGCGATTCCGCAGATGGCCGCGCTCAACGTCATGCACCTGTCGAGCCCGAGCAACGCGGTGCTCGCGGCGTTAATCTTCAACGCCCTGATCATCCCCGCGCTGATCCCGCTGGCCCTGGCCGGCGTGCGCTTCAAGCCCGCCACCGCGGTCGCGCTGCTGCGCCGGAACATGCTGGTCTACGGCCTGGGCGGCGTGCTGCTGCCGTTCGTCGCGATCAAGCTGATCGACATGGCGCTGGTCGCGATCTTCTAAGACTTCCGCGTCATCAAAGCCCTCTCCCGCTTGCGGGAGAGGGTTGGGTGAGGGCCCACCGCCCGCACCGACCTAACAGGACACTTCAATGACCACCCAAGCCACTCAATCGCTCACCCTCGACGATCGCGTTTCCATACGCACCCCGTTGCTGTTCGCCGCGGTCTCCCTGCTCGGCTTCGGCCTGCTCTATTCGCTCGCCGGCACCGCGCTGGGCCGGCTCGCGTTTCCGGCGCAAGCCGTCGGCTCGATCATCCAGCACGACGGCCACGCAGTCGGTTCAGAACTGATCGCGCAACCGTTCGCCGACGCGAAGTATTTCCAGCCGCGTCCATCGGCGGCCAAGTACGACCCGACGGCCGCGTCGGGCAGCAATCAGGCGCGCAGCAATCCCGACCTGCGCAAGCGCATCGCCGAGGACACCGCGGCGATCGCGCAGCGCGAAGGCATCGCTGTTGCCGACGTCCCCGCCGAACTGGCCACCCAGTCCGGTGGCGGCCTGGACCCGCACCTGTCCCCGCGCGCGGCGCGGATCCAGGCCGCGCGGGTGGCCAAGGCGCGCGGTCTCAGCGTGGCTCAGGTCGAGTCCTTGATCGCGAGCAACACCGAGGCGCCGCAGTTCGGTGTGCTCGGCATGGAGCGCGTGAACGTGCTCAAGCTCAATCTGGCGTTGGACGCGGCGCGTTGAGTTTAGATGGGTTCCGGCAGGCCCCGCTTTCATGCGGGGCTTTGCCGTTGTAGGCATCGAGGTTCGCGTCTGGTTTTGGCGGTAGCTTTTGTTCCGATCCCAGTTTCGGTTTCCGCTTTGGCTTTGGCTTTAGTTTTGGCTTAAGCCTGAAGCCGCGCAGTTCATCCAGCGCCGCGAAGCTTGTAACTCGCGTAGCAACAGCACACCCGAAGGGCGGCGCACATGGATGTGCGCCGTGCGCCACCGAGACAGGATGTCTCGTGTGGCGCATGCCTGCGTCAGCACCGATCGTGCGGGCCCTTGATTCACAAAAAAGCGTTTTTCTTTGGTTACCTTTCTTTTGTCGCTTTTGACAAAAGAAAGTAACTCGGCCGCTTGCGGACGAAAGCTGTTGCCCCTGCCTCAAAGGCTTAAAAGCTTTGAAGCTTTGAAGCTTTGAAGCTTTGAAGCTTTGAAGCTTTGAAGCTTTGAAGCTGCAAGCAAGATCAAAAGCTTCCGCCACTAAAGCGGCGGGTCACTTTCTTTTGTCTAAAGCAACAAAAGAAAGGTAACCAAAGAAAAATGCTTTGTTGTGGAGCAAGGGCCCGCAAGTGCGGAGCCGACGCGGGCACGCGCCACACGGGGCATCCATGTCCCGGTGGCGCGCGGCGCGCATCCATGCGCGCCGCCCTTCGGGTGTGCTGTTGCTAACGCGAGTTACAAGCTTCGCGGCGCTGGATGAACTGCGCGGCTTCACGACTAAAGCTGAAAGCAACAGAAAGGGCAACGGCACCAGCAACCGGAACAGGAGCCTCAACAGCTACTGCAACTGCAACTGCAACTGCAACTGCAACTGCAACGAAGCATCTTGCATGGCCTAGGCAGCGCCAAGCAAAGGCCAAGGAACGACATCCCAGTTCCCGATCTAAAAGCCCCGCGCCCAAAACCCACATCCCATCACTACACACCCCTCACCCACCCAGCGCACAATTCCCCCATGACCGACCCCCGCAGCGCCCAAGCCGATGCCCTCATGGGCGAACTGCAACGCCAGGGCGCCGGTCGCCTGACCATTTTCCTGGGCGCCGCGCCCGGCGTCGGCAAGACCTACACCATGCTCGGTCGCGCCCGCGAACTGCAACGCCGCGGCATCGACGTGGTGGTCGGCATCGTCGAGACCCACGGCCGCGCCGAAACCCTCGCCCTGGTCGAAGGCCTCGACGTACTGCCGCGCAAACGCCTGGAATACCAGGACCGCACGATCGAGGAAATGGACCTCGACGCCCTGCTGGCGCGCAAACCCAAGGTCGCCCTGGTCGACGAACTCGCCCACCGCAATGCGCCGGGCAGCCGTCACGAACGGCGCTGGCAGGATGTGCTCGAACTGCTCGACGCCGGCATCGACGTCTACACCACGATCAACATCCAGCACCTGGAAAGCCTCAACGACGTCATCCACCGCATCACCGGCGTGCGGGTCAGCGAGACCGTGCCCGATGCGCTGTTCGACCGCCTGCGCGACATCGTCCTGGTCGACCTGCCGCCGCGCGAGCTGATCGAGCGCCTGCAACAGGGCAAGGTCTACGTGCCCGAACAGGCCGCACATGCGCTGCAGGCATTCTTCTCGCCGTCGAACCTGACCGCGTTGCGCGAACTGGCGATGCAGACCGCGGCAGACCGCGTCGACAGCGATCTGCGCGAGGCGCAGACCGCGCGCGGCCTGCCCGGGGTGCCGTTGCGTCGCGCGGTGCTGGTCGCGATCGACGGCCTGGGCCAGTCCGAATACCTGGTGCGGGTCGCGCGCCGCATCGCCGAACGCCGCGATTCGCCGTGGATCGTGGTGACGGTACAGGCCGGCAACGCGCCCGCCGAAGCGCGCCAGTCCGAACTCGACCGCGCCTTCGCGCTGGCGCGCCGGCTCGGCGGCGAAGCGGTGGTGCTGCACGGCAACAGCGTCGTCGATGCCCTGCTCGACCATGCCGAACGCGCCGGCGTGTCGACCATCGTGCTCGGCCGCACCCGCGAGCGTCCGCTCGCGCGCATGGTCAACCGCACTCTGACCCAGCAACTGATCCAGCGCGGCGCGCATTACGAACTGACCATCGTCAGCACCCCGGAAGCGCGCGCGCGTGCGCGCCGCTCGCTGCGCGACAGCGGCGGCCGCCTGCGCGGCCTGCTGACCCGCAGCGACGCGGGCCTGGCCGTGGTCGCCGCGACCTTCGCCACCGCGCTGGCCTGGGTCGCCGAACGCTGGATCGGCCTGGGCGATCTGTCGCTGATCTTCATCGTCGCGGTGGTGGTGGTGGCCGCGCGCACGCGCATGACCGCGGCGGTGATCGCCTCGGTGCTGTGTTTTCTGGCGTACAACTTCTTCTTCATCGAACCGCGCTACACCTTGCTGATCGGCGCGCGCCAGGGCGTGGCGACGGTGCTGCTGTTCCTGGCCGCGGCGTTGGTCGCCGGACGCTTGGCCTCGAAGCTGCGCATGCAAGTGCTGGCGCTGCGCGCATCCAACGCGCACGCGACCGAACTGCAGACCTTGGGCCGCGAATTGGCGACCGCTGCTGACGTGGGCCAGGTCGTGCATGCGGGGCGCAAAGCGCTCAAGCGCTCGCTCGGGGTGGAAGCCTTCGTTTACATCGGCGCGGCGCCGCTGCGCGGCGAGCAGTTGCCGGAGATGAGCGACAAGGATCGCGCCGCGGCCGACTGGAGCCTGAAGCATCGCCAGTCTGCAGGCCGTTACACCGATACCCTGGCCGGATCGGAGTGGTGGCTGTTGCCGCTCAAAGGCGAGGCATCGGCCGACGCGCCGGCGGCCGGCGTGGTCGGGCTGCGTTTCCCGTCTTCGTTGACGCGATTGGGCGCGGAGCAACGCCGTCTCGCCGAAGCGATGACCGACGACGTCGCTCAAGCGATTCTGCGCACACGATTGGTCGCCGACCTGGAAGACTCGCGGGTCAGCGGCGAGACCGAGCGGCTGCGCTCGGCGCTGCTGTCGTCGGTCTCGCACGATCTGCGTTCGCCGTTGGCCTCGATCATCGGCGCGGCCAGCAGCCTGGATCACTACGCCGAGGCGATGCCGCGCGAGGATCGCCACAGTCTGCTGGAAACCATCCGCATCGAAGGCGAACGGCTGGACCGCTACATCCAGAACCTGCTCGACATGACCCGGCTCGGCCACGGCGGATTGGCGCTCAATCGCGACTGGATCGGCGTGGACGAATTGATCGGCTCGGCGGTGACCCGCCTGCAACGCTACGAGCCGCGCGCGCGCTTCGACGTGCGTCTGCAACCCGGGCTCGGCCCGATCTGGGTGCATCCGGCGCTGATCGAGCAAGCGCTGTTCAACGTGCTCGAGAACGCGGTGAAGTTCTCGCCGCCCGACGTGGCGGTGGTGATCGACGCGCGCAGGGTCGACGCCGAGCCCGGCGCGAACACCGAGCAGGTCCTGCGCATCGACGTCAGCGACCGCGGCCCGGGCATTCCCGAGGACGAACGCGCGCGCATCTTCGACATGTTCTACAGCGTCGAACGCGGCGATCGCGGCCGTCAGGGCACCGGCCTGGGCCTGGCGATCTGCCAGGGCATGATCGGCGCCCACGGCGGCAGCGTGGTCGCCCTGCCCGGCCTGGCCGACGAACAGGGTCGCCGCGGCACCACGATCCGCATTACCCTGCCGCCCATCGAACCCGTCGCGGCGCCCGCATCATGACCGAGGACCACGCTCCGCATCCGCACCCGCCGCAGCCGGCGACTACGCCGCCCGCGCGCGTGCTGGTGATCGACGACGAGCCGCAGATCCGCAAGTTCCTCGACATCGCCCTGCGCGCGCAGGGCTACGCGGTCGAATTGGCCGAACACGGCAACGGCGGCCTGGAAAGCCTGGCCACGCGCGGCGCCGACCTGGTGATCCTCGATCTGGGCCTGCCCGATCGCGACGGCTTCGACGTGCTGCGCGAGCTGCGCCAATGGTCGAGCGTGCCGGTGATCCTGCTGACCGTGCGTTCCAGCGAAGCCGAGAAGGTCGCCGCGCTCGACGGCGGCGCCAACGACTACGTGACCAAGCCGTTCGGCGTGCAGGAGCTGATGGCACGCGTACGCGCCCTGCTGCGCGCGCACGGCCCGCAGGGCGAAATCCTGCCGGTGTTCGACGACGGCCAACTGCGCATCGACCTGGCCCGGCGCGAAGTCCACCTGCACGGCGAACCGGTCGTGCTCGCGCGCAAGGAATACGCGCTGCTGGCGATGCTGGTCCAGCATGCCGGTCGCGTCGTCACCCAGCCGCAACTGCTGCGCGAACTGTGGGGCCCGACCCACCAGGAAGACACCCACTACCTGCGCATCCTGGTCGGCAAGCTGCGGCACAAACTCGGCGACGACGCGGCCGCGCCGCGCTATATCGCGACCGAGCCCGGGGTGGGTTTGCGGTTTATCGAGACCAGGTGAGCGGTGGCGGAGAACTGTCGTTGCCGTTGAAATCACCCGGCCACGACACACGTTCGACGTAATCCCAGCAGTGTGGTCGCGGCTCACGCCGCTCCTACAGTCGCCACCTGTAGGAGCGGCGTAAGCCGCGACCACGAATTCTCAACTGCGACGAATGCTCGATGCAGTTGCAATCACCCGGCCACGATCGACGTTCGACCTAATCGCAACAGCGCGGTCGCGGCTCACGCCGCTCCTACACGGAGCGAGTGTAGGAGCGACTGTAGGAGCGGCGTAAGCCGCGACCGTGAACCAACAACCGCGACGAAAGTTCGATGCAATTGCAACCACCCGGCCACGACGGACCTTCGACCTAATCGCAGCGGCGTGGTCGCGGCTTACGCCGCTCCTACACGGAGCGACTGCAGGAGCGGCGCAAGCCGCGACCGCGAATATGCAACTGCGACGAACCTTTCAGGTGCTTGCGGTAACCACCCGCAGCCAACGTGCGAGAACGACAGCGGATCAACACGCGAGCGATATCGCGCCGAAATCGCGCGGCTGCGGTGCCGCATTGCGAGCCATGACTGCGAGACCTGGATCCCGCGGATGCACGCATCGAAATCCAGCGCGTACAAACTCCATCGCCAACAAACCCGGCGCAAAGAAAAACCCGGCAATCTTTCGATTGCCGGGTTTCTTTGTAGTGGCGCGCCCGGAAGGATTCGAACCTCCGACCCCCAAGTTCGTAGCCTGGTGCTCTATCCAGCTGAGCTACGGGCGCCTAGTTGGAAAATTATGACGACAAAACCGCACATCGTCAACATTTTTCAAACCGTTTTTTTGCTTTTTCGTCGGTACCGAATTCGACGAATCCGCAAATAAAAGCCGCTGTTGGCGGCTTCTTTTACAACTGGCGGAGAGTGAGGGATTCGAACCCTCGATAGAGCTTTTGACCCTATACTCCCTTAGCAGGGGAGCCCCTTCAGCCTCTCGGGCAACTCTCCGCATCGATCAAGCAATGCGGGCGGGAAGCATAACGGCTCACCCGTTTTACAGCAACGCTTACGGCGAACTTTTTTTATCAGCCGCCCGCGTTTTTACCAGAATCGTCCGACGCGTCCTCACCCCGCTGGATGCGCTGATAGATCTCTTCGCGATGGACTGCGACATCTTTGGGCGCGGTAATACCGATACGCACCTGGTTGCCCTTGACGCCGAGCACGGTGACGGTCACCGAGTCGCCGATCATCAGGGTTTCGCCGACGCGACGCGTCAGGATCAGCATTGAAAACCTCCTCGAGCCGGGACCGTAGTACCGGCGTTGGCATTCTTTTCCATCAGGAAGAATGCTTCAATTTGTACACAAACGTGAACCATCTTAGCGACCGGTCAAACCCGGTCGCAAGCGATAGAAGTCACTGTTCGCCATTCACACAAGCTTACTCTCAACCCACTGCGCAACGCCCGCAAGAGCCTGGACCAGGGCCGGGCCGTCATCGCCACCGCCCTGCGCCATGTCCGGGCGGCCGCCGCCTTTACCATTGATCTGACCGGCCACATGCGCGAGTAGTTCTCCCGCTTTGACCTTGCCAACCGCGCTTCCGTTCACTCCGGCGACCAAGGCCGCCTTACCGTCGCTGGCACCCGCCAGCACGATCACCGCGTCGCCAAGCTGCTGTTTGAGGCGATCCACCGCCTCGCGCAACGCCTTGGCATCAAATCCTTCCAGCCGGGTCGCTACCAGCTTGACCCCGCCGATGTCCGCCGCCGAGCCGGCCAGGTCCGAGGCGGCGCCGGAGGCGGCCTTGGCCTTGATCGACTCGAGCTCGCGTTCGAGCTTCTTCTGCCGGTCCAGCAGCGCGCGCAGCTTGTCGGCCACGTCGCTGGCATTGCCGCCCAGCAGGCGCGCGGCCTGCTCCAGGCGCTGCTCCTCCTGGGCCACGTAATCCAGCGCGCCCTGCCCGGTCAGCGCCTCGATCCGGCGCACGCCGGCCTGGACGCCGCTTTCGGCGACGATCTTGAACAAACCGATGTCGCCGGTGCGGGTCACATGAGTGCCGCCGCACAGCTCGGTCGAGGCCTCGCCCATGCGCAGCACGCGCACGCGGTCGCCGTACTTCTCGCCGAACAAGGCCATGGCGCCGAAGTCGATGGCTTCCTGCATGCCCATCTGGTGGACTTCGGCTTCGTAATTGCGCCGCACGTCGGCGTTGACCTGGCGCTCGATCTGGGCGAGCTCGGCGTCGGTCAGCGGGTTGAAGTGCGAGAAATCGAAACGCAGGCGGTCCGGCGCGACCAGCGAGCCCTTCTGGGTCACGTGGTCGCCGAGCAGGCGGCGCAGGGCCGCGTGCAGCAGGTGGGTCGCCGAATGGTTGAGCACGGTCGCGCCGCGGCGGGCTGCGTCGACGGCGCCCAGGACGCGATCGCCGCGCTTGAGGGTGCCGGCGGTGAGCTTGCCGATGTGGCCGTGGAACTGGCCGGCGAACTTCTGGGTGTCGTCGACCACGAAACGGGTGCCGGCTTCGTCGAGCTCGCCGCTGTCGCCGACCTGGCCGCCACTTTCGGCGTAGAACGGGGTGCGGTCGAGGATCACCACGCCTTCGTCGCCGACCCGGAACTCGTCGACCGGCACGCCGTCACGCAGCAGCGCGACCACTTGCAGGCCGCCGTCGGTCAGGCGGTCGTAGCCGAGGAATTCGGTCGGGGCGAGTTGCGCGGCCAGTTCGGCCGGCATCGAGGTCTTGTTACCGAACGTGCCGGCTTCGCGCGCCCTGCGGCGCTGCTCTTCCATCTCGACTTCGAAACCGGCCATGTCGACCGACAGGCCGCGCTCGCGCGCGATGTCGGCGGTCAGGTCGGCCGGGAAGCCGTAGGTGTCGTACAGCTTGAACGCGTCGGCGCCGGCGATGACGCCCTGCGAGCGCGCGGCGATCTCGTCGAAGATGCGCATGCCCGAATCCAGGGTCGCGGCAAAGCGTTCTTCTTCCGCGGCCAGCGCGGCTTCGACGAACTCGCGCTTGGCGGTCAGCTCGGGATAGGCATCGCCCATCACCTCGACCAGCGCCGGCACCAGCTTGTGGAAGAACACGCCCTTCTGGCCGAGCATCCAGCCGTGGCGCAAGGCGCGGCGGATGATCCGGCGCAGCACGTAGCCGCGGCCGTCGTTGGACGGCAGCACGCCGTCGACAATCAGGAACGAACACGCGCGGATGTGATCGGCGATCACGCGCAGCGATTTGTTGTCCAGGTCGTCGGTGTGGGTGCACTTGGCCGCCGCGGCGATCAGGTGCCGGAACAGGTCGATTTCGTAATTGCCATGCACGCCTTGCAGCACCGCCGCCAGACGTTCCAGGCCCATGCCGGTGTCGACACACGGCGCCGGCAGCGGCAGCAGGGTGCCGTCGGGCTGGCGGTCGAACTGCATGAACACCAGGTTCCAGATCTCGATGAAACGATCGCCGTCCTCGTCGGGCGAACCCGGCGGGCCGCCGGCGATGTGCTCGCCGTGGTCGTAGAAGATCTCGGTGCACGGACCGCAGGGGCCGGTGTCGGCCATCTGCCAGAAATTGTCGGAAGCGAACGGCGCGCCCTTGTTGTCGCCGATGCGAACGATGCGTTCGGCCGGCACGCCGATCTTCTTGTTCCAGATCTCGAAGGCTTCGTCGTCGGTCTGATAGACCGTGACCAGCAGGCGCTCGGGCGCCAGACCCCAGACCTTGGTCAGCAGCTCCCAGGCCCAGACGATCGCGTCGTCCTTGAAGTAGTCGCCGAACGACCAGTTGCCGAGCATTTCGAAGAAGGTGTGGTGACGCGCGGTGTAGCCGACCTGATCGAGGTCGTTGTGCTTACCGCCGGCGCGCAAGCAGCGCTGCACGTCGGACGCGCGCACGTAACCCGGCTTTTCGCTGCCGAGGAATACGTTCTTGAACTGCACCATGCCCGAGTTGGTGAACAGCAACGTCGGGTCGTTGGCAGGCACCAACGGTGCCGACGGCACGATGGTGTGGCCTTTGCCCCGAAAAAACTCGAGGAAATCGCTGCGGATTTCAGTGGTGGTCTTCATGCCTGGGATTGATTTGCCTGGTCGGGAGCGGAGCGCTCGACCGAACCCATGCCACCAGATGGGGGCATCGACTGGAACAGGCAACCCGGGACCCGAAAGCCGCGTAGCCTAGCAGGCCCCGGGGTCTTATGCGCAAGGCCGTGCGGGAAAAGTACCCGGCCGTTCAGTCCTCGGCGCAAGAACGATTCGCATTACGCGCGGTATCGCCGTCGAAGCCGCGCCGCATCAGCAAATCGGCGGCCTTGCGGCGCAGCGCCGGGTCGTGGGCGAAGTCCTCGCCGAAACGGCGCCGGAGCAAATCCCGGGCGTTTTCCAGCCAATTTCCTTCGTAGGCGGCCAGCGCCTGGGCGATGGCCTCGCTGTCGAGGCCGTGCATGTTCAGTTCGGCGCGGATATGCACCGGGCCGTAGCCGTTGCCGGCCCGGCTGCGGATCAGGCTTTCGGCGAAGCGGTGGTCATTCTGCCAGCCGGCATCGGCGAGCCGATCGACGGCAGCCACGACCTCCTCGCGATCCAGGCCGCGCGAGGTGAGCTTGCGGGTCAGTTCCTTGCGCGAATGCTCGCGCCGGGTCAGCAGGCCGAGCGCGCGCTGGGTCGGGGTTTGTTCCGGACGTCCACGGCGGCGCTCGCGTCGGGCCGGGCTTACTCGACCTGCGTCGAATAGCGGGCTGTCGTCGTCTTCGGGGGGCGGGTCGCTGGCCGGGGTGGCGAACGGGTCGGCGCTGTCGTGGCTGTCATGGCTGTCGGCCGGATCGGCCGAAGCCAAGGGCGTTTTTCCAGCGCACTGAGTGGCCTCGGGTCGTTTTAGCCCGTCCGACGACCCGGCGTCCGGGTCGGGACGCGTGCGTTGGCTGGTTTGGGTGCCAGAGCCCGACCAGACTCCGGAGTGCCCTGAACCCAGCGCCCGGCGCTGGGCCGAGTCGCCACCGTCATCATCACCGGTGTTGCTGGCTATGGAGTAATCATGCCGATCTGGTTGCCCAGACGCATTTCCGACGATGTCGTCTTCCATGACGTGATCGTCCGTAAACGAAGCCGATTTCGCCCCGGCTTCGATCGCGTGCATCCTTGCCCGCAATTCGGCCAGACGGCCGCCGGCACGACCGGCAGACGGTTCGCCGCCCGGCCCGGTCGTGCTATCGGCGCCGCGGTCGCGGCGCTTGCGTTGGTCCCGATCGGAACTCATCGGTCATCGCCGCTTGCGATGGATCAGTCCTCGATGGCTTCTTCGCGCGGGGCGTCGCTGGGCACGAACTTCTCGCGCAGCGTCGCTTCCAGGCGGGCGGCCATCTCGGGGTTCTCCTTGAGGTACTGGCGGGCGTTTTCCTTGCCCTGGCCGATGCGCTCGTCGCCGCAGCTGTACCAGGCGCCGGACTTCTCGACCAGCTTGGCTTCCACGCCCATGTCGATCAGTTCGCCTTCGCGCGAGATGCCTTCGCCGTAGAGGATTTCGGTGACGACCTGCTTGAACGGCGGGGCGAGCTTGTTCTTGACGACCTTGATCTTGGTCTGGTTGCCGATGATCTCGTCGCCTTTCTTGATCGCGCCGATACGACGGATGTCCAGGCGCACCGAGGCGTAGAACTTGAGCGCGTTGCCGCCGGTGGTCACTTCCGGGCTCTGGCCCGGCATCATCACGCCGATCTTCATGCGCAGTTGGTTGATGAACACCACCAGGGTGCCCGAGCGCTTGATGTTGCCGGTCAGCTTGCGCAGCGCCTGGCTCATCAGACGGGCCTGCAGGCCCGGCAGCTGGTCGCCCATTTCGCCTTCGATTTCGGCCTTCGGGGTCAGCGCGGCGACCGAGTCGATCACGACGATGTCGACCGCGGCCGAACGCACCAGCATGTCGGCGATTTCCAGCGCCTGTTCGCCGGTGTCGGGCTGCGACAGCAGCAGGTCGTCGACATTGACGCCGAGCTTGGCGGCATAGATCGGGTCGAGCGCGTGCTCGGCGTCGATGAAGGCGGCGGTGCCGCCCTTCTTCTGGCATTCGGCGATGGCCTGCAGGGTCAGGGTGGTCTTGCCCGAGGATTCCGGACCGTAGATCTCGACCACGCGGCCCTTGGGCAGGCCGCCGATGCCCAGCGCGATGTCGAGCATCAGCGAGCCGGTACCGATGACTTCGGTGATCTCGACCGCGCGGTCGCCCATGCGCATCACCGAGCCCTTGCCGAACTGCTTGTCGATCTGGCTCAGAGCGGCGGTAAGGGCGCGCTTCTTGTTCTCGTCCATCGTGGTGTTCCTTAAGTCGTGTCGTGGTGAGGGGAAGTTAGAGGACGCGGATCGCAGAGGTTGAGACCGTCGCGCCTGGAATTAAATTATCTGCGTCGGCAAGCCGCGAAAGCCGGGCGACGGCCTGCGCCGGGGTCGGATTTTCCCCTGTCGGCGGCGCGGAAACCGCCCCGAGCACCGCGGCGGCCAATCCCTGCAAAGCCGCTTGCGCGGCGTGGATCGGCGCGCAGGTGCGGACCGATCCGTAACGGTCGAGGTGTACGTGGGTGCGATCCATGAGTCGGCGGCCCATCTCAACGATTGGGCCGGACCAAGCCGCAGTACAGGCCCTCGATCGCGAAATCCTGATCGGGCTGGACCTCGATCGGCGCGTAGTCGGGGTTGCGCGGCAGCAGGCGGATGCGGTCCTTGCCGATCTTGAGCAGCTTGACGGTGATTTCGTCGTCGATGCGCGCGACCACGATCTGGCCCGAACGCGCATCGTGGGTGCGGTGCACGCCGATCAGGTCGCCGTCGAAGATGCCTTCGTCGCGCATCGAGTCGCCCTTGACCTTGAGCAGGTAGTCCGGCGACGGGAAGAACATGTTGCGATCGAGCAGGACGTAGTTGTCCGGCTCCACCGCGGCGCCCGAGCCGATCGGCGAACCGGCCGCGACCCGGCCCAGCACCGGCAGACGCAGCGCGTCCTCGTTGGCCGAGGCCAGCCCCAGTTCGCGCTGGGCCTGCGGGGGCGGCTGCAGCACCCGGATGCCGCGGGCGCGGCCCGGCATGCGCTCGATCGCGCCGGCGGTCTCGAGCGCGTCGAGGTGGTACTGCGCCGCGCGCACGCCCTTGAACCCGAAGGCCTTGGCGATCTCGGCCTGGGACGGCGGCAGGCCTTCGGCGTCGATCCGCTCGGCGATCAGCGCGAGGATGGCTTGCTGGGTGTCGGTCAGATTCATGGTTAGTAGTATTACTACGTCATGTTCGAAGTTAGTAGTAATACTACTAAGACGCCACACCAGCAAGGCCGTTCGTCCGGATTTTATTTGACTAAGTCAAACAATTATCCGAGGCTGCCGTTTAGCCCACCGCAATCGCCGATGCCGCCATGACCGCCGAAATCGAGACCGCCCAGGTCGATGCCGTCCGCGCCTTCAACCGCTTCTATACCCGTCGGATCGGCGTGCTGCAGGAAGGCCTGCTGGACAGCCCCTTCACCCTGACCCAGGGCCGCGTGCTGTTCGAGCTGGCCCAGCGCGAACCGGTCGCGGCGCGCACGATCGGCGATGCGCTGGGCCTGGATCCGGGCTACCTGAGCCGCATCCTGCTCGGCTTCGTCAACAGCGGACTGGTCGAGAAAACCCGCTCCGAGCACGACGGACGCAGCTTCGCCCTGAGCCTGACCGAGGCCGGGCGCGCCGCCTTCGCAGGCCTCGACCGCACCTCGCACCAGGCCACCGCGGAGCTGCTGGCGGCGCTGCCGCCGCTGCAGCGCGAGCGCCTGCTGCGCGCGCTCGCCGACGCCGAACAGGCGCTGTCGCCGCCGGCCCTGCCGGCGGCGCAACGGCTGCTGATCCGCACCCACCGGATCGGCGATATCGGCTGGGCGATCGAGCGCCACGGCCGTCTGTATGCCGACGAATACGGCTTGAACGAAGAATTCGAGGCGCTGGTGGCGGGTTTGTTCGCGCGCTTCGCCAGCGAGCACGATCCGCGCAGCGAGCGTTGCTGGATCGCCGAACTGGACGGCGAACGGGTCGGTTGCGTGTTCGTGGTGCGCAATCAGGACGATCCGCAGGCGGCGCAGTTGCGTTGCCTGCTGATCGATCCGCGCGCGCGCGGGCTGGGCCTGGGCCGGCGCCTGGTCGAGACCTGCATCGAGTTCGCGCGCGAGGCCGGTTATCGGCGAATGATGTTGTGGACCAACGACGTGCTGGTCACCGCGCGCAGGATCTACGAGGGCTGCGGCTTCGTCCTGACCGAGGAGGAGCGCCACCACAGCTTCGGGCAGGATCTGGTCGGACAGGTCTGGCGACGCGAGCTCGATTGAGTTCGCGGGCGCGTGCGGATGGGTTGTTCGAGCGAGCTTCGGGCTTGACGCTCGATAATTACAGCGCGCGCCGATGCATCTGATTTGGCGGTGGTGTTTGCTGCTTTTGCTTTCAGGTCAGGAGCAAAAGCGAATCCCCCTACCCCCCCTTTTGCAAAGGCTCTGTCTGCGTTAGGTAATGACACCTCACGCCGCAATCGCCAGAGCCAATAACGCGGTGGCTCCCGCGCTCGCTCGTGCGTTCCGCTCCAACGCTCTGAACCATCCCAAATAGTTGGGCAAATAGGAGGTGGCTACGCCTTTGAATCGGCGTAGCCAGCCTTTGAATCGGCCGTGGTAGGCGTTGACGTTCTGGATGTGCCAAGCCCCGCGGGTGCGTTCGCCGCGCAGGACATTCACCCCGTGGTGCTCGATCCCCAACTTGGCCGCCGCCCGAGCCAGCATGGCGCTGCCGTCGGTGCACAGGACCGCATCGGGCGCTACCGCGATCGGCAACACCGCCAGCAAACTGCGGGTATCGCCTGCTTGCAGAACGTAATCGCTGGTGTGTGCCGAACGGTTGCGCACCACCAGGATCGGCACTTGCTCGTGGGACAAGCCGCGTTTGGCGGCCGGGCCGCCCCGGTGCCGCGGCGGCCGCGATCCCTGGGACCGCAGCCGCCGGGGCTGGCCTTTATAGGAGCGCAGGACATAGGTTTCATCGGCTTCGACGACGCCCTGCTGATGCTGCTCCTTGCGCTGACAAGCGACCTCCAGGAAGCGATGGCGCCAACGGAACGCGGTCGTACGATGCACGTCCATCTGGGCGGCGGCGTTGCGCACGCTCAGCCCTTCGGCCATCGCCTGGGCTTGCTGCAGCCATTTGGCGCGATGGCGCAATCGCGCCAAGGGTGTGCCCGTCAGGGCGTTGAAGCTGGTCCCGCACTGGCGGCATTTGAAGCGCTGCAATCCATCGGCTTGACCATTGCGGACCACCCGGCTGGCGGGACAGTGCGGGCAATGCGGTGGCTTGGATTCCAGCACGGCCGTCACCGCATCCACGTGGCTGCATTCGCGCAGCCATCGCAAGGCCTGTTCACGCTGGTGGGGCGTCAACTGGGCCGCCTGGGCCTTCCAACGATTGAGTTCGCGCGTGCGCATGACGGTCTCCCAAGGCCCGACCAACGGGCTTTCGGGACAATCTGGCGTAGCCGCAGCGCAGAGGATGAGACGTCACTAGCTAGTGCGAACAGAGCCTTTGCAAAGGGGGAAAAGCGGTGTGCGGCGGTTGCGGGGGCGCGGAGACGCATCACGCCGCGACAGCCTCTAGGTAACGCAACACCGCACGGATGGCGCGGAGCGCGCCAACACACCGCCGCCGTAACTCAGACCGCCAGCGCCTGCATCCCGCGCAACGCCGCGGCCACGCTGTGCCGTCGCACCGCCTCGCGGTCGCCGTCGAAATGGAAGACCTCGGCGCGCGGATAACCGTTGCGGCGCTTCCATGCGATCCAGACCGTGCCGACCGGCTTGTCGTCGGTACCGCCGCCGGGGCCGGCGATGCCGGTCACCGCGACCGCGATGGTGGCGCCGGTATTGGCCAGCGCGCCGGAGACCATCTCGATCACGGTCTCGCGGCTGACCGCGCCGAATTGCTCCAGGGTCTGCGGGCGCACGCTGAGCAGCGCCTGCTTGGCCTCGTAGCTGTACGCGACCAGCCCGCATTCGAACCAGGCCGAGGAGCCGGCGATGTCGGTCAGGGTCTTGGCGATCCAGCCGCCGGTGCAGCTTTCGGCGGTGACCAGCATGTGGTGGTTGAGTCGGGCGGATTCGCCGATCTGCTGGGCGAGCCGCTGCAGGGCGGCGTCGGAGGTGTCTTCGGTCATGGCGCCCATGATAGCCGGCGATGGGGTGCGGGCTTTGCCTGGGTGGTCGGGATGAGGGGGGCCCTTGGTCGACCGGTTCGGGTTCGGGTTCGGGTTCGGCTAGCTTGGCCTGGGCATCGGTCGTCGCTGGAACCGTTGGCTCGGGCTCGGCGGCAAATCGGGCGCCTGGCTGAGCAGTTGATCGGGCTCATGCGTTGATCAGTCCCATGCGGCGACGTTGCCAGGGCCGTCATCCCCGCGAAGGCGGGGATCCAGGGCTTCATCCAGGCATAACGCTGAAGTCTCTGGATCCCCGCCTTCGCGGGGATGACGAGCAAGAGCGGACACGGTCCTGGCGACGATGCGCAATGTCGGGTGCTTCGATGTTGCCGCGCTCTGAAGTCACTGGATTCCCGCGTTCGCGGGAATGACGAGCAAGAGCGGGTGCGGTCTTGGCAATGATGCGCAGTGTCGGGTGCTTCGATATTGCCGCGCTCTGAAGTCACTGGATTCCCGCGTTCGCGGGAATGACGAGCAAGAACGGGTGCGGTCTAGGCGACCAGACGCGGACGCGTGCGGATGGTTCCCGTCATCCCCGCGAAGGCGGGGATCCAGGGCTTCACCGCCGCATGATTCCGAAATCCATGCCCCGCTCTCGCGGGGATGGCAAGCACCGGGCCTCCCGCTCTCCGCCGCACCTCGCGATGCGGCGAAGACGCAGGCGCGGATCGGTCAGTACATCACCCGCAAGGTCATGCCATAGGTGCGCGGCGCGCCGAGGAAGGCGTTCCACGAACCGGTCTGCAACGGCGCGTCGAAACCGACCTGCTTGTACTCCTCGTCGAACAGGTTCAAGGCCCAGGCCTCGACCATCCAGCGACGGCTCTTGGCGCCGATGCCGACCCGCGCGTTGACCACGGTGTAGGCCTCCTGGCCCTTCTCCGGATCCAGGTCCGAGCCGGTGTTGTAGTCGGAGGAATACTTGGCGCCGATGTTGGCGCGGCCGATCAGGCTGGAACCGAAATCCCACTGATAGGTCACCGACGCCGAGGCCGACCACAACGGCGCGAAGCTCGCGCGCGCGCCCGGCAACTTGGCCAGGTCCGCGTCGGGCAACGCATCGTTGCCGTACTTGGTGTCGGCGTACATCACCCCGCCCTGCAGCATCAGGCCCTTGATTCCGGGCTGCCAGAGGATTTCGGTGTCGATGCCCTGCGACACCACTTCCGGAATCGAGCGCACCACGAAGCTGGTGCCGAGGAAGCTGTTGAGCTGGAAGTCGCTGTAGGTCTGATGGAACAAGGTCGCGTTGAGCAGCAGGTTGCCGCCGGCCCAGGTGGTCTTGGCGCCCAGCTCGTAGCTGTCGACGAACTCGCCCGGGAACGAGGTGTCGTTGACCGGGGCGATGCCGGCGGTGCCGGCCGACAGGCCGTTCGACGACTGCACGCGATCGAGGTTGAAGCCGCCGGCCTTGTAACCGCGCGCGGCCGAGGCGTAGCCCATGACGTGTTCGTTCCAGCGGTACGCGGCCTTGATCGTGCCCGACCATTCCTTCTCGTCGCGTTCCTGATTGGTCACCCGGCCGTTATGCAGGGTGTTGGCCCACGGCAGGCACATGAAGCCGACCACCTGCGGCACCAGTGCGCCCAGCGCCGCGACCGGCACGCCGCGCGCGGCCAGCGCCTGGCCGACCCGGGCCGAATTGCCCAGCGCCGCGCCGCAGCCCAGGCCGCCGTTGGGATTGCTGTAGACCGAATCGAGTTCCTTGTTTTCCTTGGTGTAGCGCAGGCCCAAGGTCAGGTCGAGTTTGTCGGTCGCATGCCAGGTGTTGTTGGTGAACAAGGCGACGCTGCTGCTGTTCTGCTTGTAGCGATCAAGCGCGCCGAGCCCGGCGAAGCTGCTGCCGAACGGACGGCCTGCCGCCTGCGACAGGAAGGTCGCGGCGTTGGCCATGTTGACCACGCCGGCCGGGAAGCGCGAGGCGATCTGGCCGAGCACCGCGGTCGACAGATACGGCTCGTAGGCCGCGCCGATGCTGTAGGAATCGTTGCGCTTGAGATCTTCGTCGGCATAGAACAGGCCGAACATCCAGTCGACCTTGTCGGTCGAGCCGGTCAGGCGGAATTCCTGGCTGAACTGCTTGAAGCCGGTGAACGATTCGTTCGGGTTCGGATTGCGGTAGATGATGTCGGCGGTGGTGAAGTCGAAATCCAGGCCGTTGATCGCCTGCCAGTCGCGCGAGGCGGTGATCGAGGTCAGGGTCGCGCCGTTGAACCACGGCGTGATCCAGTTGACCTCGGCCGAAAGGCCCTTGTCCTTGATGTCCTGGGTGGTCGGACGGTTGCTCCAGGCGCGACGCGCGAACGGATCGGCGACCGGCGCCACGCCGATGCCGCCGACCAGGCCGTTGATGATCGCCGAGGTCGGGCCGCGCACCGTGGTCAGGCCGACGCAGCAGTTTTCTTCGCGGCTGGTGAAGTCGGCGATCAGGTTGATGTCGAGGTTTTCGGTCGGCTCGAACAGCAACTGCCCGCGCAGGGTGTGGAAGTTCTGGTCGCCGTCCTCGCGCTCGGCGCGCGGGCCGCGGCCGATCTCGACGTCGGTGAAGCCGTCGCGCTTGCGCTTGGAGCCGTAGATCCGGAACGCGGCGTTCTCGCCGATGGTGGTATTGAGCGAGCCGGCCGCGCCGAGCGCGCCGTAGTTGCCGACGGTGAATTCGCCTTCGACCGTGGTGTCGTAGGTCGGGCGGCGGGTGATCACGTTGATCACTCCGGCCGAGGTGTTCTTGCCGAACACCGTGCCCTGCGGACCCTTGAGCACTTCGATGCGTTCGATCTCGCCCAGGTCGCCGAAGCCCACGCCGTTGCGCGGACGGTACACGCCGTCGACGACCACGCCGACCGAGGATTCCAGACCGGGGTTGTCGCCGACCGTGCCGACGCCGCGGATGCGCGCGACGGTCTGCACTTCGCTCTGGGTGCTGCTGACGGTCAGGCCGGGCACCAGCATCTGCACGTCCTTGACGTCGCGCACGCCGCTGTCCTGCAGCAGTTGCTGCGGCAAGGCGGTGATCGAGATCGGCACGTCCTGCATCGCCTCCTCGCGCTTCTGCGCGGTGACGGTGAGGCCGGCCAGGGTCTTGGCTTCCTCCTCCTGCGCGGGTGCGGCGGCTTGTTGCGCCTGCGCGCTCGCGGCGAGCGAGGCCAGGCTCAATGCGATGGCCCAGGACAAGGCTTTACGACTCGACTGGCGAGCGATCATGTGATTTCCCCCTTTGTATTGAAGCGTTTCGTTGCAACGTGGCTGACGTCAATGTCTGTTGCGGCGATGGCGAACCCGGACCGATACGGCATGCGGCTGGGCGGTGCAAAGGCGACGCGTGGTGCTGCCTGCGGCCGGTATCGGCGTCGCGCGCACATCCCCTGTGCGCGACGCATCCTGATTCGATACGCAATACGGGAACGATTGCGGCCTTGGCGTGTGAGCGTGTGGATCGTTCGTCGGAACTTAACACGCCATTTGCACACGTCATGCGGCGTCGCAGCACCTTTGTGCGGGCAAGCAATTGCCTCGCCGATGCGCGGGCGATAAACGAACGAACGTTCGGGTTTTAGTTCGAGACGATGGGTTTGCCGGGTGGTGGGCTGCGGACTTGCATCCGCCTCATCGCTCAGTCGATAGCCGACAAGCGCGAGTCGCGAATCGGCTCGACGCCGCGAGTTTTTTGGGTGGAACTTCAAGCCCGACAGTCGAAGCGGTGCAGCTAGGTGAACGGATGCAACCCGTGCTGAAAGACTTCGCCGCGATTCGGACGGTCAGGCCGCGACGCCGTCGCACAGGACGCAGCTACGACACGGATCGATCCGCGCACGCAGACAAACCCCCTGCGCATCGCCCCGACCATGCCGGGGCGACACCTTTCGGCCGATTCGAGCTTCAGACCTCGATCGTCTCGATCGCTCATCTGCCAATCCGCCCGACCAGACAACCACAACGCCCCACCTCACTCGCGCGCCAAGGTCGACTTGCCGAACAGACTTTCGACCAGATCGATCGCCACCAGCGCGGTGCCGTTGTCGCGATCGAGGATCGGATTGAGTTCGACGATGTCGAGCGAACCCATGCGCCCGCTCTCGGCGATCATCTCCATCGCCAGTTGCGCCTCGCGATAATTCGGCCCGCCCGAGACCACCGTGCCCACGCCGGGCGCGATGCTCGGATCGAGGAAGTCGACATCGAAGCTGACATGGATGTGGGTGTTGTCGTCGACGCCTTCGAGCGCCTGCTCCATCACCTTCTTGATGCCGATGTCGCCGATCTTGCGCATGTCGTACACCGGCAGGCCGTGGCGTTTGATCAGTTGCTTCTCGCCGGCGTCGACCGAGCGCGTGCCGATCTGGCGCATCTCGTCGACCTGCATCGCCGGCGCCGAGCCGCCCAGATGGGTCAGCGACTGCGGCCCCAGCCCGATCAGACAGGCCACCGGCATGCCGTGCATGTTGCCGGTAGGGGTGATGTCGTGGGTGTTGAAGTCGGCGTGCGCGTCCAGCCAGATCACCCGCAGCTTCTTGCCCTGCTCGCGACAATGGTTGGCGACCGCGGTGATCGAGCCCAGGCCGAGGCAGTGATCGCCGCCGAGCAGGATCGGCATGCGCCCGCCGCGCAGTTCCTTGCCGACCGCGTCCATCACCCGCTGGTTCCAGACCACGACTTCGTCGAGATGACGATAGCCGTCGACCGGTTCGGTCCAGGGATTGGGCGGTCCTTCCAGATTGCCGCGATCGGCGACGTCCAGGCCGAGCGCGCTCAGCGATTCGGTGAGTCCGGCGATGCGCAGCGCTTCGGGTCCCAGGCGCGCGCCGCGGTAGCCCGCGCCGATATCGGTCGGTGCGCCGATCAGCGTTACGGCCGTTTGACAGGTGCTCATGTGTCGTCTCTTTGAATTGCGGGAATGGGGAATCGGGAGTCGGGAATCGGAAAAAGCAAGGCGACGGGATCGGCAACGAAGCGACAGCGCTCCGCTTTCCGATTCCCGATTCCCCATTCCCGATTCCCGGCAACTCCCGCTCACTTCTCCACGAACGCCCGCTCGATCACGTAGTCGCCCGGTTCGCGCGTGCGCGGCGACGGCTTGAAGCCGCGGCCTTCGAGCAGCGCCGCGGTGTCCTCGAGCATCTGCGGGCTGCCGCACAACATCACCCGGTCCTCGCGCGGGTCCAGCGGCGGCAGGCCGAGGGTCTGCGCCATCAGGCCGTCGGCGATCGCGTCGGTGATCCGGCCCTGATTGCGAAACGGCTCGCGGGTCACGCTGGGGTAGTAGATCAACTGGCGGCGGATCAACTCGCCGAGGAACTCGTGCTTCGGCAGTTCTTCTTCGAGGAACTGCGCATAGGCCAGATCGCTGACGTGGCGCACGCCGTGGGCCAGGACCACGGTTTCGAAGCGCTCGTAGGTCATCGGGTCGCGGATGATGCTCAGGAACGGCGCAAGGCCCGTGCCGGTGCCGAGCAGGTACAGCCGCTTGCCCGGGTTGAGGTCGTTGAGCACCAGGGTGCCGGTCGGCCGCCGGCTGACCAGCACCGGGTCGCCGTTGTTGATGTGACGCAGGCGCGAGGTCAGCGGGCCGTCGGGCACCTTGATGCTGAAGAACTCCAGATGGTCTTCGTAGTGCGCGCTGGCGATCGAGTAGGCGCGCATCAGCGGCCTGCCGTCGACCTCCAGCCCGACCATGACGAAGTGTCCGCTGTCGAAGCGGAAGCCGGGATCGCGGGTGGTGCGGAAGCTGAAAAGGCTGTCGTTCCAGTGCCTGACTTCGATGACGCGCTCGGTCGCCAACTGCATCGTCGTGACTCCTAGTAGTTATGGGCTTATTCCGTTCGCGCGCGCCGGCCGGGGATATTCGTCATCCGGCCGACGCGCACTTGTAATTAATAAGTGCCATCGCGTCGCGACTCGCCGTGGCGGGGGCGCAATGGCGTGCCAATACCAGCACATTATCTTTCCCGCATGGGAATCAATGTTCGGAAGAATGATCCGCGTCACTGCTAAATCGGGCTTGCTCCTTTGACTGCGGCCTCCGCCTGCCCCGAATATTAGCGCCGAGATATTCGAAGACGCCGCACGGCGTTTTTCATCCGCCGGCATGGATGCGGTGACGCATTATGTCAGCTGACCAATCACGTCACTCACGAGGGTCGCATGGACGATTCGGTCTTGCTCTGCGCGTCAACAACCGCAAGGCTTCGCGTAGCCGCGAACGGCGTCTCGCTATCGCCGCGGCCGGTATTCCAGCTCCGCGTCGACCGGGAAAATACCCGCGTCCCCGGAAATATTCGCCGGAGCCGGCCATGAATACGGACGCCGATCGCAGTTCCAACCTGACGGACGCTTCCCGATTCGACTGTGACCGCGACCCGCTTAATATCGGCGGATTATCTGACAGCGCTGTCACAGGACGTGAAAAACCAACCCGGGTCACGCCCGCCCGGATAAACCGGTTGGGTTTTGTCAGTTATATCGCGCACCCGTTATTATTAATTTCCGTGGTTATCTACGTAATTGCCGCGATCGGCCTGGACTGGGATCCGGGCGCGGCCAGCTTCGGCTTTCTGCTCGCCACTATTTTCTACCTGGCGATGCTCGAATTAATTATTCCGTACGAGCGCGCATGGCTGCCCTCGCGGCGCGAGTGGGGCCTGTACGCGGTCTACTTCGTGATCACGATGATCGGCGGCGGGCTGGCCCAGCTGCCGGTGATGGCGGTGGTGTCGATGGTCGCGCCGCTGCATCCGGTGTTGCCGCTGTGGGCCGAGATCCCGCTCGCGCTGCTGCTCAGTTCGCTGGCGAGCTATGCGGTGCATCGCGCCGGCCACGACATCCCGCTGCTGTGGCGGCTGCACGGCGTGCACCACGTGCCCGACAAGGTCAACGTCGGCAACAACGGCGTCAACCACGTGTTCGACATCGTCCTGGCCCAGTTCCTGGTGCAGGTGTCGCTGGCGCTGATCGGCTTTTCCGAGCACGCGGTGTTCGCGGTCGGCATCTTCATCATCGCCCAGGGCTATTTCGTCCACGCCAACATCGATGTGCGCCTGGGCTGGCTCAACCACATCCTCGCCAGCCCCGAGCTGCACCGCATGCATCACAGCGCCGACAAGGCCGAGGCCGGGCATTTCGGCTCGGACCTGTCGATCTGGGACCGCCTGTTCGGCAGCTACACCTGGCGGCCCGACCGCAAGCCGCGCGCGATCGGCCTGTTCGATCC
Source organism: Lysobacter sp. Soil_N_51 (assembly GCF_057655755.1). Lineage (NCBI taxonomy): Bacteria > Pseudomonadati > Pseudomonadota > Gammaproteobacteria > Lysobacterales > Lysobacteraceae > Lysobacter > Lysobacter sp. Soil_N_51. Next base: position 515,577 of record NZ_JBDGLR010000003.1, on the reverse strand, counting down.
GGGCTCGTTCCCGCGCAACGGCGCGATCTTCTCGACCCTCGTCCACCCGCTGCGGCCGCGCAAGAAGCCCGCGCCCACGCCGCCGTGAGCCTTTCCGCTGAGCTTCCGACCGGAAGCCTCGCAGCTATCGCAAACCTCCCCTCGCAATCCACACCCACGTACCGGCGATGTAACAACAAGGACTCGATCATGACGGATTCCAGCAGCAAGGCCTCGACCCGCGAGACTCCGAGCGACGACGCGGCCCATCACGCCGCCAGCGCGGACACCGCATCCACGACAGCGGCCGCGGGCGTCGGCGACGACCGCATCGCCATCGTCGGTATCGGCTGCCGCCTGCCCGGCGGCGCATCGGATCACCGCGCGTTCTGGCAGAACCTGATCGAGGGCAAGGACTGCCTGACCGCGACCCCGGCCAACCGTTACGACGTCGGCACCCTCGGCAGCAAGGACAAGAGCAAGCCCGGCCGTCTGGTCGGCGGACGCGGCGGCTACATCGATGGCTTCGACGAATTCGATCCGGCGTTCTTCGGCATCAGCCCGCGCGAAGCCGACTACATGGACCCGCAGCAGCGCAAGTTGCTGGAAGTGGCGTGGGAAGCGCTCGAGGACGGCGGCCAGAAGCCCGGCGAACTCGCCGGCCAGGAGATCGGCGTGTTCGTCGGCGCCTTCACCCTCGACTACAAGATCGTGCAGTTCGCCGATCTGAGCTTCGAGACGCTGGCCGCGCACACCGCGACCGGCACGATGATGACGATGGCGTCGAACCGCATCTCGTACTGCTTCGATTTCCGCGGCCCCAGCCTGTCGATCGACACCGCCTGCAGCTCGTCGCTGGTCGCCGTGCATCTGGCCTGCCACAGCCTGCGCCGGCGCGAGACCAGCCTGGCGCTGGCCGGCGGCACCCTGCTGCACATGACCCCGCAGTACACCATCGCCGAAACCAAGGGCGGGTTCCTGTCGCCGGAAGGCAAGTCGCGCACCTTCGACGCCGCCGCCAACGGCTACGTGCGCGCCGAGGGCGTCGGCATCGTCGCGCTCAAGCGTCTGGACGATGCGCTGCGCGACGGCGATCCGATCTATGCGGTGATCGTCGGCACCGGCGTCAACCAGGACGGCCACAGCAACGGCATCACCGTGCCCAATCCCGATGCGCAGGTGACCTTGATCAAGCGGGTGTGCGCGGAAGCCGGGATCGAACCGGGCAGCCTGCAGTACATGGAAGCGCACGGCACCTCGACCCCGGTCGGCGATCCGATCGAAGCCAAGGCGCTCGGCCGCGCGCTCGGCATCGGCCGCAAGCCCGGCGACAAGTGCTTTGTCGGTTCGGTCAAGACGAATATCGGTCATACCGAAGCCGCGGCCGGCGTCGCCGGTCTGATCAAGACCGCGCTGGCGCTCAAGCACAAGCTGATCCCGCCGCACATCAACCTCAACACCATCAACCCCGACATCGACATCGCCTCGATGCCGTACGAGATCCCGACGCAGGTCACGCCGTGGCCCGCGCACGACGGCCCGGCCCGCGCCGGCGTCAACTCGTTCGGATTCGGCGGCACCAACGCGCACGTGTTGCTGGAAGAAGCGCCGCCGCGCGAGGACGTGCACGCGCAGGCCGACGCCGCCAATGAGACCGAGCCGCGCTACAACATCCTGCCGCTGACCGCGCGCGATTCGGCCGCGTTCCCCGAACTGGTCGACGGCATCCGCAAGGAACTCGAACGCGACGGCGCCGACGCGGTGTCGCTGAAGGATCTCGCCTACACCCTCGCCCATCGCCGCCAGCATCTGGAAGCGCGCTTGTCGTTCGTCTACGACAGCCGCGAAGCACTGCTCGAACGCCTGGACGCCTATGCCGCCGGCGAAGCGCATCCGCACATCGTCGCCGACGAGCGCCGCGGCACCGCCGCGCCGAAACTGGCCTGGGTGTTCACCGGCATGGGCCCGCAGTGGTGGGCAATGGGCCGGCAGTTGTTCGACCACGATCCGATCTACCGCGAAGTGATCGAGCAATGCGACCGCGAACTGTCCAAGCACGTGGACTGGTCGCTGATCGATGAAATGAACGCGGCTGAAGCTGATTCGAAGATGAGCGACACCTGGCTCGCGCAGCCGGCCAACTTCGCCGTGCAGATCGCGCTGGCGGCGATGTGGCGCGCGCGCGGCATCGTGCCCGACGCGATCGTCGGCCACAGCACCGGCGAGGTCGCCGCCTTCTACGCCGCCGGCGTGTACACGCTGGAACAAGCGGTCAAGGTGGTGGTGCATCGCAGCCGCCTGCAGCAGAAGCTGGTCGACACCGGCACCATGCTCGCGGTCAGTCTGAGCGAGGCCGAAGCGCTCAAGCGGGTGAAACCCTATGGCGATCGCGTCTCGGTCGCAGCGGTCAACAGCCCGACCGCGATCACCCTGGCCGGCGATCAGGACGCATTGGCCGAACTCGCGGCCAAGCTGCAGGGCGAGCAATTGTTCGCCAAGTTCCTGACCGTGCGCGTGCCGTATCACAGCGCCAAGATGGACCTGATCAAGGACGAGTTGCTGCAATGCCTCGACGGCTTGGCGCCGCATCCGGCGCAGGTGCCGCTGTATATGACCGCGCGTCCCGGCATCGCCCAGGGCCATGAGCTCGACGCGAACTACTGGTGGGAGAACGTGCGCAACAGCGTCGGCTTCCGCGCCGCGATCGATCAGCTGATGGACGACGGCTACGATCTGTTCCTGGAAATCGGTCCGCATCCGGTGCTCGGCCACTCGATTCAGGAGTGCTTCGCCGCGCGCGGCGGCAGCGCCAAGAGCGTTCCGTCGATTCGCCGCCAGGAGGACGAAGCCGCGCGCTTCACCGCCTCGCTCGCGAGCCTGCACAACCTCGGCCTGGCGATCGACTGGAAATCGCTGCATCCGCGCGGCCGGCACGTCACCCTGCCGCGTTATCCGTTCAAGCGCGATCGCTACTGGATCGAACCGCGTCCGGTCGAACAGATCCGCCTGGGCCAGCTCGATCACCCGTTGCTGGGCCGGCGCATGGCCAATGCCGAACCGACCTGGGAAGCCAAGCTCGACGTCGAGCACCAGCCGTATCTCGAAGACCACCGCATCCAGGGCAATGTGCTGTTCCCGGCCGCGGGCTATATCGAAATGGCGACCCAGGCGGTGCGCGCGATGACCGGCGGCGCTTCGGCCGCGATCGCCGACATCGAACTGCGCAAAGCGCTGTTCCTGCCCGACGCCGAAGCGGCGACGGTGCAGCTGTCGTTCGCCTCCGACGGCGCGACCTTCAACGTCTCGACCGTGTCGGCCGACGGTAACGACCGCACCGTGCATGCCAGCGGCAGCATTCGCGCGAGCCAGGGCCGCCGCAGCGGGCCGACGCTCGACGTGGCCGCGGTGCGCGAACGCAGCCCGCTGTATCTGGCGCGTTCGGCCTGCTACGACTCGCTGGCTTCGATGGGTTATCACTACGGCCCGGCGTTCCAGGGCATCGAGGAAGTCTGGGTCGCGCCCGGCGAAGCGCTGGCGCGGATCGCGCCGACGCCGCAGTTGCTCGGCGGCGCGGCCGATCACCATTTCCATCCGGCCATGCTCGACGCCTGCTTCCAGGCGCTGTTGACGCCGCAGATCCTCAAGCAGCAGAGCGACGACGCCGGCGACACCGGCATCCGCCTGCCGCTGTCGATCCAGGAAGTGCGCACCGACGCGATCGGCGACCGTGCGCTGTGGGTGCATGCGGTGATCACCTTAGACGGTGGCGACGAATTGATCGGCGACATCTTCGTCTACGACGAACACGGCGCGCCGCTGGGCCGGGTCGGCGGCTTCCGCGCGGCCAACGTCGAGAACGCCAGCGCCAAGGTCAGCTTGAACACGATCGACAACTGGCTGGCCGAAACCACCTGGGTCGAAAAGGCCGAGGAGGCCGCGCAGGTCGAAACCGGTCTGGCGATCGCTGAACCCGGTCTGGCCGGCGAAAGCGACGGCTGGCTGATCTTCGCCGACGCGCAAGGCGTGGGCGACGAACTCGCCGCGTTGGCCGCCAATCGCGGCGAGCGCGTGCATCTGGTGCGTCCGGGCAAGCGCTACAAGCTGGAAAAGGATCTGCGCGAGTCGACCGTCGCGCCCGGTTCGGTCAAGGACCTGCAGCGCCTGTTCGCCGATCTGGCCAAGCACGATCAAGGCCGCTTCGGTTCTGTCGTGCATCTGTGGAATCTCGACCATCCCACCCTCGATCAGATCGACGCACCCGGCCTGCAGGCCGGCAACAGCCGCGGCGCGTATGCGTTGATCGCGCTGAGTCAGGCGCTGCAGAGTTCGCATCCGCACGGCAAGCTGCATATCGTCACCCGCGGCACCCAGGCGGTGCGGCGCTTTGACGCCGTCGAACCGCTCGGCGCACCGGCCTGGGGCATCGGCCGGGTGCTGTGGTATCAGGAACTGGTCGCGCAGCGCGGCAAGTTGATCGATCTGCAATCGTCGGGCAATTACGACGCCGCCGCATTGCGCGCCGAAGCGCTCGCGTTGCGCCGCGAAGTGCTGCTGATCGACGAGGACGAAATCGCGCTGCGCGACGGCAAGCGTTACACCAGCCGCTTGATGCCGGCGACCGAACTGACCAAGCCGCTGCCGCTGCGTCTGCGCGCCGACGGCGCGTACCTCGTCACCGGTGCGTTCGGCGCGCTCGGCCGCCTGCTCTGCCGCACTCTGGTCAAGCGCGGCGCGCGCAAGCTGATCCTGGTCGGCCGCAGCAAACTGCCGCCGCGCGCGCAATGGCGCGACACCGATCCGAACAGCCCGGTCGGCCGCAACGTGCGCTTCCTGAAAGAGTTGGAAACCCTCGGCGCCGAGCCGATCCTGGCCCAGCTCGACATCACCGACGAAGGCGCGCTCAACGGCTGGCTGTCGGACTATCGCCAGCGCGAACTGCCGCCGATCCGCGGCGCCTTCCACCTCGCCGGCCAGGTGCGCGACACCTTGCTGGCCGAGATGGAACGCGACAGCTTCGATCCGGTATACGAACCCAAGGTGGTCGGCGGCTGGCTGCTGCACAAGTACCTGGCCGATCAGCCGCTCGAACATTTCGTGCTGTTCGCGTCGATCGCATCCTTGGTCACCACCGCCGGCCAGACCAACTACGCCGCCGGCAACGCCTTCCTCGACGCCCTCGCCCATCACCGCCGCGCGCGCGGCCTGCCCGCGCTCGCGCTGGACTGGGGCCCGTGGGCGACCGGCATGATCGAGGAGCTCGGCCTGATCGATCACTACCGCAACAGCCGCGGCATGAGTTCGCTGTCGCCCGACGCGGGCATGGACGTGCTCGAACGGGTGATCGGGCAGGATCGCGCCCAGCTGTTGGTCGCGACCGTGGTCGACTGGCCGATCTTCCTGGCCTGGTACGCCTCGCCGCCGCCGCTGGTGGTCGAACTGGCCAAGCACAACGCCGGCGCGGGCAATCAGGAGCACGGCAGCTTCGTCGACGCCTTCCGCGACGGCGATGCCGAGACCCGCTGGAACCTGCTCAACGAACGTTTCCACGGTCTGATCGCGCAAGTGATGCGGATCAAGCACGAGCAGATCGACACCGACGCCAGCCTCAACGCGCTCGGCCTGGATTCGCTGCTGGCGATGGAACTGCGCGCGCGCATCCACACCGAACTCAAGGTCGCGTTGCCGGTCGTCACCCTGCTGAGCAGTTCCTCGATCGGCACCCTGAGCGAGCAACTGCACGCCGCGCTGATCGACCTGGTCGCGGCCGATGGCGAAGACGACGGCAGCTCGCAGTTCATCGCCCACACCGACGACACCCGCTACCCGCTGACCCAGAACCAGAACGCGCTGTGGTTCCTCAAGCAGCTCAATCCCGACGGTTTCGCCTACAACATCGGCGGCGCGGTCGAGGTGCGGGCCGAACTGGAACCGGAACTGATGTTCGACGCGGTGCGCGCGCTGATCGCGCGCCACCCGAGCCTGCGCGCCAACTTCATGCTCGACGAAGGTCATGCGGTGCAGAAGATCTCGGCCGAGGGCAAGCACGACATCGCCCTGATCGACGCGCTGGACAAGAGCTGGGACGAGATCTACCAGCACATCATCCGCGAATACCGCAAACCCTACGACCTGGAACACGACGCGCTGGTGCGCTTCCGCCTGTACAAGCGCGGCAAGGATCGCTGGGTGATCATGAAGGCCGTCCACCACATCATCTCGGACGCGATCTCGACCTTCACCTTCATCGAAGAATTGCTGTCGATCTACGAAGGCCTGCGCCGCGGCGAGAAGACCGAGCTGGCGCCGATCCGCGCGCGCTATCTGGACTTCCTCAACTGGCAGACCAAGTTCCTCGCCAGCCGCGACGCCAACAAGATGCTCGATTACTGGCAGTCGGCCCTGCCCGAGGAGGTGCCGATCCTCAATCTGCCGACCGACAAGCCGCGGCCGATCGTGCAGACCCACAACGGCGCCTCGCAGTTCTTCGTGCTCGAACCCGAGCTGAGCGCGCGCATCCACTCGCTGGCGCGCGAGAACGGCGTCACCGTGTTCATGGTGCTCCTGAGCGCGTACTACATCCTGCTGCACCGCTACACCGGCCAGGACGACGTGATCGTCGGCAGCCCGGTGATGGGCCGCACCCAGGAGGAGTTCGCCCAGGTCTACGGCTACTTTGTCAATCCGCTGCCGCTGCACGTCAACCTGTCCGAGCAGCCGAGCATCGCGCAGATGCTCGCGCAGGTGCAGCAGATCGTGCTCAACGGCCTGGACAACCAGGAATACCCGTTCGTTTTGCTAGTCGAAAAACTCGGACTGCAGCACGATCCGAGCCGCTCGGCGGTGTTCCAGGCGATGTTCATCCTGCTCGCGCACAAGGTCGCGACCGAGAAGTACGGCTACCGCCTGGAATACATCGAACTGCCCGAGGAAGAAGGCCAGTTCGACCTGACCTTGTCCGCGTACGAAGACGAAGCCGACCAACGTTTCCACTGCGTGTTCAAGTACAACACCGACCTGTTCCTGCCGCAGACCATGCAGCGGCTGGCCTCGCACTACGTCAACCTGCTCGACGAACTGACCCGGGTGCCGTCGACGCAGTCGATCGCGCAGCTGCAGTTGCTCGGTCATGATGAGCGCGCCGCGGTGCTCGAACAGTGGAGCGGCGCGAGCGAAACCGCGCAGGCCACGCGCCCGGTGCATCAGCTGATCGCCGATATCGCCCGCGCCAAGCCTGAGGCGATCGCGGTGGCGGCGCCGGGCGAAACCGGTCCGGCCCGGCAGCTGAGTTACGGCGAACTCGAACGCCGTTCCAATCGCCTCGCCCGCAAGCTGCGTGAACTCGGCGTGCGCGACGGCGCGGTGGTCGCGCTGTGCCTGGACAAGTCGCCGGAACTGATCGTCACCCTGCTCGCGGTGCTCAAGGCCGGCGGTGCGTATCTGCCGCTCGATCCCGAGTATCCGGCCGAGCGCTTGGCCTACATGGTCGGGCACGCCGATGCGAAATTCGCGGTGATCGACGAAGACCGGCGCGAACGCCTGGCCTCGTGGTCCGGCGAAGTGCTGACCCTGGACGAACTGCATCTGATCGCCGATGCCGAAACCGATGCCTCGCCGGTCGACTTCCCGGTGCGCCTGGACGACAGCGCCTACGTCATCTACACCTCCGGTTCGACCGGCAAGCCCAAGGCGGTGCGCGTCACCCACGCCAACCTCGCCTCGGCCTATGCCGGCTGGGAGCGCGAATACCGATTGGATGAAGCCAACGCGCATCTGCAGATGGCGAGCTTCTCGTTCGACGTGTTCGCCGGCGATCTGGTCCGCGCCTTGTGCTCGGGCGGCAAGCTGGTACTGGTCACGCGCGAACTGCTGTTCAACACCGCGCGCCTGTATCAAGTGATGCTCGATGAGCAGGTCGACGCGGCCGAGTTCGTGCCGGCGGTGGTGCGCGGGGTCATGGATTACTGCGATCGCGAAGGCAAGCGCCTGGACTTCATGCGCCTGCTGGTGGTCGGTTCGGACGTGTGGAAAGTCGAGGAATACCAGCGCCTGCGCGCGCTGGCCGGGCCGCGTACCCGGGTGATCAATTCCTACGGCCTGAGCGAAGCGACCATCGACAGCACCTACTTCGAAGGCGCGACCGAACACCTCGAACCCAGCCGCATGGTGCCGATCGGCCGGCCGTTCCCGAACAGCGCGCTGTACATCCTCGACGAACACCAACAGCCGCTGCCGGCCGGCGTGCCCGGCGAATTGTGGATCGGCGGCGGCGGCGTCAGCGCCGGCTATGTCGGCGACGAGGAACAGACCGCGCAGCGTTTCGTCACCTTGACCTTCAGCCCCGGCGCGAAGCCGCAACGTCTGTACCGCACCGGCGACCTCGCGCGCTGGAGCGGCGACGGCGAAGTGCAGTTGATCGGCCGGGTCGACACCCAGGTCAAGGTGCGCGGCCATCGCGTCGAGATCGGCGAGATCGAATCCCAGCTCGCCGCTTGGGAACCGGTCAAGCAGGCAGTGCTGACCGTGCGCGAGGATGCGCGCGGCGAAGCGGCGCTGTGCGCTTACTGTGTGGCCGCCGACGAGGGCGAACGCCTGAACTGGCGCGCGCTGCGCGAACACCTGGCGGCGTACCTGCCGACCTTCATGATCCCGGCGCACTACGTCCAGCTCGACGCGCTGCCGCTGTCAGCCAACGGCAAGGTCGATCTGGCCGCGTTGCCGGCGCCCGACTTCGACGCCGGCCAGGCCGAGTTCGAAGCGCCGGTGACCTTGTACGAAGTGCGCATGGCCGAACACTGGAAGCAGTTGCTCGGACTGGAACAGGTCGGCCTGCAGCACGATTTCTTCGAAGTCGGCGGCAGCTCGATCAAGCTGATCGAACTGATCTACAACCTGCAGACCGAGTTCAACATCGCCATCGCGGTGAGTCAGCTGTTCAAGGTCACCACCCTGCACGGCATGGCCAAGACGGTCGAAGCGATCAGCCTGGGCCGCGTGGCCGGCGCGCAACCCTATCTGCGCTTCAACCAGGGCAAGGACCACGAGCAGACCATCTTCTGCTTCCCGCCCGCGGGCGGCCACGGCCTGGTCTATCGCCAGCTCGCGGTGCATATGCCCGAGTACGAGTTCGTTTCGTTCAACTACATCCTCGGCGACGAGAAGGTGGCCAGTTACGCCGACCTGATCGAAAGCATCCACGCGCCCGACGGCCACTGCACGCTGTTTGGCTATTCGCTCGGCGGCAACCTCGCCTTCGAAGTGGCCAAGGAACTCGAACGCCGCGGCCGCGAAGTGCCCAACGTGGTCATCATGGATTCCTACCGCATTCCGGAATCCTTCGAACTGGGCAACGAGCACTTCGAAGCCTTCGAACGCGAACTCACCGAGCACCTGCGCAAGCACACCGGTTCGGCGATCGTGGCCCAGGAAACCATGGAGCAGGCCAAGGACTACATCCGCTTCTGCAGCCAGACCCCGAACATCGGCAAGATCGCCGCGCCGGTGAGCGTGATCTCCGACGAAGACAAGCTGGTGTTCTACGGCACCGGCCATCGCGGCACCTGGCATGGCAGCTCGACCACCCACACCAAGGTGTTCAAGGGCTTCGGCAAGCACGCCGACATGCTCGACCACGACTACATCGCGCTCAACGCGGCGTTGGCGCGCGGCATCCTGGTGGGAGACGAGACCAATGTCGCCTGACGCGGACGCGGCCAAACCGTCGAAGTCGGGCCCGGACTGGAGCGCGCGCGAGCGCGCTGCAGGCGGCAAGCCGCGGGTGATCATCATCGGCGCCGGCGTGGCTGGCATGGCCACCGGCAGCTACGCGCAGATGAGCGGGCTGGAAACCCGCATCTTCGAAAAGCACGTGCTGCCGGGCGGTTGCTGCACGGCGTGGTCGCGCAAGGGCTATATCTTCGATTACTGCATCGAGTGGCTCAACGGCACCGCGCCGGGCAACAACGCCAATCAGGTCTGGCGCGAACTCGGCGCGCTCGACGGCAAGACGGTCAAGAACTTCGATCTGTTCAACAAGGTCGTCGACGAGAACGGCCGCGAGGTGCGTTTCTACAACGATCCCGATCGTCTGGAAAAACACCTGATCGAGGTCTCGCCGGTCGACGCGCCGTTGATCAAGGCGTTCTGCGACGATCTGCGCCGCTTCACCAAGCTCGCCCTGCATCCGTTCCTGAAACCGGCGCCGCTGGAGAACTGGCGCGAGAAGCTGGCGATGATGCGCCAGGTGCTGCCGGCGTTCCGATTGTTCTGGCGCACTGGCGCGGCGCAGATGGGACCGTACGCGGACCGCTTCGCCGATCCGCTGCTGCGTCGCGGCTTTCGCAATATGTTCTTCCAGGACCCGCAGAACTTCGCGGTGCTGCCGTATCTGTACAACCTCGCCGAAGCGTACAACGACAACGTCGGCTTTCCGCAGGGCGGCTCGCTGGGGCTGTCGCGTTCGGTCGAGGAGCGTTATCTCGCTCTAGGCGGGATCATCAACTACCGCACCCGGGTCGATCGCATCCTGATCGAGGACGGCCGCGCGGTGGGGGTCGAACTCAAGAACGGCGAGAAACACTACGCCGACCACGTCGTCGCCGCCTGCGACGGCATGTTCACCCTGCACGGCCTGCTCGGCGGCAAGTACACCAATCCGCGCCTGGACAAACTGTTCAACGACGTGCTGCACCGGCCCGGCGAACGGTATCCGGGCGTGGTCTCGGCCTTCGTCGGTTTCGAAGGCGACGTGCCGGCCAGCGAATCGCACAGTACGACCTATCTGCTCAATGCGCAGGACGCGGCCAGATTGCCGGGCGCCGATCAAGGCAGTCTGGTGGTGCAACTGCGCTCGCGTTATTCCGACGGCTTCGCGCCGGAAGGCAAGTCGGTGATCCATTGCACCTACTTCAGCGATTTCGATTACTGGAAGACCCTGCGCAGCACCGACCGCAAGCAGTACTGGTCGAAGAAACGCGAAGTCGCCGAATTCGTGCGCGGATTTCTGGAAAAACTCTATCCGGGTATCGGCGAGCGGATCGAACTGGTCGACGTCGGCACGCCAGCCACCACCGAGCGCTACACCGGCAATCACAAGGGCGCGATCCTGGCCTGGAAATCGCCGGATGCCGACGACCTGCTAGCCGCACTGGTCAACAAGGACCGCATGCGCCTGAAAGGGCTCAGCGGTTTCTCGATGGCCGGCCACTGGATCAACGGCGGCAGCCTGATCAAGGCCGCCTCCAGCGGACGCTTCGCCGCGCAGTACCTGTGCGAGGAACTCGGCGTGCCGTTCAAGGCCTGGGAAAGCGGCAATCGCGAACCCTGGCATCGCGACAAGCTCGGCCATCTGCCGCAACTCGACAAAGACCCGCCGCTGGAACGTCCGCGACCGCTACGTCTGGTCGAAACCTCGCCGGCGTTGTCGCCGGCACCCGCCGCCTGAGCCGCAAGGAAGCCATGACCATGACGCCTGACTTGGGCCACTCATCTCACACCATCGCAGCACTGCTGCGCGCGCGCCTGTCCGTGGAGGCCGCCTATGTCGCGTGATACCGGCCCCGACTGGAGCGATCGCGCACCGCGCGCGAACGGCCGGCCGCGCGTGATCGTCATCGGCGGCGGCGTCAGCGGCATGGCCACCGGCGTCTACGGCCAGATGAACGGCATGGACACGCGCATCTTCGAAACCCATGTGCTGCCGGGCGGCTGCTGCACCGCGTGGTCGCGCAAGGGCTACATCTTCGACTACTGCATCGAATGGCTGATCGGCACCGGCGCCGGCAACGACGCCAACCAGATCTGGCGCGAACTCGGCGCGCTCGACGGCAAGACCGTGCGCGACTTCGACATGTTCAACAAGGTCGTCGACGAACGAGGCCGCTCGGTCACGTTCTACAACGACCCCGACCGGCTCGAACGCCATCTGCTGGAAATCTCTCCGGCTGACGAAGCCCTGATCCGCTCGTTCTGCGCCGACCTGCGCCGCTTCATCAAGATCGAGCTGTACCCGTTCCTAAAGCCCAATCCGCTCAAGAGCGTCGGCGAAAAAATCAAGACCATGCTCGAGATCCTGCCCGCGTTCCGGCTGTTCTGGCGCAACGCGGCCACGCCGATGCACGACTTCGCCGACAAGTTTCAGGACCCGCTGCTCAAGCGCGCATTCCGCAACATCTTCTATCAAGACCCGGAATGCTTCCCGCTGCTGCCGTACCTGTACAACATGGCCTGCGCCTACAACAACAATGCCGGTTTTCCGCAAGGCGGCTCGCTGGGCCTGTCGCGTTCGATCGAGGAACGCTACACCGCCCTCGGCGGCATCCTGACCTACCGTGCGCGCGTCGACCGCATCCTGGTCGAGAACGGACGCGCGGTCGGGGTCGAACTCAAGGGCGGCGCGCGCCATTACGCCGACTTCGTGGTCTCGGCCGCCGATGGCTACACCACCATCTACGGCATGCTCGAAGGCAAGTACACGAACAAGACCATCGACACCTTGTACGACGAGATGCTCAACAAGCCGGGCATCCTGTTCCCGGCGGTGGTCTCGGCCTTCGTCGGCCTGGAAGGCGATCTCGACCCGAACGATTCGCACAGCACCACCTACATGCTGAGCGAAGCAGAAGCCAAGCAACTGCCCGGCGCCTTGCAGGCCAGCATCGTGGTGCAACTGCGCTCGCGCTATTCCGACGGCTTCGCCCCGGCCGGGCGCTCGGTGATCCACTGCACCTACTTCAGCGACTTCAATTACTGGCGCACCTTGCGCACCGAAGATCGCAAACGCTACTGGGCGGAGAAGAAGCAGGTCGGCGAATTCGTGCGCGGCTTCCTGGAAAAACTCTATCCGGGCATCGGCGAACGGATCGAACTGGTCGACGTGGCCTCGCCGGCCACGACCAAGCGCTACACCGGCAACAGCAACGGCAGCATCCTGGCCTGGAAGGCCTTCAGCGATGCCGAAGACCTCGCCAACAAACTGGTCAACAAGGGCCGCATGCAATTGCCGGGGCTGCGCGGTTTCTACATGGCCGGGCAATGGGTCGGCCTGGGCGGATTGATCCGCGCCGCTTCGTCGGGCCGCTTCGTCATGCAGTTCATCTGCAAGGAACTCGGCCGCGAGTTCAAGGCCTGGGAAAGCGGCGGCGCCGCGCCCTGGCATACCGGCAAGCTCGGCCATTTCCCGCAACTCGATAAAACCCCACCGGAACGGCCCGCAAAGCTGCGCCTCGTCGATGCGCCCGTCGCGCTCGAACAAGCCTCCGCCGTCTGACCTCCAAGGAAGCCAGGACCATGTCGCATACGCTGGGCAACAGAGAAAGCATGATCATCATCGGCGCGGGGCTCGGCGGTCTGTCGACCGGCTGCTACGCGCAAATGAACGGATACAAGACGCAGATCTTCGAGATGCACGAAATCCCCGGCGGCTGCTGCACCGCCTGGGAACGCGGCGATTTCACCTTCGACTGCTGCATCAGCTGGCTGCTCGGCAACGGCCCGGGCAACGAGATGCATCAGATATGGCTGGAACTGGGCGCGCTGCAGGGCAAGCAGATGCGCCACTTCGACGTGTTCAACATCGTGCGCGGCGCCAACGGCCGCGAGGTGTACTTCTATTCCGATCCCGACCGGCTGCAAGCGCATCTGATCGAGATCTCGCCGGCCGACACCAAGCTGATCCGCGAATTCGTCGGCGGCCTGCGCAAGTTCCGCAAGGCCCTGAACGTGTACCCGTTCCTCAAGCCGGTCGGGCTGATGGGCCGCTGGGAACGCTGGAAGATGCTGGCCTCGTTCATCCCCTACTTCAACACCATCCGCAAGTCGATCAGCGTGTTGATGACCGACTACTCGGCGCAGTTCAAGGACCCGTTCCTGCGCGAGGCGTTCAATTTCATCCTGTACGAAAAGCACCAGAATTTTCCGGTGCTGCCGTTCTACTTCCAGCTCGCCTCGCACGCCAACCTGTCGGCCGGCGTGCCCGAGGGCGGCTCGCTGGGCCTGGCCAAGTCGATCGAGGAACGCTTCCGCCGCCTGGGCGGCGAGGTGAGCTACAACGCCAAGGTCGAGGAGATCCTGGTCGAGAACGATCGCGCCATCGGCATCCGCCTGAGCGACGGGCGCGAGGTGTTCTCCGACATCGTGGTCTCGGCCGCCGACGGCCACACCACGATGATGAAGTTTCTCAAGGGCAAATACCTCAGCGAGACCTACCGCAAGCTCTACACCGAGACGATCACCGAGCCGCATATGGTGTTCCCGGGCTACTTCATCACCTTCCTCGGCCTGGACAAGCCCTTCCCCGAAGGCGAGCCCTGCACCACGTACTTGCTCGATGAGGAAGAAGCCGCCGAGATGGTCGGCATCCGCCATCCGAGCATCAACGTGCAGTTCCGCAGCCAGCACTATCCCGAACTGGCGCCGGGCGAAACCACCATCGTCTACGCCACCTATTTCTGCGACATCGCGCCATGGCGCGCGCTCAACGAAGGGCCCGAGCAGGTCAGCCGCAAGCGCAAGGGCGAGGAGTTCCACACCTTGCCGGTGCGGCGCGGCCACGAGTACCACGCGGCCAAGCGCAAGGTCAGCAACGCGATGATCCGGTTCCTGGAAAAACGCTATCCGGGGCTGAAGGATTCGATCACCGTGCGCGACGTGTCCAGCCCGCTGACCCAGGTGCGCTACACCGGCAACTACGATGGCACCGTGCTCGGCTGGCAGCCGTTCGTCGAAAGCGGCGAGACCCTGGAAGAGGAAATCAAGAAGAACGGGCCGGTGCTGGAAGGCCTGTCGAATTTCTACGTGTCCGGCGTATGGGCCACCACCGGCGGCCTGATCCGCGCCGCCGCCGCGGGCCGTCATGTCATGCAGTTCATCTGTAAGGACGACAGCAAGGACTTCACCGCCAGCATCGACAACCACAAGCCGCTGCCGACCCATCTGATCCATCCGGTCGGCCCAGCCGCGCCCGCTTACCGCCCCGCCGATGCTTACCCGCAATTGATCACCACCAGGACCTTGAGCACATGAAGATCGAAAAATGGGTAGTGCGCGAGCATGTCGAAGGCGTGCCCGATGCCAGCCGCATCTACGAAAAAGTCGAGGAAGAACTCGACGTGACCCTCGGCCACGGGCAGATGCTGCTCAAGACGCTGTATGTGTCGGTCGATCCGTATCTGCAGGGCATCTGCCTGGACACACCGATCGGCAACCACATGGGCGCCGATTCGATTATGGAAGTGCTCGACGCCGGTCCCGATGCGCCGTTCAAGCCCGGCGATCTGCTGCAGGGTTTCGGCGGTTGGCGCACGCACCTGGTCAGCGACGGCAAACCGGCGCTGTGGCAGACCGGTACGTTCCCGATGGTGTTTCCGGCTTATCGCAAGCTCGATCCGGCTAATTACGACGAAACCTTGCCGCTGTCGACCGCGCTCGGGGTGATGGGCGGCCCGGGCATGACCGCGTGGGGCACCTTGACCAAGTTCATGGCGGTCAAGCCCGGCGACACCATCGTCATCAGCGGCGCCTCGGGCATGATCGGCAGTCTGGTCGGGCAGATGGCCAAGCGCGCCGGCGCGCGCGTGGTCGGCACCGCCGGTTCGCAGGCCAAGGCGCAATACCTCACCGAGCTGGGCTTCGACGCGATCGTCGACTACAAGGCCAACGACACCGCCGACAAGATGCGCGACGCGTTGCAGCAGGCCGCGCCGAACGGTGTCGACAAATACTTCGACAGCATCGGCGGCATGGTCACCGACGTGGTGTTCTCGATGCTCAACGTCGACAGTCAGGTCGCGGTGTGCTGGCAATGGGCGAGCCAGGTCGAGCAGGACTACACCGGGCCGCGGCTGTTGCCGTACATCATGTTTCCGCGCGCGACCATCCGCGGGATCTTCTCGCTGGAGTGGTTCACCGATTCCAACTGGCAGGCCTTGCACAGCGATCTGGGCGGGATGATCCGGCGTCAGGAACTGAGCTCGGCCCACACCATCCGCCACGGCTTCGACGACATCCCGCAGGCGTACCAGAGCCTGTTCGTCGGCGGCGCCGACAATCGCGGCAAGGTGCTGGTCAAGCTGTAGTCGCTCGCTCGCAACGTTGCATCGCAGGCCCCATCGATTGCGACAGTCGCGCGCGCCGCCCGAGCTGTGGGCGGCGCGCATGGACGGCGCGCGCCACGAGAATCCTCATGTCCTCTGCTCCGTCCGACCGTTCCGGCGTCGATCAATCCAGCCTAGATCAAGCCAACCTCAATCAATCAGGCTTCGATCAACCACACCTCGATCGCCATGACTCGGATCGATCCACCGACACGCGACCGGCCGCGAACCAACGCGGCTCCAAGCGCGTACTAGCAGGACTGATGCTGGCGCTGTTCCTCGGCGCGATCGAACAGACCGTCGTCGCCACCGCCTTGCCCGCGATCGTGGGCGACCTGCAACGCTTCGACCTGATGGGCTGGGCGGTGTCGGCCTATCTGCTCGCGAGCGCCGCGGCGACGCCGGTGATCGGCAAGCTCGGCGACCTGCACGGACGCCGGATCATGCTGCTGGTGTGCATGGGCGGCTTCCTGCTCGGTTCGGTCCTGTGCGCGCTGGCGACCAGCATGCCGATGCTGGTCGCCGCGCGCGCCTTGCAAGGCGTCGGCGGCGCCGGCCTGATCATCGTCGCCCAGGCCGCGGTCGCGGAAATCGCCGGGCCGCGCGATCGCAGCCGCTTCGCCGGCTATTTCGCCATCGTCTGGGCGGTGGCAGGTTTGATCGGTCCGCTGCTCGGCGGCGCGCTGACCGACTGGCTGGGCTGGCGCGCGATCTTCTGGATCAATCTGCCGATCGGACTGCTCGCCTTGGCCATCGCCTGGCCGGGCATGCGCGCGTTCGTCGCCGCCGGCCACAGCGGCCGCATCGATTACCTGAGCACGCTGCTGTTCGCGCTGGCGACCACCGCGTTCCTGTTCGCGTTGACCTGGGGCGGCGTGCGCTACGCGTGGGCCTCGCCGCAGGTGTTGGGTCTGTTCGGGTTCGCCGCGGTGGTCGGGTTCGCGTTCGCACGGCGCCAGACCCGGGTCGCCGATCCGGTGCTGCCGCCGACCTTCCTGCGCCATGCGGTGATCGGCCCGGCCCTGCTGGTCGGTCTGTTGACCTACGGCTTCTACATCGCGGTGGCGGTGCTGATGCCGGCCTATTACCAGATCGGCCTGGGCCTGAGCGCCTCGCATGCCGGCCTGCTGTTGATACCGGCGCTGGTCGGTGGCGCGATCAGCGCCCTGCTCGGCGGCCGCCACGCCGCGCGCAGCGGCGACTTCAAGGGGCCGGTGCTGCTCGGCTTTCCGATCGCGATCGCGGCCTTGTTCGCGATGGGCCTGTTCGCCGAACAACTGACGCCGCTGAGCGCGTCGCTGCTGCTCGGCGCGGTCGGTTTCGGCATCGGCCCGAGCACCGCGATCATCAACGTCGTCGCCCAGAACGCCGCGCCAACGCGCCAACTCGGCAGCGTCACCGGCGCGATGGCCTTCGTGCGCACGCTCGGAACCGCGGTGGTCGCGACCGCGGGTTCGGCCTTGATCCTGCTGCGCCTGGCCGAGGCCGGCATCGGCACCGCGCAAGACGGCTCGGGCGCGCGCAGCCTGAGCGAACTGGCCGCCCATGCCTTGTCGCCGTCGGCGCGCGAACTGTTCCGCGCCGCGTTCGGCGGATTGTTCTACGCCGCGGCCGCCGGACTGTTGCTGGCGGCGATCGTGTTCATGAGCATCCGCGCGCGCCATCTGCGCGTGAGCACCGGCCCGGAACTGGCGGCCACGGCGGAGGCCTGACACTCGGCGCGGCCGCGTCCCGGCGGCTGCGCGCGCCGCGCGATCATCGATCGTCCCCGTCGCGGCCTCGCGCGCGGCGCTTCGATGTGGACCTGCGTCACGCAAAAATACAAATTCACAATTTTGGTTACTGCGTCACGGCCCAGACCTTGCTAGGGTCACCACTAGCTAGCGCCGGACGCTGCGGTATCGTGCAATGCCGCGACGCATCGTGACCGAGTTAGCGCCAGGACGGCGCCGGACGGACCGGTTCGCCCGGTCGGCAGCACCCGCGGTACGCACCACATAACGATTAGCGCCTTCGCGCGCACCGCCGCCGTGTGCGGCAGATTGATTCGGGACTTCATGAAAACGACACTCGGCGTAGCGCTTACGCCTCCGACAGCGGCTGCGTTGATCGCCGGCGCCTGTGTGCTCGCGGCCGCGTTCCTGCCTACCTACCACGCCTGCGTGCCCGACCAGACGCGCATCCCGCCGATCGTGGCCAACCCGCCGACGCTCGAATTGCCGAAAGTGCGCGCGATACCGGCCCGGGCAGTCGGCCTGAAAGCCATCCAGGCCAAGCCCGCGACCGGTGCAACCGAGATAGCCGAGACCGAGCCGACGCGCGCGGCGGCCGCGCCCGACCCCGGCAACAGCGCGCGCGGCCAGCGCTGACCCGCGGCGGCGACGCGCTCAGGCGACGCCGCTAAGACGGCTCATGCCTGCTCGGCCACGTCCCGCGCCAGCTTGCTGTGGCGAATGCCGTAACCGAAATACACCGCGCAGCCGATCAGCAGCCAGATCGCGAACCGCTCGAAGGTGAGGTACGGCAATCCGCTGATCAGCCACAGCGAGAAACCTATACCGATCAGCGGCACCAACGGCGACCACGGGGTGCGGAACGGCCGCGGCAACTCGGGCGAGCGGTAACGCAGCACCAGCACCGCGCTGCAGATCACCACGAACGCGCACAGCACCCCGATATTCACCAGCTTGGCCAGTTCCTCCAGCGAAAACAGCCCGGCCGCCACCGCCGCGACCGCGCCGACCAGCCAGGTCGTGCGCCACGGCGTGCGCCAGCGCGGATGCGCCTTTCCGAACCAGCCCGGCAGCAGCCCGTCGCGCGACAGCGCGAACCAGATCCGCGCGCCGGCCAGCAGATTGGCGAAGATCACGCTGGTGATGCCGCAGATCGAGGCCAGCGAAATCGCCACCATCACCTTGGGCATGCCGATCGCCGCGAACGCGTTGGCGACCGGCGCATCGTTGCCGAGGGTGGTGTAGGACACGATCCCGGTCAGCACCAGGCAGATGCCGATGTACAGAGTCATCGCGATCGCCAGCGACAGCACCACCGCGCGCGGCAGGTCGCGTTGCGGGTCGATCGCCTCTTCGGCCGCGGTGGTCATCATTTCGTAACCGAACACGGCGAAGAACACGATCGAGGCGCCGGCCACGACGCCGTGCACGCCAAACGGCATGAACGGCTGCCAGCGCGCCGGATCCACATAGGCCACGCCGGCGACGATGATCAGCAGCGCCGCGCCGATCTTGATCGCCACCACCACGGTATTGAAGCGCGCGCCCCATTCGGTCTTGAACGCCAGCAGCGCGGTGATCGCCAGCGACACGAACACCGCCGGCAGGTTCACGACCTGCCCGGCCTTGCCGCCGAACCAGCCGCCCTGCGCCCACACCGGCAACGCCACCCCGGCCGCGTCGAGCAAGGCCTGCACGTAACCGGACCAGCCCACCGCGACCACCGCCGCGATCAGCGCGAACTCCAGCAGCAGATCCCAGCCGATCAACCAACCGGCGAACTCGCCGAGCACCGCGTAGCCATAGGTGTAGGCGCTGCCCGACACCGGAATCAGCCCGGCGAACTCGGCGTAGCACAGCGCCGCCGCGGCGCTGGCGATGCCGGCCAGCACGAACGACAGCACCACCGCCGGCCCGGCGGTATCGGCCGCGACCGTGCCGGTCAACACGAAGATGCCCACGCCGATGATCCCGCCGAGCCCGATCGCGGTCAGATGCCACAACCCCAGCACCCGGCGCAGTTCGCCGCGGGTCAACGCCTCGCGCTGCAATTGCTCGACGGACTTGCGGCGCAACATGCGGGCGGTGAGGTTCATCGAAGCTCCAGCGGCGAAGTTGGCAGACCTGGCCGATGCTCGCACCGGCGCGGCGCGCGGGACTAGTCGCGCTTGCCCGGCTTGGGCGCGGAAGTCCGCACAATCGGGAGCCGTGGCCCGCTTGCCTGGGTATCACCGCATCGTCACCGGGCACGCGCGCGACGCGACGGAGCGACCGTGCCACGGCATCGACTACCATGCGTCCCGGCCGGTTCGCGCCTAGATCTCGCGCACATTCGACAGTCCGGCGCACACCGCCCTTCCGACCACGCCTTCGAGCCGCACCGCAATGAATCGACGCCTCTGCCACGCCCTGCTCTGCCTGCTCGCTCTCGCGCCGGGCTTGTTGAATGCCACGGTCCGGCCCGATCCCGCCGACCGCCTGCGGCATCAACTGCGGATCGAATCGCAGCGCTACGGCATCGTCGGTCAAGCGGTCGAAATCAGCCGCGACGGCAAGTCCGTGTTTCAAGGCGTGTATGGCGCGTCCGACCTCGACAAGGGCCAACGGGTGGCCGCGGACGACATCTTCCCGGTGTACTCGGTCGCCAAACTGTTCGTCTCTACCTTGCTGATGCAATTGGTCGAACAAGGCAAGGTCGATCTGGACCGGCCCGCGAGCGCGTACCTGCGCGACCAGCCCGCGAACTGGAATTCGATCAGCGTGCGCCAGTTCCTCAACCACACCTCCGGCGTGGCCGAGTACTACACGCCCGAACAGATGGCCGGCACCGTCGAAGCCAACGCGTCCTTTCCCGCGAGCCTGCCGGCCGCCCTGGCCGTCGCCGCCGCCCGGCCGATGCAGTTCGCGCCCGGCAGCCGCACGCGCTACACCCAGACCAACTACCTGGTGCTCACGCAGTTGCTGGAAACCCACTACACCCAACCTTACACGCGGATCGCACGCGAACGCATCCTCGTCCCGCTGCAACTGCAACGCACCTGGCTGGGCCGCGACGGCCTGCCCGCGCGCGGCGTGGTCGCCGCTTATCGCGGCCAGGACGGCAAAGCGCAACCGATGCCCGATGTGATCTGGCCCGCGTACGCCGTAGGCCATAGCGCGCTGTACATGAGCCGCGGCGATCTGTCCGCGTTTCTGCGCGCGGTCGCGGCCGGCGAGCTGGTATCGAAGACCTCGCTGATGCAATTGTGGCAACCGCAGACGCTGCCCGGCGGCCAGCGCGGCGAATTCCTCAGCGGCTGGGAGAGCGGCGACAGCGGCCACTACCGCGACGTCGGCCACGACGGCGGCACCGTGGTGCGCGCGCGGATCCTGTTCGGCGACTCGCTCGACCGCGATGTCTATACCGTCGTCTATCTGACCAACGGCAGCGCCCGCAACGTCTGGTCGCGCACCCTGGTCGACGACCTGATGGGCGTGCTGGCGCCGCAACGCTTCCCGACGCAGGCCCTGGCCGACCGGATCGCCGCGTTCGCGCTGCGCGCGCCGGACGACAAGCAGAAGCAGGCATTCGCCAAAACCTTGCGCGCCGATCGCAGCGTCGACAAGCAACAGCTCGAGCGAACGATCAACAACACCGGTTACGCCTTGCGCGAAACCCACGGCGCCGACACCGCGCTGCGCGTATTTATTCTCAACACCCTGCTGTTTCCCAAATCCGCCAACGCGTGGGACAGCCTGGCCGAAACCTACGAGGCCAAGGGCGACGATGCCGCGGCGAAGGCCGCCAGGCGCAAGCAACAATCGCTGTCGAAACCATCGCGCTGACCGCTGTGACGCAAGCTGCAGGGATTGCCGCCGCGCGGATGGGCTAACGCGATGGGGCTTGTCCGATGTGCGACGACGTAGCCAGGGCGCCAACGCAAGCGTGAGCGTGGTGGCGCGGCATCCGCGCTTTCATCCGGCAGCCAGCAAGCGCATCGCCAGCCACGCCGGCACGCCGAGATAGAACGCGAGACGACCCAGCCATTCCATCGCATCGCGCACCGCAGCCGCATGCGCGGAGCGCAACGCGATGGCCAGCACGACGACGGTTTCGATCGCGAGCCGCAGCACCGCGGCGAACAGCATCAAGCCGATCGACCACGACGCCCACCAGATCAGCAGGCCGGTGAGATACGCGCCGAGCCCGTAGCTGTAGTACTCGCCGAACACGCCGCCGAAGGCGATGATCTGATGCAGGCGGAACGCGATCAGCGCCAGCAGCAGCGCGACCAGGCCGAATTTCACCAGCGGATGATCGAGCCGGCGTCGGCGTGCGTCGGCGCGGCTCTGGGCCAGATCGGCCAGATCGTTGGCGACGCCGCCTTCCAGCCGGATCGGCATGCCGGTCGAAGCCAACAGGCGCTGCAAGGCCCGCGGACGGGTCGATGCCAGACTCCACGTCCACCATGGGCCCGCGGCCAGGCGCACATCGACGCCACTGCCCGGCAGCGGAATGCGCCAGGGCCGCAGCGCGGCGATCGACGCGACCGGAAGTTCGATCTTGCGCCGGCGCTGGTCCAGCACCAGCAGCGAAGCTTCGACACGCGCCTGCGCGACGAACGCGCGCTTGATCGCCCACGCGGCCACGGCCGGCGCCAGCACGGCCGCGGCGAACAGCCACAGCTGCGACAAGGACTGAATCTGCAGGCCCGTGCGCGTCAGCATGTCGAAGGCCAGCCACAGCAGTCCCGCGCCCGCGCATAGCCGCAGCGCGCCGATTAATGCACGCCACAGCGGCGTAAGCATCACGACCTCAATGACCGTTTCCACCTGCGGCCCCAAGGACGCACGACGACGCAATGACTGCCACGCTGCCAGCGCGGCCAACCCGAGCAGAAACACTGCACCCGCGCGTCCGACCCAATCGCCCCAGCGCACCATCAAGGTCGGCGACGGATCGCGCGCGCTCACGAACGCCGTCAGCACGGCCTGATCGCCGATCGCGGTGTTCGCGAGCACCTCGCCGGTGTCGTCTATGATCGCGCTGAAGCCGTTGGTGGTGACGCGCACCTGCGGCAAGCGCGTTTCGATGCTGCGGAACGCCGCGACCGCCAGATGCAGGCGCGCGCCGACCGGATACGCGGTGAACCACGAATCGTTGGAAATGCCGACGATGGCCTGCGCACCGAGCCGCGCGCCGTCGATGGCCAGGTCGGGATGCACATCGTCCAGACAGATCAGCGGCACCACGTTGACCTCGCGCCCGTCCGCGCTGCGCAACGGCAGCACGCGCGCGCCGTCGCCCGGGCTCCAGGTGCCGGTCCACGGCAACACGCTGCGCAAGCGCGGCCCGTCGAGCCAGCGCGGCACGTGCTCGGTCAGCGGAAACGGATAAGTCTTGCGATAGACGCCGAGCAAGCCCTTGCCGGGTTCGAGAAACGCGGCCGCGTTGTACTCGCCCTGCGCGTCGCGGTCGTAGGTGCCGAACACCAGCGGCACGCCGGCCGTATCGACGAAACCCTGGATCTCGCGATCCAGCGCCGCGCCGTCCTCGCTGCGCGGATGGCCGAAGGTGGTGGGATACACGGTTTCCGACCACAGCAGCACGTCCGCCTGGTGGTCGCGGATCGCCGACCACGACAAGGCGTAATGGGTGTCGAGCACCTGCCGGACCACGCCGTACGCGCCGATTTCCTTGCGCAGCCGTTCGTAGTCGGTGATGTTGGCCTGGACCATCGCCACGCGCAGCGTCGGCGCATCGGCGAGCGCGGGCGCCTGCAAGCCCGCGCGCCGCACCGCGCCGTAACCGGCCATGCACGCGACGATGCCGATCGCCAGCGCGAGCGGCCGCAGCAGCACGCGCATGCTGCGATCCGTACCTCGGCCGCGATATTGGACGATGGCGAATGCGATCGCCTCGTTGACCAGCAGCAGCAACGCGGTGATGCCCGCCGCGCCGCCGAGATCGGCGACCTGACGCAGCATCGCCGACGGAAACAAGCCATGCCCCAAGGTATCGCCCAAGGGCTTGGCCACCAGCCATTCGCAGGCCACCCACGCGCAGGTCGCGGCCAGCGCGCGCAGCACCGGCCCGTAACGGCGTCCCGCCCATTGCCGCATCAATGCGAAAGCGATGAATTGCGGCTGCACCAGTGACGCGAACACCAGCAGCACCACCGTCGCCGTCGCCGCGCCCACGCCGGTGTAGGCGCCGATCGCCGCGCCGAACCAATAGAAAACCGCCGCCACGAAAGCGACGCTCATCAGCGCGGCGTTCGCCAGCACCCGCGGCATCGTCCTGTCGGTGTTGAGCACCAGCAGCCACGGCACCAGCGCGACGAAACCCAAAATCCAGGCCAGCCCACCGAGCGCGTACAAGCCGAGCAACACGGCGGTGGCGAGAATGCCGGCGAGGCTACGCCAGCGGGACAACCGCTCATGGGTCAAGTCGAACACTCCGTGTCGCGGGGTGAGCGCGGGAAATCAGCGCGGGGGAATCTGGATCTGCCGTCGCGGCATGCCGGGCGGCGCGAGTTCCGGCGGCACCACCCGGTCGGCCGGCATCGCGATCGGCCGACCCTGTGCGTCGTGCAGGGTGAAGTCGGGCGAGAACATCAGAATCGGTTCGATCGGAACACCCTCGTCGGTCACTTGATGATGGCGCACATAGCCTCGCGGCAACTCATAACCTTCCGGCACCACCAGCCCGACCAGCGGCGGGCTGGTACCGGGCGGATTGAACGCGCCCAGGCCGGTACGCACGCCGGCCTGCTGCAAGGCCTCGATGACCTGCGCGCCGGTGGGTTCCGAATCGCCGGGCTGGAAGTAACTGGCGAGATCATCGGGATCGTTGCTCGGCATGTTCTGCGCTTGCCGCGGCGATGCGATTCGTCGTGCGGGATGGGTGGATGCGGATCGGTCGTCCATCGCGGTGGCCATCGCATCGCGATCCGTGCCGGCCCGCGCGACGCCATTACTCGAGCCCGGCGCAGGTTCGCGCAGACACCACCACCCGACCAACGCGACGGCAACCGCGACCACGCCGACACCCACCACCCACGGCAGCCTGCTGCCGCGGGTGGCGGGCTTCGCGATCACGCGCATGCCCTCGCCGTCCGCTCGGGACGACGGGGCCTGCGGATTACTGCGCTTGGACACGGTCGTTTAGTCCGCCGGACTCGCGATCAGGGATTGGTCGGCTGATACACCGACAAGGCCCAACCCATGCGCTCGTGCCCGTACTGATTCCAGATCGGGCTGCGGCCGTTAGTGAAGCTCGAATAGCGCGGCGCGCCGGTGCCGGTGGTGCCGCCCCACAGCCCCGCCGACACGGTGCCGCCGGTGTAGGTCGGATGGGTGTCGTCGGACTGGATGTAGTCGAACGAACTCGACGAGGAAACGAACTTGGTGTTCGCATCGCGCAAGGTCGAGCGCAGGGTCACCGAGGTGCGGTTGACGTAGCTGGCCTCGCTTTCCCCGGACACGTAGCGCAGCGCGTCGGAGTCGATCAGGCCGTCGCCGTTGCTGTCGTAATCCGCGGCCATGTACTGGGCGAAGCTGTCGGCGCACTTGAAGCCCTTCTGGCGGGCGTATTCGCACATCCAGTAGTTCATCTTGGCGATCGCGGGCAGGAAGCGGTCGCGCATGTTCACGGTCTGGCCGGTGCCGGCGTCGCGGCAGGCGCTCTGCACGTTGTCGGTGTTGTAGCCGGGATAGTGCAGATTCGAAATCACCTTGAGCCGGGTGTTGGCGTGCGCGTTGGTGTTGATGTAATCCATCGCCGCCGCGACGTAGGTCTTGCACGAATTGATCGCCGCGTCCAGGCCGCTGTAGTCGCAGGTGCCGGTCTGCGACTTGAACGCCGAACGCGCCTGCAGGCCGTCGTTGCCGCACATCTCGAAGCTCACCACCCGGGTCGACGCGGCCTGCATGTAGGAGCGCTCGGCCACGATCTTGTTTTCGTAGACGTCGCGCGCCACCGCACCGGACTTGGCGCGACGCACGCTTTCGATATCGGCGTTCCAGCGCGCCGACAGGTACTCGGCGTCCACCGTCGGCGCCGAGTACTTGCCCGCGTTGCTGATCGAGCCGTTGTAGCCGGCGAAGATCGAATCGCCGTAGGCGACGGTCCGATATTTGGCGGTGGTGCCGGACCGGTCGATGGTCCACGACACGTTCTGATTGAGGGTATTGGCCATCGCGGGGGCCGCGAGCGCGATCAGCGCCACAGCCGAAAGCAACCGCCCCGCCTTGTTGCGGAACAGAGTCTTCATCCTTAATTCCCCTTCGAGATGATGTGCGCTGCGGACACCTGCTGGTGTCCGATGAGAAGGTAGTCCGACGAAAGTGATGCGACGAAACAGCGAAGTCCGACTGACCGCGAGGACGCCCACAAAGTTCCGGCGTCGCCCCCCCTGCCATCGCCCCCCGGACGCTAGCGTACGGTTCCAGGGGCACGCAATGTGCGCTGCAACAGCCACGGGGGGCTGCATCACGTTTTCGCACTTGGGTCGCGGGACGCGGCAGGTTGGGCGCACGCCAGACGCGATACGCGCGCGATCGCGAAAAGACAGTCGGCGCTGCGAGGACGAAGTCGCGATCGTGTTCGAGGCGACGGCGTCGCGACGAACAGACCTGTCGGATCGACGCAACCGCTCAGGCGCTAGGATGCGCGACAAGCGCATCGAGCACCCGGACAAAAACGGTCATGCCTAACCTCGAGCAATACCTGGAACAAGGAACCGTGGCTTCGTTCCTGCAACGCGCCGGCATGGCCCCTGGGTTGATACAGCATCACCGCGCGTTCGCGTCGAACTGGGGTTGGGACGACGGGACATCGGCCTATGTGACGCTGTGGATGCACGACATCCACGATCCCCACGGCATTCCGAAATGGAGCCAGAGCCATCCCTCGCTCAGGGACGACCTCACCGGCCAGCGCCGAGCGCGCGCGGCCGCGCTCCACGCGATCCTGGTCCGCTATTGCGGTCGGCCCGTGCGGGTGATCCTGCAGAAGCGCAAGGCGGACCGCTCCAAGTGGAGCTCGGGCCTGTCGCAGGCGCGCGGACTGGACCCGATTGCCTGGTATCCCGTCGTCGAAGGCGACACCGTGCTGCTGCAGCGCGGTTCGCTGCCCGGCCGCCGCGACGTCTCCGTCGACGGCCAGCCCATGCCGTCTCGCCCACCTTCGTTCGCGCTTCGCGAAACGCGCCCCGAGCAAGGCAAATTCCGCCAGCGTGTCGCCGCCAAAACCGGCAACCGTTGCGCCCTCTCCGCCGCCCCGAATGAGGTTTGCGACGCGGCCCATTTTCCATGGACCAACTGGCGCACGGACAACGAAGCCCATCACGGCGTGCTGCTGCGCCGCGATCTGCACGCCGCCCTGGACTACGGCCTGATCGAGATCGATCGGCTGGGCCGGGTCGTCGTCAGCGAATACCTCGCCTCGATGTCGAACGAATACCGGGCGCTGCATGGACGCGAAGTGCCCGTGGAAAAATCGCGAGCGACTAAAACACCGAGCCCGCGGCAAACCGGCGTCCCCCGCTGACTACAGCCCGAACTCCCACTTGAATTTGGAAAGGACCTCGTTGGTGTAGTAGTAATCGGGCTCGTGCTTGGCCGCGCGCACCATCACCTGGAAGTCCGGCGATTCCGGGTCTTCGGAGTTGAACTTCACCAGGCCGATCCCGACCACGCCGGCCAGGGCATCGAGGCGTTTGAGGTCGGACTGATTGGAGTTGCGCGGCACCGCGATATACACCCGGTGCGCGAAAAGTTTGTAGGCGCAGGCCTGGCCGAAGGCGACGATCAGACTCTGCGTGTCGATCTTGATTTCGACCGCGAGAACCTCGGTCGTGAACTTGATGGGGTCGCTGGGCTTGGCCGCGTAAAGGCCGATCACATCCGGCGTCCCCCACTTCCCGCCCGCCCCGTTACCGCCGATGGGCTTGGCGATGGTGACTTCCTCCAATTCGATTTCCAGCCATTCCGCGAACGGCTGGTAGAAGTCGGACTCGCGGAACTTGGCGGCCGTGACCGTCGGCGCGGGCTCACGGTTACCGCTGTCGCCCAGAGCGTACACACCGCGATCGGGCCGGGTCACGCCGGGCGGCAGGTGGTTGCGGAAGTGATGAAGCGAACCGGTGATGGTGTTCCTGTTCTCGTCCGGAAGCGCCGCGGCCACCGCCCGGGACAGGTCCGCCCAGCGGATACCGGTGGGCGTGGCCGTGATTATTTTCAGCGCGGCGTCGGCAACGCGCTTGCGTGCAGTCGTCATGATGTTCCTTGCCGCCAGGCGCGGCGCAGCGTTATTGAATACGGTAAATGACTACTTCGTCGCGGCCTCGATCTTGTCGATCACGCTTCGCTCGAACACCTCGAACGCGACGACCTCGGGACTGTGGTCGCTGAACTCGACGTAGTGCTCCTTGGCGCCGCGAATCACCTTTTCGACGGGACGGTAGTGTCGGTCTTTTGATGGCCGAATGAACACGAACCGTTCTTGCGGCTCGGCATAGTGGAGAATCAGCCAGACGTCCTGCGCGGGATGCGCCTGCACGTAATCGAGCTTGTCGGGCCGGACCCAATAGGTCGCGCCGCGCATCTGCTCGGTGCCGGTGACTTCCACCGCGAGCAAGGTGCGATGGCGCCCATCCGTCGAAATCACTTCGATGTCGGGACGCCCGGCCTCTTGCGGATGCGCCGCGATGAACTCGGTGCTGCCCGCGCCGAACCCCACGATCTGGGCCACCGCGCGCGGATCGATGGCGTCGATCAAGGCCTTGACCTTGCCGAGCCGCACACCCTCCTTCTCCCAGGCGGATTGATCGTAGTGATGTTTCCAGAAAAACTTCTCGCGCTCGATCAATTCATCGCAAGTGGCGGCCATCCCGAGCGATAACTGCATGGCCGGAAAGGTCCGCTCGCGGATGCTGCAGCAGTAGTTGCCGTCGACGAATATCCAGTACCTCTCCCGCTCGGGTTTGTACTCGATCCTGGTGATTTTCCCCACCACTCGCTCCTTGCGTTCATATCGGGCCCGGCACCGCGGCGCGGATACGGCCACGGCGCAACGCCGCGTCCTGGCTACGTGGCCGGAAAATAACGCAGTAGACTACGCAGGCGCCATACCAAGCGCTTGAACACCCTCGACATCTCCCCACTCGGCATGCATGCCGGCCCTGAATTTGGCGTATATATTTGAATACGAAGGACAAATCCGGCACTGACAAAGACGTGTCGGAACACACCCCGCTGATGCGTCAGTTCTTCGCCGCGAAGGCCGAGCACCCGGACGTGCTGCTGTTCTTTCGCATGGGCGATTTCTACGAGCTGTTCTACGACGACGCCCGCAAGGCGGCGCGACTGCTCGACATCACCCTGACCCAGCGCGGCAATTCGGCCGGTCAACCGATTCCGATGGCCGGCGTGCCGCACCATTCGGCCGAAGGTTATCTGGCGCGGCTGGTCGCGCTGGGCGAATCGGTGGCGATCTGCGAACAGATCGGCGACCCGGCGCTGGCCAAGGGCATCGTCGAACGCAAAGTGGTGCGCGTGATCACCCCGGGCACGGTCACCGACGAGGCCCTGCTCAACGAACGCCGCGACACCCTGTTGCTGGCGATTTCGCGCGGCAAGCACGGGTACGGCGTGGCCTGGGCCGATCTGGCCGCCGGCCGTTTCCTGGTCAACGAAGTCGCGACTGAAGATGCGCTCGAGGCCGAGATCGCGCGACTGGAACCGGCCGAGGTGCTGGTCGCCGACGAAGACGGCTGGGCGCCGTTCGTGGCCGAACGCAACGGCATGCGCCGGCGTCCGCCGTGGCTGTTCGATGTCGACAGCGGCCGCCGTCAGCTGCTGCGTTTCTTCGCACTGCACGATCTGAGCGGTTTCGGCCTGGAAGACAAGCCGCTGGCGATCGCCGCGGCCGCCGCGTTGCTGGGGTATGTCGAAGAAACCCAGAAGCAGCGCCTGCCGCATCTGACTTCGATCGCGGTCGAATCCGGCGACGGCGCGATCGCGATGAACGCGGCGACGCGCCGTCATCTGGAACTCGACAGCCGCATCGACGGCGACAGCCGCACCACCCTGCTCGGCGTGCTCGACAGCACGGTCACGCCGATGGGCGGACGCCTGCTGCGGCGCTGGCTGCACCGGCCGCTGCGCGACCGCGACGTGCTGCGCCATCGCCACCACGCCGTGTCGACGCTGATCGACAGCCGCGGCGGCGACGAAGTGCGCGAACGCTTCCGCGCGCTCGGCGATCTCGAACGCATTCTTTCGCGCATCGCCCTGCGCAGCGCGCGTCCGCGCGACCTGTCCACCCTGCGCGACGGCCTGGGCCTGTTGCCCGATGTCGGCGCGATCCTGCGCCCGCTGGATTCGCCGCGGCTCAACGCGTTGTGCGCGTCGCTCGGCGAACACGACGAACACGCGCATCTACTGGCCCAGGCCATCGTCACTCAGCCGCCGGTGCTGGCGCGCGACGGCGGCGTGTTCGCGACCGGCTACGATGCCGAACTCGACGAACTGCGCACGCTGTCGACCAACGCCGATCAGTTCCTGGTCGATCTGGAAGCGCGCGAACGCGCCAGCAGCGGCATCCCGACGTTGAAGGTCGGCTACAACCGCGTCCACGGCTATTACCTGGAAATCAGCAAGGCGCAGGCGGAAAAAGCGCCGACCCACTACACCCGCCGGCAGACCCTGAGCAACGCCGAGCGCTACATCACCGAAGAGCTCAAGCAGTTCGAAGACAAGGTGCTGTCGGCGCGCGAACGTTCGCTGGCGCGCGAGCGGCTGCTGTACGAACAATTGCTCGACGCGCTCAACGAACGCCTGGAACCGCTCAAGCGCTGCGCCGCGGCCTTGTCCGAGCTCGACGTGCTGTGCGGTTTCGCCGAACGCGCCGCCACCCTGGACTGGTCGCGACCGGAACTGACCGACGCGCCGGGCCTACGGATCGAGCGCGGCCGCCATCCGGTGGTCGAGGCGGTGCGCAAGGAACCGTTCGAACCCAACGACCTGATCCTCGACGAGGACAACGGCCGCCGCATGCTGGTCATCACCGGCCCGAACATGGGCGGTAAGTCGACCTATATGCGCCAGAACGCGCTGATCGTGCTGCTCGCGCATATCGGCAGTTTCGTGCCGGCGTCGCGCGCGGTGATCGGCCCGATCGATCGCATCCTGACCCGCATCGGCGCCGGCGACGACCTCGCGCGCGGCCAATCGACCTTCATGGTCGAAATGAGCGAGACCAGTTACATCCTGCATCACGCCACCCATCAGTCGCTGGTGCTGATGGACGAAATCGGCCGCGGCACCTCGACCTACGACGGCCTGGCGCTGGCCGAGGCCTGCGCGCGCCACCTCGCTCACGGCAACCGCGCCTACACCTTGTTCGCGACGCATTATTTCGAACTGACCGCGTTGGCCGAACCCGGCAACGGTATCGCCAACGTGCATCTGGACGCAGTCGAGCATCACGACAAGAACGGCGGTGAGCAATTGGTATTCATGCACGCGGTCAAGGACGGCCCGGCCGATCGCAGCTTCGGCCTGCAGGTGGCGGCGCTGGCCGGCCTGCCCAAGTCGGTGGTCAAGCAGGCGCGCGGGCGGCTGATGGAACTCGAACAACAGGGCCGCGACACGCCCAAGCCGTCGTTCGCCAAGGCCGCGCTGGACGCGCCGCAGCAGTTCGGCCTGTTCGCGCCGCCGTCGTCGGCCGCGCTCGATGCGCTGGCCGAGGTCGACCCGGATGAGCTGACGCCGAAGCAGGCGCTGGAAGCCTTGTATCGGATCAAGGCGTTGGTTTGATAGGACGCCATGGGCGAGATCGGGTTTCGTAAAGTCGTCGCGAACGACCGGCCGATACGAAACCTGTACTCGCTATCCCACGTTTCCTTTGCTCGTAATACCTGCTGTTCGTCGCGCCTGCATACCGGCGCTCGTCATCGCGGTGCCTGCCCATGCTCGTCATCCCCGCGCAGGCGGGGATCCAGGGCTTCACCGCGGCAGGACTGTGAAGTCTCTGGCTCCCCGCCTGCGTGCGGATGACGGCCTGTAAAACGACGGCTTCGGCTACGACGTCCGCAAGACAACCGTTGCTGGACGCCTTTGCGCGCAAACGCCGAGGTCTTTTGTGGGAGGGGCTTCAGCCCCGACGCTCTTGTCTCCGGTCGCGGCACGCCCGCGCTGCATCGCGACCTGAGCGAAAAGCGTCGGGGCTGAAGCCCCTCCCACAACAGACCTCGCGGTTCGCACGCGCCGCCGCAACGCCGGCCCGGGTTGCAGTGCGCTACGTGCATCGCACCGTCCCCAGCGACCGACCCGCTAAACTGTCGCCCGGAATGGACACCGGAGCCCCCGTGGAAGCCTTGTTATTCGTCGTCGGCGTGGTCGCCGGTCTGATCCTCGCCCGCCTTTATCGGGCCACGCCGGTGGCCGCGGCCGCTATCGCCGATGCTTCTCCGCCGCAGGCCGATCCAACGCCCGACGAGGATAAGAGCGAAGCCAAGGCGCCGATCGAAACGTCTTCGACCAACAACGAAACGCCCGCCGATCAACTGCTGCGGTTGCTCCGCGCTATCGACGCGGTCGACGAACGCATCCAGCGTCCGCAGGACCTGCTGGCCCTGCCCGAATTCCACCAGGGCGTGGACCTGCTCGCCGGCGAGGCCTTCAGCGCCGAGGAACTGGTACGCCAGCTCGGCGGCAGCGGCTACGTGCAGCAATCGATGATTACCGCGGTGCTGCCGCGGCGCGGCGACATCCCGCTTGAGCCGGTGCTCGAACACGCCGCCCAGTTCGGCGGCTATCCGCTGCATTTTCTGATCGACTACCTGCGCACCCGTGGCGACGCGCAAGCACTGCCGCATCTGATGCGGCACGCGCAGCCGTGGTGGTGGGACTTCGCGCCGGTGCGCCAGCACCTGCGCGACTACCTGCAATGGGCGCAGCAGTTCGGCGATGCGCCGGCCGCGCCGGCGCTGGACGAACTCGAAGAGGCCCAGGCCAGCCAGCTGCGCGACACCCTCAAGCGCTTCGCCTCGCCGCTGCTCGATCCGCTGCTGGCGCAGGTCGAACGCGCCGCCAACGCGCGCCGCGAAGGCCGCGTGCTCGGCGCGTTCGGCCGGGTCAACGCGGCGATCAAGCCGCAGACGCGGATCGTGCACGACGCATTGGCGCGACAGCTCGAACGCGTGCATGAGTTGCTGAGCAATGAGGCGACGACCTCGGTCTTGGTCGCCGGCGAACACGGCGTCGGCAAGAGCGTGCTGATCGACCTGCTCAGCCAGCGCCTGCAAAGCGAAGGCTGGCTGGTGTTCGAAGCCAGCGCCGCGGAAATCCTGTCCGGGCAAAGCTATATCGGCGAACTCGAGGAGCGCGTGCGCGAGATGCTCGCCGTGCTCGATCGCAAGCAGGCGCTGTGGCGCGCGCCGGACTTCTTCGACCTGCTGGCCAAGGGCTCGCATTCGCGCGATCCGCGCGGCCTGCTCGACCTGATGCTGCCGGCGATCGAACGCGGCCAGTTGAGGGTGATCGGCGAAATCACTCCGCGCCAGCTCGCCCAGTTGCTGATCGCGCGGCCGGTGATCAAGCACCATTTCGAAATTCTCAACCTCGCCCCGGTCGAACCGCTAGCTCTGGAGCCGATCGCGGCCGAATGGGCGCGGATCGAAGCCGAACGGCTCAGCCGCCCGGTTGCCGACGCGCGCGTGCTGGCCGAGGCCGCGCGCATGGCCGCGCAGTATTTCCCCGAACAGCAGGAACCCGGCCGTCTGCTGCGCTTGCTCGGCGACAGTCTGCAAAGCGCGAGCGCGCAGGAGCCGCCGGCCCTGCCGCTGGACGCCGAAGGTCTGTTGGCGACCATCGCCCAACGCAGCGGCCTGCCGCTGGACGTGATCGACGATCGCCAGAGTCTGGACCTCGACCGTCTGCGCGCATTCTTCCGTCAGCGCGTGATCGGCCAGGACGAAGCCGTAGACGCCCTGCTCGACCGCATCGCGATGCTCAAGGCCGGCCTGACCGACAACGGCCGGCCGATCGGCGTGTTCCTGTTCGCCGGCCCCACCGGCACCGGCAAGACCGAACTGGCCAAGGCGCTGGGCGAATTGCTGTTCGGCAGCGACGAACGCCTGCTGCGCCTGGACATGAGCGAGTTCCAGTCCGAGGACTCGGCCTGGCGCCTGACCGCCGACGAAGGCGGCCAGGGCGGCGTGCGTTCGCTGACCTCGCGTATCCGCGAGCAGCCGTTCTCGGTGGTGCTGCTGGACGAATTCGAGAAAGCCCATCCGAAGGTGTGGGACCTGTTCCTGCAGGTGTTCGACGATGCGCGCCTGAGCGATCGCAGCGGCCACACCGCCGACTTCCGCCACAGCATCATCATCCTGACCAGCAACGTCGGCTCGACCATTTCGCGCACGGCGGGACCGGGTTTCAATTCGGTCAGCGGCGGCTATTCGCGCAGCGCGGTCGAGAAGGCCTTGTACGAAACCTTCCGCCGCGAATTCATCAATCGTCTGGATCGGGTGGTGCTGTTCAACCCGCTCGACCGCAATCTGATGCGCGAGATCCTGCACAAGGAACTGGGCCGCGTGCTGACCCGACGCGGCTTGCGCAATCGCGACTGGGCGGTGGAATGGGAACCGTCCGCGATCGAGTTCCTGCTCGACCGCGGCTTCACCCCGGACCTGGGCGCGCGTCCGCTGCGGCGCGCGATCGAGCACTACCTGCTCGCGCCGCTGGCGCGCAGCATCGTCGAACACCGCGCGCCGCGCGGCGATCAGTTCCTGTTCGTGCGCAGCGCCGGCGACAAGCTCGATGTGGTGTTCATCGATCCGGATGCGACCCAGGCAAGCGAAGTCGCGCCTGCCGATGAAGCCGCGACCATCGACGCCTCCGCGCCGGCTGGCGATCTGCGCGACCTGGTCTACGCACCCTCGGCCGATGCCGAGGCGATCGCGCGCCTGGATGCGCGCCTGCGCGAACTCGACGCGGCGATCGAATCGGCCGACTGGGTCCGCGCGCGCGAAGCCGATTACGCGCGCATGAGCGAGTCCGACTTCTGGTCGGCCGGCGAACGCCACGGCGTGCTCGACCGCATCGAACGCCGCGACCGCATCGAAAGCGCGCTCGACACCGCCCAGCGCATGCAGCAGCGCCTGCGCCAGGAACGCGGCAACGGCGAGTTCGCCGGCCGTCTGGCCCAGCTGCTGTTCCTGCTCGGTCTGGCGATCGACGCGGTACGCGAGCAACGGCCGCAGGATGCACTGATCCAGATCGACACCGGCGACGCCGATCCACTGCGTTCGGGCGCCGATCTGCGCCTGTGGTGGCAGCAGTTGCTGGCGATGTACCTGGCCTGGGCGCGGCGCCGCAATATGCGCGTCCAGGTGCTGCGCCAGGACCCCGAGCATTGCAAGGCCTGGCTCGCGGTCAGCGGCTTCGGCGCGCTGGATCTGCTGCAGGGCGAATCGGGCCTGCATGTGTTCGAGGAACTCGACGACGGCGTCACCCGCCGCGCTTCGCTGTCGGTACAGGTCGCCGCCGACCTGCCCGGCCGCGCGCGCGTGGCCCAGGCCGCGCCGGACGGCGAACGCCGGATCTGCCGGCGCTATCGCGAATCGCCGTCGCCGTTGGTGCGCGACGGCGTGCGCGGCTGGCGCAGCGGCCGGCTCGATCGCGTGCTCGCGGGCGAGTTCGACGTCATCCAGGGCGGTTGATTTCAGCCTCCGGCCGGCGGCGTCGCCACCCCATCGCCGTGCGATGATTCAACGCGCACGCATCAAACCATTCGCGGCATCGAAAGCGACAGGCGCCGCGCGGGCGCCTGTCGCGTCGCCCCGCACTTCGATCAGAACTCGCAACCCGCCGCGCACTCGCGGTAGGCGCGATTGCAATGCTGGATCGAACCGCCGCCGGCCTGGGCGATGCAGTCGCGCTTGATCTCCAGGCACGTATTGATGCAATCCGGATCCGCCGCGAACGCCGACGCGCCCAGGCCCAGGCCGAACACCAACGCCGTCAGCGCGGCGATCCGCAGGCCCGCGCTCTTCCCCATCGTGTTTGCCTTCATCGTGTTTCCCTCCTTGGTCGAATGGATGAGCGCTACGGCGCTGGCCGACGCTCGCGCCGAGTATGGACCGGCGCCGGCATGCACAAACGCTGCTGCAAAGCAGCATCCGCGAACCGACCGGCGCGTTTGCCACATCGATCACGAATCGCCGGGCGCGAGCCTTCCATGATTCGAGCGCGCCCATGCTGCGCCGCGGCGCGAACCGCTTCGCCATAGTCGGCTTCTATCGAATACGTCGGAAATATCGATTTCACTTGTCATTGGCGCCGACCTATCGTCAACCCACGTCAACACCCCGCCCAACGGAGCCCCTTCCGTCACCGCTACACCACCGAGCGCCAGCGATGCGATTGCACGACTCTTGCCAGCCGACCGGACCGACCACCGCCTCGAACCCGCCAGGGCACGGGCGCGACCGGCACTTGAGCCTCACCGCCCATGCGGCGATGCCGTTCCAGGACCCGTTCCAGCAGCACCGGCCGAATCAGCAGTCGACGCAACGCCAGCGTAACGTCCGCAACGGGTCCGAGATCGGATCCGTTCGCGCATAGGCAATCGGGCGTCACCCGGAACGCAGCCGTCGAACCCGCACCGTCACCAGCGAAAGGCTAAAGAACCCATGTCAAACACCGAATCGAAGTGTCCGTTCAACCACACCGCCGGCGGCGGCACGTCGAACCGCGACTGGTGGCCGAACCAGCTCAACCTCAAGGTCCTGCACCAGCAGGCGCCGCCGTCCAATCCGGATCCCGACTTCGACTACGCACAGGCGTTCAAGAGCCTGGACCTGGCCGCGGTGAAGCAGGACCTGCACGCGCTGATGACCGATTCGCAGGAGTGGTGGCCTGCCGACTTCGGTCACTACGGCCCGCTCTTCATCCGCATGGCCTGGCACAGCGCCGGCACGTATCGCATCTTCGACGGCCGCGGCGGCGCCGGTGCCGGGCAGCAGCGTTTCGCCCCGCTCAACAGCTGGCCGGACAACGGCAACCTCGACAAGGCGCGCCGCCTGCTGTGGCCGATCAAGCAAAAGTACGGCAACAAGATTTCCTGGGCGGATCTGATGATCCTCACCGGCAACGTCGCGCTGGAGTCGATGGGCTTCAAGACCTTCGGCTTCGCCGGCGGCCGCGCCGACGTGTGGGAACCGGAAGAAGCCGTGTACTGGGGCAGCGAAACCGAGTGGCTCGGCGACAAGCGCTACAGCGGCGACCGCCAGTTGGAGAACCCGCTCGGCGCCGTGCAGATGGGCCTGATCTACGTCAATCCGCAGGGCCCCAACGGCAACCCCGATCCGATCGCCGCGGCCCGCGACATCCGCGATACCTTCGCGCGCATGGCCATGGACGATGAGGAGACCGTGGCGCTGATCGCCGGCGGCCACACCTTCGGCAAGACTCACGGCGCCGGCCCCGAATCGCACGTCGGCCGCGAGCCCGAAGGCGCCGACATCGCCGAACAGGGCCTGGGCTGGGGCAGCAGTTTCGGCAGCGGCAAGGGCGGCGACGCGATCACCAGCGGCCTGGAAGTCACCTGGACCAGCACGCCGACGCGATGGGGCAACGAGTTCTTCGCCAACCTGTTCGGTTTCGAGTGGGAACTGAGCAAGAGCCCGGCCGGCGCGCACCAGTGGATCGCGAAGGACGGCGCCGGCGCGGACAAGATCCCCGACGCGCACGATCCGAACAAGCGCCACGCGCCGACCATGCTCACCACCGACCTGTCGCTGCGCTTCGATCCCGCCTACGAAAAGATCTCGCGCCGCTTCTTCGAAAATCCCGATCAGTTCGCCGACGCCTTTGCTCGCGCCTGGTTCAAGTTGACCCATCGCGATATGGGCCCGCGCCCGCGCTACCTCGGTCCGGAAGTCCCGGCCGAAGTGCTGATCTGGCAGGACCCGGTGCCGGCCGTCGACCACGCCCTGATCGACGAGCAGGACATCGCCGCGCTCAAGGCCAAGGTCCTGGCCTCGGGCCTGCCGGTGTCGCAGTTGGTGTCCACCGCCTGGGCCTCGGCCTCGACCTTCCGCGGTTCCGACAAACGCGGCGGCGCCAACGGCGCGCGCATCCGTCTGGCGCCGCAGAAGGACTGGGAGGTCAACCAGCCCGATCAACTGGCCAAGGTGCTGTCCGCGCTCGAAGCCATCCAGAAGGAATTCAACGATGCGCAGAGCGGCGGCAAGAAGGTGTCCCTGGCCGACCTGATCGTGCTGGCCGGCGCCGCCGGCGTCGAACAGGCGGCGAAGAACGCCGGCTTCCCGGTCAAGGTGCCCTTCACTCCGGGCCGCACCGACGCGACGGCCGAACAGACCGATGTGCATTCGTTCGCGGTGCTCGAACCGATCGCCGACGGCTTCCGCAACTACCTCAAGGGCAAGTTCGACGTCACCGCCGAATCGCTGCTGATCGACCGCGCGCAGTTGTTGAACCTCAGCGCGCCGGAACTGACCGTGCTGGTCGGCGGCCTGCGCGTGCTCGGCGCCAACGCCGGTCAAAGCAAGCACGGCGTGTTCACCCGCAAGGCCGACGCGCTCAGCAACGACTTCTTCGTCAACCTGCTCGACATGGGCACGGTGTGGAAGGCGAACTCCGAGGCGAAGGACGTGTTCGAAGGACGCGACCGCAAGACCGGCGAACTCAAGTGGACCGGCACCCGCGCCGATCTGATCTTCGGCTCGCACTCGCAGTTGCGCGCGCTGGCCGAGGTCTACGCCAGCTCCGACGCGCAACAGAAATTCGTCAACGACTTCGTCGCGGCCTGGAACAAGGTGATGAACGCGGACCGCTTCGATCTGAACTGATCGACCGGCGAACCATTCGCCGACAACAGACCCTGTGTGACTTTATGCCCGGCGACCTCAGCCGGGCTTTTTTTTGCCGTGCGCCGCGGCGGCCACGTTGCCTGGAAACGCCCGAGTCGCGAAAACACCGCCAGGCCTGTCGTTGCAGGCCCGATCGCCCCGGCGCGGCCCGCCGTTCGCGGCCGCAAGCCTGCGACCCGCCGCGCGAAAGTCCCCAAGTGCCTCAATCGCACCGCGCGCCCACATCGCCTGCACGATCGCGATGCCATCGCCGATTTCGCGACCGCCAGCATCACCCGCCACTCACGATTCGGCGCTAGCATCTGCTTTCCTCGCACCCGGAATCCCGCCATGAGCGCCTCGCTGACCGACGATCTTCTCAACCAACTTCAGGGCCAGCCGCTGGCGCAACTGGGCAGTCAGCTCGGCCTGTCGCAGCCGCAGACGCAGAGCGCGGTCAGCGCGGCGCTGCCGTTGCTGCTCGGCGCGCTCGGCCGCAACGCCAGCCAGCCGCAGGGTGCTGAAGCTCTGTTCGGCGCGCTGCAACGCGACCACGCCGCGCCCGCGGCCGCCAGCGGCCTGGACCTGGGCAGCGTGCTCGGCGCGGTGCTCGGCGGTGGCGGCGGCAATCGCCAGACCGACGGCGCCGGCATCCTCGGCCACATCTTCGGCGGCCGCCAGGAAACCGCCGCGCAGGGCCTGGGTCAGGCCACCGGACTGGAAGGCGGCCAGGCCAATACGCTGCTGAAACTGCTCGCGCCGATCGTGCTGTCGTATCTGGCCCAGCGCATGTTCTCCGGCGGCGGCCAGGCCGCGGCCTCGCCGCAGCAGCTCGGCAACGTGCTCGGTCAGGAACACCAGCGCATCCAGCAACAGGGTTCGGCTGGCGGCCTGCTGAGCTCGGTGCTCGACCAGGACGGCGACGGCCAGCTCGGCCTGGGCGACCTGCTCAAGATCGGCGGCGGCCTGCTCGGCGGTCAGCGCTGAGGTTACGCCCGCGTCCGGCTTCGGCCACGCGCGGCGTCAGCGAACTTATGTAGACGACGGCTGCGCTTCGGCGCGGCCGTCGTTGTTTTGGGCGGCGGATTTTAAGTCCGCTGCGGTCGGATCCTGGCGCGATCCAACTCCTGCGCGAGCAAATCCCTGCACGATCAGATTCGGCGCAACCGGAGTTCAGCGAAATCCGAAATCGCCGCTGGACGTGGACGCGCGCGAACGCGACGACCGACGCCGCCGACGCTACAACGCGTCGATATCGCCCAATGCCTTGATCAGGCGCCGCGCGCGCTTGTCCGGCTTACCTTCCGGCGCGCGGTAGCCGTTGCGCTCGGCGATGCGCGTCGCGCGCAGTTGCTCGCGCGCCAGGCGCGAGGCTTCGGTTTCGACGTACAGCGTCTGCGCCACGCTGGCCGGGCCGCGATCATCGCTGAGCGCCAGCACCGCGACTTCGAACACTTCCTCTCCGCGCACGATGCGCAGGCCGTCGCCGACCCGCACCGCGCGCGAGGCCTTGGCGTGCTGGCCGCCGACCTCGACCTTGCCGGTCTCGACCGCCTGCCGCGCGAGACTGCGGGTCTTGAAGAAACGCGCGGCCCACAGCCACAGGTCCAGGCGGACCGAGGCGGCCGGCGACGCGACGGGTGTTTCGGCTTGCTTGCTCATCGATGCGGAAGATAGCGGTGCGTTGTCGAAGGATACGACGGGAGCCGCGAACCGGGCGCGATGCGGTGAAGGCGAAAGCGAATCCCCTGCCGCCCTTTTCCAAAAGGGGAAAAGCATTGCATCGCGCTCGTCGAAGACCGTGTCCATTTAGGGAGAGAGGCGAATGGATCGCATCGCACCCCGAGAATAATCCCCACCTTGGGAAAGAGGGAATGCACCACATCACGTCCCCGAAAATCATGCCCACTTTGTAAAAGGGGGCGAGCGCCCGGCGCAGTTGTGCAGTCCTCGCGTCGCTTCCGCGCGGGGGATTCGCTTTTGATGCGGATCGCCGCGCAACGAAGGCAAGAACGAATCCCACCGCCTGCTGTTCCAGGGAGAAAACGCACTGCGTCGCGCCCAACGACGATCATGTCCATTTGTGCGAAGCACTAATGCACCGCCTCGCGCCTCCACAAATCATGTCCATGTTGAAGACACCCTGTCGCGATCCGCGTGGGTGGCGAGCTCTGGTTATTTTCTAGAGTGTCTTGGCCATACAAATGGCGGACGCGGGACAAAGCGACCGGAACTGAGAGCTGCCAAGCACATCCGCCGGAGCCAAATCGCGAGCGACCGCGCGATAACCATGCGCGGTAAAGAAGACGGCTGCCGTTTCGGTCAAGAGAAACAACTCACGCAAGCCCGTGGCGCGCGCTTGGTTTTGCGCATGGCCGAGAAGGACAGCGCCGAGACCCGAGCCGCGGTGAGCGGTATCGACTGCCAGCGAGCGTAATAGGCCC
The DNA here is from genome assembly GCF_057655755.1 of Lysobacter sp. Soil_N_51. Taxonomy (NCBI): domain Bacteria; kingdom Pseudomonadati; phylum Pseudomonadota; class Gammaproteobacteria; order Lysobacterales; family Lysobacteraceae; genus Lysobacter; species Lysobacter sp. Soil_N_51. The sequence continues at coordinate 474,469 of NZ_JBDGLR010000003.1, read as the reverse complement.
GCCTGCCCGAAGTGCTGCACGCCAACGACGCCGACAATCCCGTCAGCCGCTTCAGCCACCCAAAGCTCGACAGAAGGGGCCGGCAGGTCCTCTGTTGGCAGGCCGGCCGCGGCCAGGAGAGCGCAGATGCGCTCATTGTCCCCCGCGGTGGCTTGGCGGATTGCGGTCATGGGGCGCTCCTCGGTGGCCGCTGTGAAGCCTAACTGACCAGCACGAATCGGGGACAACGCGTTTAAAAAAAAGAACCCGGGCTTTTCCGACAATCACTTCTTCCATTGCGACTGATGCTTGTTCGGCACCGAGACCTTTCCCACATCCGCGCAACCCAGCCCGCGCAATAATTCACCGCTCGCTCCAGCCCGGCATCGCGCGGCCACGGCCCGCTCACCCCGCGCGGCGGCATACTGCGCCATCCCCGTCCGGATCCCGCCATGGCCTCCAGCACCCCGCGCGGCAGCCACTTGCTGACCGAAGGCCCGATTGGCCGCACCATGATTTCCTTCGCCCTGCCGATCATGGCCGGCAACGCGGCGCAATCGCTCAACGGCTCGATCAATTCGATCTGGGTCGGCCGCTACCTCGGCGAAGCGGCGCTGACCGCAACGGCCAACGCCAACAACATCATGTTCTTCCTGATCGGCTCGATCTTCGGCATCGGCATGGCCGCGACCATCCTGATCGGCCAGGCGATCGGCGCGCGCGACACCGCCCGCGCGCGCCAGGTCATGGGCACCAGCGCGACCTTCTTCATCGCCCTGTCGGTGCTGATCGCGATCGCCGGCTGGTTCATGGCCGATACCGTGCTGCGCGCGATGGGCACGCCGACGCCCGCGCTCGCGTTGGCCGAGAGCTATCTGCGGGTGATCTTCCTGTCGATGCCGTTCCTGTACGCGTTCGCGTTCTTCTCCGCGGCCTTGCGCGGCGCCGGCGATTCGCGCACGCCGTTCCGCTTCTTGTTGATGTCGGTGGCGCTCGACATCGTGCTCAATCCGCTGCTGATCTTCGGCTGGGGCCCGGTGCCGGCGATGGGCATCGCCGGTTCGGCCGCGTCGACCTTCTTCGCCCAGGGCCTGAGCTTGCTGGCGATGCTGCTGTACCTGCGGCGCAAGCGCCACGTGCTGTGGCTGGGCCGGCAGGACGCGCATCTGCTCAAGATCGACCCGGCGGTGCTGCGCGCGCTGATCGTCAAGGGCGTGCCGATGGGCCTGCAGATGGTGCTGATCTCGCTGGCGATGATCGCGATGATCAGCCTGGTCAACGCCCACGGCACCGGCACCGCCGCCGGTTACGGCGCGGCGCTGCAACTGTGGACCTATGTGCAGATGCCGGCGATGGCGATCGGCGCGGCGTGTTCCTCGATCGCCGCGCAGAGCGTCGGCGCCGGGCGCTGGGACCGGGTCGACGCGACCGCGCGCACCGGCACCGGTTTCAATTTCCTGATGACCGGCGCGTTGATCGCGCCGCTGATTTTGTTCGACCGCTACACGCTCGCGCTGTTCCTGCCCGAGGGCAGCGCGTCGTTCGAAATCGCCCGCCACCTCAACCATATTTCGATCTGGTCGTTCCTGTTCTTCGGCGTGACCTTCGTGATTTCCGGCGTGGTCCGCGCGACCGGCGCGGTGGTGCCGCCGCTGCTGATCCTGGGGTTCGCGCTGTGGGGCGTGCGCGTACCGTTCGCGACCTTGCTGCAGCCGGTGATCGGCACCGACGCCTTGTGGTGGAGTTTCCCGGTCAGCGCGTTCTGCGCGATGTTGATGTCGCTGGCGTATTACCGCTGGGGCGGTTGGCGACGCTCGCGGATGATGAGCCCGGCCGAACGCGCGGTCGCGCCGATCGCCACCCAGACCATCGCCACGCCGGCGGAAATCGCTGCGCAGCCGCCGGCGCCGGTGGCCGATGCGAGTCCGGAAGAGATCGCCAACTTGGCGCGCGACGTCGCCGATGCAGAAACCGAACGGCCGCCGCGCTGACGGGCCGCACCGCTCGACGCAGGCAACACGCAGCCGCGTTTCGCAGCCATCGGCGTGCTCAGATGTCCTGCAACGCCAGGGTGAACACACCGGCTTCGCCCTTGTCGAACGCCTCGCGCCAGATCCGGTAGCCCTCCAGGTCGGCGTCGCGCACCGGCATGTGGCCGATCACGCGGGGCTCGACCTCGGCCACGCGGGTACCGACGATCGGGAAGTGGCCGAGCAGGCGCAGCGCCTTGAGTTCGTCGACGTCGGCGACATGCTCGCGCAGCACTTCCTCGGCGGTATGGGTGTCGAACTTGCGCAGCGACAGCGCGTCGCGGCCGTCGGGCAAGGCGTCGATGCGCTGGACCCAGAAAAAGCCCCAAGCGCCGTCGCTGCGCTGATAGGTGCAGATATCGCCTTCAGACAAACCCGGATTCACGTTGCGCTCTCCTGCCGCGGGGGCGGCACTGCCGGCGGCCGACGCCGCGTCGGGAATCTAGCGCGAACCGGGCGCGGCGCACAGCGCCGCCGCGGCCAGACAACGGGCCAATCGCGGCCATCGTGAAGACCGCGACGCAGGCTCGCGCGATGCGCTTGATCGACGCCACGCGCCCTAGGGACGGCTCGCGCCGCGCGAGTCCGCGGCGGACGCCGTCACCGTGCCGCGCGCAAACGCAAACGGCCGCCTCGCGGCGGCCGTTCGTGGCATTGCGCGGCAGGCGCGCGATGCGGGGATTACTCGCCTGCGGCGACGTTGGCGCTCTTGGCGCGCGCGTACGCGGCCAGATCTTCCTTGATGCGCGCCTTCTTGCCCTGCAGACCACGCAGGTAGTACAGCTTGCCGGCGCGGACCTTGCCGCGGCGCTTGACGTCGACCGAGTCGATGATCGCGCTGTGGGTCTGGAACACGCGCTCGACGCCGAAGCCGTGCGAGATCTTGCGCACGGTGAACGAGGAGTTCAGGCCGCCGTTCTTGATCGCGATGACCACGCCTTCATAGGCCTGGACGCGCTCGCGCGTGCCTTCCTTGACCTTGACGTTGACGACGATGGTGTCGCCGGGGCTGAAGTCGGGCAGCTTGCGGGTGATCTGCTCGGCTTCGAAATTCTGCAGCAGGGTGTGGAGCGAGGGCTTGTTCATGGTTACGGCCTGTTGGATTAGTTGTTGCGCGAGTGCACGTGGACCCGCGTCATGGCATCGGTACAGCAAAGGGGTACAGCTAAGCGACTAATTATAACGAGCTTTTTTCCCGCGGCGCTAGGGGCTCAGGGCGTTTCGCCGGCCTGGCGGCCTGGCTGAACGGCCGATTCGGGGCTGGAAACGCTTCCAGCGGCCGCCTGTGCACCCTGTTCCGCAGCCTGAGCCGCGGCCAATTCGGCGCGGAAGGCCGCGATCAGCTTGCGGTCGGCCTTGGACAGCGCGGCCTCGTCGAACAGGTCCGGGCGCCGCTGCCAGGTCCGGCCCAGCGACTGCTGACGGCGCCATTTGGCGATTTCCGCGTGATTGCCCGACATCAGCACCGGCGGCACCGTGCCCAGCTCGTGTTCGACCGGGCGGGTGTAATGCGGGCAGTCGAGCAGGCCGTCCTCGAAACTGTCCTGGACCGCCGATTCGGCGTCGCCCAGCGCGCCGTCCTGCAGCCGCGCGACCGCATCGACGATCACCGCCGCGGCCAGTTCGCCGCCGGACAGCACGTAATCGCCGATCGAGATTTCCTCGTCGACCTCGGCCTGGATCAGCCGCTCGTCGACGCCTTCGTAGCGGCCGCACAACAGGATCAGCCGCTCGTGCCCGGCCAGTTCGCGGACCTTGGCCTGATCCAGGCGCGCGCCCTGCGGACTCATGTAGATCACCCGGACCGGCGCCGGATCGGCCTCGCGCGCGGCGCGGATCGCCGCGCGCAAGGGATCGATCAGCATGACCATGCCCGGCCCGCCGCCGAACGGGCGCTCATCGACGCGGCGGTAATTGCCTTCGGCGTAATCGCGCGGATTCCAGCCATGCAACGACAGCAGCCCGCGCTCGCCCGCGCGCCCGACCACGCCGAACGCCGCGCATTGCGCGACGAATTCGGGGAACAGGCTGATGAGGTCGATACGCATGAGGCGGGAGTGAGTTGAGAGGAGTGAGAAACGAGGAAAAACCAGCTTTTACTCGTTTCTCACTCCTCTCAACTCTTTCCTAGAACTCAGGATCCCAATCGACCGTCACGAGGTTGGCCTCGAAATCGACCGACAGCACGTACTGCGGAATCACGAACGGGATCATGCGCTCACGTTCGTCGTCGCGGGCGACCAGCACGTCGTTGGCGCCGGTGGCGAACAGGTGCGAGACCTTGCCCAGCGACACGCCCTCGGTGGTGACCACGTTCAGGCCTTCCAGGTCGACCCAGTAGTACTCGCCGTCTTTCGGCGGCGGCAGGGCCGAACGCGGAACGTAGATCTCGGTGCCGCGCATGGCTTCGACCGTGTCGCGGTCGCTGACATCGGGAAACGTGGCGATCAGGAATTTGCCGCTTTCGCGGCCACGCACGCCCGACAGCTCGCGCTCGCGGCCCTGCGGGTCGCGGACGATCCAGGGCTGGTAGCGGAAGATCGAGGCGCGCGGCTGCGTCCAGGACTCGAGCTTGGCTTCGCCGCGAATGCCGAAAGCGCCGAGCACCCTGCCCAGCAGGAGGCGGCGCGAGGAATCGCTCATGGGTGCGTGGGAAGGGCCGCGCGGGCTAACCTGCGCGGCCCGCCGGCTCAGGCGGCCGGAGCGGCCTTGACGGCCTGCTTGTACAGGTCGGCGACCTTGTCGGTCAGCTGGGCGCCGTTGGCGACCCAATGCTTGACGCGATCGATGTTCAGCTCGACGCGCTTCTCGGCGCCGGCGGCGACCGGGTTGTAGAAACCGACGCGCTCGATGTTGCGGCCATCGCGGGCGCTACGGCTGTCGGTGACGATGATGTGGTAGAACGGACGCTTCTTGGCGCCGCCGCGGGTCAGTCGAATCTTGACCATGGGGTCTGTTTTCCTGTGTTGCCCAGCCGTCGGAATGACGGGGTAAGCCGGAAAGTTTAACCGATTCCGTGGCTTGGGCAAACCCGGGCCCCTGACGGGCCCGGATCCCCGCGCTTCCCTGCCCTGCCGCGCCGTCCCTGGCGCCGGCACCCGCTTCCCTCGGATGCCGCCCGGCGGGCGACGCCGTCCTGTCGCCGCCCGCCCTTGCGCCGGTTCCGCCCCCCGGAACCGGTCTTCCCCGAACCTCGGTGTATCCGCGCGGTCCATGCGCGGTTTCGTGCTCACGTGGCTGGCACGGTCGTCGCGACCTTGCGGGCGGCGGCGCTCGGTTCTGAGCGCGCGGCCTGCACGAGCCCCCCCCGCGCTTGGATCAGCCCCCTTCCGTCTGTCTGTTCCGCGCCTCGCCGTTCCGTGAACACAGAATCGCCCGGCGCCGTCTCTCAGCCCGAGAACGCGCGACGCCGTTTGTCGGCGAGTGGCGGCGAGTTGGAAACGGGTGCGAGTGCGAGTGCGGGTGCGGGTGCGGGTGCGTGAAACTTAATGCGTTGAGGCCGGAGGATTTGCCAGACCAGAGGGGCTACGCAATTGTCGTGGTTGCGCGGTCGCGACTTACGTCGCTCCTACAGGGGGCGATTGCGAGAGCGCGGTGGATGGTGATGCCTCGTGACTGTGAGGAAAAAGGCTTTCGCCTTTGCTCGTCATCCCCGCGAAGGCGGGGATTCAGGGCTTCACCTCGGCGCTGCGTGAGGTCTGTGCGATCTGTTGGATACACACGATGTTCGAGTGTTCGACGATGCGAATTCGGTGCGTCGATGTAGATACACGGCGAGGCGTGCGCCGATTTGAAAATGCGCCGACGTGCCTGCCGGCTCCGCGCGCCGGGACGGGACGATTCGACAGATAAAGATGGCTGCGCAATCAGCGCGGTTGCGCGGTCGCGACTTGCGTCGCTCCTACAGGTAGTAAACCGGGCATCGCGAGGCGGGACGAATTCGCAGCTGCCACAACGAAAAACGGCGGCCAAGGGCCGCCGTTCGATGGTTTCGCCGCGACGCCTCGCTCAGCGGAACGGCATGCCGCCGCGTCCGCCCATCATGCCCTTCATGCCGCGCATCAGGCCCTTCATGCCGCCGCCGGAGAGCTTGCTCATCATCTTTTCCATCTGCTGATACTGCTTCATCAGCTTGTTGACGTCGGCCGGGGTCAGGCCCGAGCCCTTGGCGATGCGCGCGCGGCGCGAGCCGTTGAGCAGGGCCGGGTTGCGGCGCTCTTTCTTGGTCATCGAATTGATGATCGCGACCATGCGCGGCACTTCCTTGCCGGTGACCTGGTTCTTGACCGCGTCGGGGATCTGGCCCATGCCCGGCAGTTTGTCCATGAGGCCGTGCAGGCCGCCCATGTTCTGCATCTGCTCAAGCTGGTCCTTCATGTCGTTGAGGTCGAACTTCTTGCCCTTGGCGACCTTCTCGGCGAGCTTCTGCGCCTTGTCCTTGTCGACCTGCTGCTCGACCTGCTCGACCAGCGACAACACGTCGCCCATGTCGAGGATGCGGCTGGCGACGCGGTCGGGGTGGAACACGTCCAGGCCGTCGGGCTTTTCGCCGACGCCGATGAACTTGATCGGACGGCCGGTGACGTAGCGCACCGACAACGCGGCGCCGCCGCGCGCGTCGCCGTCGGTCTTGGTCAGCACCACGCCGGTCAGCGGCAACGCTTCGCTGAAGGCCTTGGCGGTGGTGGCCGCGTCCTGGCCGGTCATCGAGTCGACCACGAATAGAGTTTCGACCGGCGACACCGCGGCGTGCAGCGCCTTGATCTCGCTCATCATCGCGTCGTCGATGGCGAGGCGGCCGGCGGTATCGATCAGCAGCACGTCGACGTAGGACTTGCGCGCATCGGCGATCGCGGCGCGGGCGATGTCGACCGGCTTTTGCGAAGCGTCGGAGGCGAAGAACAGCACGTCGACCTGTTCGGCCAGTTGCTTGAGCTGTTCGATCGCGGCCGGACGGTAGACGTCGGCCGAGACCACCATCACCTTCTTCTTGCGCCGCTCCTTCAGATGCTTGGCGAGCTTGCCGACCGTGGTGGTCTTGCCGGCGCCTTGCAGGCCGGCCATCAGGATCACCGCCGGTGCCGGCACGTTGAGATTCAGGTCGGTGGCCTGCGAGCCCATGACCGTGGTCAGCTCGTCGCGCACGACCTTGATCAGGGCCTGGCCCGGGGTCAGCGACTTGAGCACTTCCTGGCCGACCGCGCGCACCTTGATGCGTTCGATCAGCGCCTGCACCACCGGCAGGGCGACGTCGGCCTCGAGCAGGGCGATGCGCACTTCGCGGAGCGACTCGCGGATGTTCTCTTCGGTCAGACGGCCGCGGCCGCGCAGGCGCTCGATGGTGCCGGACAGGCGTTGGGTCAGGGATTCGAACATGGCGTGGTCGGCAGGGCGAAACGACAGGGGCGGCAAGTATAGCGGCAGGGGCTGGGCGGCAGGAGTGAGTGGAGAGGAGTGAGAAACGAGTACGAGTCGGGACCGTCGCCGGCTTTTACTCGTTTCTCACTCCTCTCCACTCATTCCTCGCCTATGCCACACTTCGTCGATGACAATCGTTCTCATCGCCGTCGTTCTCTACCTGACCGCGACCGGTCTGCTGATCGCGGCGGTGCGCCGCGAGCGCGGACGCGAGGCGCGTTTGTGGCTGTTGCCGGCCAATCTGGCGGTGCTGCTGCACGGTGCGGCGCATTTCATCGCCTGGCGCATCGCCGGCGGCGCCGACCTGCATTTCTTCGCCGCGCTGTCCCTGGTCGGGCTGGGCATGGCGGTGCTGACCGCGATTTTCGGCGCGGCCGGGCGCATGGCCGCGCTCGGCGTGGTGGTGTTTCCGCTGGCCGCGCTGATGCTGGTGACGTACCAGTTGTACGGCCACGTCCAGCACCCGGAACCGCTGGACTGGCGCCTGCAGTTGCACGCCTGGTTCGCCCTGCTCGCCTACGCCACGCTGGCGGTGGCGGCGCTGTTCGCGCTGATGCTGTGGCTGCAGGAACGCGCGCTGCGGCGGCGCGAATTCCACGGCTGGCTGCGCGCGCTGCCGCCGCTGGTCGAGTTGGAAAGCCTGCTGTTCCGCACCATCGCGGTCGGTTTCATCCTGTTGACCGCGACCTTGCTGACCGGCGTGCTGTTCGTCGAAAACCTGCTGGCCCAGCACCTGGTCCACAAGACCGTGCTCAGCGTGCTGTCGTGGCTGGCCTTCGGCGGCCTGCTGCTGGGCCGCTGGCGCTACGGCTGGCGCGGCGTGGTCGCGGTGCGCTGGACCCTGACCGCGATGGCCTTGCTGATTCTGGCCTTTTTCGGCAGCAAGTTCGTGCTCGAAGTGGTCCTGCGACGGGTCTGAGCGGCGCTGCGAGCGCCGTCGCCCAGGACTCGTTCAGTAGTCGTCCCGGCACCAAACAGCCGACGTTTAATCCATCTTCATGCCCCGCACCGGCCACCTTTGGCCGCATGTGCCGGCGCATGCCGTGCCCGCCGCCCGCGCCTTGCAGTTCCGGCCTGATCACCGCAAACCCAGGCCAGGCAACGGTCTACACGCTTTCCACACATGGCTGGCGGCGGCCTGAATAGGTCGTTGCTAGAACAATATTTGCCTTGACAACTATTGTGCGGGCGAGCAACATGCCGCGCCATGACGACCTCGACCCCCAACCAGCCCTGCTCGACCTCCAACCTCGGCCTGCTGTTCCGCCAGGTGCGCGACGCGATGTGGGCGCAGATGGAACGCGAGCTGGCGCAGGCCGGCCACGACCTCACCTTCAGCCAGTTCATCACCCTCAAGGAACTGGCGATCGGTACCGCCGGGGTCACCGAACTGGCGCGCGCCGCACAGCTCAATCCCGGCGCCATGACCCGCCTGCTCGACAAGCTGGAAAGCCGCGGCTTCGTCGTGCGCGTGGCCGATCCGGACGATCGCCGCGCGCTCAACATCCACCTGACCGAAACCGGCACCGCGATCTGGGAAGACATCGACCAGTGCGGCAAGCGCGTACGCGAGCGCGCCATGGCCGGCCTGAGCGACAGCGATCGCGATCAGCTGTATCGCCTGCTCGAACAAGTTCGCGACAACCTCTCACTCTCCGGTTCCTGAGCCATGTCCTCTCTCGACCCTCGCCCGCGCCGCGGGCTGCGTTACGTGCTCACGCCGCTGGCCGCCGCGCTGATCCTGGCCGGTTGCGCCAGCACCCGCGGCCTGGAGCCGTCCGGCCACGCGCTCGACGCCGACCGCCTGCAAGCCACCCGCAGCCTCGCCCAGGTCTCGGCGGCCGAATTTCCCAAGCGCGACTGGTGGACTTCGCTAGGCGACGCGCAGCTCAATGCGCTGATCGACGAAGCCCTGACCGGCACGCCCAGCCTCGACGCCGCCGACGCGCGCGTGCGTCAGGCGGTCGCCCAGGCCGGGCTGGCCGATGCCGCGCGCAAGCCGACCGTCGGCGCCGCCGCCCAATACTCCGGGGCGGAATTGCCCGAGACCCTCGCCCCCGATCCGATCGGCGGCAAGTACCTCGGCGCGCACGTGCTGATGCTCGAATTCAAGTACAGCCCGGACCTGTGGGGCGGCAAGCGCGCGCGCTGGCAGGCCGCGCTCGGCCAGACCCGCGCGGCCGAAGTCGAAGCGCAGGCCGCGCGCCTGACCTTGTCGTCGAACATCGCCCGCGCCTACGTGTCGCTGGCGCAGTCGTTCGAAGCGCTGGACGTGGCGAGTTCGGAAAAGCAACGCTCCGATCGCTTGCTCGGCCTGGGCCAGCAGCGGGTCAAGGCCGGCCTCGACAACCAGTTGCAGATCCGCAACGCGCAGAGCGCCAGCGCCAGCGCCGATCAGCAGATCCAGGCCGCGCAGCAGCAGATCGACGCCACCCGCAACGCGCTCGCCGCGCTGCTGGGCAAGGGCCCCGATCGCGGCCTTGAAATCGCTCGCCCGACCCTGCTCGCGGCGAAGAACCCGGCGGTGCCGTCGGTGCTGCCGAGCGAATTGCTGGGCCATCGCCCCGACGTGGTCGCCGCGCGCTGGCGGGTCGAAGCCAGTTCGCACGGCATCAAGGCGGCCAAGGCCGACTTCTATCCGAGCGTGAATCTCAGCGCGATCGTCGGCCTGGCCACCGGTCACCTGTCGGACCTGTTCACCAGCGAAGCCAAACTGCTGCAAGGCGGCCCGGCCTTCAGCATGCCGATCTTCGACGGCGGCCGTCTGCGCAACAACCTGGCCGACACCGATGCCGAGTACGACCTCGCGGTCGCGAATTACAACCAGAGCCTGATCGGCGCGTTGCGCGAAGTCGCCGACGCGGTGCAGAGCTCGCGTTCGCTCGACGGCCAGATCGTCTCGGCGCAGCAGGCGCGCGATGCCGCGCAGCAGGCCTGGCAGATCGCCAGCAGCCGCTACCGCGCCGGTCTGGGCACGCAACTCGACGTGCTGACGGCGCAGCGTCCGCTGCTGCAACTCGACCAACAACTCGCCGGCCTGCGCGCGCAGCGCTACGCCGCGCAGATCGACCTGGACCGCGCGCTCGGCGGCGGACTCGAACTCAGTTCGCCCGACCCGGTCGCGTCCACCGTTGCCAACGAATCCTCTACCCAAGTTATCGCGAAGGCCCCGACGCCATGACCACCGAAGTCAATCCTCAAGCCGCGGTCGCGCCGGCCGCGCCGCCGAAGAACAACAACCGCCGCAAGGCGCTGACGATCCTGCTCGCGGTGATCGTCATCGCGGGCATCGCGTGGACGCTGTACTACATGCTCGTTCTGCGCTGGCATCAGGACACCGACGACGCCTACGTGCAGGGCAACGTGGTCAACATCACCCCGCAGGTGACCGGCACCGTGGTCAGCATCGGCGCCGACGACGGCATGAAGGTCAGCGCCGGCCAGGTGCTGGTGCAGCTCGATCCGAACGATGCGCAGGTCGCCTATGACCAGGCCACCGCGAATCTCGCCAACACCGTGCGCCAGGTGCGCGGTCTGTTCAGCGCGGTCGACGCCGGCCAGGCCGATCTGTCGGCGCGCGAAGTCGCGGTGCAGAAGGCCCGCGCCGACGTCAAGCGTCGCGAAGGCCTGGTCGCCAGTGGCGCGGTTTCGGCCGAAGAGCTGGCGCATGCGCGCGACGAACTGGCTTCGGCCGAAGCGGCGATGTCGTCCTCGCGCGGCTCGCTGGCGCGCAATCGCGCGCTGGTCGACGCAACCACCGTCGCCAAGCAGCCGCAGGTCGCCGCGGCCGCCGCGCAACTGCGTCAGGCGTATTTGAACCTGCAGCGCTCGGCCATCGTCGCGCCGGTCAGCGGTTATGTCGGCAAGCGCAACGTGCAGCTCGGCCAGCGCGTGCAGCCGGGCGCCGCGCTGATGACGATCATTCCGCTCGATCAGGTCTGGGTCGAAGCCAACTTCAAGGAAACCCAACTCGCCAAGATGCGCATCGGCCAGTCGGTGGACGTGCATTCGGATCTGTACGGCGGCGACGTGACCTATCAGGGCAAAGTCGTCAGCCTCGGCATGGGCACCGGCAGCGCGTTCTCGCTGTTGCCGGCGCAGAACGCCAGTGGCAACTGGATCAAGATCATCCAGCGCGTGCCGGTGCGGATCGAGATCGAACCCAAGCAACTGGTCGAACACCCGCTGCGCCTGGGCCTGAGCATGCACGTCGACGTAGGTATCCGCGAGCAGACCGGCGCGGTCCTGGCCGCGGCGCCGCCGGCCAAGCCGGTGCTGGTCACCGATGCCTACGCCAAGCAGTTGCACGAGGCCGACGCGATGATCGAGAAGATCGTGCGCGACAACCTGCCGAACATGCAGCACGGCTGATCGAACGGCGATCGGCTCGGTTTGACCGGGGATCGCCATCGCATCCGTAGCGACTGTTTCACCTGCTTCACCGTTCCAGCTTCAGCCGTTTCAGCCATTTCAGCGGCACCGCGCAGCAAAGACGAAGCACCTCCCCCACGTCGTTCTTCGTCTGTCGTTCGCGATGCATCGTGTCGAAGCGGCCGCGCCGTGCGCGCCGCCTCCCCTCCCCCCGCGATGCAGCGCGAACTCCGAAACCGTCATTGCGGCGCAAGCCGCAATGACGGGGACCGGAAGGCTTCACCTCCGCTCTTGGTTCCGCGCCCACGCGCGGCTCACCCGAACCGACAGGCCGATCGATGTCCGCCACCACCGCCAATGCCGCCGCCGCGCCCGCGCCGCAAGCCGGCTTCCGGCCACCCAATCTCGCATTGACCACGCTGGGCCTCGCGCTCGCCTCGTTCATGCAGGTGCTCGACACCACCATCGCCAACGTGTCCTTGCCGACCATCTCCGGCAACCTCGGCGGCAGCAGCAGCCAGGCGACCTGGGTGATCACCTCGTTCGCGGTCAGCAACGCCATCGCGCTGCCGCTGACCGGTTTCTTCACTCGCAAATTCGGCGAACGCCGCTTGTTCATGTGGGCGACGATGCTGTTCGTGATCGCGTCCTTCCTGTGCGGCCTGGCCAACTCCATGGGCCTGCTGGTGACCGCGCGCGCGTTGCAGGGCTTCGTCGCCGGACCTATGTACCCGGTCACCCAGGCGCTATTGATCTCGATCTACCCACCGCATAAACGCGGGCAAGCCATCGCCCTGCTGGCAATGGTGACCGTCGTCGCGCCCATCGCCGGCCCGATCCTCGGCGGCTGGATCACCGACAACTACAGCTGGGAATGGATTTTCTTCATCAACATCCCCATCGGCATCTTCGCCTGCCTGGTGGTCGGCAATCAGCTGCGCGGCCGGCCGGAACGGCTGGAAAACCCGAAGATGGATTACATGGGCCTGGCGATGCTGGTGCTCGGCGTGGCCGCGCTGCAGATCATGCTCGACCTGGGCAACGACGAAGACTGGTTCAACTCGACCAAGATCGTGGTGCTGACCCTCGTCGCGGTGGTCGCGCTGACCGTGTTCGTGATCTGGGAACTGACCGAACGCGATCCGATCGTCAACCTGCGCCTGTTCCGCCATCGCAACTTCGCCGCCGGCACCGCGGCGATGGTGCTTGCGTACGCGGCGTTCTTCTCGATCAGCCTGCTGGTGCCGCTGTGGCTGCAACGCAATCTGGGCTACACCTCGATCTGGGCGGGCCTGGCAACCGCGCCGATCGGCATATTGCCGGTATTGCTGACACCGTTCGTGGGTCTGTACGCGGCCCGCTTCGATCTGCGTCTGGTCGCCAGCGCCGCCTTCATCGTGATGGCCTTCACCAGTTTCATACGATCAGGCTTCAACCTGGATGTCGACTTCAACCACGTCGCCATGGTGCAGTTGTGGCAAGGCCTGGGCGTGGCGCTGTTCTTCATGCCGGTATTGACGATCCTGCTGTCCGATCTTGAGCCACATGAGATCGCCGCGGGCTCGGGACTTGCGACCTTCGTGCGAACCCTCGGCGGCAGCTTCGCCGCCTCGCTGACCACCTGGGCCTGGAGCCAGCGCAGCACCATCCACCACGCACAATTGACCGAACACATCGCCGCCAACGATCCGGCGATCCAGCAGACCGTCAACACGCTCGGCAACGGCGACGCCACCCGTGGCGCGCTGGCCTTGAACCAGATGATTTCGCAACAGGCCGCGCAGCTCGGCTTCAACGAAATGCTGCATCTGATCGGCATCGTGTTCCTGCTGGTGACCGTGTTCGTGTGGTTCGCCAAACCCCCGTTCAGCGCCAAGGCGGGCGGCGGCGCGGCGGCGGCGGGCGGGCACTGATCCAGGCGCCGGGTCCGATTCCGATTCGGTTGGGGCGTGATCGGATGCGGGTTCGTCGCATCTGATCGAACAGTCTCGGGCCTGGAAGGCCTCACAAGGCGCTTGGCTTCGGCGAGGCGGCTGTGGGACCTCCAGGCCCGACGTCTTTCGCTCACACGCCCGCTCATCCGAGCGTGCGCTTCGTCGTCACACTCCCCACGCCGGCGCATTGACCGCGGCACGCGATGCTTCGCATGATGCACGCGCCCCGCTCCGGGGCGAAGAGGACGACATCATGAGCAGGAAATCAAGGAAGCTCGGCATTGGCGCGCTGGTCGCGATGTGCTTCGGTTTTGCGTTGTCGCTGAGCGCGACGGCCGGCGGATCGTGCGACCAGTGCTGGCGCACCTGCGAGATCGAGTACGCCGAGTGCATGCAGGTGGTCGGCAACGACTTTACCTGCGGCACGACCTATCGGTCCTGCGGTATCTCCTGTGGTTGCGAAATTCCCTGATCGCGACGGGATGATCCAGGGCGTGGCCAGTGCTTGGCGCTGGCTTCGCTTTGGCGGCTTCGGCTTGGCCCGATTCCCGACGTCATCGGCCAGGGCCGCGTGGCGCCATGGCCTGCCTGTAGGAGCGGCGTAAGCCGCGACCGCGCCATTACGGGTTCGACGAACCCTGCGGCGTAGCCGTGGTGTCGCGGTCGCGGCTCACGCCGCTCCTACAGGTAGGCCATGGCGCTTTTGCTTGCGCCCCAATTCGCGCAGCCCATCCAGCGCTGCGAAGCTCCTGACTCGCGTTAGCAAAAGCACACCCAAAGGGCGGCGCACATGGATGTGCGCCGTGCGCCACCGAGACAGGATGTCTCGTGTGGCGCATGCCCGCGGAAGCTCCGCACTTGCGGGCACTTGATCCACAACAAAGCATTTTTCTTTGGTTACCTTTTGACCGAAGGGAATCCAGACGGACTTTTGTCGCTTTAGACAAAAGAAAGTGACCCGCCGCTTTAGTGGCGGAAGCTTTTGATCTAGCTTCAGCTTTAAAAGCTTTAAAGCTTCAATCTTTGAAGCTGTAGAGCCTTTGAGGCAAAGGCAAAAGCTTTCGTCCGCAAGCGGCCGAGTTACTTTCTTTTGTCTAAAGCAACAAAAGAAAGGTAACCAAAGAAAAATGCTTTTTTTGAATCAAGGGCCCGCACGATCGGTGCAGACGCAGGCATGCGCCACACGGGACATCCATGTCCCGGTGGCGCACGGCGTGCATCCTGCACGCCGCCCTTCGGGTGTCCGTTTGCTAACGCCAGTCAGAGGCTTCGCAGCGCTGGATGGACTGCGCGAATTGGGGCGCGAGCAGAAGCGTGTAAAGCCGAGCCGTAGCCACAGCCACAGCCACAGCCACAGCCACAGCCACAGCCACAGCCACAGCAAAGCATCGACTGCATCGAGATCTAAATCGATTCCAGAATCGATCGATTCACCTCATGCGGTAGCCCGATCCCGATCGACCACCGCCTCGACCGACGCGGCCTCGCAACTCGGCGCCACGCAACACTTGTGCACGAACCGATGCCGCGCCTCGTGATAACTGCGATCGGTCCCGAAGAAGTTGCGGTACATATGCGCCAACTCTTCCGCGCCATAACTTTCCAACGGCTTGCGGCGCTCGTCGATCGCGCGACGCCGACGCTTGCTCGCCAGCGCCTTGCGCACGCTGGCCGGGTCGGCCGCGCGCTCGGCGCGCTGTTCGACGTGGGCGACGAAATCCGCGCCGCTGGCGCCAAACGCGGCGTCGATCAGGCCGATGCGCTCGGCGCCGGCGGTGCCGATCGGGCGCAGGCCTTCGGTCAGTTCCTGCGCCAATGTCTCGCCGACCCGGCGCGGCAACAGATAGGTCCAGTACTCGGAACCGTACAAGCCGCCCATGCCCTTGTAGTGCGGGTTCATGACCGCGCCGCGTCGCGCCCACACCTGGTCGGCGGCCAACGCGAGGATCACCCCGCCCGCGCCCGAGTTGCCCTGCATCGCCGAAATCACCAGGTGCGAATCGGTCAGCACGATCTCGCGCACCAAGGCATTCATCGCCAGGATGTTGCGCCACGATTCCAGCGCCGGATCGGCCGCGGCCTGGATGGTATTGAGGTGGATGCCGTTGGACCAGATGTCGCTGCCGCCCATCAACACGATGGTCCGGGTCGGCCGACGACGCGCCTGCAAAAACGCGGTGCGCAGGCGGTCGCATTGCGCGGTCGACATCGCGCCGTTGTAGAAATCGAAATGCAGATAACCCACCGCGCCGATTTCGCGGTAACGGATCTGGCGATAGCCATGGTCGCGCCGACCCGCCACCGAAGTCGCCGGTTTCGACGCCCGCGCCACGATGCCGTGCAGGCGCTTTTCGCCCAGCACCCGCGTCGCCGGCAGCTTGATGCCGTCTTTCTCGCGCAGATGGCTGAGCCATAGCGCGCCGTCGCCGGTCGCGACGCAGACCGCGCCGTCGCGTTGTCCCAGCAATTCGCCGGGGCGGCCGCGCAGCGAGGGTTCGACGTGCGCGCCGAACACATGGCAGCGCAGGCCGGCAATTTCGCCGCGCGCGCCGGGCGAACTGTCGCCGCTGCGGATACGCGCAAGCAAGGTCGCGTCGTCCATCGCCCAGTCCAGGCTGCGATCGGCCGGGCGCATGCTCGCGCGCAGTCGGCCGCGCACGTCGGCGTGCGCGTAGTCCAACGGTTGCGGTCGATAGTCGCCGGATTCGAAACGCTCCACCGCCTGCAACAACGCGCGCACCGCCGCGTCGGTGACTTCATGCCGGTACAACTGGCTCTTGGACGCGCCGCGCATGGCGAAGCCGGCGCTGGCCCAGATGTCGCCGGCGTCCATTTCCGCCGCCGCCTGCAGCACGGTCACGCCCCAATCGGGTTCGCCTTCGAGGATCGCCCAGTCCAATGACGATGGGCCGCGATCGCCGACGATGCCCGGATGCACGATCAGGCAGGTATGCCGGGTCCAGATGTCGTCGGGGATCGCCGACTTCAGCATCGGCGCGACGATCAGTTGCGGCCGTTCGCGCGCGACCGCGGCGCGCATGGTGTCCGCATCGGAAGCGACCTGCACCGCGATCTGGTGGCCCAGTTCGCTCAGCTCGGCCCAGGCGCGCTGCGCCAGTCCGTTGTAGGCGGTGCACAGGAACAGGATACGCAGCGCCATCGCACGCTCCTTGTCACGAGGGTTGTTACGGCCAAGGTCTCGAATGTGTGCCAAGGCGTGTTCATAAACCTGAGCGGAGATCACAAATTCCTGCTGCACCGCAGCGGAATTGCGTTTTTTCGACGGCTATCGCCGTTCCGTCAACGCGACCGCGTCGAGGGCAATTTCCGTGGCCGCTGGCTGCGCTCTACTGCGTTGGATCGAGCCGTCGGCCCAAGCCGGGCATGCTCGCGGCACGATGCATCCGCCCCTCGCGACGCCCCTGGACGCAGGCCTCGCGCATCGCATCGGCGTCCATCGCCACGCGCTCACGACGAGCGTGGGTTTCGCCAGACCAAGGAGACGTCTGATGTCGATCAGCAAGAGCAACCGTGTGATGGCCGCCTGTGCGTTCTGTTTCGGCCTCGCCTTTTCGATGAGCGCGTTCGCCGCCACTTGCGAAGAGTGCTGGCAAGGCTGCTTCGCCCAACGCCAGATCTGCCGCGCGGCCGGAAACCCGCCGTCGGTGTGCACGGCCAACTACAACGCCTGCGGGCGTCGCTGCGGCTGCCAGATTCCCTGACAGCGCGCTTACATCACCACCACCGATCGTCACCGATCCACCAAAGGAGAGCATCACCATGTTGCATAAACGCAATCGTATTTCCGCCGTCGTCGCCTTCTGCTTCGGCGTGGCCTTCTCGATGAGCGCATTCGCCGCCAGCTGCGCGGACTGCTGGGACGGCTGTTTCGCCGAACGCCGCGCCTGCCGTGCCTCCGGGCAACCGGCGAGCGTGTGCTCGGCCAACTTCAATGCCTGCGGCAACGTGTGCGGCTGTCCGATTCCCTGATCCGATCGATCACATCCGGAGGAGCGCAGGCTCCTCCGGACTCGCGCAACCACGCGCAGATTCGTGCCGCAGTGCAGCGAACCGGCGCCGCGCGCGCATCGCCGCGCCGCCGACGACACCCGGGCGTATCCGCAAGCGCCGTCGCATCGACCCGCGGCACCGGATTCCGTAACGCCGGTCACATCCGCCATGACTTCACAGCAGTGGCCCGGCACCGCGCCGGTGATATAACCCTAGCGGCCCAGTGACGGGCACAAGGAGGAACAGTGATGTTGAGACTTACCACGCGCCGGCTGTCGATCGGCGCCGCGTTCTGCTTCGGCCTGGCGATGTCGCTCAGCGCCTTCTCCAGCGGCGGCACGCCCGAAGAATGCGCCCGCTGCTGGGACGATTGCATCGCGATCTTCGAACAATGCCGCGCCGAAGGCGGCGGAACCGAGTGCTTCCGCGAGCGTCTGGCCTGCGTCAACCGCTGCGGCTGCCGGGGCTGAGCCCGATTCCATCGTCGCGGGCGCTTGCCACGAGCCGGCGCCGACGATTCATAGCGCATCACTCAAAGAGGACAAGGAATGAATTTCAAGTCGATCCTGACCACCATCCTGGTCGTGGCCCTGGCCCTGGGCCTGGGCGTAGGCGCGGGCTATCTGGTCCGCAACAGCGGACTGATCGGTGGCGGCGGTGGCGGCGCGCAAGTGACCCAAGGCGACTATTCGGCGGTCTACGCCAATGCCAAGGCCAGCGGCGGCGAAGTGGTGATGTACAGCCTGTCGACCTGCCCGTTCTGCGTTAAGGCCAAGGCGCTGCTGGAAAAGCAGAACGTGCGCTTCGTCGAACGCGTGATCGACAAGGACCAGGCCGCGCGCAAGGAAGCCGACGGCTTGAAGATCAACAGCGTCCCGGTGATCTACATCGGCGACAAGAGCATGCAGGGCTTTGATGAAGCCAAGCTGGTCGAATTGCTCAATGCGCATGCCAAGGCGGGCAAGCCGGCGGCGTAACGCGGGTTTTCCGGGGCCTAACGGATTTTCCCGTCTTATCGGATCTGCATCGTTTCTAGCGGCTTTTACGATCCGGTCTTGTTGCATCCAGCAAGACCGGATTGGGTCGAGCCAACTCCACGACCGGCGCTGCGTTCCAATGCGGCGCCGGTCGTTCGTTGAATGTCGACCGCTAATAGGCTCGCGAACCTGAGTCGAATCGCGATTGTGGATACAACCTGATCGAACGCCACGAAGTCTTTTGTGGCAGAGGTTTCAGCCCCGACGCTTTTCGATCAGCCAGATGGATCGTTCGGCGGCGCCTGAGCGAAAAACCTCGGGGCTGAAGCCGCCCAACAAAAGACTTCCTGCAGCGCAGTCAAAGTCGCCACGCAAGTCGGTGTCGACTTGCGATCGGCGAACCTGGCTACGACACCGATTCACCCCGCCCACACCCGCAGCGCCAGCGCGAACACCGCGCCCAGCACCGTGCCGCCGATCACCTCGGCCGGCGTATGCCGCGCCATGCGCAAGCGCGCCCAGGCCAGCAGCGGCAAGGCACAGATGGCCGCGACCCCGGCCACCCGCCATAACGCCAGCAACGACACCGCCGCGAACGCCAGACTGGCCATGTGCAGCGACAGCTTGATCCAGCGATTGAACACCGCCGCCGCCACCAGCATCGCCGCGACCGCGACGATGCCCTGCGCCAGCGGCGCCGCCTGCCCGCGCATCCACCACCAACAGATCGCAAGAATCGCCAACAGCACCGCATACAACAGCGGCCGCTCGCTGGCCTTGGACGCATCCACCGTCGACCAATGCCCGGCCCGGCGCCGTTGCAGCACGAATGCCCAGCACGCCAGCACCGCCGCCGACACGCCGATCAGCGCATGCCCCAGCGCCTGCGGCGCGAGCACCCGCACGCTGACCAGGGTCAGCGCGATAAAGACCGCGAACGGATGCAGCGCGATCGAGACCCAGCGCGCGAACGCGCGGCCCGGCGTCGGTGCCGCGTCCGTTTCGCGCGACGAACGATGCGCCATTCGCGCTTACCGCCTAGTACCGGTCGAGGATCGTTGCAGCAGCGTCGTCATTTCGCCTGCGCGCGCACAAGCGGCCGCGGCGTGGCGCCGATCCGGCCGTCCTGCGTGCCGCGCGCCCAGACCCGTCACGCCGCTTCCAGCGCTTCCGACAAACGCTCGACCGCGATCACTTCCATCTCGCCGATCTTGCCGCCACGCGGCGCGTTGCCCTTGGGCACGATGGCGCGCTTGAACCCATGGGTAGCCGCTTCCTTCAAGCGGTCCTCGCCGTTGGGCACCGGGCGGATCTCGCCCGACAAACCGACCTCGCCGAACGCCACGGTCTGCTCGGCCAACGGCTGATCGCGCAGCGACGACAGCACCGCCAGCAGCAGCGGCAGGTCGACCGCGGTTTCCTGCACGCGGATGCCGCCGACCACGTTGACGAACACGTCCTGGTCGCCGACCGAGATACCGCCATGCCGATGCAGCACCGCCAGCAGCATCGCCAGACGGTTCTGTTCCATGCCGACCGCGACCCGGCGCGGGTTCGACAGCGGCGAGGAATCGACCAGCGCCTGCACTTCGACCAACAGCGGCCGGGTGCCTTCGCGGGTCACCATCACGCAACTGCCCGGCTGCGGGCTGCGACTGCCGGACAGGAAGATCGCCGACGGGTTGGGCACTTCGCGCAGGCCCTTGTCGCTCATCGCGAACACGCCGAGCTCGTTGACCGCGCCGAAGCGGTTCTTGAACGCGCGCAGCACGCGGAAGCGGCTGCCGCTCTCGCCTTCGAAATACAGCACCGCATCGACCATGTGCTCGAGCACGCGCGGGCCGGCGATGCCGCCTTCCTTGGTCACGTGGCCGACCAGGAACACGGCGGTGCCGGTCTCCTTGGCGTAGCGCACCAGCCGCGCCGCGCTTTCGCGCACCTGGCTGACCGAGCCCGGCGCGGCGGCGAGTTGTTCGGTCCACAAGGTCTGCACCGAGTCGGCGACGATCAGCGCCGGCTTCATCCGCGAGGCGTGTTCGAGAATGCGTTCGACCCCGGTCTCGGCCAGCGCATGCACGCCGTCCAACGGCAGGCCCAGGCGCGAGGCGCGGCCGGCGACCTGCGACAGCGATTCCTCGCCGGTCACGTACAGGCCGGGCAAGGTCTGGGCCATGCGGGTGATCGCCTGCAACAGTAAGGTGGACTTGCCGATGCCCGGGTCGCCGCCGACCAGCACCACCGCGCCATGCACGAGGCCGCCGCCGAGCACCCGGTCGAACTCGCCGATGCCGGTGCTGACCCGCGACTCCTCGCTGTGGCTGACGTCCTTGAGCGCGGTCACCGCCGGCGCGTCGGCGCGCCCGGCCCAACTGCTGCGACGGCTGGCCGCGACCCCGCCGGCCCCGGCCTTGACCGCCGGCTCGACCACGAACTCGCTGAGCGTGTTCCAGGCCCCGCACTCGCCGCACTGCCCTTGCCACTTGTTGTAATCGGCGCCGCATTCGGAGCACACGTACGCGGTGCGGGCCTTGGACGCGGCGGACTTGCCGGAGGATTTGGACAGATTGGACACGGATGCGGGCACTGCGAACGAAGCGGAACCGCACTGTAGCGGCTGCCGGTCGCATCGTGCGAGACGCCGGCGCCGATCGCGGCAAAGTCCGACCACGAGTCGCGGTTATCCCTCTCCGGCCCCTGCTCGGGCGGCGCCACGGGTTTGCTGTGGTCGTGAGCCGCGGACGCGAAACAGGTTTGCGTCGCGCGCGTGAGGTCGCGGTCGCGGCTCGCGCCGCTCCTACAGGGGCATACCGGGCAACCGCTGCATCGTGCGAATGCCGGCACGCGATCGCGGCAAGGCCCGCCACCAGCCGCGGTCGCCGTCTCGTGCGCTACCTGTAGGAGCGGCGCGAGCCGCGACCGCGAAACAGGCTTGCGTCGCATGCAAAAGGTCGCGGTCGCGGCTCACGCCGCTCCTACAAGGGCTTCGATCAAATCGTGAACCGCTCTGGGCAAGCACGAGCCCACGCTGCCTCAGCTTTCGCTCAAACAATCGGATAAGCCGCGATCGCGAAACACGCCTGCCGTGCAGGCCGAGTCCGCCATCGCGGCTTATGACCAAAAACGATTCCCGACTAAGGCCACACCCGCTACCCAGGCGAGGTCAGTGTCCCTGAACGCAACCGCTCAGGCCGCAATCGGCCGATGCTGCTCGGGATAGATCGCATACAGCGTCTGCTGCGGCTGCGCCAACAGCCCGCCGACATCGTCGCTGGCCACGATGCTGTAGCCGCGCGCGTCGATGTCCTTGGCGATCGCGTGCCAATCCAGCTTCGGCATCGCCATCGCGGTGTCGATGGTCCAGCCGAAGCGCAGCGCGCCGAGCGCCTTCATTTCGTCCAGCGGCAGCCAGCTGTCCGCAGGCGCCACCACATACCCTTCCTCGTTCCCTACCACGAATACGTCTACGCGCATTTTCGTCAGTGCCTTCGCTGTTGATCCGCAAGCCGGCGCATGGTGGCGACCGGCTCGATAAAAAATAGTGAAAAAGGGATGGCGGATTGGTGAAGACGCCGCCGACGCGCAGTGTGGGTTCACCTTCTATGCACGCAGATGACAAGCGCCGCGATAAGCACAGTCTGCATGGCGACGGTCGCAGGGCCTGCGACCGTGAGGCTGGTTTCACGCGGCATCAGCGCATGAAGTCTGGATTGCGCCCGCACCTTTCGCTGCGACGCAACATGACTCGTGCGCGGCCGGATCATCGAATCATCGTCAAACTGGCCGCGCGGGATATTCGCGCGGCCATAAGTCCCTCATCGCCGCATTCGACGGACCGCGTCCAGATCAGCGGCCACGACCGAGCTTCAGCGGCTCGAATACCGTGGCGCCTTCGCCGCATCCGGACACAGGCATGCATCGGCGTGGCGCCGGAGTTACATTGCAGGCCAAGCGGTGCGCATGCACCTATCGAATCGGGAACGATGTTTATGGAAGAACGTTATTTGGACGCCACCACCGCGGATCATGCGCATCGCGCCGCTCGCATCGACACGCGAGCCATCGGCGCGCGCGTCACGCTGATCGCGATGTTCCTGGCGACAAGCGCCGCGCAAGCCAGCGGCCACCTGCCCGGCATGCCGGTACCGCCGCGCGACTTCGCCGACTACGCCGCCTGCAAGGCGCACCTGCAGGAAGTGCATCGCGGCGATCTGGCCACCGCGACCGACAAACCCGAGGAAATCCGCCCGGGCGTCACCCGGCAGATGCTGGTGGAGACCGACGGCGTGGTCGAAACCAGCCCCAAGCAAGCGACCTATTCCTCGCGCGTCGGCGCGCAGATCCGCAGCCGCGACGAAGAACGCGGCTACATCCAGACCAATTACTCGTACAACGAGAAACGGTACGCGTGCAAAGGGCGGACGCTGACGGGTACGGATGGCGGCGGTGGGTATTACTCGCCGGGGTACGAGAAGATCGAGACCAAGACGTCGCCTTGAGTCTGGTGAGATCGGCGAATGATCGCTGCACGGCCATCGCGGCGCGTCATGGAGCATCGCTGACGTCGATGGGCGCGGTGTTGACTTGCTTGCCGTGCGAGTCCGGCGCCGCGGGGTGAGTGGAGTTGGTCGGTCGGCAAACAAAAAGGCCTCGCGGATGCGAGGCCTTTGTTTTCCGGGAAGCTTGCCGGCCGTTGGATCGTTGGCCGGGCGGTTATTTCTTCTCGGAGTTACGTGGTGCCGGAAATAGGAATCGAACCTACGACCTACGCATTACGAATGCGCCGCTCTACCAACTGAGCTATTCCGGCAAGGACGGCAATTCTAGGCGGGACGGGGCCGGGCGGTCAATTCGATCCGGTCCGCGGCCAGCCCGGGCGACCGGTTCGCAGCTGACCTGTTCTCATTCGACCTGTTCTCAGCCGCCTGCTCTTAACCGACCCGCTTTCAACCGACGAGCTGCAGGCGCAGTTCCTTCGGCAGCGCGAACACCATGTCCTCGCGTTCGCCTTCGAGCTCGCGCACGCCCTGGGCGCCCAGTTCGTGCAGGCGGTCGATCACCCCGCGCACCAGCACCTCGGGCGCGGAGGCGCCGGCGGTGACGCCGATGCGCTTGCGGCCGCGCACCCATTCGGGGTCGATTTCGACCGCGCCGTCGATCAGGTGGGCTTCCACGCCCTCGCGCTCGGACAGCTCGCGCAGGCGGTTGGAGTTGGAGCTGTTGATCGATCCCACCACCAGCACCAGGTCGCACTGCGCAGCCAGTTCGCGTACGGCGTCCTGCCGGTTCTGGGTGGCGTAGCAGATGTCGTCGTGACGCGGGCCCTGGATCGCCGGGAACTTGGCGCGCATGGCCTCGATCACGCTGCGGGTGTCGTCGACCGACAGGGTCGTCTGGGTGGTGTAGGCCAGGTTTTCGGGTTGATCGACCTGCAGGGCGGCGACGTCGGCCGCGTCCTCGACCAGGTAAATGCGCCCGGTGCCGGCTTCGCGCCGCCACTGGCCCATGGTGCCTTCGACTTCGGGGTGGCCTTCGTGACCGATCAGGATCACGTCGCGACCGGCGCGGCAGTGACGCGAGACTTCCAGGTGCACCTTGGTGACCAGCGGACAGGTCGCGTCGAACACCTTGAGCGCGCGCCGTTCGGCCTCCTGGCGCACCGCCTTGGACACGCCGTGGGCACTGAAGATCACGGTGGCGCCGTCGGGGACTTCGTCGAGTTCCTCGACGAAGATCGCGCCGCGACGCTTGAGGTCGTCGACGACGAAGCGGTTGTGCACGACTTCGTGGCGCACGTAGATCGGCGCGCCGAGGGTTTCGATGGCGCGCTTGACGATTTCGATCGCGCGATCGACGCCGGCGCAGAAGCCGCGGGGGTTGGCGAGCAGGACGTCCATGGGGGGATTGTACTCTTGTGCTGGACGGCTGGCTGTTGGGGGGGAGAAACGAGTTCAGAGGAGTGAGGAGTGAGTAAAAGCCGCCTCTACTCACTCCTCACTCCTCTGAACTCGTTCCTGCTCCTCAAGCCCGTTCGGCCGGCTTGCCGCTGAACAGCCCGTACACCGCGATCCCGATCGCCCCGGCCACGATCGCCGAGTCGGCGATGTTGAACGAGGGCCAGTGGTAGTCGCGCCAGTACCACTGGATGAAGTCGACCACGTGGCCGTGGACCATGCGGTCGATGACGTTGCCGATCGCCCCGCCGATCACCAGCGCGTACGGCAGCGCGGTCTTCCAGTCGCTGCGCTCGGTGCGCGCGAGCCAAGTGGCGAGCAGGCCGCTGATCCCGACCGCGAGCACCAGGAAGAAATACTTCTGCCAGCCGCCGGCGTCGCTGAGGAAGCTGAAGGCCGCGCCGGTGTTATAGCTGCGGTACCAGTTCCACACGCCGTCGATGACCGGCACCGCGGTGTACTCGGGCAGCGAGGCCAGCACCCAGGCCTTGCTGAGCTGGTCCAGCGCGATCACCACGATCGAGACGATCAGCCAGGGCAGCGCGTTGCGGCCGGGTTTGCTTGCGATATCGGTCATCGTGGCTCGGATCTGTGCTTGCGAAAGGGATGGCGCGAGGAACAAGTTCGATGCGCGCGGCGCGATGCCGCGCGCATCGATCGGGGCATCAGAACCAGCGACGGTCCTCGCCCTCGCCGGCGATGTTGTCGACGCAGCGGCCGCACAGGTCCGGATGCTCGGCGCTGACGCCGATGTCGGCGCGGTAGTGCCAGCAGCGCACGCACTTGCGCTTGCCGGTCTTGACCGCGAGCACGGCGATGTCCTGGATCGCGTCGTCGGCGACGACTTCGACATCGCCGCTGATGAACAGGAAACGCAGTTCGTCGGCCAGCGGCGCCAGCCAGTTCTGATCGGCGACGCCGCAACGCAGCGAGATCTCGGCTTCGAGCGCGGCGCCGATCTGGCCGGCGGCGCGCATCGGCTCCAGGGTCTTGGCCACGTCGTCGCGCAGCACCAGCAGGCGCTTGAAGTCTTCCGACGACAAGGCCGCGTCGGGCGGCAACAGCGCCAAGCCGTCGTACCAGGTCGCGAACAGCACATTGTCCTCGCGCGCGCCGCTGTCGGTGCCGGCCGGCAGATGCCGCCACATTTCGTCGGCGGTGTAGCTCAGGATCGGCGCGATCCAGCGCACGAAGGCTTCGGCGATGCGGTACATCGCGCTCTGCGCCGAACGCCGGCCGCGCGAGTTCTCCTGCATCGTGTACAGGCGATCCTTGGTCACGTCGAGGTACAGCGAACCAAGGTCGACGCTGCAGAAGTTCGTCAGCAGCTGCACGATTTCGGCGAAGTCGTAACGCTCGTAGGCCGAGGCGATGCGGTCCTGCAATTCGGCGGCGCGATGCACGATCCAGCGATCGAGCGCGACCATGTCGTCCAATCCGACCAGATCGCGCGCCGGGTCGAACCCGCTCAGGTTGCCGAGCAGGAAACGCGCGGTGTTGCGAATGCGGCGATAGCCCTCGCCGTTCTGCTTGAGGATCTTGTCCGACACCGACATTTCGGCGCTGAAGTCGGTCGATGCGACCCACAGGCGCAGTACGTCGGCGCCCATCGCGTCGATCACGGTCTGCGGCACGACCACGTTGCCGAGCGACTTCGACTGCTTCTTGCCGTTTTCGTCGACGGTGAAGCCGTGGGTCAGCACCTGCCGGTACGGCGCCGCGCCGTCCATCGCCACGCCGCTGAGCAGCGCGCTGTGGAACCAGCCGCGATGCTGGTCGGAGCCTTCCAGGTACAGGTCGGCGGGCTTGCGCAGGCCGTCCTGCGGACGCTGCGCGAGCACGCATTCGTGACTGACGCCCGAGTCGAACCAGACATCGAGAATGTCGGTGGCCTTCTCGTACTGCGCGGCCTCGTCGCCGAGCAGTTGTTCGGCGGTCATCGCGTACCAGGCATCGACGCCTTCGCGTTCGACCACGTCGGCGACCTGACGCATGATCTCGACCGAGCGCGGATGCGGCTCGCCGGTTTCGCGGCTGAAGAACAGCGCGATCGGCACACCCCAGTAGCGCTGACGCGAGATCGTCCAGTCCGGGCGGCTCTCGATCATGTTGTAGATGCGCGCCTCGCCCCAGCCCGGGATCCAGGTGACGCCGCCGATCGCGGCCAGCGCGTCGCGACGCAGGCCGGCCTTCTCCATCGAGATGAACCACTGCGGCGTGGCGCGGAACACCACCGGCGACTTGTGCCGCCAGCAATGCGGGTAGCTGTGCTTGAGCCGGCCGGAGGCCAGCAGCACGTCGTGCGCTTTCAATACTTCAAGGATGATCGGATCGACCTTGAAGATATGCACGCCGGCCAGCGTGTGCTGATCGGCCGGCGGCGTCGACGGCAGATACAGACCGCGGCCGTCGACCGGGTTGATCTGCGCCGCGGTGTATTGATCGAGCAGGCCGTATTTCAGGCCCACCGCATAGTCTTCCTGGCCGTGACCCGGCGCGTTATGCACGATGCCGGTACCGTCTTCGGCCGACACGTAGCTGTCGACCAGCACCGGCAATTCGCGTTCGGCGTAGAACGGATGCTGCAGGCGCTGACCTTCGAGTTCGACGCCGCGCGCGCGGCCATGCACCACCACCTCGTCGACGCCGTAGCGCTTGAGCGCCTTCTCGGCCAGCGATTCGGCGATCACCAGCAGGCGACGGCCGCCGTCGGCGCGCTTCGGGCCTTCGACCAGCACGTAATCGAGTTCCGGACCGACCGTCACCGACAGGCTGGCCGGCAGCGTCCACGGCGTGGTGGTCCAGATCGGCATCGCGATCAGGGTGTCGTCGTCGATCGCCGCGCCGAGCAGCGCCGCGAGCCCGCGCGCGTGCTTGGCGACGTAGCCCACGTCGATCTGGGTCGATTCCTTGTCCTGATATTCGATCTCCGCCTCGGCCAGCGCCGAGCCGCAGTCGAAGCACCAATGCACCGGCTTGGAGCCACGCACCAGATGGCCGCGCTCGACGATTTTCGCCAGCGAACGGATGATGTCCGCCTCGTAGCGGAAATCCATGGTCAGGTAGGGATTTTCCCAATCGCCGATCACGCCCAGGCGCTTGAAATCGCGGCGTTGCAGGTCGACCTGGCTGGCCGCGTACTCGCGGCACTTGGCGCGGAACTGGGCCGCGTCGAGCTTGTCGCCGACCTTGCCGTAGGCCTTCTCGACCTTGGTCTCGATCGGCAGGCCGTGGCAATCCCAGCCCGGCACGTAGGGCGCGTCGAAGCCGGCCAGCAGCTTGGACTTGACCACGATGTCCTTGAGCACTTTGTTGAGCGCGTGGCCGATGTGGATCTCGCCGTTCGCGTACGGCGGGCCGTCGTGCAGGATGAAGCTGCGCTCGCGCTGGCCGACCTTCTCGCGAATTCGCTGATACAGGCCCTCGCTCTCCCAGCGCGCCAGGGTTTCCGGCTCGCGCTTGGGCAGATCGCCGCGCATCGGAAAATCGGTGGCCGGCAGCAGCAGGGTGGCCTTGTACGGATTGGCGGGTGCGGATTGGCTCGAATCGTTGGTCACAGCGGGTCTCAGGCAGTTTGGGTCGCGTCGGCGCCCAGGGCTGGCGACGCGGTCGGGCGTCGCGGATCGAGTTGCAGGAGTTCGCGCGCCTGTTCGGCGTCGCGATGCATTTGCACGGTCAGTGAATCCAGATCGGGGAACTTGAGCTCGGCGCGCAGGTGGGCGACGAATTCGACCTCGATGCGACGACCGTACAGGTCGCCGTCGAAATCGAACAGATGCGCTTCGAGCAGCGGTTCGACGCCGGCGACGGTCGGGCGCGTACCCAGGCTCGACACCGACGCGCGCGGCTGATCGCCGATGCCGTGGACCCAGGTGGCGTAGATGCCGGACAAGGCCGGCGTCTTGCCGCCGAAGCGCAGGTTGGCGGTCGGAAAGCCCAGGGTGCGGCCGAGTTGCTTGCCATGCACGACGTGGCCGCCGATCGCGTAGCGCCGCCCGAGCAAGCGCCCGGCGGTTGCGAAGTCGCCGGCCAGCAGCGCCTCGCGAATGCGCGTGCTGGATACGCGCTGGCCGTCCAGATGCACCGGCTCGATTTCGTGCGCAGTGAAACCGGCTTGTTCGCCGAGCCGGCGCAGCAGCGCGATGTCGCCGCCGCGCGCCTTGCCGAAGCGGAACTCCGGGCCGACCCAGACTTCGCGCGCGGCCAGCCGCTCGACCAGCACGCGCTGCACGAACGCTTCCGCGCTCAGTCCGCTGAGCCGGCCGTTGAAGCGCAGCAGGCCGACCTGATCGGCGTCCAGCGCCAGCAGCCCTTCGGCCTTGGCCCGCGGCAACAGCAGCCGCGGCGGCGGCGCCTGCGGGGCGAAGAATTCGCGCGGCAAGGGCTCGAAACTCAGCGCCACCGCGGGCAGATCCAGCGCGCGCGCGCGCGCCACCGTATGGCGCACCAGCGCGCGATGCCCGAGATGCAGGCCATCGAAGGCGCCGATGCAGACCACACTGCCGTGCGGGCACCGCGGCCCGCCCTCGACGTCACGAAACAGCCTGCTCATTGGGTCGGTAATGGAAACCCGGACGGGCCGGGCCTGCTGAAAGGATGAATAAGGAAGTATAGCCGCCGCACGCAAGTCTCAACGGCATCCGAACCCGCCGGTTGAATGCCGTTGCCGTGGCGATGGCGAGCGCTGGGCCTCGCGTCGACGGCCGCCCTCGCCCGTCAATGCCCGCGCAGATCGCGCGCACGGATGCCCTGCAGCCACAGCGCCGCGCCATAGACCGCGCCGCCGGCGCCGACCACCACCGCCAGCTTGAGCAGGCGCTCCCACCACGGCCAGCCGGTCCAGCCCTGCCACAGCCACAACAGGCTCAGCACCACCGCCGCCATCGCCACGCTGGCGACCGCGATCTGGCGCAGGAACCGGCCCCAGCCCGGCTGACGCCGATAGACCTTCGCGCGGCGCAGATACCAGGCCAATTGCAGGGCATTGGTCCAGCCGGCGATCGCGATCGCCAGCGCCAGGCAGGCATGCGCGCCGGGTATTTCGCCGAGCGCTTCGCGCAGGTCGCCGGTGCGGGCCAACGCGGCCTGACCGACATCGGTCAGGTACAACGCCGCCAGCAGCAGCGCCACCGTTGCGATCAGATTGACCACCACCGACACCACCGCCGATTTGACCGGGGTCTTGGTGTCCTGGCGCGAATAGAACGCCGGCGCCAGCACTTTCACCAGCAGGAACGCCGGCACCGCGGTCGATTGCGCCATCAGGCTCAGGCGGATCATCGCGGTGTCGTTGGGGGTCAGCTTGCCGTACTGGAACAAGGCCGCGATCAGCGCCTCGGCGCACAGCACCAGGCCCAGGCAGGCCGGAATGCCGATCAGCAGGCACAGGCGAAAGCCCCAATCCAGGCCCTTGGAATAGCCGTCGACATCGGTCGCTGCATGGCGCTTGGACAGATGCGGCAGGATCACCGTGCCGATCGCCACCCCGAACATGCCCAGCGGGAATTCGAGCAGCCGATCGGTCAGGTACAGCCAGCTCACGCTGCCGACGATCAGGAACGAGGCCAGCGCGGTGTTGAGCAGCAGATTGACCTGCGCCACCGAGGAGCCGAACAGGGTCGGCACCATCAGCCGCATGATCTTGCGCACGCCCGGATGCGCCCCGCCCCAGCGCGGCCGCGGCAGCAGGCCGAGCTTTTTCAGCGCCGGCAACTGGAACGCCAGCTGCAGGATGCCGGCGAAGAACACGCCCCAGGCCAGGGCCAGCACCGGATTGAGGCCCAGCCGCGCCATCAGCGGAGTCGAACACGCCGCCGCGGCGATCATCGACACGTTCAGCAGCACCGGCGACAAGGCCGGAATCGCGAATTTCTCGTAACTGTTGAGAATGCCGCCGGCCAGCGAGGCCAGCGAAATGAACAAGGCATACGGAAAGGTGATCCGCAGCATTTCCGTCGCCAGCGCGTATTGCTCGCTCAACGGGTCCCAGCCCGGCGCGAACAACTGCATGATCCACGGCGCTGCGATCACCACCACCGCGGTCATCGCCAGCAACGCGGCCATCAGAGTGCCGGTGACCCGGTCGACCAGCGCCTTGACCGCGGCGTGGTCCTGTTTTTCCTTGTATTCGGCCAGCACCGGCACGAACGCCATCGAGAACGAACCCTCGGCCGAGATCCGGCGCATGAAGTTCGGAATCCTGAACGCGATGAAGAACGCGTCCATGGCCGGACTGGCGCCGAACTGCCAGGCGTAGACTTGGTCGCGGACCAGGCCGGTGACCCGCGAGATGAAGGTCATGGAGCTGAAAATCACCGATGAACGCAGCAAACCGCCCTTGCTCATCGGCGCGCCCCCAGCCAGTTGACGCAACCCACTGAATCGGCCATACTTTTCGGTCTGATTTTCCGTAATTTCGTTTCTAGCAGCATCTCTTCGTCCAGTTCCATTAACGCTTTCAACCAAAATTCCAGGAATCCACCGTGGCAAACATCAAGTCCGCCAAGAAGCGCGCCAAGCAGACTGTCGTGCGTAACGCCCGCAACGCCAGCCAGCGTTCGATGCTGCGTACCGCCGTCAAGAAGGTGCTGAAGGCCCTCGGCGAGAACGACGCCGCGAGTGCCAAGTCCGCGTTCGACGTCGCTCAGCCGATCCTCGACCGTTTCAGCTCCCGTGGCCTGATCCACAAGAACAAGGCCGCCCGTCACAAGAGCCGCCTGTCGGCCCGCATCAAGGCGCTGGCCGCGGCCTGAGTCTTGCGACGACATATCGTCGCGCGCGATTGAAAGATCGTTCGCGACGGCATGCAAAAGCCCGGCTTCGGCCGGGCTTTTGTTTGGGCGAAGGGAAGTTTCGCCAAAGGCTTCGCCGCGAAGGACATCGGCGGACACATGGTCGCTGGCGCACGCGCAGGGCATGCCGCGCATCATCGATGCGAGCGGTGAAGTCAGCTTGAAGTCGGCGCGCGAGTTGGCGCGCGAACGCCAGCGACGCCGCATCGCGCGGCGCCCGGGGTTTGCATTCGAATACCAGTGAGCCCGCGGCTCAGGGCACATGGTCGCCGGCGGCATGCGCGGCTTCCAGCGCCTCGGCGCGCTGACGATCGAAGAAGGCCATCACGTCCTGCATGATCGGGAAGGTGCCGTCGCGGCCGATCGCCGACACCAGATACCAGCGATCCTTCCAGCCCAGTTCATCGACGATCGCCTGCGCCGCGGCCTGCTGCTCTTCTTCCAGCAGCAGGTCGGCCTTGTTGAGCACCAGCCAGCGCGGCTTGGCCAGCAGTTCGGGATCGTGCTTGTGCAGCTCGCGCTCGATCGCGCGCACCTGCTCGGCCGGGCTCACGCCGTCGACGCCGCCTTCCATCGGCGCGATATCGACCAGGTGCAGCAGCAGACGCGTGCGCTGCAGATGACGCAGGAACTGCGCGCCCAGGCCGGCGCCGTCGGCGGCGCCCTCGATCAGGCCCGGGATGTCGGCGATCACGAAGCTGCGATGCGCTTCCACGCTGACCACGCCGAGGTTCGGATACAGCGTCGTGAACGGATAGTCCGCGACCTTCGGCGTCGCCGCCGAGACCGCGCGGATCAGGGTGCTCTTGCCGGCGTTCGGGAACCCGAGCAGGCCCACGTCGGCCAGCAGCTTGAGTTCCAGCTTGAGCTCGCGCTCCTCGCCCGGCAGACCCGGCAGGGCCTTGCGCGGAGTGCGGTTGACCGAGCTCTTGAAATGCATGTTGCCCAGGCCGCCCTTGCCGCCGTGCGCGACCAGCAGGCGGTCGCCGTGCGCGACCAGATCGCCGATGACTTCATCGGTCTCGACATTGGTCACCACGGTCCCGACCGGCACCACGATGACCAGATCCTCGCCGCCCTTGCCATAAGCCTGCCGGCCCATTCCGTTCTCGCCGCGCTGAGCGCGGAACTGCTTCTGATGGCGGAAATCGACCAGGGTATTGACGTTTTCGTCGGCGACCAGCCACACGCTGCCGCCCGCGCCGCCATCGCCACCGTCCGGCCCGCCGAGCGGAATGAACTTCTCGCGACGGAAGCCGATGCAGCCGTTGCCGCCATTGCCGGCGATCACTTTGATTTCTGCTTCGTCTACGAGTTTCATAAGAGCCGGGATTTGAGATTCGGGATTTGGGATTGGCAAAAACAGGGCCACCGAGAATTGTAGCGGGAGCGGCGAACCGGATTTTCGCTTTCGCGAATCCCGACTCACCAATCCCGAATCCCGGCCCTCAAACGAAAAGCCCCGCCGAAGCGGGGCTCCTCGTACAGCGTGGCGGCGCGATTACTCGGCGGCGACGACGCTGACGGTGCGACGCTTCTTCAGGCCCTTGGTCGAGAACTCGACCTTGCCATCGACCAGCGCGAACAGGGTGTGGTCGCGGCCGAGGCCGACGCCGGCGCCCGGATGGAACTGGGTGCCGCGCTGACGCACGATGATGTTGCCCGCTTCAATCGCCTGACCGCCGTAGATCTTCACGCCCAGGTACTTCGGGTTGGAGTCGCGGCCGTTGCGGGTGGAACCTACGCCCTTTTTATGTGCCATGGCTGCTGCTCCTTACTTGTTGTCACCACCGGCGATGCCGGTGATTTCGATTTCGGTGTAGTGCTGACGGTGACCCATCTGCTTGCGGTGGTGCTTACGGCGACGGAACTTGACGATGCGCACCTTGTCGGCGCGGCCGTGGCCGACGACCTTGGCGGTGACGCTGGCGCCCTTGAGCGCGTCGCCGAGCTTCACACCTTCGCCGTCGCCGAGCATCAGGACGGTGTCAAACTTGATTTCGCTGCCGGCTTCGACATCGAGCAGCTCGACGCGGAGCGTCTCGCCTTGCATCACGCGGTATTGCTTACCGCCGGTGACCAGTACTGCGTACATGACCAGATTCCTCTGTAGTTATTTTTGGTCCTGCCGCACCCGAACCGGGCGGACAGAAGCGGAATTTTAGGGGATTCAGCGGGTTACGGCAACTATGGCCCCTGGCCGGACCGGCTCGGGGGCCGCGTGGGCGGTGGGCGTTCCGGCCGAATCCAGCGCCACCTGGCCATTTTTCCATGAAAATTAATGGTTTAGGCGAATCCCGCCCCGCCGGGCCGTCCCGTATCCCCCTGTAGGAGCGGCGCGAGCCGCGACCGCGCACCCACGCCAACGTCGGCCCTTTGAAGTCGCGGTCGCGGCTTACGCCGCTCCTACAGGGGCCAGTCCGAGGCCCGCGCCGGACCGCGTTGCACCGCAGTTCCCGATCGTCTTTGCCGCATGCCTCCCGAGTCGTCGACTCGCAAAACCACGCGAAAAAAGATCCAGCGCGCAACCGCGGCGCAACGCGACTCAATACCCCGCGGCTCAAAACGATTTGCGTAAACGGAAACATTCGCGCGCATTCATGCAACCTCATCGCGAACGCGTGGCTCGATGCCGATGTTGCGAAGCTGCAACAGCGAAAGCGCGCAAAAACAATCGATCGCCATCGGCGCGAAGTCGCATCGCGTCGCATGCGCGGCGAAGAATCGTGCGGCAGTTCATACAAATCGCGCGTGACGCGGCGAAATATAGATCGACTCAGTTCACAGTTCCGAAAGAAACTCGATTCGACGCGAAAATAATCGCGGCGCACTCGGCGATCGCGCGCGCGCCTGAAAATCCCTGCATTCGCAGGCGCTGGCGCCCACTCCCCCACCCTTGCCATCCAGGCGCATCGCGCGTGTTTGTGCGCTCAGTCGCATTCATGTCGATATCACAGCTTTGATGACACTTGCATGCGATGGGTGCGCTCATTTAGCTTCGGTTGTGAGCGACTTGCAGGGGGTCGCGCGACAAGGAACGGCGGCATCGAAGCGCAACGCGTGCGACGCACACGCGCAACGATGAAGCGGTCGCGTTGTATCCGGGGGCTCCGTGCATGTGGTTCGCAGTCGTCAGTTCAGACCGGTTTTCCGCGCAGAGGCTTCGCCTTCGCGCATCAGCCGCATTCCTCTCCTCATCCGTGCAGCGCTTCGCGCACGGCAGCGGCGGCGTGCGTCTGTCACAGCACCCTGCAGTTCGGCGCGGCGCGATGCGCGCGGCGGACTGCGCAAGAAAGTACCGCGACGGCACGACGGCACAGCCGTCGCGGACCTAAGGCCCGACGCTAAACAGGGGATGCGAAGGGGATCATGCGCAACGAAGGATCAAGGATGTTTGTCATGACTCGCAAAGCACGTTCATTGAAATGGACCGCACTGGCCCTCGCGACGGCCGTAGTCGTCGCGCCGGTGGCCTATTCGGGCAGCAAATTGCAGACGTTCTCGAAGGTGCACACCGCCAACGCCACGACCTCGCCCAAGGCGGTGAAGGCGGCCGCGGCCGAGAAGAGCAACCGCTTCATCATCACCCGCGCGCCCGGCGCCGCGACCAAGCTGGCTCCGGCCGCGCTCAACCAGCAGTACGCCAAGGCCGCGACCACGCTGGGCGTCGGCATCCTGCCGCTGCGCACGCTGGCCACCGGCTCGAGCCTGATCAAGACCGATACCGCGCTCGACAAGGCCGCCCAGAAAGAGCTGGCGATCGAGCTGATGAAGCTCGACCCGACCATCGTCGAAGTCAGCACCGACCGCTTCTACAAGCCGCTGCTGGTTCCCAACGATCCCGGCTACGCCCAGCAGTGGCATTACAAGAACGGCCCGGGCGGCCTCAACGTCGAACCGGCCTGGGACATCGCCAACGGCGACGGCATCGTGGTCGCCGTGCTCGACACCGGCATCACCCCGCACAGCGACCTCGACGCCAACATCGTCGCGGGCTACGACTTCATCGTCGATACCGACGTCAGCGTCGACGGCGACGGCCGCGATGCGGATCCGAACGATCCGGGCGACTGGCACGACGGCGAGTGCAACATCTTCGGCATTCCCGAGGACAGCAGCTGGCACGGCACTCATGTGGCCGGCACCATCGCCGCGGTCGCCAACAACAGCAAGGGCGTGGCCGGCGTCGCGTTCGGCGCCAAGGTCCAGCCGGTGCGCGTGCTCGGCAAGTGCGGCGGTTACGAGTCCGACATCATCGACGCGGTGACCTGGGCGTCGGGCGGCACCGTCACCGGCGTGCCGGCCAACGCGACCCCGGCCGAGGTCATCAACCTCAGCCTCGGCGGCAGCGGCGCGTGCAGCGCGGCCGAACAGCTCGCCTTCACCGAAGCGCGTAACCGCGGCACCACCGTGGTCATCGCCGCCGGCAACTCCAGCGCCGACGTGTCCGGCTTCTCGCCGGCCAATTGCGAAGGCGTGATCGCGGTGTCCGCGGTGGGCCCGACCGGCACGCTGGCCGATTACTCCAACTTCGGCGACAAGGTCGACGTGGCCGCGCCCGGCGGTTCGGGCGTGACGCCGGCGGCCGACAACATCCTGTCGACCCTCAACCTGGGCCTGCAGGGCCAGGAAGGCGAAGGCTATGCGTGGATGGCCGGCACCTCGATGGCGGCGCCGCACGTGGCCGCGGTCGCCGCGCTGATGCAGTCCGCCGCGGCGAACCCGCTGACTCCGGCCCAGATCGAAAAGATCCTGGTCAACACCGCGCACGTCGGCGGCCAGCCGGGCGGTTGCAGCTTCAGCAACTGGTGCGGCTCGGGCATCGTCGACGCGCGTTATGCCGTCGCCGTGGCCAAGGGCACCGAAGCGCTGCCGCCGGACCCGCAGGCGCCGGAACCCGAGCCGGCGATCGAGCTGGAGAACGGCGTCACCGTCACCAACATCGAAGTCGCCGCCAACGGCGTGATCAAGTACCAGCTGCTGGTTCCGAACGGCGCGTCCAACCTGCTGTTCGCCCTGTACGGCGGCACCGGCGATTCGGACATCTACGTCAAGTACGGCGCCGAGCCGACCAGCACGTCGTACGACTGCCGTCCGTTCACCTCGTCCAACAACGAGACCTGCTTCTTCCCGACCCCGCAGGGCGGCGTGTGGTACGTCCAGGTCAAGGGCTACCGCGCTTCCGCCGGCATGTCGCTGTACCCGAGCTTCGTCGACGCCAACTATCCGCGTCGCGTCGAAGCCAAGGCCAGCGCGCTGCCGAATCACCGCACCTCGGTGAACCTGTCGTGGGAGAAGGGCAAGAAGAACATCGACATCTACCGCAACGGCGCGATCCTCAAGACCGTGCGCAACACCGGCGCCAACACCGATACGTTCCGCGTCATCGGCAGCGGCACCATGAGCTACAAGCTGTGCAACAACGGCACCCAGGAATGTGCTGATCCGGTTTCGATCACCTACAGCTCCAGCCGCTGATCGCAGCGTTCGAGTAATTACGAGGGGCCCGGTTGCCGGGCCCTTCGTTTTTTGGGATGACGTTGCCGACTGCGGACGATTTCAAATCGCCACGCGTCTTCAACAACGTCATTCCCGCGAACGCGGGAATCCAGCGACTTTTGCGCAACGTTGATTGGCGGCTTCAGCTCGACGAAGGTCGTCATGCTGATCGATTTCAGTACGTCCACTTTCTCGCAGCCACGTTCAAAGTCACTGGATTCCCGCCTTCGCGGGAATGACGTTCTGGTGGGATCGCCATCAAGTCGACGCATGCCCCAGGCATGAGCGATCAATCGGCAATCACATCAGCCGCGGCAACCGGGAACTCCACCGCACAACCGCACTCCATTAGCCACCGCTCCATCAGCCACCGACGCACCGCGATGCCCCGCAATCCGTCGCCCGGCCCCGATCCATCGCCCCGCTCCGACATGCTTTGCCTGATATCGCCACGCGCCGCAATCTCACGACCCCGGTTTCCACCCAGCGGAGAATCCATGCGCACCATCCCGCCCGCCGCCCGCGCCAACCCGCCCGCCCTCGCCTTCGGCCGCCGTCTCGGCCTGCCGTCGCTGGCCCTCGCCGTGGCGCTCGGCGCCGGCCTGAGCGCCTGCAACCGCGACGCCGCGTCCCCCGATGCCGCGACCACCAACCCCGCCGCCACCGCCGCGCCCGCGCCGGTCGTGCGCTTCGACGCCAAGCTCAGTCTGGTCAACAACAACGGCGCGATCCGCTACGACGGCACCCTCGACAGCGAGGCCAACCGCAAGGCCCTGAGCATCGCCCTGGCCCAGGCCTACAGCGGCCAGATCAGCGGCAACCTCAACGTCGACAAGGCCGCCAAGCCGGCGCCGTGGCTGGACAAGCTGCCGCAGTTCGCCGCGGCGCTGAGCATGTCCGGCGCGGCGGTGAGCTTCGAGGGCGAGAAGATCGAACTCAGCGGCCAGGCCTCCGACGCCGACCGCGCGATCCTGCTGGAAAAGGCCAAGACCCTGTTCCCGGGCTACCAATACGGCGGCCTGTTCGAAGGCGTCGGCGGCGCCGCGGCGTCCAGCGACGCGGCCGCGCAGGCGCTGGCGGCGCTGGAACCGGGCAAGGCCGGCCCGGCCGAAATCGTCAAGGCGCTCAACCAGATCAATCTGCGCTTCGACGACGGCGGCGCCCGCATCGCCCCGGCCAGCCTGGACATCCTCAGCCGCGCGGCCAAGGCGATCCAGGCCGGCCCGGCCGACGCGCGCTACGAGATCGTCGGTCCCGGCGGCAGCGCCGGCCAGGCCAGCGACAACGAAACCCTGTCGCGTCAGCGCGCCGACGCGGTCAAGGTCCAGCTGATCGTCGCCGGGGTCAATCCGGGCGCGCTCGACACCAAGGCCGCCAGCGGCGCGGCGACCACGCCGCTGCAGTTCAACGCGGTCAAGTAAACGCTCGGGCGCGGTAACGCGTCCTAACCTGAACAAGTCATGCGTTTTCAGGTGGACGGGCTTCAGTCCAGACGTTGTTCGGTCGCACACCGCGACCTGAACAAACAGCGCCGGGGCTGAAGCCCTCGTCTTCAGTAGCATCAGCCACACTTGCATCGCCCCGCCGCCTTTCGCCGCGGCGGCGAGGCCTGTCGCGCAGCGACCCGCGCTCGATCCGCCGCAACCCACTCCAAGTTCGCGCACTCGGCTTTGCCGAACCCGGCGATCGCCTCGAACCCAGGTCCGGCCGCGATCGCCGCGAGCGCCTGAACCCCAAGCGCCACGGGCCCGGGATGACATCCCTCACGCCCGCGGCAGGCGCTTTCGTTTCCGGGATTTGCCCCCACCTTCCCCACTCGATACGCTCCCCTGTTCGCCGTCGCGTTTCGCGCCGGCGGCTCTACTCCCCCCTTGCAGGCACCCGATGGCGCTGGACTACATCCGCATCCGCGGCGCGCGGACGCACAACCTCAAGAACATCGATCTCGATCTGCCGCGCGACAAGCTGATCGTGATCACCGGCCTGTCCGGGTCGGGCAAATCCTCGCTCGCCTTCGACACCATCTACGCCGAAGGCCAGCGTCGCTACGTCGAATCGCTCTCGGCCTACGCCCGCCAGTTCCTGTCGGTGATGGAGAAGCCCGAGGTCGATCACATCGAAGGCCTGTCGCCGGCGATTTCGATCGAGCAGAAATCCACCTCGCACAACCCGCGTTCGACCGTCGGCACCATCACCGAGGTCTACGATTACCTGCGCCTGCTGTACGCGCGGGTGGGTTCGCCGCGCTGCCCGGACCATCACTACCCGCTGGAAGCGCAGACCGTCAGCCAGATGGTCGATCAAGTGATGACCCTCGACCCCGAACAGCGCTACATGCTGCTCGCGCCGGTGATCCGCGAACGCAAGGGCGAGCACGCGCAAGTGTTCGAACAACTGCGCGCGCAGGGCTTCGTGCGCGTGCGCGTGGACGGCGAGCTGTACGAGATCGACGCGGTGCCGCCACTGGCGCTGCG
Organism: Lysobacter sp. Soil_N_51; assembly: GCF_057655755.1. Taxonomy (NCBI): domain Bacteria; kingdom Pseudomonadati; phylum Pseudomonadota; class Gammaproteobacteria; order Lysobacterales; family Lysobacteraceae; genus Lysobacter; species Lysobacter sp. Soil_N_51. The sequence goes on along the minus strand of NZ_JBDGLR010000003.1, from coordinate 435,034 downwards.
GGTCAAGCACACCATCGAAGCGGTGGTCGACCGCTTCCGCCCGCGCGAAGACATCAAGCAGCGCATGGCCGAATCGTTCGAGACCGCGCTCAAGCTCGGCGACGGCATGGCCCAGGTGCAGTCGCTGGACAACGCCGAGACCGCGCCGCTGCTGTTCTCGTCCAAGTACAGCTGCCCGGTCTGCGATTACTCGCTGCCCGAGCTGGAACCGCGGCTGTTCTCGTTCAATTCGCCGGTCGGCGCCTGCCCGACCTGCGACGGCCTCGGCGTGGCCGAGTTCTTCGATCCGGCGCGCGTGGTCGTGCATCCGGAGCTGTCGCTCTCGGCCGGCGCGGTGCGCGGCTGGGATCGGCGCAACGCGTACTACTTCCAGCTAATCCAGTCGCTGGCCAAGCACTACAAGTTCAATGTCGACACGCCGTGGCAGGCGTTGACCGCGGCGCAGCAGAAGGCCGTGCTGTACGGCAGCGGCGACGAGCAGATCAGCTTCAACTACATCACCGAAAGCGGCGGCCGCAGCCAGCGCAAGCATCGCTTCGAAGGCATCGTGCCGAACCTGGAGCGGCGTTACCGCGAGACCGAATCGGCCGCCGTGCGCGAGGAGCTGGCCAAGTTCATCAGCCAGCGCCCCTGCCCCGATTGCGGCGGCGCGCGCTTGAATCGCGCCGCGCGCAATGTGTTCGTGGCTGAGCGTCCGCTGCCGGACCTGGTGGTGCTGCCGGTCGACGAAGCGCTGAACTTCTTCAAGACCCTGGAAATGCCGGGTTGGCGCGGCGAAATCGCGGTCAAGATCGTCAAGGAAATCGTCGATCGCCTGCGCTTCCTGGTCGACGTCGGCCTGGATTACCTCACCCTGGAACGCAAGGCCGACTCGCTGTCGGGCGGCGAAGCGCAGCGCATTCGGCTGGCCAGCCAGATCGGCGCGGGCCTCGTCGGCGTGATGTACGTGCTCGATGAGCCGTCGATCGGCCTGCACCAGCGCGACAACGAACGCCTGCTCGGCACGCTCACGCGTCTGCGCGACCTGGGCAATACGGTGATCGTGGTCGAACACGACGAAGACGCGATGCGCCTGGCCGATTACATCGTCGACATCGGCCCCGGCGCCGGCGTGCACGGCGGCGAAATCGTCGCTCAGGGCCAGTTCGCCGACATCCTCAAGGCGCCGCGTTCGCTGACCGGTCAATACCTCAGCGGCAAGCGCAAGATCGAGATTCCGAAGACCCGGCACAAGCCGAATCCCAAGAGCACCCTGCACCTGCGCGGCGCCACCGGCAACAACCTCAAGAATGTCGATCTCGCCATTCCCGCCGGGCTGTTGACCTGCGTCACCGGAGTGTCGGGTTCGGGCAAGTCGACCCTGATCAACGACACCTTGTATGTGATCGCCGCCAACGAATTGAACGGCGCCTCGCAGACGCCGGCGCCGTACAAGTCGGTGGAGAACATCGAACTGTTCGACAAGGTCGTCGATATCGACCAGTCGCCGATCGGCCGCACCCCGCGTTCGAACCCGGCCACCTACACCGGCCTGTTCACGCCGCTGCGCGAGTTGTTCGCGCAGGTGCCCGAAGCGCGCGCGCGCGGCTACTCGCCGGGCCGCTTCAGCTTCAACGTGCGCGGCGGACGCTGCGAAGCCTGCCAGGGCGACGGCCTGATCAAGGTCGAGATGCACTTCCTGCCGGACGTGTACGTGCCCTGCGACGTCTGCCATGGCAAGCGCTACAACCGCGAGACGCTGGAGGTGTTGTACAAGGGCTACAACATCAACGACGTGCTCGAAATGACGGTCGAGGCGGCGCTGAATCTGTTCGAAGTGGTGCCGACCATCGCGCGCAAGCTCGAAACCCTGATGGACGTGGGCCTGAGCTACATCAAGCTGGGCCAGAGCGCGACCACCTTGTCGGGCGGCGAAGCGCAACGCGTGAAGCTGTCGAAGGAACTCTCGCGCCGCGACACCGGGCGCACCTTGTACATCCTCGACGAGCCGACCACCGGCCTGCACTTCCACGACATCGAGCACCTGCTCGCCGTGCTGCATCGCCTGCGCGACGACGGCAACACCGTGGTGGTGATCGAGCACAACCTCGACGTGATCAAGACCGCCGACTGGGTCATCGACCTGGGTCCGGAGGGCGGCCATCGCGGCGGCACCATCCTCGCCACCGGCACGCCGGAGGAGATCGCCGCGCTGCCGCACTCGCACACCGGCCACTTCCTCGCGCCGCTGCTCGGCACGCCGAAGAAGGTCAAGACGCCCGCCGAGCCGGCGAAGAAGAAACCCGCCGCCAAGACCGCCGCGCCGGCAACGCGCGCCAAGAAGAAATCCGCCGCATGACCGATCGCAGCAAGAAGAACACGCCGGCCGTGGACAACACTGCCGGCGAAACCACGTCGCCGCCGCGCAAGCAACGCAAGCCGCGCTCGCGCAAGTCCGCGAGTGCCACGGTGGCTGTCGACGAGGGGTCGGCCACGCAGGCCGATTCGCAGCGTATCGATTCGAAGCCTGCCGATTCGAAGCGTGGCGGTTCCAAGAAGGCCGCGCAGCCCACGGCGGCGAAACCCGGTGCAACCCAGCAACACGCGATCGCGGCGCCTGTCAGCAGCGGCAACGCGACCGCGCCGCAAGCGCCGGCAACGCCCGAACCGGCACAGAATCCCGCCTTGATCCGGGTGCCGCTGTCGGTGCGCTGGCGCGATCTCGACGCGTTCAACCACGTCAACAATTCCAAGTTCCTCAGCTATCTGGAGGAAGCGCGGCTGCGCTGGATGGTGACCCTGCCCGGCCACGGCATGGACGACCATGTCGCGCCGGTGGTCGCGGCCGCGCATCTGAATTATCGCCGCCCGATCGAATGGCCGAACGAACTCGAGGTCGAACTGTTCGTCGAACGCCTCGGCACCACCAGCCTGAGCATCGGCCACCGCATCGTCGGCGCGAACGATTCCAGCGCGCTGTACTGCGACGGCAACGTGGTGTTGGTGTGGATTCACCGCGAAACCGGGCAGCCGGCGGCCCTGCCCGAACCGGTGCGAGCGGCCTGCTCGGCTGGCTGAGTTTCATACGGACGGCGTACATCGCCGTCCGCAAATAACCGATCGCACCGCGCGGGCGTCGCACGCGGCTTAACTACGGGCGCCCCCTGTAGGAGCGGCGTGAGCCGCGACCGCGAAACCGCGATTACGTCGTATGTTTCATTCGCGAGCGTGACATCAGGGCTTGCGCGGTAAGCGAAATTTCGCGGTCGCGGCTCACGCCGCTCCTACAGGGAGCTGGCGCGATTTCGACGCTACCGGATCAGGGCGCGGCCTTGCGCACCTCGAACTCGCCCAGCAGCGAACCGCCGCCCTTGAGTTCGAATTCGATCGCCACCCGGCTGCCCTGCTTGAGCGGCGCATGCGGCTGCATCAGCATCAGATGCATGCCGCCGGGCTTCAGCACCGCCGCGCCGTCGGGCGCGATGCGCAGTTCCGGCAACGCGCGCATCTTGCTGACACCGTCGACGATGCGGGTCTCGTGCAGCGACACGTCGGCGAACGCCGCGCTCTTCGCCGCGACGATCACCAGCGGCGCCGCGCAGCGGTTCTCGATCCGGCCGAAGCCGGCCATCATCGGCATCTGCATCGGCGGCAATCGCACCCATGCATCGCGCACCGTGATCTGGCCCTTGGCGATGCACGCACCCGCGGCAGTCGCGACCGGCGGCGCGGGCCGATCCTTCGCCGATGCGTGAAATGCGCACGCCGCGCCTAGCGCGGCGGCGAGCGTCAACCCCATTCGGATGGCAGATACGTTCATCGCCTTATCATACCCCCGAGCCTCCATGGAGTTGACGATGAAACAGTCACTGAGCCTGCTCGCCCTGGCCTGCGCATTGGCCGCCTGCTCCGCCGCGCCCTCGGGCGCCGACCGCGCCGAATCCGCGGGCGCCGATACGCCGTCCGACAACACCACCGCCGCCACCGCCGGCGCCAGCACCAAGCTCACCGTCTACAGCGGCGGCTACGAAGCGTTGGCCGGCACCCAGGGCGCCAGCGTCGGCATGCCCGGTTATGCGCTGGTCGAACGGCCGCTGCGCTTCAAGCTAAAGAGCGGCCGCAACGACGTGTCGGAGCAATCGCTGCCGCCGGCGATGGACATCGAAGCGGCGCTGCTGCAACCGCAAGGCGGCGGCGTGAGCGTGATCGGCCAGCGGTATGTCTCCGCGGTCGCGGGCGCGCAGAACGTCATCGTGGTCGCGATCGGGCGCAAGGTCTCGGTCGAACACACCGCCGGCGGCGCCAAGCAGACCGACAGCGGCGTGCTGATCTCGGCCAACAACGGCCTCACCCTTGCTCTCGACGACGGTCGGGTCAAGGTGATCCGCAGCTACGACAGCTTCAGTCTGATCGACAACGACAACCTGCTGCCGCGCCAATCCTCGCTGCAGTGGACGGTCAACGCCGACAAGAGCGGCGACGCCGAATTCCTGCTGTCGTATCCGATGGGCGGCATGGCCTGGCGCGCGGAATACCTCGCCACGCTGGCGCCGGGCGGCGGTTGCAAGCTCGCGCTCGACGGCGCCGCGCTGATCGCCAATCGCTCCGGCGGCGCGTTCAACGGCGCGCGCCTGAGCCTGGTCGCGGGCGAACCCAATCGCACCCGAGACACGGTGGCCGGCAATTTCGGCTACATGGCAGCGGACATGTCCGCTGAAAAGGTGCAGATGGCCGCCGCGCCACCGATGCCGGTCGAACGCGCCGCCGGCGAGTACCACGCCTACGATCTGCCGCAGACGGTCACCCTGGCCAACGGCAGCACCGAACGCATCGCGCTGTTCCCGCGCAACGGCGCGGTCGCCTGCGAACGCATCTATTCCTTCGCCAGCGCCGACAACGACTGGCAACCGCCCACGCCGCTGATCGATCGCGACTACCACGGCCAGACCGGCGATCTGCCGGTGATGTCGAAGGTCGAGTTCAGCAACGACAAGACCTCCGGGCTGGGCCTGCCGCTGCCGGCCGGGCGCGTGCGGGTGTTCGACGGCGGCGATTTCCTCGGCGAATCGGCCCTCGGCCATACCCCGGCCAATGCCCAGATCAAGCTCGAACTCGGCAAAGTATTCGACCTGAGCGGCAAGCGCGAAGCGACCGCGTTCAAACTGGACCGCAGCGGACGCACCATCACCGAATCGTTCGCGATCACGCTCAAGAACGCGAAGAAGAACCCGGCCACGGTTCGGGTCACCGAGCCCTTGCCGCGCTGGGCCGATTGGGAGATCGTGTCCTCCAGCCTGCCGTCGAAGAAGAAGGACGCGCGCCATGCCGAGTTCGACGTGGCGGTGCCGGCCGACGGCGAAACCAAGCTGACCTACACCGTGCGTTATCGCTGGCCCCAGGACGTCAAACCATGAATTGCGTAGAAACCATCCAACACGGCGACATCGTCGAAATCAAGCTGGCGCGCGCGCCGGTCAACGCGCTCGATCCCAAGCTGTGCAACGCCACGCGCGAAGCGCTGGAAAGCGCGATCCATCACGGCGCCCACGGCATCGTGCTCAGCGGCGGGCCGAAGGTGTTCTCGGCCGGCCTCGACGTGCCCTACCTGCTGTCGCTCGGCGAGCAGCGCGATCATCTGCTGCTGGCATGGCAGTCGTTCTTCGGCCTGGCGCGCGCGTTGGCGTCCGCGCCGGTGCCGGTGGTCGCGGCGATCGCCGGCCACGCTCCGGCCGGCGGCTGCGTGCTGACCCTGTGCTGCGATTACCGGGTCATGGCCGCGGGCAATTACCGCATCGGCCTCAACGAAACCCAGGTCGGGCTGGTCGCGCCCGAAGGCATCCAGCGCCTGATGCGGCGAGTGATCGGCCACTACCGCGCCGAGCGCCTGTTGATCGCCGGCGAGATGGTCGACGCCGACACCGCGCTGCGGATCGGCCTGGTCGACGAACTGGTCGAAATCGACGCCGTCAGCGAACGCGCGCGCGCCTGGCTGGCGCAGCTGCTGATCCTGCCGCGCAGCGCGATGCTGCAGACGCGCTTGCTGGCGCGCGCCGATCTGGTCGAAGCGCTGCGTCCGGAACACATCGAACTCGATCGTTTTGTCGATGCGTGGTATTCGCCGGATACCCAGGGTGCGTTGAAGGCGTTGGTGGCGAAGCTCGGCAAGTGATGAAGCGAGGAGTGAGTGCAGAGGAGTGAGAAGTGAGTAAAAGCAGGGTCGCCGCTCGCTCCTGCTCACTTCTCACTCCTCTACACTCACTCTGGCTCTTACTCACTCCTCTGCACTCACTCCTCGCTTTAAACTCGCTTCAAAGCAGCCACACCTCGACCCGCTCATTGCGGTAACGCGCGCCCGCGTTGCGACTCGAGGTTACCGGCAGCGCCGTGCCCATTCCGCGCGCCTGCTGCACTTTCAGCCCGCGCGACATCAGTTCCTGCGCGACCAGATCGGCGCGGTCGTTGCTCATCATCATCGCGGCCATGCTCGAACCCGCGCTGGCGTCGGCGAAACCGATCACCAACAGACGGCGGCCGCGATTCGGCGGCAACTGCATGAACGCGCGCAGGCGATCGAGATCGCGCACCGCGCGGCTGTCGTAGACGCTCGCGGCGACGCCGGCCTCGCCGGCACCGTTGAAATTGAAACGCAGGTTCAGCGGCAAACGCACCGCGCCTTCGACCAATTGCCGGTACTCGACCGGCCCGGCGGTCATCGCGCGCGCACGGCCCGGCACCAAGGTCACCGCGAGATGGCCGCTGCGCGCGACCGCGCGCTGGCCGGCGCGGGTCATCGCGTACAGCGCGAAGCTGCGGCTCAACGCGCCCATCATCTGGCCGCCGTACAAATACAGTCGCCGGCTCAGCGGATAGTCCTCGCCGAGCACTTCGGTGCGGGTCGGCACGATCGCGCGGCCGCCCTCGGCGATCGCCAGCGGCCGGGTGCCGTCGCCGTAATGTTCGCCGATCGGAATCAGACCGATCGCGAGCGGATCGGCCGCGACCGCGGCGACCAGTTCGCGCGCGCTGGCGTGCAACTGCGCTTCGGCGAACGCCGCGCCGCGCATAACCCGCTCGTTCATCAGGTCGCGCACCGCGCCGGCGTTCGGGTCCAGATGCACGCGCACTTCGCCGGCCGCGCCGCCGAGCTCGCTCCAATCGCGCGACTGCCCGGAAAACAGCTTGCGCAGTTGGTCCAGATCCATGCGCAGCACCGGGTTGCGTCGATTGACCACCACCGCGACGCCGTCCAGCGCGACCACGAATTCCTGATCCTGCGAACCCAGATCGCCGAGTTGCCAGCCGGCATCGAGTTCGACCGCATTCGGTCGCCGCGTCATCATCGCGATCTGCGCTTGGCCCTCGACCAGATCGGCGAAACCGCGCGCCGAATCGCTGGCGTCGATCTCCACCACCAGCGGCAGGCCATCGCGGCTGGCATGGATTTCGGTCAACGACGCGCGCGGACGCGAGCTGCGGATGCCGGTGTAGCCGATATCGCGCAGCCAGGCTTCGGCCAACGTGGGCACGAGCGCATGCGCGAGCGTGTTGGAACCATGGATGCGTACGCGTTCGGCGTCCTGCGCCCGGGCGGGCGCGGCGAACAGGGACGACAGTGACGCGAACAACAACAGCAACGGCAAAACCACGGCACGCAACATGGTGCGCACTCCCCCTGTGCGAATTTGGCGCAAGGATGGGTGCGGCCTGTGACGCCGCCATTACGCGATGCGCGTCACTTCGGTAACGCAATGGAATTAGCACATTGCGCAAATCGTATGAGCGATTGGGGCGGTGTGTTTTGCATAGCGGTGTCGTTCTCACACGGGACTACCGCGATCGCACGGCATGAACGCCCATCAAAGGCCATGCTCGCAACTCAAATCCGACGCCAGTCCGGTCCCAAACTGTAGGAGCGGCGTAAGCCGCGACCGCGAATCCGCGACTACGGCGCAAATCACTACCGCGCAGTTAGGGCAATTATCCTTCGGCCAGCGACGGCGCGAACGGCTGCATGACGGTCGCGGCTTGCGCCGCTCCTACAGGTAGCGTTCGTCGCAACAAGGGAAGTGGTAGATCGTTTTCGATCGGATCGCGGCGCGCTACTCCGCCCGCTCAGCTGTCGCCAGTCGCAATCGGCCGCTGCGAATCCTCGATCCAGCCGCTCCACGATCCGGTATACAACGCCGCCCCGTCGAACCCGGCATGCGACATCGCCAGCAAATGGTGGCAGGCGGTAACGCCCGAGCCGCACATCGCCGCGACCTGCGACGGTTCGCGGCCATCGAACAAGGGCGCGAATTCAGCCGCCAACACCTCCGGCGACTTGAAACGCCCGTCGTCGAGGTTGAGCGCATAGGCGCGATTGCGCGCGCCAGGCACGTGGCCGGCGACGCGGTCCAGCGGTTCGACTTCGCCGCGAAAACGCTCGCCCGCGCGCGCATCGATCAACAGCCCGCCCGAGTCGAGCAGGCCGCGTACGTCCTGCGCGTCGAGCAGGCGGCGCGCATCGAAGCTGGCTTCGTACTGGGTCGGTTGCGGCGTGGGAATCTCGGCATCGCTCGGCAGACCGAGCGCGCTCCAGCGCTGCCAGCCGCCGTCGAGCACGGCCACGCGGCGATGGCCGAGCACGCGCAGCAGGAACCACAGACGCGAAGCGGCCAGTGCACCATCGGCGCTGTCGTAGACGACGACCTGGTGCTGCGGGGTGATACCCCAGCGGCCCAGAGTCGCGGTGAAATCGGCCGCGTCCGGCCACGGATGGCGGCCGCCGGTGGTCTTGCGGTGATCCGACAGGTCGCGATCCAGGTCGGCGTAACGCGCGCCCGGGATATGCGCCTGACGATAAGCCTGCTCGCTCGCGGCGCGATCGGTCAGCGAGGTGCGCGTGTCGACGACGATCAGATCCTTGTTGCCCAGCGCGGCCGCCAGGTCTTCGGCCGATACCAGCGTGGTCCAGTCGCTCATCGCGTCGTCTCCAGTCGTTGTCGCAGATTCAACAGCATCGACGCCGTCGCGCCCCAGATGCGCTGGGTTGGATAGCGGTACTCCAACACATGTCGCGCGCGGCCCTTGTAATCCAGGGTGCGGGTGGTCAGGTTGGCCGGATCGAGCAGGAAATCGAGCGGCACTTCGAACACCTGCGCCACTTCATTGGGATCGGGCCGCGCGACATAGTCCGCATCGATCACCGCGACCAGCGGCAGCACCCGGAACCCGGTGATGGTCACCAGCGGATCGAGAAAACCCAGCGGCGCGATCAACGCCGGCGGCACGCCGATCTCTTCCTCGGTCTCGCGCAAGGCCGCGGCGACCGCGTCCTCGTCGTCGGGCTCGATGCGGCCACCGGGAAAACTGACCTGACCGCCGTGCTGGCGCAGACCGTCGGTGCGGCGGGTCAGCAGCACCTGCACGCCGTCGCCGCGCGGCACCAGGCCGACCAGCACCGCGGCTTGCGCGCGCAGCGCGTCGGCCGGCAGCAGGTCGGTCAGATCGTCGAGGTTCCAGCCGTCGCTCTCGGGCGCGGCATCGAGCGGATGCAGCGCAGCGATCAGGCGGGTGCGCGCGCGCGAATCACCGTCGAGGAAATTCCTATCAAAAAGAGCCCCGTCGAAACCCGAATCGGATGCGGCCCCGCTCATCGAACCCTCGACTCGCGCAGCGGCAACACATCCTCCATCAGGCGCAGGCGCTCGTCGTCGTTCATCTGCGACCAGCGCGCGATTTCCGCGGTCGTGCGCAGGCAGCCCTCGCACAGGCCGTCGTCGCCGAGTTGGCAAATGCCGATGCACGGGCTCAGCACCGCGCGAAAAGTCGTCATATCGTCCACCGAGGCCATGCCGCCATTCTGCCTGGCGACACGGCGGGGTAAAGCCCTGCCGGCGCGCCGGCAAGCAGATCGGAATATCGGCGCGGCGCGCGAGCGGATGACCGCTCACTCATCGCCGGACCCCAGAAACGACTTGCGCCGGACATGCCGGCGCAAGCGCATCACACTTTCGTTCGCGCCGGTCTTACTTGACGCTGACCAGCTTGATTTCGAACTGCACCGCCACGTTCGGCGGATACGGGGTACGCGGGTCGGCGCCGTAGGCCTGCGCCGACGGCAGGGTCACTTCCCACTTCGCGCCGGTCGGCATCTGCAGCAGCACTTCGCGCATCGCCGCCATTTCGATCTCGCTGACCTTGATCGACGGGATCGCATTGGCCGGACGCGCCTGCGCCGGACGCTCGCCGAACGGGAACGGACCGGCGACTTCAAGCGCGACGGTGCTGGACTGGGTCGGCTTGGCGCCGCTGCCCGCGTCGATCACGCGGTACTGCACGCCGCTCGGCAGCACCTTCACGCCGGCCTTGGCCTTGTTGGCGTTGATGAAGGTGTCGCTCTTGGTCTTGTTCTCGGCGGCGGCCTTGTCCCACTCGGCCTTGGCCTTGTCCTGCTGGCGCTTCTGCATGTTCTGCACCGCGGTGCGCAGCTGGTCGACCGCGACCGCGGGCTGCTTCTTCGCGTAGCCGTCCTGCAGGCCCTTGACGATCGTGTTCACATCGACTTGTTCGCCGCTCTCCACGGCGTTGCGGCCGAGGTCGTAACCGAGCGCGTAGCTCAGCTTGCCCTTCTCGGACGAAGTGTCCTGCGCGACGGCGTTGCCGGCGGTCAGTGCCAGGGCTGCGACGGCGGCAGCAATCAAACGCAACTTCATTCGGTGGAATCTCCGGTGGTGGCACGGAAGGCGCGAGGCCGTTCCGATCAGCTGGGGGCAGTTTCCAAAGCCCCGATAGGTAAAGCCCGGTTCGGTCGTAAGGCCGCAACAGGACGGGTTAGGATACCGGCGGCAGCGCTTAACCGCCACTGACGCCCCCGGATCTGACCGCGCCCCAGGCCCGGAGTTCCACGGCGATCACATCCCCCCCTTTCCCGACATCCTACGGCCATCACATGACCGAATCGCCCCTTCTCGTCGCCGATCGCGGCGCCGTGCGCCAGATCACCGTCAACCGTCCGGACAAGCTGAACGCGCTTAATGCCGCGACCCTGGACGCCCTGCTGGCGGCGTTCGAAGCCGCCGCCAACGACCCGTCGGTACGCGCGGTGATCCTGACCGGCGCCGGCCCGAAAGCCTTCGTCGCCGGCGCGGACATATCGGAAATGAACACCCTCAGCCCGGTCCAGGGCCGCGATTTCTCCCTGCGCGGGCAGAAACTGATGCGCCGGATCGAGAAAATGCCCAAGCCGGTGATCGGCATGATCAACGGTTTCGCCCTGGGCGGCGGGCTGGAACTGGCGATGGGCTGCCATCTGCGCATCGCCGCGGACAGCGCCAAGATCGGCCAGCCGGAGATCAATCTCGGGCTGATTCCCGGCTTCGGCGGCACCCAGCGCCTGCTGCGCCTGGCCGGGCGCGCCGCGACCCTGGAGCTGTGCCTGGTCGGTACGCCGATCGATGCGGCGCGCGCCAAGGAGTTGGGCATCGTCAACCGGGTCGTGCCCGCGGCCGATCTGGAAACCGAGACCTACAAGTTGGCCGAGCAGTTCGCCGCCTCGGCGCCGCTGGCGCTGCGCGGCGTGCTCGACTGCGTCGCGGTCGGCGGCGAATGCGGGATCGAGGAAGGCCTCGAATACGAAACCGCGCAGTTCGGCCTGATGTTCTCGACCGACGACATGCGCGAAGGCACGACCGCGTTCCTGGAACGCCGCAAGCCGGCCTTCAACGGCACCTGAGTCGCGCCGTGGCCGTCGTCTCCGCGATCTGTGCCTGCGGCTGCGCCGACCCGAGCGGCGCGGCGGCGCACGCGATCGCGCTGGCGCTGGCGCTGGACGATCTGGATCGCGCGATCACACTCGGCCTGTTGCAGGACGAGTACGCGCCGGTCTGCGCGCATTGCACAGCGCAATGCACGCAGGCCACGCGCGACGCGCGCGAGCAACGGCTGCGCGCCTTGGCTGCGCGCGAACGCTACCGCGCCCGCGATGCGCGCCTGCGACGCCGCGCCGACGAACGCGCCGCGCAACGCGCGGGCGCGACGGCGGCCGTGACACCCGCGAGCAATGCAGCCACCGGCAACCTTATTAATGCGGCCGACGCCGCGCCGACGCCACCGCGTCCGGCCCTGCCCTCCGCGGCCGCGGCCGCGCTCGCGCGCGCCAAGGCCAAAGCCGCGCAACGCGGACCGACCTGATCCCACCAACCCGCATGCCCAAGCCTTTGCCAGCCAAGTCGCCAGCCAAGTCAACCTCGTCCGCCGCGCACACGGCCGGCAAGAACGTCGCGGCGAAAAAATCCGCGGCGGCAACTGACGCCAAGCCAAAGTCGGCGACGGTTAAATCCGCCGCAAGCAAATCCGCCGCCAAGAAAGCTGTCGCGAAAAAGGCCGCGAAAAAGCCTGCGCATACCCTCGGCGGCGCTTCGACCGGCAAGGCTGCAAGCAAATCGGCGAGCAAACCCGCGGCCAAGCCCCCGGCCCAGCGCGAAAAACCCAGCGCGCGCCTGAGCCCGCCGCAGATCGAGGAAATGTTCTCGCGCCTGCAATCGCTCAACCCGCATCCGACCACCGAACTCGAATACAGCACGCCGTACGAACTGCTGGTCGCGGTCGCGCTGTCGGCGCAGGCGACCGACGTCGGCGTCAACAAGGCCACTCGCAAGTTGTTTCCGATCGCCAATACGCCGCGGCAGATCGCCGCGCTCGGCGTCGACGGCCTCAAGCCCTACATCGCCACGATCGGTCTGTTCAACACCAAGGCCGCGAACGTGGTCGCGCTGTCGCAACAACTGATCGACCTGCACGGCGGCGACGTGCCGCGCGATCGCGCCGCGCTCGAAGCATTGCCCGGGGTCGGCCGCAAGACCGCCAACGTCGTGCTCAACACCGCGTTCGGCGAACCCACCATCGCGGTCGACACGCACATCTTCCGGGTGTCGAACCGGACCGGACTGGCGCCCGGCAAGGATGTGGTCGCGGTCGAACAAGCACTGCTCAAAGTTGTTCCCGAACGCTACCTGCAGGACGCGCATCACTGGCTGATTCTGCACGGACGTTACGTTTGCAAGGCACGAAAACCCGATTGCCCGCATTGTGTCATCCGTGATCTTTGTCGCTTCCCGGACAAGACGCCAGGCGATCCGGAGCCCGTAGCGGCTTGATTTTCAACGTGTTTGCAACCGACATGCCGCGGTTGCGCGAGCGTCATCGCAACGTCATGCCCGCGAAATAAGTCAGTTCTGTCACATTTACGCAACTTTCACACCCTAGCCTGCGCGGCATCTCTCCACGCCTCAGGGCTAGACCAATGAAACTCTCCCGCACCACCCTTGCCGTCGCGTTGTTCGCCGCTCTGTCGGCGCCCGCCGCGCATGCTGAAATCGCACTCGACGTCATCGGCGACTCGGAAGTCACCTTCGAAGGTCTGCTCCAGGGCGACTACAACGACTTCAACAGCGACGTGTTGAACCTCAACGGCGACCTGCCCGACGGCAAGGATACCGACAACGAATTGCGCCGCGCCGAACTGGTGCTCAAGGGCAAGGGCCCGGGCAACTTCGAATGGGTCGCCGGCTACGACGCCAAGGCCGACAAGTTCCTCGACGTCAACCTCAAGTACAAGCTCGGCGGCGACGCCAACCACTACGTCCAGTTCGGTCAGTTCAAGCAGCCCAACAGCCTGGAAGAGCTGTCCTCGACCAAGAACAACGACTTCATCTCCAAGGCGATGGTGACCAACACCTTCGGCATCGCCCGCCGCGTCGGCGCCGCCTACAGCTACGGCAGCAAAGACTGGAGCATCACCGCCAGCTACTTCGGCGACGAGCTGACCCGCAATCTCAAGCGCGGCGACGGCTACGGCCTGCGCGGCACCTTCGCCCCGATCAACGAGAAGGGCAACATCCTGCACCTGGGTCTGTCGTACGTGAACCTGGAAGCGGAGCTGGAAGGCAACACCGGCGTGACCAAGGACAGCTTGCGCATCCGCGCCCGTCCGCAGGCCGACCTCGCCGGCGGCCGCCTGGTCGACAGCGGCACCCTGACCAACCTCGATCGCCAGGCCATCGTCGGCGCCGAAGCCATGTACGTGCACGGCCCGTTCAAGCTGCAGGCCGAGTACATGCAGAGCAAGATCGGCCGTTACAAGACCGCCACCCTGACCGGCAAGGACTACACCACCGACAGCTTCTACGTCAGCGGCGTGTGGAACATCACCGGCGAAACCTGGGGCTACAAGGCCGGCGTGCCGTCCACCCCGCTGCCCGATGAGCCCTCCACCGGCATGTGGCAGCTCGCCGTGCGCTACGACAAGATCGATCTGAACGACGGCTCGCTGCGCCCGGGTGCGACCCCGACCGCCGCTCCGATCGTCGACGGCGTGCTCGGCGGCGAGATGGACGCCTGGACCGTCGGCGTGAACTGGTACTGGCGCTCGAACTTCAAGTTCATGCTCGACTACTCGGTCGTCGACAGCTCGCGCTACATCGGCCGCACCAGCGCGACCTACTCGCAGAACCCGGTCTACAACAGCCGTACCTTCAACCGCGTCGTCGACGACAGCCCGAACATCCTGTCGGCGCGCTTCCAGTTCTACTGGTAAGCCGCACCGCTTCATCGCATCAGACCGTACATCTCTCCCCCTCGATCGGCACCGATCGTTCAAGGGCGCGGCCGGTGCCGCGCCCTTATTTTTCCGATCGCCGCGCATCGCCGGGCTCGTCCGCCGCCGATCGCGCGACGGCCGGGATCGGATCGGGGAGCAAGTCACGCGTTCGTCATGTTTCCGACTCGCGACTGACATCGAACCGTTATGCAATGCGCCACAACGGATTCGTGCCAGCCGTCTCTCTCCAGGAGCCTCATCGTGTTCAATACCCGTTCGTTCCGCGTCACCGCGCTTGCACTGGCCGCCGCCTTCGCGTTCAACGCGCAGGCCGCCGACGTGACTGGCGCCGGCGCTTCCTTCGTTTACCCGGTGATGTCCAAGTGGTCGGCCGACTACGCCAAGGCCACCAACAAGAAGGTCAACTACCAGTCGATCGGTTCCGGCGGCGGCATCGCCCAGATCAAGGCCGGCACGGTCGATTTCGGCTCGTCCGACGCGCCGCTCAAGCCCGATGAACTGGCCAAGTTCGGCCTGGCCCAGTTCCCGTCGGTGATCGGCGGCGTGGTGCCGGTGCTCAATGTCCCCGGCGTGGCCTCGGGCGCGATGAAGCTGGACGGCGAGACCCTCGCCAACATCTTCCTCGGCAAGATCACCATGTGGAACGACCCGGCGATCGTCGCGCTCAACGGCGGCGTGCCGCTGCCGGCGAAGAAGATCACCGTCGTCCACCGCTCCGACGGTTCGGGCACCACCTTCAACTTCGTCAACTACCTGTCCAAGGTCAGCGGCGAGTGGAAGAGCTCGGTCGGCGAAGGCACCGCGGTCAAGTGGCCGATCGGCATCGGCGGCAAGGGCAACGAAGGCGTGGCCGCTTACGTCAAGCAGATCCAGGGCGGCATCGGCTATGTCGAGCTGTCGTACGCGCTGCAGAACAAGATGGCGTATTCGCGCCTGAAGAATGCCGACGGCAAGTTCGTGCTGCCGACCGACGAGACGTTCGCCGCGGCGGCGGCCAGTGCGCAGTGGGGTGAGTCCAAAGACTTTTACCTGGTCATGACCAACGCGCCGGGCGAGAACTCCTGGCCGATCACCGCGACCAACTTCATCCTGATGTACAAGCAGCCCAAGAACGCCGAAGGCGCCAAGAACGCCAAGGAATTCTTCCGCTGGGTGTACGCCAACGGCGACGCGCAGGCCAAGACGCTGGACTACGTGCCGCTGCCCGACACGCTGGTCAAGCAGATCGAGACCTACTGGACCACGAGCATGAATTACTGATCCGACCGATCGTCGGGTCCGGGGGATCCTTCAGATCGGGGGAGATCGGTTTTCAATTGCAGTGATCGGATGAAACGGGCCTTCGGGCCCGTTTTGTTTTTGCGGCCCCCACCCCGTCCCCTCTCCCGCGAGCGGGAGAGGGGCTCAGTGCGCGTTTGGGCAAGGCATACGCTGTGGCGCCCGCCGGCTGACCCAACCCCTCTCCCGCCCGCGGGAGAAGGTGGCCCGAAGGGCCGGATGAGGGCCGCTCCAGCCCCCACGCATCGCGCGTTTGTTACCGTCCGCGCCGCCCAAAACCCGCAAAACCGCGACCTCCAGCACCCCGCCCGGCCTTTCACTACAGATTCGTGACGAATCCGTGTCATAGCCGTGTAACAAAAAGATCATCAAATGGCGCCAGCCCAGCCGGCGCCCATGCCGGCCCCCTTGATGGAGCACCGCATGAAATCTTCGCCGGTCCGTATCGCCGTCCTCTCCCTCGCCATCGCGCTGGCCGCCGCCGCGTGCGGCGGCCAGCAGAACCCGGCCCCGGCCGGTGAAGCCAAGACCGACGCAGCCGCCCCCGCGGGCGACCAGGTCGCCGCGCAGATCACCGGCGCCGGCGCCACGTTCATCTTCCCGCTGCTGTCCAAGTGGTCCGACGACTACAACAAGTCGACCGGCGCCAAGGTCAACTACCAGTCGATCGGTTCGGGCGGCGGCATCGCCCAGATCAAGGCCGGCACGGTCGATTTCGGCTCCTCCGACAAGCCGCTGCCGAGCGAAGAGCTCGCCGCCGCCGGCCTGGGCCAGTTCCCCTCGGCGATCGGCGGCGTGGTGCCGGTGGTCAACGTCGACGGCATCGAAGCCGGCAAGCTGCGCCTGACCGGCCCGCTGCTGGCCGACATCTTCCTGGGCACCGTGTCGAAGTGGAACGATCCCAAGATCGCCGCGGCCAACCCGGGCACCACCCTGCCGGACGTGAAGATCAACATCGTGCACCGCTCCGACGGTTCGGGCACGACCTTCAACTTCTCCAACTACCTGTCCAAGGTCAGCCCGGATTGGAAGGCCAAGGTCGGCGAAGGCACCTCGGTGCAGTGGCCCGGCGGCGTCGGCGGCAAGGGCAACGAAGGCGTGGCTTCGTACGTGAAGCAGATCAAGGGTTCGATCGGCTACGTCGAACTGGCCTATGCGCTGCAGAACAAGATGGCCCACACCCAGTTGCAGAACGCGGCCGGTCAGTTCGTGCAGCCCAGCGCCGAAGCCTTCCAGGCCGCGGCCTCGACCGCCGACTGGGCGAGCGCCAAGGACTTCAACCTGGTGATCACCAACGCCACCGGCGAGAAGTCCTGGCCGATCACCGCGACCAATTTCATCCTGATGTACAAGCAGCCCAAGGACGCCAAGCGCAGCGCCGACACCCGCGCCTTCTTCAAGTGGGCGTTCGAGAACGGCCAGGCGCAGGCGCAGGCGCTGGACTACGTGCCGCTGCCGCCGGAACTGGTCAAGCAGATCGAGGCGTATTGGGCGGCTGAGTTCAAGTGACGCATCGGCCCGCGTCCGCTTTGCGGACGCGGCTTTGCCAGAACGTCATCCCCGCGAAAGCGGGGATCCAGAGCCTTCAGCGCAACCCCGCCTGCTTCAGAACGACGCGTCCCTCCACGTGAGAGACCCGTCGCGATGAAGCCCTGGATCCCCGCCTTCGCGGGGATGACGGCAAACGCAACACCGCAATAGTTTTAAGTCGCTGGATATTCGGCCACGCCGAAGTAAAGCAGAGCCCGCGTTCGCGGCAATGACGAGCAAAAAACGCTCGCGGCGCCGCCTACGAACTCCCGCATCTGTAGCTCCTTCGCCTCTCCGCAGCACCCGCCCCACGCGCAGAACCAAGCCCGCCACCGCAAGCCCGGCCACGACGGACCCCATCTCGCAATGAACGCGACCGCCCTACCCGCCCATACCGGCAGCACCAGCCGCGACGGCAAAGATGCGCGCAACGATCGCCTGTTCCGCTACGTACTGACCGCCACCGTCGTCTTCGTGTTGATCGCGCTGGCCAGCGCGGCGCTGTCGATGCTGTGGGGCGGCCGCCACGTACTGGCCGAGGAAGGCATCGATTTCTTCATCACCACCGAATGGAACCCGGTCGAGAACCACTACGGCGCGCTGGTCCCGATCTACGGCACCGTCGTCACCGCGATGATCGCGATGATCATCGCCGTGCCGATCAGCTTCGGCATCGCCTTCTTCCTGACCGAGGTCGCGCCGCGCTGGGCGCGCGGTCCGATCGGCACCGCGATCGAGCTGCTGGCCGGCATTCCCTCGATCATCTACGGCATGTGGGGCCTGTTCGTGCTGGTGCCGGTGATGACCGAGTACGTCACCCCCTGGCTCAACGACAACGTCGGCACCCTGCCGGTGATCGGCAGCCTGTTCCAGGGACCGCCGCTCGGCATCGGCATGCTCACCGCCGGCATCGTCCTGGCGATCATGGTGATCCCGTTCATTTCCTCGGTCATGCGCGAAGTGTTCCTGACCGTGCCGACCCGCCTGAAGGAATCGGCGTACGCGCTGGGTTCGACCAAGTGGGAAGTGAGCTGGGACATCGTGTTGCCCTACACCCGCTCGGCGGTGATCGGCGGCGTGTTCCTCGGCCTGGGCCGCGCGCTCGGCGAGACCATGGCGGTCGCGTTCGTGATCGGCAACTCGGTCAACTTCTCGACCTCGCTGCTGGAACCGGGCACCACCATCGCCGCGCTGATCGCCAACGACTTCGGCGAAGCCACCGAGACCTACCGCTCGGCCCTGCTGCTGCTCGGCTTCGTGTTGTTCATCGTGACCTTCGTCGTGCTCGCCGCGGCGCGCTTCATGCTGATGCAGCTCTCGCGCAAGGAGGGCAACTGATGAGCACCGTCGCCAAGACCGTCGATGCCGACACCCAGCGCCGCCATCGCGTCGCCGATTCGATGTACGGCCGCCGCCGCATCGTCAACACCGTCGCCGTGATCCTCGCCTGCGCCGCGGCCGCATTCGGCCTGTTCTTCCTCGGCTGGATTCTCTACACCCTGCTCGCCAAGGGCCTGGGCGGCATCAACATCGCGCTGTTCACCCAGAACACGCCGCCGCCGATGCAGGAAGGCGGCCTGCTCAACGCCTTCTTCGGCAGCGCGGTGATGTGTGTGATCGCGATCGTGATCGGCACCCCGCTCGGCATCGCCGCCGGCACCTGGCTCGCCGAATACGGCGCCGGGCGCAAGATCGGCACGGTGGTGCGCTTCGTCAACGACATCCTGCTGTCGGCGCCGTCGATCGTGCTGGGCCTGTTCGTCTACACCCTGATCGTGATGCAGACCGGCGGTAACTTCTCGGCCCTGGCCGGTGCGATCTCGCTGGCCTTCATCGTGCTGCCGGTGGTGGTGCGCACCACCGACGAAATGCTGCGGCTGGTGCCGGCGCAGATGCGCGAAGCGGCGTTGTCGCTGGGCGTGCCGCAATGGAAGGTGATCGTGCAGGTGCTGTACCGCAGCGCCTCGGCCGGCATCGTCACCGGCGTGCTGCTGGCGCTGGCCCGCATCAGCGGCGAAACCGCGCCGCTGCTGTTCACCGCGTTCGGCAACCAGTACTGGAGCCACAACGTGATGCAGCCGATGGCCAGCGTGCCGGTGGTGATGAACCAATTCGCCGGCAGCCCCTACGAAACCTGGCAGACCCTGGCCTGGGCCGGCGCCCTGGTGCTCACCTTCTTCGTCCTCGTCGTCAGCCTGCTCGCCCGCGCCCTCGTGTTGCGCAATCGGATCGCCAATGACTGACCTCTCGAATCAACCCGTTGCCCGGACCCCGGCCATGAACGATGCACGTATCTCCGTCGCCACCCCCGACCGCGCCGCGGCCGTGGTCGGCGCTTCGCCGGTCAAGCTCTCCGCGCGCGGCCTGGACTTCTATTACGACAAGTTCCACGCGCTCAAGTCGATCAACCTGGACATCCCGGAGAAGCAGGTCACCGCGCTGATCGGCCCGTCGGGTTGCGGCAAGTCGACCCTGCTGCGCATCTTCAACCGCATCTACGCGCTGTACCCGAAGCTGGAGGCGCGCGGCGAGGTGATCCTCGACGGCGAGAACATCCTCGATCCGAAGTACCCGATGAACCGGCTGCGCAGCAAGGTCGGCATGGTGTTCCAAAAGCCCGTGCCGTTCCCGATGACGATCTTCGAGAACGTGGCCTACGGTATTCGCCACCACGAGAAATTGTCGAAGTCGGAAATGAACGACCGCGTCGAACACGCGCTGCGTCAAGGCGCGCTGTGGGACGAGGTCAAGGACAAGCTGGGCCAGAGCGCGCTGGGCCTGTCCGGCGGCCAGCAGCAGCGCCTGTGCATCGCGCGCGCGGTGGCGCTCAAGCCGTCGGTGCTGTTGCTCGACGAACCGACCTCGGCGCTCGACCCGATCTCGACCAGTCGCATCGAGCAACTGGTCGAAGAGCTGAAGAAGGACTACACCATCGCGATCGTGACCCACAACATGCAGCAGGCCGCGCGCGTGTCCGACTTCACCGCCTTCATGTACCTGGGCGACCTGATCGAACACGGTCCGACCGAGCAGATCTTCTCGCAGCCGACCAAGCAGCAGACGGAAGACTACATAACGGGCCGCTTCGGTTGAAGCGACCCGAGATTAGGGATTCGGTATTCGGGATTCGCAAAAGCGATCGCTTCCCCGCCTCCGCCGATCCCGAGCAGATCGCCTTGCTTTTTCCAATCCCGAATCCCGATTCCCGAATCTCGGCATTAATATGAGCACCCAAATGCACGACCACATCGTCAAAAGCTACGACGACGAGCAGCGCCGCCTGCTCGACGAAACCCTGCGCATGGGCGAGATGGCCGCTTCGCAGTTGGAAGCCGCGCTCGACGTGGTCCAGCGCCGCGACGACAAGGCCGCCGAGCGCATCATCGCCAACGATGAGGCGATCGACGCGCTCGAGCAGGAAATCAGCCACGACGTGATGAAGCTGGCGCTGCGCGGGCCGATGGCGCGCGATCTGCGCGAGATCCTCGCCGCGATCCGCATCGCCTCCGACATCGAACGCGTCGGCGATTACGCCGCCAACGTCGCCAAGCGCTCCACCGCGCTGAACCTGTCGCCGCCGCTGCCGCACGTCGCCGGCCTGCATGCGCTGGGCACGCTCGCGGTCAAGCAACTGCGCGACGTGCTGAGCGCGTACCGCGACAACGACATCGAACTCGCGCAAAAGGTGCGCGCGCGCGACGCCGAGATCGACACCGCCTACACCGGCCTGTTCCGCGAATTGCTGACCTACATGATGGAGGACGCGCGCAGCATCACCGCCTGCACCCATCTGCTGTTCATGGCCAAGAACATCGAGCGCATCGGCGACCACGCCACAAACATCGCCGAGAACGTGTGGTTCCTGGTCAAGGGCGAAGAACTGCTGCCCCCGCGCGAGAAGCGCGACGACACCAACACCACCGGCGCGCTGTAAGCCCGCGTCGCCGGATGCCGTTACGGACGGGGCTTCGGCCCCGTCCTTGTTTCGATCGAGCGTCGCGAGCGTCCGCGCGGCGAGGTTCGAACCGCCGAGACTGAAACCCGTCCGGCGAGACCCCGCGCACCCAGCCTCGCTCCGACAAGCCTCGCTCCGACGAGTCAGTTTGCCGGGCGGCCTCACCCCGGCCACCGAAGCGAGCGGTCCGACCAAGCGGCCGTTTTCGCGCACGTTGCAGTGCAGCAACGGCGCATCGCCCGCCCCGGCCGGCGCCAACCCTCCAACGCGTCCCGCCGATCGGCGCCTTCGCCGTCTCGCGCGGCGCTTCGACGCGCATGCGTCCGAGCCTTGCAAACAAAGGCTGCAAACGGTTACAGCCAAACCCGGCTTAACCCGTTCTAAACAATTTCGGCGCATCGCCGCGGAAGCGCGAATCCGTTCGCCTCGTCCTAAACTCTTGGTACATGTCCGCAGCGCCACGCTGCAGTGTATTTTTGGGAACTCAGGAGGACAGCCCGGCATGACGCTATCGATGGCCAACGGTGATCTGGCAGCCGCCCGCTCGGGCGACACGGCCGCATTGGAACGGGTGCTGGTGCACTCGCGCCAGGACCTGCGCCGTTACGCCGAGTATCACTGCGTCATCAACGACGTCGAGGACGCGGTCCAGGAAAGCCTGTTCACCGTATCGCGCAAGCTGCGCGATCTGCGCGTACTCGAATGCTTCGTGTCGTGGACCTTCCGCATCGTCAAGCGCGAATGCAATCGGCTCAAGCGCGGCCGGCGCATGCTCAGCGGCGCTGCGATCAGCGACAACATCGCGCCGATGGTGAGCCACGAACCGGCCGAGTGGCGGCATGATGTCGCCGCCGCGCTGGAATCGCTGCCCGCGCATTACCGCCACATCATCCTGCTGCGCGACCTGGAAGGGCTGACCATCGCCGAAATCGGCGAACAGCTCGACCTGACCCGCGAAGCGGTGAAATCGCGTTTGCACAGAGCGCGGCTGCTCGCCCGCGAGTACCTGGCTTGTTGACGCGCGCGCTGGTTGAAGGCCGCGCCAGTCACAGGCCGCGATCGTCGACGGCCGCGCCCGTCGACCGCCGTCGCCCCGCTGCATCCATGTTCGTACCGAAGTCGTATCACCCAACAGCTCGACCGCATCCATCGCGTTTCAAGCACAACCCGATCTGACGGAACCCGGCACACTGGACCGTTATTCCAACGGCGGACCATCCTCCGCCCTCATCGCCACAGGAGTCATCCATGTCCAAGCAAATCAAGAAGCCCCTCGCCCTCGCCCTCGGCGCCACCCTGATCGGCGGTCTGAGCCTGTCGGCTTCCGCGTTCGCGATGAGCGATCTGTCGCAGGGCTACCTGCTCGGCGCCCAGCAGGCTCCGCCGGCCGCCGAAAAGGCCGCCGACGCCAAGGCCGCCGCCGACACCGCCAAGACGGCCGAAGGCAGCTGTGGCGCCGACAAGAAAGCGAAGGAAGGCAGCTGCGGCGGCGACAAGAAGAAGGACGCCGAGGGCAAGTGCGGCGAAGGCAAGTGCGGCGCGGAAAAGAAGAAGCACGCCGAAGGCAAGTGCGGTGAAGGCAAGTGCGGCGGCGACAAGAAGGACGCCGCGAAGCCGGTCAAGACCGGTGAAGCGGCGGCCAAGAAGGCCGGTGAAGGCAAGTGCGGCGAAGGCAAGTGCGGCGGTTCGGTCTGATTCGTTTCGAATCGGTCTGATATGCCACTGAGCTGACACGATGGACGGCATGCGCAATTTGAAACCCGATGCCGTCGGTCTTGGCCTGCGGCGGGCTCTGCTGAGCCCGCTGCAGTCCGCGCCGACCGCCGAGACCGAACGCGACTTCGATTTTCTCGAATGCGCGCCGGAAAACTGGATCGGCATCGGCGGCCGCTTCGGCGAAGCGCTGCGCGACCTGTCCTCGCGCCATCCGCTGGTCTGCCACGGCCTGTCCCTGTCGCTGGGCGGCACCGAGCCGCTCGACGAAACCTTCCTGGCCCGGGTGCGTCGCTTTCTCGACGAACACCGCGTGGCCTGCTACAGCGAACACCTGAGTTATTGCAGCGACGACGGCCATCTGTACGACCTGCTGCCGATTCCGTTCACGCAGGAAGCCGTGCATCACGTCGCCGCGCGCATCCGCCGTACCCAGGACATCGTCGGCCGCCGCATCGCGGTGGAAAACGCGTCCTATTACGCCGCTCCGCACCAGGAGATGAGCGAGATCGAATTCACCCGCGCGATCCTGGCCGAGGCCGATTGCGACCTGCTGCTCGACGTCAACAACGTCTACGTCAATTCGATCAACCATCGTTACGACGCACGCGAATTCATCCAGGCGATGCCGCACGAGCGCATCGCCTATATCCATGTCGCCGGCCATTACGACGAAGCCGACGATCTCAAGGTCGACACCCACGGCGCGCCGGTGAAGAACGAAGTCTGGTCGCTGCTCGGCGATGCCTACCGCATGTTCGGCGCGCGCCCGACCCTGCTCGAGCGCGATTTCAATTTCCCGCCCTACGAAGAACTGGTCGACGAACTGCGGATCGTGCGCCGGGTGCTGAGCGAATCGAGCCAGGCCGCGGCCAGCCCGGCCCGCCGCGCGCGCGCCTGAGCCATGAACGAGGCCCCCTCGCGCCTGCGCGCGCAGCAATTCGAACTGACCCGGCATCTGCGCGATCCGCAGGCCAGCCCGGCGCCGCAAGGCATCGAGGACCGGCGCCTGGGGATCTATCGCGAGCTGCTGTTCAACAACATCCTGGGGTTGCTGTCGGGCAATTTTCCGGTCATCAGCCAACTGCTGGGCGAGCAACGCTGGCAACGGCTCGTGCGCGATTTCTATCGCGACTACCGCTGCCGCACCCCGTTGTTCGCCGAGATCGCGCGCGAGTTCCTGCGCTACCTGGACGATCTCGACGGCAACGGTCCCGACGACGACGCCATCCCGCCCTTCCTGCCCGAACTCGCGCACTACGAGTGGGTCGAACTGGCGCTGCAACTCAGCGACGCGGTCGCGCCGCAAGACGAAGTCGCAATCAGCGACGACGAACTGCTGGACCATCACCCGCGGCTGTCGCCGCTGGCATGGCCACTGGCCTATGCCTGGCCCGTGCATCGGCTCGGCCCCGACTACCAGCCCGACCAGCCGCCGGCGACGCCGACCCTGGTCCTGCTGCGCCGCGAAGCCGACGGCGACGTGCGTTTTTCCGAACTCAGCCCGCTGGCCTATCGCCTGGTCGAACGCATCGGCGAATCGCCGGAACTGAGTGCGCGCGAACAACTGCAGGCCCTGGCCCAGGAGGCCGGCAGCGACGACAGCGCCGCCTTCCTCGCGCTCGGCGATGGCTTGCTGCGGCAGATGCGCGCGAGCGGAGTGATCGTCTTTGCGCGCGCCGCGAATCCCGAAGCCTGAGCGCATCCACGCCGTCCCGCGCCGGTTCGTCCCAACCTGTAGGAGCGGCGCAAGCCGCGACCACGCCACCGCAACCACGACGCCACTGCGCTCCTGATCACGGCCTCAGACCGAGGTCCTGGCCTAACCTCGGCACACAAACACTCACAACACCGGTTCAGCCGAACGCGCCAAAGCCCTCGCCCCAACCTGCTAGGCTTTCGCGATGACCGAAACCGGCCCGACCGCGACCGCGCCCACCGCGGCGCCCTTCCTCACCACCCTGGCCAACCGTTTCCGCGGCTACCTGCCGGTCGTCGTCGACGTCGAAACCGGCGGCTTCGACTGGAACAAGCACGCGCTGCTGGAAATCGCGGTGCAACCGCTGGAACTGGACGGCGAAGGCCGGATCGTGCCCGGCGAAATCGCCAGCGCCCACGTGGTGCCCGCGCCCGGCACCCTGATCGACCCTAAATCGCTGGAAATCACTGGCATCGACATCGACCACCCGTTCCGCGACGCCAAGCCCGAGCGGCAGGCGCTGGAAGCGGTGTTCGCTCCGGTGCGCGAGGCGGTCAAGCGCCACGGCTGCCAGCGCGCGATCCTGGTCGGCCACAACGCCCATTTCGACCTCAACTTCCTCAACGCCGCGGTCGCCCGCAGCGGCCACAAGCGCAATCCCTTCCACCCCTTCAGCGTGTTCGACACCGTGACCCTGGCCGGCGTCGCCTACGGCCAGACCGTGCTCGCGCGCGCGGTCCAGGCCGCCGGCCTGTCATGGAACGCGCAGGAAGCGCACTCGGCCGTCTACGACACCCAGCGCACCGCCGAGCTGTTCTGCAAGATCGTCAACGCGTGGCCGCGCGGCTGATCCACCCGCCGGCGATCGCCTGACCGGCCCGCGCAAGGAGCGCCGCGTGCCTTCCACTGCGCCCGCGTACCGATGGATTCCCGGCCAAGGCCCGGATGCCGACGCCTTGCGGCGCCTGCGCGAACGCGCGCCGCGCCCGCGAACGCCGATGGGCGAAGCCTGGTTCATGGGCGGCGAGCGGGCGATGTACACCGGCCTGATGCAGCCCGATCCGCAGACCTGGTCCAGGCGCGAACTAGATAACGCGCTCGACGCATTGACCTGCGGCCCTCGCTGTTTCGACCACAGCGACGAATGGAGCGAGTGGTTCGACTTTCTGCTGCCGCGCATCCTTGAGCGCGCCGACGACGGCGACCACTACGAACTGCTGGTCACCGCGGTGTTCGTGCATTGCCTGGACCCGGCCTTGCCCGGACGCGATCCGGGGTTCCGCCGCGACCTGCTCGACACGCTCGGCCGCAGGTTGATGGCGCCGCCGTGCTGGAGCGAGGCGCAAGCCGGCGGCGGCGACGCCCTGCTGCGACCGCTCGGCAGCGGCTTCTACGCGATCAATCCCGGCCACGCGATCTCGGCCGCGTGCTGCCTGGTGCTGCGCTACCTGGATGAGCAGTCGATCGACGACTGGATCGCCTCGGTGCTGGCCATCGACGACGCCGCATGGCGTTGCGCGTTCGTGGTCTGGCTCGCCGGCGCCGCGCCGCTGCTGTTCGACGGCCAGCAGCCCGAGCACATGCACAACCCGACGTATCTGGACATCGGCTGGGACGGGCACTGGCTGCTCGACGGCAGCATTCCATCGCGCACGCTCGACCCGGACGCGCAGCAGTTCGCGTTCTTCGGCGAAACGCAGCGTCGGGCCGTGGTCGCGTCGCTGAAGCAGCGGCTTGACCTGGCCACGATGCTGCATTGGGGCGAGGCGCTGGCGGAATGTCCGATCCCCGAATGCGATCGAACCACCACCTTGTGGCAATACGATGCCGCCGTGCTGGTGGTGCTCGAACGCTACGACCTGAGCTGAGCCATCCCGCGACAGCCGGCGCGACATGTTTCACCGCCGCAACATCCCCCGCTGTCCTGCCCGCCAAAGCACGCGCGTTCAATGAACATCGAGCGGCATCGCGCCGCCTCGACCGCCCTCATGCGCCGCGCCCGCCGCGCGCACGACCGGCAATCATGGACAGGAGGACAGGATGTTCGCTTTCGACGACGAGCAATTTCTCGATGGTTACCGCAAGCGCTTCGGACCGTTGCGCGACGACCTCGCGCAGGCGCTGCGCTTCTTGATCGGACGCATCGAGCAGGACGCCAGTTTCAATTCCAATCCGGTGCATCGCAATCAGATCGCGTATTGCCTGGCGACGTTCAAGTGGGAAACCGCGCACACCCTGCGGCCGATCGACGAGTTCGGCGACGACGCGCGCTTCAACCGCCTGTACGGCCCGGACACCCGCGTAGGCAAGATGCTCGGCAACACCCGCGCGGGCGATGGCGCACGCTTCCACGGCCGCGGCTACGTGCAGCTGACCGGCCGCGCCAACTACGAGCGCGCCGGCAAGATCCTCGGCATCGATCTGCTCAACAAGCCCGACGACGCCAAGAAGCCCGAGATCGCCTACGCGATCGCGATGGAGGGCATGAAGAAGGGCTGGTTCACCGGCAAGAAACTCGACCACTACTTCAAGCCCGGGCAACTGCCGAACTACGAGGAAGCGCGGCGCATCATCAACGGCCAGGACAAGGCGCAGACCATCGCCGATATCGCGCGCCGGTTCGATGAGCTGTTGGCCAACGCCCTGGAGTGAGTCGCGGCTTCGACAGCGCAGTCGCGACGATCGGCATGAAGACGCCCGCGCCGCCGACTCAGCTCGCGCCTTGCAGCGCCATGTGGATCAAAGGAAACGGGCGGCCCTGGGCATCGACCGGCGAACGGCCGATGTCGGTGAAGCCATAACGCCGATAAAAACCGTGCGCCCGCGGATTTTGCTCGTTGACGTCGACGGTCAAGGCGCCGCGCAACTGGCGCGCGTGATCGAGCAAGCGCGTGCCGATGCCCTGCCCCCGCCAGCGCGGGTCCAGAAACAGCATCTCGACCTGCGTGCCCGACAGGCCGATAAAACCGAGCAGCCGGCCGTCCATGTCTTCGTAAACCCAGGCATCGACAGCATCGAGATACAGGTCGCGCACCTGCGGCAGCAAACGCGCGATCTCGTCCTCGTCGAGGAAGTCGTGAGTCGCACGCACCGATCGATGCCATAGATCGAGCAGGATCGGATTGTCGGCATGGACGCGGGCACGGATGCTCATTCATCCCACCTGGATGGAAACGGCCTGAGTGTGCGGACAACAATAACCGCCGGCCAGATCGTCGAACCGGCCGGCGGTCGGGTTTTCATCATTGCGATAGCGCTCGCATGATCGAACGACGGCACGAGAGATCAATCGCGCCGCGCCAGATCGACCTTCAAGCCCGCTCTCAGGCCAGCGTCAATCAGGCCAGCTTCAATCAGGCCAGCTTCAAACCGATCAGCCCGGCGATGATCAACACGATGCTGCCGATGCGCAGCGCATTGACCGGCTCGTTGAACAGCACGATGCCGAGAATGACCGTGCCGACCGCGCCGACGCCGACCCAGATCGCGTAAGCGGTGCCGACCGGCAGCGACTTCATCGCCAGGCCGAGCAGACCCAGGCTGACGATCATCGCCGCGGCCGTGCCGAGCGAGGGCCAGAGTTTGGTGAAACCTTCGGTGTATTTCAGACCGATCGCCCAGCCCACTTCGAGCAGGCCGGCGAATAAGAGCAAGATCCAGGGCATGACTGACTCCAGATTAACGACGGGGCCGTCCCCGGATGCGATTGCAACAGCGGGGTCGTCCCCGCCTCGCGATGCGCAGTTTCTCACGCGCCCCGCGGCCTTCGATGACCGGGATGTAACCCTGCGGCCGCCCGCCGCCGCGCTCAGGCCAGCTCGGGCAGAAAACGCGTGTCCATCCAATAGCGCTTGGGCTTGCCGGGCCGGATCAACACACTGACGTGCTCGCCGACATAGTCGCTCGGGTCGAACCAGAGCATGTCGCTGCGAAACAGATGGATCTTGCCGCTGGCCGGGTCGCGCCATTGCGCGTGAATCCGCCACGGCGAGCGGCCATTGACCTTGATCGAGCCGTCGCGCGCCACCTCGACCACGTCGGCCTGTATCGCCACGCCGGTCGCGCGCAAGTCGGCCGCGATGCGGCGGCCTCGCAGACCCGGCACCACCGCCAGCAGGCCGATCGCGAAAAACACGCCGCCGAGGCCGCCCACGATCATCACCGCGAGCCAACGGGTCAGGAACGAATCGATCCTGGCGTCGTGCGGATCGTCACCGCGATACAGCACCGCCACCGTGTCGCCGACATTTTCGGCGCGAGGCTGCGAACACACGCCGCCGGCGAATTCGATCTGCTGGCCGTCGGCGGCGGTGAAACGCACGATCGGGCAATAGGTGCCGCCGCTGGAATCATCCGAGCGACTGAAGCTATGGTCGACGACCACGCCCTGCGCGCGCAGCGCTTGCGCTTGGAACCGCTGCTGGTTCACCGCGATCGCGATCGCGCCGAGCAGCAGCGCCGCGCCGATGGCCGGGAACAGCCACAGCCAGTTCATGCCCCGGCCCAGCGACAGGCTCATCTCACGCCGCGCCGCGCTGACGCACCGCTTCGAACAAGGTCACGCCCGAGGCGACCGAGACGTTGAGGCTTTCCACGCCGCTGGCCGCATTGCCGCCGGGCATCGGGATCTTGACCAACTGGTCGCAGTTCTCGCGGGTCAGGCGGCGCAGGCCGTCGGCTTCGCCGCCAAGGACGAGGGCGACGTTGCCTTTCAGATCGATCGAGTACAGCGACGCATCGGCTTCGCCAGCGAGGCCGTAGATCCATACACCTTGTTGCTGGAGATCGCGCATTGCGCGGGCCAGGTTGGTCACCGGGATCACCGGGATGCTGTCGGCCGCGCCGGCCGAGGTCTTGCGCACGGTCGCGTTGACCTGCACCGATTTGTCTTTCGGAATGATCACCGCGGTCGCGTTGGCGGCCGCCGCGCTGCGCAGGCAGGCGCCGAGGTTATGCGGGTCCTGCACGCCGTCGAGGATCAGGATCAGCGCCTTGCCCTCGGCGGCCTCGACCAGCCCTTCGAGCTCGTTCTCGTTCCAGGTCTTGGCCGCGGCGTAACGCGCGACCACGCCCTGATGGCGCAGATTGCCGACCACGCC
This sequence comes from Lysobacter sp. Soil_N_51, assembly GCF_057655755.1. Lineage (NCBI taxonomy): Bacteria > Pseudomonadati > Pseudomonadota > Gammaproteobacteria > Lysobacterales > Lysobacteraceae > Lysobacter > Lysobacter sp. Soil_N_51. The sequence goes on along the minus strand of NZ_JBDGLR010000003.1, from coordinate 405,179 downwards.
TTCGAGCGCACTGGTCGCGACCCGGCGCACGTCGATGTCGGCGCGGCGCGCGGCGGTCTCGATCTCGGTCAGACGCGGGTTCTTGGCGCCGGCCTCGATCAGCACCTCGCGCACGTTGGACGCATCGTGTTCGATCGAAGCGGCGACGGCGTTGATGCCGGCGATCCATTGTTTCTGGCTCATGGGGGATTCCGTGGGGCGGTCGTGGCCGGGGCACCCGCGCGGGCGCGCGGGGCCGGGGCTGGATCTGGGGGATGAATTCTAAGCTACCGCCACGGTTGGGGCGGATCGCGGGCGCCAGGCGGCGGTTTGCGGCGGTTTTTTTGCGACGACGACCGACAACGGGCGGCCACGCGGCCGGGCCCAAAACTCCCGCCTGCCCTCGAAACCCACCCGAAGAATTCCCCCCTTTGAAAAAGGGGGGCCAGGGGGGATTTGCTCTTACCCACCCGCAGCAACGCAACCACCCTGAAGAAGAGCAAATCCCCCGCGCTGGAGTTGGTGGCACTGATGGCAGGTGCGCCGGGCGCCCGCCCCCTTTGTCAAAGGGGGCGACTGATTAACGCAACCAGCTGGAGGAAGAGCAAATCCCCCGCGCTGGAGCTAATCGATTGAATCGCAATCGCGCCGGGCGCCCGCCCCCTTTGTCAAACGGGGCGACCGATCAACGCGCTCGTGTCGTGGCCACCAGCAACCCGTGTCGTAGTTACGGATAACGCCGGTTGCGGCCAGGCGACAAAGCGGCTTGGCCAGCGTCGGGTCCCATCCTGCCTGGGTGGTTGCCGACGCGTTCCCGACGCGGGCGGGCAGCGCCCAACCCGCGCCCACCGCCGTGCCTCAATACTTCTGCTTGGTCCGCTTAGCCGGCTGCCCGCGCGGCGGCAACGGCTTGGCGCCGCGCTCCTCGACCAGGCGGAAGTCGATCTTGCGGTCTTCCACGCTGGCCTTGAGCACCACGATCGCGACCCGGTCGCCGAGCCGGAACTCGCGCGCGGTGCGCTCGCCCTTGAGCGTCTTGCGGATCGGATCGAAGTGGTAGTAGTCGTGCGGCAGCTGGGTCACGTGGACCAGGCCGTTGACCTTGGATTCGTCGAGTTCGATGAACAGGCCGAAGCTGGTCACGCCGCTGATGGTGCCTTCGAACTCGCCGCCGACATGCTGCTCCATCCACGCGGCGCGGTAGCGCTCGTCGACCTCGCGCTCGGCCTCGTCGGCGCGGCGCTCGCGCTCGGAACATTGCAGCGCCAGCGCGCTCATCTGCCGCGGCGAATAGCCGTACGCGCTCGGCTTGGCGCCGCTGAGCGCGTGCTTGATCGCGCGATGCACCAGCAAGTCGGGATAACGCCGGATCGGCGAGGTGAAGTGAGCGTAAGCATGCAAAGCGAGGCCGAAGTGGCCGACGTTCTCCGGCGCGTACACCGCCAGGCTCTGGCTGCGCAGCAGCACCGATTCGATCAGCGCCGCGTCCGGACGCTCGCGGATCTTCTTCAGCAGCGCGGTGAAATCGCGCGGCTCGACCTGGTTCCAGGCCGGCATGCGCAGCTTGAATTCCTTGAGGAACTCCTGCAGATCGGCGTACTTCTGTTCCGGCGGCCGGTCGTGGATGCGGTACGGCGCCGGCACTTCCTGCGCGATCAGGTACTTCGCGGCCTCGACATTGGCCGCGATCATGCATTCCTCGATCAGCTTGTGCGCGTCGTTGCGCTGGAGCATGCCGGCCTGGGTCACTTCGCCGTTGCTGCCCAGCACGAAGCGCACTTCGCTGGATTCGAATTCGATCGCGCCGCGCTTCTGCCGCGCCTTCAGCAGCACATGGAACAACTGATGCAGGCGCTCGATGTTCGGCAGCAGCGAGCCGATCTGCGCATGCGCCTCGCTCTTCAATTCCTCGGGCACGTCGCCGACCGCGTTCCAGACCGTGGTGTAGGTCAGGCGCGCGTGCGAGTTCATCACCGCCTCATAGAACTTCGACTCGCTGACCTGACCCTCGCGATCGATCTGCATGTCGCAGACGAAACACAGGCGATCGACCTTCGGGTTCAACGAACAGATGCCGTTGGACAAGGTCTCCGGCAGCATCGGCACGACGAAACCGGGGAAGTACACCGAGGTCGCGCGCTTTTGCGCCTCGTCGTCCAGCGGCGTGCCCGGGCGGACGTAATGCGACACGTCGGCGATCGCGACCACCAGGCGGAAGCCGTCGCGGTTGCTTTCGCAATACACCGCGTCGTCGAAGTCCTTCGCGTCTTCGCCGTCGATGGTGACCAGCGGCAGCGTGCGCAGGTCGACGCGTTGCGCGGCCACTGACTCGGGCACGGTCAGCGGCACCGCCGCGGCTTCGTCCAGGGTTTCCTGCGGGAACACGTCGGGAATTTCGTGGCCGTGGATCGCGGCCTGCACCGCCAGCGAGGCGGTGAGCTTGTCGCCGAGCACCGCGAGCACGCGGCCGATCGGCGGACGCTTGTGATCGGGCGCCTGGACCAGTTCGCACACGACCAACTGGCCGTTGTGCGCGTCCATGCGCGCGTCCGGCGGGATCTGCACGTTGCGCTGGATGCGGCGATCGTCGGGCACGACGTAGCTGATGCCCTGCTCGACCGTGAAGCGGCCGATCAGCCGGTTGAGCCGGCGTTCGAGCACTTCCACGATCGCGCCTTCGCGGCGGCCGCGGCGGTCCATGCCGGTGACGCTGACCAGCACGCGGTCGCCGTGCATGGCCTTGCGCATTTCGTAGGGCGGCAGGAACAGGTCGTCGCCCACGCCGCTTTCCGGGCGCAGGAAGCCGAAACCGTCGGGGTTGGCGATCACCACGCCGGGGATCAGGTCCATCTGCGCGGCGGGGGCGAAATCGCCCTTGCGGTTACGGATCAGCTGGCCGTCGCGAATCATCGCGCCCAGGCGCTTGCCCAGCGCGTCGGCGCGGTCGGGTTCGGTGAGCTTGAGCTGTTCGGCCAGGGTCTCGGCCGACATCGGGCCGTCGGCCGCGGCCAGGGTCTGCAGGATCAGTTCGCGGCTGGCGATCGGTTGCTCGTAGCGCGAGGCTTCGCGGTCGGCGTAGGGATCGTGGTAAGGCGGGGCCTTGACGGCCGGGCCTTTGACCGCGGGGCCGGGAACCTGCGGGAGGAAACCGGCGGGGCCGGACGCGGCCTTCTTGCGCGGGGTCTTGCTGGCGCCGTGCTGGAGATTGTCGGGCAGCCAGGGCGGGCGGGCCGCGGGCGGCTTGGTGCCGCCTTTCTTGCTGGGACCCGGGCCGGCGCCGGTGTGCGAGGGGGTCTTGCCTGTGCCGGGCTTACCGGGCTTTTTACTGTTCGTTTTTTTGGTCATGGCCTAAATGGTCTCACATCGCCATGAACGCGGCGTCGCAGCGGCCCCTCGGCCGGGCCGTGAACGGGGTCGCGCCCAGGCCTGCCCGCCGCGGCGATCCCAGCCGCTGAACGGGCCGGCAACGGCACCTGCGAAGGCATGCGCGACCACATGCATTCGCGCAGTCGAGCCGGCAGTTGCCGGATTTTCGCTCCAGATCAGCGATTTTGTGCCGCTTATGCACCTAAATTTTCAGCGCGGGTTGCTAGGCATTTCACAGATCGGCCGCCGCCATCGCCGCCGCGCCCCTTGCGTCCGCGCGGCTTTCGCGAAGTCCGCCAGAGCGCACAAAACCTCGCCGCGCGCGCGGCCTAGGTTCGGTGCGTCCCTGCCCGGCCCGGATCTTGCGCCACCCATCGCCTGGATCCGATCAGACCGCGCACGACACGGTGGCCACCCCGCCGGACTCGCTCCCCTTTGCTTCCGCTCGCTCTGATAAGGAACCGCTCAATGATCGTCAACCACACGCTTCGTATCGCCGTGCTCGTCGGATTGTCCTGCCTGTCGGCGTCCGCCGCGGCTCAGTCCGTCGCGCAGATGGATTCCGCGCCGGTGACCGCGGCGCCTTCGGCCGGCGCCCTGGGCGCCGCCGAGTTCGCCGCTTCGGCGAAAATCTCCGCGCCGCGCGTGCTGAGCCTGGCTCCGCTCACCCGCAGCGAGGTCTCCACCTTGCAAGCGCAGCGCGTGCAGCAGGAAAAAGACGGTCTGCCGCTGCAAATCGGTTTCAACCGCGACGTGCAACGCGGCCGCATCGACTTGAACACCCTGGCCTGGCAACCGCTGGCCGACGGCGGCCGCGCGGCGCGCTTCGAGATGTCGTCGGAAGGCGCGGTCGCGCTGCGCGCGGCGCTGTCGCTGAGCGGTGCCGGCGCGAAATCGGCCAAGCTGCATTTCGGCGGCAACGACGGCCGCGTGTTCGAAAGCCGCGGCGGCGAATTCGCCGGCGCCTCGCCCGGTTGGTCGCCGGTGGTCATGGGCGATACGCTCGTGGTCGAGCTGGTGCTGGCCAAGGGCGTGAATCCGAAGGCGTTGCGCTTGAACGTACCCCGCCTCTCGCACCTGGATGCGAGCCCGATCGAAGGCGAAAAAGGACTCAAGGCCCGGATCGGCGCGAGCGGATCGTGCAACAAGGACATCGTCTGCCGGGTCAATCCGCCGGCGGGATTCGTTTCCACCGCGAAGTCCGTCGCGCACATGATCTTCACCAACCCGCAGGGCACCTTCATCTGCACCGGCACCCTGCTCAACAACAATCATTCGCCGAAGAAGCAGTTGTTCTGGACCGCCGCGCATTGCTTCACCCAGCAGAGCGTCGCCGACACCTTGCAGACGTATTGGCTGTTCGACGCCACCACCTGCGGCGGCTCGACCGCGAATCCGACGTACAGCGTCCTCACTGGCGGGGCGTTCGTGCGTCATAGCAACACCACGCGCGACACCTCGTTGCTGGAGCTGAAGACCGCGCCGCCGGCGGGCGCGATGTACGCGGGTTGGTCCAACGCGTTGATCGGCTCGACCAATACCGCGGTCGAAGGCATCCATCATCCCAGCGGCGATCTCAAGAAATATTCGCTGGGTTCGGTCACCGGGTTGTCGTCGTCGGCGCTGGGCAGCTCGCCGCTGTATCGCGTGGTCTGGAACACCGGCACCACCGAAGGCGGCTCGTCCGGCTCGGGATTGTTCACCGTGACCAGCAGCGGCGGCTATCAGCTGCGCGGCGGCCTGCTCGGCGGCGGCGCCTCGTGCAGCAACCCGAGATCGCCCGACTATTACTCGCGTTTCGCCGATGTCTACCCGAGCATCGCGAGCTACTTCAATCCCTGATCGTTCACCGCGGCACGATCGAACGCGGGCAGGGCGCTGCCGACGCACGCCCTGCCCGCCTTGCCTTGCCTTGCCTTCAGCAACACGAGGAAACCCACGATGATTCACCATCACGCCCTTCGCCTCGCCCTGCTCGCCGGCCTGTCCGCCGTCTCCGCCGCCGCGGTCGCGGCGCCGCCCGCCGTGGTCGAAATGGATTCGGCGCCGGTCACCGAAGCGCCCTCGGCCGGCGCCATGGGCGCGGCCGAGTTCGCCGCCGCCGCGAAAACCGCGCCGGCGCGCGTGCTCAGCCTGCCCGCGCCCACCCGCACCGACCTGGTCTCGCTGCAATCGCGGCGGCTGAAGCAGGACCGCGACGGCATGCCGCTGGAAATCGGCGTCAACCGCAAGGTCGAGCGCAGCCGCATCGATTTGAACGCCCTGGCCTGGCAGCCGCTGGCCGACGGCGGCCGCTCGGCGCGCTTCACCCTGGCCTCGGAGAGCGCCGCCGCGCTGCGCGCCGCGCTGTCGCTGCGCGGCAGCGGCGCCAAGTCGGTCCGCTTGCATTTCGCCGGCAACGACGGCCGCGTGTTCGAACAAAGCGGCGCGGATTTCGCCGGCAACGCACAGGCCTGGTCGCCGGTGGTGTCGGGCGACACGCTCACCGTCGAACTGATCCTGCCCAACGGCGTCAATCCGAAGTCGCTGTCGCTGAACGTGCCGCAGCTTTCGCATCTGGATCTGAGCCCGGTCGCCAACGACAAGGACATCCAGAAAGCGGTCGGCGGCAGCGCCTCGTGCGAAAAAGACATCGTGTGCCGCGTCAATCCGCCGGCCGGCTTCGTGTCCACCGCCAAGTCGGTGGCGCGCATGATCTACTCCAACGCGCAGGGCTCGTGGTTGTGCACCGGCACCCTGCTCAACAACAACCATTCGCCGAAAAAACGCTTGTTCTGGACCGCCGCGCATTGCATCAGCACCCAGGCCGAGGCCGACACGCTGCAGACCTACTGGTTCTACGACGTGACCACCTGCGGCGGTTCGACCGTGAATCCGGCTTACACCACTCTCAGCGGCGGCGCGTTCCTGCGCCACGCCAACACCAGCCGCGACACCTCGCTGCTGGAACTCAAGACCGCGCCGCCGACGGGCGCGGTGTATGCGGGTTGGTCGAGCGCGGCGATCGCGTCCACCGGCACCGCGATCGAAGGCATCCATCACCCGGCCGGCGACGTCAAGAAGTATTCGCTGGGTTCGGTGACCGGTCTGTCGACCTCGGCCGACGGCGTGTCGCCGCTGTATCGCGTGGTCTGGAACACCGGCATCACCGAAGGCGGCTCCTCGGGCTCGGGCCTGTTCACCGTGACCAGCAGCGGCGGTTATCAGTTGCGCGGCGGGCTGTGGGGCGGCAGCTCGTTCTGCAGCGCGCCGCGCGATCCGGATTTCTACTCGCGCTTCGCGGACATCTATTCGAGCGTGTCGAGCTATTTCAATCCCTGATCGTTCGGTCTGGACATGGTTGAAGGATGCGGGCCGCTGCCGATGCAGCGGCCCGTTTTTTTGCCGCGACAGCCATCGCATGCTTACGGCCAGGGCATTTCGCGCTTGGCGACCTTGGCGCTGATGTCCAGCGACAACTCGCCTTCCAGCCCCGGATAACGCTGCTTCATCGCCGCGATCAAGGCTTTCGAATCCTTGGCCTTGGCCGCCTCTTCATCGAACGCGCGAATGTAGTCGGCGCTGAAACGCACCGCGTCCAAGGTCTGCGCCGAACCGGGCGCGAAGTGACCGGGCACGACGACGTCGGGCTTGAGCGTTTCGATCTTCTGCAGCGTCGCCAGCCAGTCCAGATGCGATTGCGGCGTGGGCGTATCGGCCATGAACAGATGTTCGCCGGCCACCACCGGCACGCCGCCGGCCACGGTGCGGATCGAGGGAATCCAGACCACGCTGCGGTCCGGTGTCGGCCCATCTAGGCCGACGATCTGCAGGGCCTGCCCTTCCAGCTCGATGCGGTCGCCTTGCAAGGGCTCGGGGATCACGATGCGCTTGGGCGCATCGGCGCCGAGCTTGGGGCCCCAGTAGGCGAGTTTCGCCGCCTGGGTCGCGCGAATGTGTTCGACCGTCTGCGGCGTCGCCAGGATCTTCGCCTGCGGGAAGGCGGCCTGCAGCGTGTCCAGACCGAAGTAGTAATCCGGGTCGCCGTGGCTGATGTAAATGGTGGTGAGGGTTTTACCTGACGCCTTGATCCGCTCGACCACTTCGCGCGCCTGCGCCGCGCCGAACTGCGCGTCGATCAACACAGCCTCGCGCGCGCCGGTGACCAGCACCGAACTGACCTGGAACACGCCGTTCTTGCCGGGGTTATAGACCTGGGTCTGCAACGGCTGCGCAGCCGGTTCGGCGGGCTGAGCCGGAGCACTGGCGGCGGACGCGGCCGGTTCGGCGGCAGACGGCGCTGGTGCGTCGTGCCGGGTGCAAGCGGCCAGACCGAGGGTCAGGCAGGCCAGCGAAACTGCGACAGACAGCCTGGAGGAGGGCATGGCGGGGTTCTCCGACGAAGGGGCGGACCAAGGTGGCGGTCAGGGTGAACCAGACCCGGCGCAGATCGCGTGATGGCTGGCGCGTTCGCATGCCGCCCATCGGAAATCCGCCGATGCCGCATTGCGGCTCGGGCGAAAATCGCTATAACCTTCAAAACAAATTTTAAAGGTGAAGCATGCAGCTGGAATTCCATGCCTTCAAACCCGCCGATCTGGTCGGCGGCGACCCGGCCTTGGACCTGGTCAACACCGTCACCGCTCGCGACACCCAGCCGCGCGACTGGCTCGACGACTATGCCGGGCTGCTGCGCTGGGCGCGCCAGAGCGAGTTGTTCGCACGCGCCGATCTCAACGCGCTGGACACGCTCGCCGCCGAGTCGCCGACCAAGGCCGCCGCCGCGCTGGCGCGTTGCAAGAGCTTGCGCGAAGCGCTGTGCGAGTCCTCGTACGCCCTCGCCCACGGCCGGCAACCCGACGACGCGTCGCTCGACCGCCTGGATCAGGCGCGGCTCGCCGCCTCGCGCGCCGCGCGGCTGGTCTCGCACGATTCGCGATTGCAGACGCAATGGTCGGTCGAACGTTCCGGCCTCGACCTGATCGCGCACGTCATCACCGCGTATGCGATCGAACTGCTCAAGGGCGCGCGCGTGGACCGGCTGCGCGTATGCGACGGCAACGATTGCGGCTGGGTGTTCATCGACACCTCCAAGAACGGCCGCCGGCGCTGGTGCGACATGGCCACCTGCGGCAACGTCGCCAAGGCGCGGCGGTTCCAGCAGCGGCAACGCGACGACTAGCGCTGCACGCACAGGACGCTCCCGTGAACCCAACGCCTTCGCGTCATCCCGACCCCGCCGTGTACTGGCTGGCCAGCGCCCTGCTAGCCACGACCTGCGCGACCGCCTGTGCCATGGCCTACCAGCGGCCCGCTGCGCATGCGCCCGAACCGCAGCGCTGGGCGCCGCCGAACCTCAGCAGCGATCAGTACGAATCCTCGCCGACCTTCAGCCCCGACGGCCGCGAAATATATTTCATGCGCAGCGACCGGCAATTCGCCAACTGGCGGCTGCTGCATTCGCGTTGCGAGGCCGGCGGCTGGTCGACGCCGAGCGCGCCGCCGTTCGCCGCCTCAAAACCGGGCCTGGACGCCGATCCGTTCGTGAGCGCCGACGGCCGCCGCCTGTATTTCGTATCCGCACGCCACGACCCCAAGGGCGAAGACCTCGACATCTACGTGGTCGAACGCAGTCGCGACGGCGAATGGAGTCAGCCGCAACGCCTGCCCGAACCGGTCAATTCGAAAGCATCCGAACTGTTGCCGCGCGCGATGGCCGACGGCCGCATCTACTTCGGCTCCAGCCGCGCCGGCGGCCATGGCAGCGGCGATATCTACCTGGCTACGCCGCAGGCCGAAGGCGCCTGGCAGGTGCGCAATCTCGGCGCGCCGGTCAGCACCGCGGCGAACGAATACGAAGCCGAGGTATCGCGCGACGGCCATCGCATGATCGCGGTGATCGACCGCGGCGACCGCTCGCATCTGTACAGATTCGAACGCAGCGGCAATGTCTGGAAGGAGCGCGATCGCATCGCCGCGCGCGCCGATGTGTTCCAGGTCGGTCCGTTGCTGTCGCCGCGCGGCGACCGGTTGCTGTTCGCGCAGGCCGACGGCGAACGTTCCGGCGAATTCTTCGTGATCGATCTGACCGCGTCGCCCGATAAACGCTGGCCGCCGGATTGCGCGAGCGCCAAGCGCTGACTACGCCCGCGGCGGCAGCCTCAACCGCCAGCCGCGGCCGCGCCGCTTTGCAGCAAGGTGCTGCTCCACAAAACCGCCGCGAACGCCGATCCGAACATCGCCATCGCCGCGCCGGTGATGCCCAGCGCCACCCACATCGCCACCACCTGCTCGACGTCGCGCTGGATCACCACCCAGGTCGCGGTTTCGGCCTCGGGCGCGGGGTTTTCGATCGACAGTTCGACCACGCCATCGTCGGGGGTGATGAAACTGGTGACGACCCGGTCCGGGGGCGGCTGACGGTTGTAGCGCACCCGCAGCCACTTGCCGTATTGCTCGAGTTCGGCGCCTTTCGCGTCGCGCAGCACGAAGCGCGCGTCGTCGAAGTAGTTGCGATAGTCGCCGCGCTCGATCGACACGTTGCAATACACCGTGCCGAGGCAATTCCAGCCGCTGCCGCGGCAACGGGCGCACCCGCGCCAACGTCGCGCTGGCGTGCACGCGCACGCCGTACTTGAACGCGAGGATCATGAACACGACGCCGAGCACGGCCGCGGCCGGAAACACGACATGCCAAAGCGTCCATGCCATCAACGATGTTTCCTGTGAATACGTCGAACGCCCCCGCGCTAGCTCAAGCGGAAATGCCGGGCGCGTGCTCTTCCTCCTGATCCTGTCGCGACGGCCGCGGCTTGGGCGCGATCAGCGGGGTCTGCTGCATATTGCCGTACAACAGCGAAGTCCCCGCGCGCACGCCGCCGACCAGTTCGAGTTCGAAGCGTTCCGCGTCGCGGCGGCGGATATCGGCCACCACCTCGGCGGCTTCATCGACCGGCACGCCGAGTTCGACCAGCGCTGCCTCGCCGAAGCGCATCGCCGATTCAAAGGTCTCGCGCACCTGCAGGTCGACCCCGGCATGCACCAGGTCCAGCGCGTGTTCGCGGTCGAAGCTGCGCGCCAGCAGGCGCGCCTGCGGAAATTCGTGCTTGATCAGCTGCGCGGTGATCGTCGCCGCGGCGCGGTCGTCGATGCAGATCGCGATCAGCTGGGCGCTGTCGGCGCCGGAGGCATGCAACACGTCCAGGCGCGTGCCGTCGCCGTAATAGACCTTGAAACCGAAGGTCTGCGCGCTTTCGATCATCTCCACGTCGGTGTCGATGATCGACACCTCGACCCCGCGCGCGAGCAACGATTGCGAAACGACCTGGCCGAACCGGCCGAAGCCGATCAGCAGCACGCTGCCGCTGAGCCCGTTGGGTTCGTCCACGCCCTCCAGCGACAGCGCGATCTTCGGCGACAGCTTGCGCAAGGCGATGATCGCCAGCGGGGTCAAGGTCATCGACAGCACCACGATGGCGGTCAGGTTGGCGTTGATCTCGGCGTCGATCAGCTTGGCCGCGGCGGCGGCGGAAAACAGCACGAACGCGAATTCGCCACCCTGCGCCATCAGCACCGCGCGGTCCAGCGACTCGGTATGGCAGGACTTGAGCAGCCGCGCGACGATGTAGATGCACAGCGCCTTGACCAGCATCAGCGCCAGCACCCCGCCGACGATCAGCGGCCAGTTCGCCGCGACCACGGTCAGGTTCAGCGACATGCCCACGCTGAGGAAGAACAGGCCCAGCAGGATGCCGCGGAAGGGTTCGACATCGGCCTCGAGCTGATGGCGGAAGGTCGATTCCGACAGCAGCACCCCGGCCAGGAACGCGCCCATCGCCATCGACAGGCCGCCGATCTGCATCAGCAGCGCCGCGCCGAGCACCACCAGCAGCGCCGCCGCGGTCATCACCTCGCGCGCCTTGGCCGCGGCGAGCACGCGGAACAGCGGGTTCAACAGCCAGATGCCGGCCGCCAGCAGGGTCGCCAGCGAGGCCATGGCGATGCCGATGTCGAGCCAGCGCGAATGGGTTGCGCCGTTCGCGTCCGGCGGCGCCATCAGCGCGACCAGGGCCAGCAGCGGCACGATCAGCAGATCCTCGAACAGCAGGATCGCGACGATCCGCTGCCCGCGCGGCAAGGCCAGATCGCCGCGTTCGCCGAGGATCTGCATCACGATCGCGGTCGAGGTGAGCACGAAGCCCATCGCGCCGATGAAGGCCACCACCGGCGGGAAACCGAACAGCAGCCCGACCCCGGTCATCGCCGCCGAGCACAGCGCGATCTGCGCGGTGCCCAGGCCGAAGATGTCGCGGCGCAGGCTCCACAGGTGCGAGGGCCGCATCTCCAGGCCGATGATGAACAAGAACATCACCACGCCGAGTTCGGCCACATGCAGGATCGCCTGCGGATCGGCGAAGAACCCCAGCCCGAACGGCCCGATCGCCAGTCCCGCGGCCAGATAGCCGAGCACCGAGCCCAGGCCGATCCGCTTGAACACCGGGACCGCGATCACGCCCGCCGCCAGCAGCACCACCACATTGACCAGTTCGCTGCCCTGCGCCTGAGCTGCCATCGCGCCTCTCCCGTGTTGCGGTTGCCGTTGATCGATCGCGCGGACGGGGCCATGGCCGGGTCGTGAACTCAAGCCGCGAGTCCTGCCGGACCACCGCCGCCGCGCCGCTACAGCCTAGCAGGCGCGCTGGCGCGGACCGCCGCGCGATGCACGTTCCAGGCGGGGAAAGCCGCCCAACCCGGCGTCGGCATTGCGTATCATCGCCACCATCCTCGCCCCCGACCCGCCGCCCCAGGAACGCAATCAGGATGTTTCGCCGCATGGCCGCGCCCGCCCTCGCCTGTGTGATCGGCCTCGCCTCGACGGTCGCACCGGCGCATGCGCAAGGCGAGCGCGTGCAGGTGGTCAGCGCGATCCTCGCCGATCGTCCGATCGATAACGCGACGGTCAGCCTGCAACGCGCCGACCGGCCCTCGCTGGTCGCGACCACCGATGCGCAAGGCCGCGCCGCGCTCGATCCGGTGCTGGCGCGCGACCCGCAATCGCGGCTGGTGATCGCCAAGCCCGGCTATGCCGAACTGATCGTGCAATGCCCCTGCGACGTCCCGGCGTATGCGCTCAGCCCGGTGATGCACAACCTCGACGGCCTGCGCGTGGTGCTGAACTGGGGCGATACCGCGGCCGATCTGGACGCGCATCTGAGCTATCCGGGCAATCACGTCTACTTCGAACGCAAGAGCGGACGCGACGCCAGCCTGGACCTGGACCACAGCGGCCAGCGCGGCCCGGAAACCATCACCGTGCAACGCCGCCATCCCGGCGAGACCTACACCTTCGCGGTCCACGACTTCGGCCATCGCGACCGCGCCGACAGCCGCGCGCTCGCGCGCAGCCAGGCGCAGGTGTTCGTGTACATCGGCGAATCGCTGGTGCGCAGCTATCGGGTGCCGCGCGATCAAACCGGAAACCTGTGGACGGTATTCCGGGTCGACGGCGAAGGCCGCTTCGACGATCTCAACGCGCTCAGCACGGTCGCGGTCAATGCCGAGCGTATCGGCGACGAGATCGCGCGCATCGGCGGACACGGCGGCGACGAACCGGTCGGCAGCGAAGCCGGCGATGCCGCGATCGCGACCAATCTGCGCGGCGAAGCGGCGTATCGCAACGGCGATCTGCGCGGCGCGGTGGCGCTGTACCAGCAGGCGATCGAACTTGATCCCGCGCATGCGCTGAGCTACAGCAATCTGGGCCTGGCCTACGTCAAGCTGGGCCGCGCCGCCGAAGCGATCTGGGCCTCGCGCAAGGCCATCGCCCTGGCCAAGGGCGCGGGCGCGGCGACGATCCGCGCCGGCGCCTACTACAACATCGGCAAACTGTACGAAGAAGACGGCCAGTACGAGCGGGCCATGTCGAACTATCTGGCGGCCAAGCGCGAAAAGCCGGACAAGACCTACGATCAGGCATTGGAGCGTGTCAGTGGCTATTGAACACCCGCGCGGCGAGCGCGCGCGCGCGCGCCGTTCGAGGTTGTTGGCGTTGTCGCTGCTGCTGTGCGGTGCGCTGACGACGGCCCAGGCCGCCGGTCCGTCCGAAGTCGCCCGCGCCGACCGCGCGACCTGGCCGCATGCGTTGAATTCGCCGGCTGCGTTCGACCGCGCCTCGCGCGCCGAGATCCTCGCCTTCGGCCACGAACTGGCGCTCAGCGAAGCCGTCGACGACGCGGCCTTGGCGCAACGACTCAAGCTCAAGCGGATCGATCGCGCCTGGGTCGAAAAGATCCGCGCGCGTTTCTGGCAGCGGCTGACTACGAACTACCGCCTCGCCGCGCGCGCCTGCGCGCCGCGCGAGGCGTTCTGCCAACCCGCCGTCGACGCCGCCGCGCTGCGCACACTCGCGCTCGCCTTCGTCGCCGCGCCCGACCCCGCCTACGCCGCCTGGCGCGGCGACGCGGCGCGTTTCCATCGCATCTATCTCGACGAACAACTGCGGCTGGCCGCGCTGTTCCCGCGCACCAGCAGCGAGATCGACACCTATTCGGCCGACGAAGTCGACGGCAGCGAACTGCCCGACCGGCAATTCCTGCTGACCTTCGACGATGGCCCCAGCGCGGCCGGCGGCAACACCGACAAACTGCTGCGCATGTTGCGCGAGCACAAGCTCGACGCGACCTTCTTCCTGCTCGGGCAGTCGTTACAGCAGCAAGTCGCGGCGAATCCGAAACTGAGCACCGCGCAACGCTATGCCGGGATGTGCGTGGCCTCGCACGGCTGGGAGCACCAGTCGCATTCGCGCTGGCCGCAATGGCAGGACTCGGTCGTGCGCAGCGCGGCCTTGATCAAGGCTCAATCCGGCCCGCTGTACGTGCCGTTGTTCCGACCGCCGTATGGACAGCGTCTGGCCGACAGCGGCGCCTTCTTCCGCGAACACGGCCAGCGCGTGGTGCTGTGGGGTATCGATTCGCAGGACTGGAACGCGAAGATGACGCCGACCGACATGCAGGGCCGCATGCTGAGCCTGATGCTGCTGTGGCGGCACGGCACGATCCTGTTCCACGACATACACGACAAGGCACGCATCGCGTTGCCATGGGTGTTGCAGCACACCCGCGGCGCCGGCGTGCACTGGGTCGATTGCAAGGATTATCCGGCGCGCGGTTGATCGCTTCGGATAATTTCGTTCGTCGCTCGCGCGGTTTCGTCGGCTCGATCCGCGCTTCATCGCAAACCCGTCCCAGGCATATTCACGCCGGATGGCGGCTGCGCCACATTCGCCGCGACGTCGCCCACGGCGGCGTCGTTCGCGCGATCCGAGCGTACGTCCGACCGGATGGGACGCCCAAGGGGGCAGGGCCGCGCGGACTTCAGTCCATCGACATCCAAGGAAGATTCGCCATGCTCAAGACCCGCACCGCCTCGGCGCTCGCCGCCGGTTTGCTTTCGCTGCTCCTGCCGCTGGCCGCGTTCGCCAGCGATCCGCCCAGCGTCCTGGAAAATCAGTCCGCCTGCAGCGGCAAATACTCGGCCAGACTCAATCTGCAGTTCGGCCAGAGCGGCACCACCGCCACCGCCCACGCCGAAGCCAGCCTGGTGCGCCATCCCTTCGTGCACGGGTCGATCCCGTTCCCGAGCTATTTCGTCGCCGAGAGCACGGTGATGCGGCGCAACGCCGTCAACCCCAATTGGACCAGCGACACTCACAGCAGCGAAGTCTACGGCGCCTTTTCGACCGCGCCGGTCACCGCGAACGGCATGTTGTTCAAGGATGCCGGCTGCGAACTGGTCGCCAGCGCCATCGTCAACGTGCATTGCCCCGACGGCAGCTGGGAAACCAAGCAGCTGACGCGCAATTGGGTCGGTTGCGGTTTGTAAGCTGTTCGGCGGCCGCGCGCTGACGCGTGGCCGCGCGTCCGGTAACGCATAGGCCGGACTTTTCGATGTGATACCGGTGTTGGTTGTCGCGGCGAATGCCCGCGCCGTGGTCGGCTGATTACAGTGTCGACCACGGCTTGCGATCGCGCGACTCGATCGACCGGCAACCGGCGATCAGCGCGGAACGGCCGCGCCCGGCCGAGCCGGAATACCTCGCCTGCGCGTATGCCCGTTGCCGCACACGGCACCCGGCCTTGAGCCTGCCCTCATGCAGATCCGCCACGGGCTTGTCGAACCATGAGCCGTTGTTCGCGCCGATTGCGAGTACCCGTAAGCGCACGAAGGATTTCGCGCGCCTGAGTCACTCACTGCAAGGATGAGCCATGAACAATTGCATCGTCCGCCGGCGCTGGCCGCCGCCGTCGCGAGGGTTCGGCGACGGCAGCAAACGCCCCGATGCCAGCGGCATGGTCCCGAAGCCGACAATATCGGCTGCGCCCGCGCCGCCGATTTCACCGATTCGCCACTCAAACAAGGAACGTTCCATGCGCAAGCAAACGTTGATCCCCGCCTGCACGACAGGCCTGTTCGCCTTGGTCCTGTGCTCGGCCGCCGCCGCGACGCCGCCACCGAATGCGTCCTCCATCATTCCGATCTGCGGCCATGTCATCGATTTGAATCTAAGCTTCGGCCAGACCGGCACCACCGCTCAGGTCAGCGCCGACGCCGACCTGCAGCCCGACGGTTTCAGTCCGCCCGCTCCGCTTCCGGTCAACTACACGGTCTACGCTTCCGCCAGTTGGCGCGACAGCATCCATCCCAATTGGGACGTCAATGAGGATTCGCGCAGCGGTAGCGCATCCTTTCCCGCCACGTCCGCTCACGCCGGCCAACTCGTCTTCAAGGATGCCGGCTGCCAACTCAAGGGCGTCGCCACGGTCGTGGTCACCTGCGCCAGCGGCCCGCCGCAGACGCGCACGCTGGAGCGCACCTGGAACGGCTGCGGTATCTGATCGCCAAGCCGGACGCCGCCACCGCGGCGCCCGGCTTCGTCGGCTCAGACCAACGCGGCCTGATGCACACCCGCCACCGCGCGGCCCGACGGGTCGGCGGCGTTGGCGAAGGCCGCGTCCCAGGCGATCGCCGCCGGCGAGGAACATGCGATCGATTTGCCGCCGGGCACGGTCTCGGCGCAGGCGGTGCCGGGAAACAGACGCTCGAACAGGCCGCGGTAGTAATAGGCCTCCTTGGTCTGCGGGGTGTTGATCGGAAAGCGGCTAGCGGCGGTAGCGAATTCGCGATCGCCGACCTGCGCCTCGGCATGCGCCTTGAGCCCGTCGATCCAGCCATAGCCCACGCCGTCGCTGAACTGCTCTTTCTGCCGCCACAGGATCGAATCGGGCAGATAGCCTTCGAAGGCTTCGCGCAGCACCGCTTTTTCGATCCGGCCCGAGGCCTTGTCGACCATCTTGGCCTGCGCGTCCATGCGCATCGCCACTTCGATGAACTCCACGTCCAGGAACGGCACCCGCGGCTCCACGCCCCAGGCCATCATCGACTTGTTGGCGCGCAGGCAGTCGAAGCTGTGCAGCGCATCGAGCTTGCGCACCAGTTCTTCGTGGAACTCGCGCGCGTTCGGCGCCTTATGGAAATACAGATAGCCGCCGAAGATTTCGTCCGAGCCTTCGCCCGACAGCACCATCTTCACGCCCATCGCCTTGATCCGCCGCGCGAGCAGGAACATCGGCGTGGACGCGCGGATGGTGGTGACGTCGTAGGTTTCGATATGCGCGATCACATCGGGCAGCACGTCCAGGCCTTCTTCGAAGGTGTAAGTGAAACCGTGATGCACGGTGCCGAGCGCGGCCGCGGCGACCTCGGCCGCGGCCAGATCGGGCGAGCCTTCCAGGCCGATCGCGAAGGAATGCAGACGCGGCCACCAGGCTTCGGCCTGATCGTCTTCTTCGATGCGCCGACGCGCGAAACGCGCCGCGCAGGCCGCGACCAACGACGAATCCAGACCACCCGACAACAGCACCCCATACGGCACGTCGCTCATCATCTGCCGATGCACCGCGCGCTCGAAGGCTTCGCGCAGTTCCTGCTTCGACACTTCCACGCCCTCGGTCGCCGCATAGTCGCGCCACGGACGCTGGTAATACTTCACCGGCACGCCGACCTCGCTGTCGAAGTAATGCCCGGCCGGGAACGGCGCGACGTCGTCGCACAGCCGCGCCAGCGCCTTCATTTCCGAGGCCACCCACAACCGGCCGTCGGCATCGTGGCCCCAGTACAAGGGACACACGCCGAACGGATCGCGCGCGATCACATAGCGGCCGCGTGCCGCATCCCACAGGGCGAAGGCGAAGATGCCGTTGAGGCGGTTGAGCAGTTCGCCCAGGTCGGCGCTTTCGCGGTACAGGGCATTGATGACTTCGCAGTCGGACTTGGTCTGGAACGCATACGGTTGAGCGAGCTGCTGCTCGAGTTCGCGATGGTTGTAGATCTCGCCGTTGACCGCCAGCGCCAGTTCGCCGTCGGCCGAACGCAGCGGCTGCGAACCGCCGGTGGGATCGACGATGGCCAGGCGCTCGTGCACCAGGATCGCGCGCGCCTCGACGCTGACGCCGGACCAGTCGGGCCCGCGATGGCGCTGCTTCGCCGACAGGGACAGGGCCAGCGGCCGCAGCGGCCGCAGATCGGCGCCGGGGCGCAGGTCGAACAAACCAAGGATCGAGCACATCGAAAAATCTCCGGAGGGGGTGGTGAAGCTTTTTTAGATTCCCGGCCATGGAAGGCCGGGCTCTTATTCAAGGACGAACACATGACCGGACACACACACCCCAAAAACAAGAAAGCCCGCACTTCGCAGTGCGGGCTTCCTGAGCGATTGAGCGTGTGTTGCGCGCGCTAATCGCCGGCCCGCGGGAGGCTGGCGTTATTGCGATTATTATTGTTGCCCCGTACCGCGGCCGCGCGCGCGCGGCCGGCGAAGGCGGCGTTGCGGGCGGTGGCGATGGCGGGTTCGAAACTCATGGACCGATCCTGCTTGAGGACGGCGCCGGATGCAAGCGCCGCGGACGCGGGCCAGCGCGACGGCCGTCGCGGACCCGCGATTTGCCTGCCCCGAGCCTCGAGGTCTCTTGGGGAAGGGCCTTCAGACCCGACGCCTTTCGATCGGGTTGCCGGTTTATCGCGGCGTAGCGAAAAGCATCGGGCCTGAAGGCCCACCCACAAAAGATCCCATCAGATTCGTGGCCGCCCGAGCAAAACCTTTCTTCGACGAACCCGCCACTTCATCCCAGCTTCGCCGAGCCGCCGCGGACTTCGGCTAAGCTCGCCCCACGGAGGACCTTCATGGCCAAATGGATCAAGCGCGGTGTGCTCGCGCTGCTTTGCCTGTTCGCGATCGCCGCGGTCGGCGCCTGGTGGCTGCTGCGCGGCAGCCTGCCGCAATTGCAAGGCGAGCTCGCCCTGCCCGGCCTGTCGGCGCCGGTCACGATCCAGCGCGATGCGCTGGGCGTGGTCACCGTCGACGCCGCCAACCAGACCGATGCGATGCGCGCGCTGGGCTATGTCCACGGCCAGGAGCGCTACTTCGAAATGGACCTGCTGCGGCGCACCGCCGCCGGCGAACTGTCGGCGCTGTTCGGCGAACGCGCGCTCGATTACGACCGCCGCCATCGCGTGCACCGCCTGC
The DNA here is from genome assembly GCF_057655755.1 of Lysobacter sp. Soil_N_51. Lineage (NCBI taxonomy): Bacteria > Pseudomonadati > Pseudomonadota > Gammaproteobacteria > Lysobacterales > Lysobacteraceae > Lysobacter > Lysobacter sp. Soil_N_51. The sequence continues at coordinate 386,275 of NZ_JBDGLR010000003.1, read as the reverse complement.
GCAGCCGCGTGGACAAAGAACTGGCCGCCTTCGCCGACGACAAGACCGCGCTGCTGCAAGCCTACAGCGACGGCGTCAATGCCGGCCTGCACGGGCTGTCGCGCAAGCCGTGGCCGTATCTGCTGCTGCAGGCGCAGCCCGAGGCCTGGACAGTGACCGACTCGGCCCTGGTCGGCTACGCCATGTATTTCGACCTGCAGGACGGCAGCAATGCGCGCGAATTCGGCGACTGGCAGCTGAGCCATTCGCTGCCCGCGCCGCTGTACCAACTGCTGACCCACGCCGGCACCAGTTGGGATGCGCCGCTGTTCGGCGCGCCGATCGGCGATGCGGTCCTTCCGGGCGCCGATCAGATCGACCTGCGCAAACTGCCCACGCCGGCGCCCGGCGGCCTGCTGCAACTGCCGTTTCCCGACGAAATCGGCAGCAACAATTTCGCCGTCGCCGGCAGCCTCACCGCCGACCGCCGCGCGATCGTCGCCGACGACATGCACCTGGGCCTGCGCGCGCCCAACCTGTGGTTCCGCGCGCGCCTGCGCTACGCCGACGCGCGCGTGCCCGGCGGCCGCATCGACGCCAACGGCTTCACCCTGCCCGGCCTGCCGGCGCTGGTGGTCGGCAGCAACGGCCAGGTCGCCTGGGCGTTCACCAACAGCTACGGCGACTGGGCCGACTGGTCGCTGGAACCGGGTTGCGCGAGCACCGCCAAGGCCGGCGGCTGCGCCGGCCTGATCGAGCATGAGGAACTCATCGCGGTCAAGGGCGGCGCGGCGCAGAAATTCCTGGTACGCGAAACCGCGTGGGGCCCGCTGATGCACGACAACGCCGACGGCAGCGCGCTGGCGCTGCGCTGGTCGGCGCACCTGCCCGGCGCGCTCAACATGGGCCTGTCGGAATTGACTCGCGCGCAATCGGTCGACGATGCGATGAGCATCGCGCGCGATGTCGCCTTGCCGGTACAGAACCTGGTCGTCGGCGATCGCAACGGCAAGATCGGCTGGCGCCTGCTCGGTCCGATTCCCGAACGCGAAGGCGATTGCGCCACCACCTTGGCGGTCGAGAACACGGACCCGCGCGGGCAAGCGCTCACGCCGCCGACCTGCCCGCCGTGGACGATCCAGACCCAGGACGCACCGCACCTGATCGCACCGCCCTCGGGCCGTCTGTGGACTGCGAACACCCGCACCCTCGACGGTCTGGAGCTCGAACGCATCGGCGACGGCAATTACGTCCTCGGCGCGCGCGCCGGGCAGATCCGCGACGGTCTGTTCGCCAAGCAGCGTTTCAACGAACGCGACCTGCTGGCGATACAGCTCGACGATCGCGCCTTGTTCCTGCAGCGCTGGTGGAAGCTGCTGCAGGATCAGGCCGCGCGCACCGGCAAGAAAGGCGACGGCAGCGCGCTGAGTGCGATCGCCACCGCCGCGAAACATTGGGAAGGCCGCGCCGAACCCGGCTCGGTCAGCTATCGCCTGGTCCGCAACTGGCGTCGCGCTGTGCATACGCGCATCGCCAACGGCCTGACCGCGCCGGCGCAGGTCGCCTTGGGCAAGCAATTCGAGATGCCCGAATTCAAGCAACTCGAAGGCGTGGTCTGGCCGCTGCTTGAGCAGCGTCCGGCGAACCTGCTGCCGCGCAACGAAGCATCCTGGGACGACCTGCTGGAACACGCCGCGCGCGACGTGCTCGACGACTTCGACATAGCCCCCGGCGCCAACGCCGCCGCGGCCTTGGCCAAGCATTCGTGGGGCGAGCACAACACTGCGCGCATCTGCCACCCGCTCGCCTCGGCCCTGCCCGGTTTCGCCAAGCGCGCGCTGTGCATGCCGTTCGACCAACTCCCCGGCGACGCGGCGATGCCGCGCGTGCAGCGCCCGGATTTCGGCGCTTCCGAGCGCATGGTGGTGTCGCCCGGCCACGAGGTCGACGGCATCATCCACATGCCCGGCGGCCAGAGCGGGCATCCGCTGTCGCCGTTCTGGGGCGCGGGTCATGACGATTGGGTGCACGGGCGACCGACACCGTTCTTGCCGGGCACCGCGCGTTATACCTTGACGTTGAAGCCGTAGCGATCGCTTAGGCGTCGTGGCGACGAGCCCGCGCATCATGCTGCGGTTGCGGTTGCGGCGGCTGCCGTTGCCGTTGCTGTTGCTGTTGCTGTTGCTGTTGCTGTTGCTGTTGAAGGATAGCTTCGATTTCGGTTCTGGCTTTGACTTTGACTTGAGTTTGAAGCAGCGCAGTTCATCCAGCGCTGCAACGCTTGTAACTCGCGTTAGCAAAAGCACATCCGAAGGGCGGCGTGCAGGATGCACGCCGTGCGCCACCGGGACATGGATGTCCCGTGTGGCGCATGCCTGCGCATGCACCGATCGTGCGGGCCCTTGACTCACAACAAAGCATTTTTCTTTGGTTACCTTTCTTTTGTTGCTTTAGACAAAAGAAAGTGACCCGCCGCTTTAGTGGCGGAAGCTTTTGATCCTGCTTGCAGCTTCAAAGCTTTAAAGCCTTTGATGCAAAGGCAACAGCTTTCGTCCGCAAGCGGCCGAGTTACTTTCTTTTGTCAAAAGCGACAAAAGTCCGTCTGGATTCCCTTCGGTCAAAAGGTAACCAAAGAAAAACGCTTTTTTTGAATCAAGTGCCCGCAAGGTCGATGCAGACGCGGGCATGCGCCACACGAGACATCCTGTCTCAGTGGCGCACGGCGCACATCCATGTGCGCCGCCCTTCGGGTGTGCTTTTGTTCTCGCGAATCAGCGACTTCGCAGCGCCGGATGAACTGCGCGACTTCAAGCGTAAGCTGAACTACATGGCCTACCTGTAGGAGCGGCGCAAGCCGCGACCGCGAAAATACAGCCACAGCAAAGATTTCGATGAGATGCGAGATACCAACCGCCCCCAATCACCCCACCATCAACCGCTCAATCAACCCCAGATACAACCCCGGCAACGCCTCCAGATCCGCCACCAACACATTCTCATCGACCTTGTGAATGCTCGCATTCACCGGCCCGATCTCGATGCATTGCGCCCCCAGCGGCGCGACGAAGCGCGCATCCGAGGTGCCGCCGCCCGTGCTCTCCAACGGCGCCGCACCGGCGAATTGCGCCAGCACCTCGCGCGCCGCCGCGCGCAGCGGACCTTCCGGCGTGTAGAAAGGCTCACCGCCGCGAAACCAGCGGATTTCATATTCGAGCCCGTGCGCCTGCAACACCGCCTCGCATTCGCGCTCAAGCCGCTCGGCGTTCCAGCTCGGATTGAAGCGCAGGTTGAACAGCACCTGCAGCTCACCGGGAATCACGTTGTTGGCGCCGGTGCCGGCGTGGATGTTGCTGATCTGCAGCGACGTCGGCGGAAAGGTCTCGTAGCCATCGTCCCAACGCCGCCCGGCCAGTTCCGACAACGCCGGCATGGCCTGATGGATCGGATTGCGCGCCTTCTCCGGATAGGCGACATGGCCCTGCACGCCGATCACCCTGAGCGTCGCCGACAAGGTGCCTCGGCGGCCCACGCGCAGCAGGTCGCCAAGTTTCGCGGTCGAGGACGGCTCGCCGGTGATGCACCAGTCGATGCGCTCGCCGCGAGCGCGGAAGGTGTCGGCGACCCGACGCACGCCGTCGATCGCATCGCCTTCCTCATCCGAGGTCAGCAACAACGCGACGCGGCCGCGATGGCGTGGATGGTTCTCCACGAATTGCTCCAATGCCACCACGAACGCCGCCACGCTACCCTTCATGTCGGCCGCGCCGCGCCCGTACAACACACCGTCGCGAATTTCAGGCAGGAACGGATCACTGGCCCAACTGTCGACCGGCCCGGTCGGCACCACGTCGGTATGGCCGAGCAGCACCAGGGTCGGCCCATCGCCGTCGCCATGCACGGCCCACAGATTGTCGACCTCGCCATAGCGCAGGTGTTCGCAGGCGAACCCGGCGTCGCTCAAGCGCTTGGCGATCAGCATCTGGCAGCCGAGGTCTTCCGGCGTCACCGAAGGCCGCGCGATCAGATCGCAGGTCAGCGCGAGCACCGCGCTGCGTTCATCGGTGCGATCGGCCGCGCTCACGAGCCGAGTCCGAAGCGCTGCTTGAAGCCGTTGTCGCTGAAGCCCTGAGTGAGCTTGCCATCGTCGGTCACCACCACCGGCCGGCGGATCAACTGCGGGTACTCCTTGAGCAACAACTTCCACTCCGCGTCCGACGCCGGTTCCTTGCGATTGGGCGGCAAGGTGCGCCAGGTGGTCGATGACTTGTTGATCAGCGATTCCCACCCGCCGACCTGATTCTTCCAATCAATCAGCGTCTCCGGCGTCTGCCGGTTGTCGCGGTAATCGACGAAGCTGTGCGCGATGCCGAAGCGGTCGAGCCACTTGCGCGCTTTCTTGCAGGTGTCGCAGTTGTTCAAGCCGTAAAGCGTCGTCATCTCGACCTCAATTGTTGTTTTCAAACCAATACGGATTCGTGCCTGGTTCCGGCACCTAGTCGGAGCCGCGAATAGCGGCAGCGCCAACGAACTCATCATGGATTTTCTTCAGCGCGATACGCTGCCTGAGTTCGACCACCACCGCGCTCTCGACATACATGCCCAGCCAGCTCTGGCGCGGAATGAACGAAATACGGTCGCCCAGCCGCCCGGGACGACGCAGCCGTAACGTCACCCGTTCCGACCGAAACGCATGATTCGTCGCTATCGTTTCGATGTCGGCGATCTGAATACGCTCTTCGATGCTCCCGCGCCTTATCTGCAGATAATCGCCGTGATCGACGACTTCGTCGGCCAGCTTCCCCATGATCATGCTGTACGCTGCGGCGACCGTGGTGGCAGCCATGAACAATGCCCAGACGTACCAAGGCCACGCCCCGCCCGATTTGCTCCACTGAACCGAAGCCGCGACCAGAAGCAGCAGAGTCATCGCCGGCGCAATCCATTTGTAGAACACGATCCATTGAACTGAAATTCGCTTCATGGCCTGTCTCTTAGTCTGCCGATTCACGCAATACCGCTTGACCGTCCAGCCACGTGTTGGCGCTCGCGCAGGTATCGCAGTTACCGAGGCCGCCCAGCGTCGTCATGAACGGTCAACCTGGCATCGACGAATGTTGATGCCCCCTGCCGGCTCACGCTGTAACTGCGCACCGCCTCGATTCAAGTGTACTTACGCAGACGTTCGGCCCGCGCACGAAATTCTTCGGCCACGCGATGCTCGCCAAACAGCCTCCACACGAAGCCCTTCGGGATGAACACGACGCGGTTGGCCATGCTAGCCATGGGCAGACTGAACCGACACGCGCGAACCGCTACGCTGCGCCAGATCCGCCGCGACCCGACTCTCGCCATAAGTGCCGAACGCGGAATTCGGACGCGGAACGAACACGATGCGCCGACCGAACCCACCGGGCGTGCGCAACAGCAAGTTCACCCGGATCGGTCGAATCGCATATTCTGCCGATACCTTTTGGATATCGGCGATCGCCACCGTTTCTTCGATGCCGCGACGCCGCACGCGCAGGTGGTCGCCGTGGTCGACGACCTCATCGGCGAGATTCCAGGTCGTCGCGATCTGCGCCGCGAATGCCGCGACCGCGGCCACCGGTATCAGCCAATTCATCCACGGCATCGATGGCGCCGAGGATCCATGCCAAAACCAGGCGATCGCCGCGAACAGCAACAGACTCGACAGCGGCAGGATCCACTTATAGATCGCCATCATGCCGGCCGAAATCCGCTGCATCGTCGCGTATCCGTCAGTCCGCCAAACCGCGCAACAGATCGTTGATGCTGGTCTTAGACCGCGTCTTGGCATCGACCTGCTTGACGATCACCGCGCAGTACAGCGAATGCGAACCGTCCTTGGCCGGCAGTTGGCCCGACACGACCACGCTGTACGGCGGCACCGAGCCGTAGCTGATTTCGCCGGTGGCGCGGTTGTAGACGCGGGTGCTCTGGCCGAGGAACACGCCCATGCCAATCACGCTGTGGTGGCCGACCACGAAGCCTTCGACCACTTCCGAGCGAGCGCCGATGAAACAATGGTCTTCGATGATGGTCGGCGACGCCTGCAGCGGTTCGAGCACGCCGCCGATGCCGGCGCCGCCGGACAGGTGGCAGTGCTTGCCGATCTGCGCGCACGAACCGACCGTGGCCCAGGTGTCGACCATCGTGCCTTCGCCGACGTGCGCGCCGATGTTGACGAAGCTCGGCATCAGCACCACGTCCTTGCCGATGTAGGCGCCGCGACGGGCGATCGCGCCGGGCACGATGCGCGCGCCGAGCTTGCGGAAATCAGCTTCGCCGTAGCCTTCGAAACGCGCCGGCACCTTGTCCCAGAACGGCGCGGGATCGGCTTCGACCACCTGCATTTCGTTGACCCGGAAATACAGCAGCACGGCTTTCTTGAGCCATTCGTTGACGGTCCAGTCGCCCTTGCCGTCGGGTTCGGCGACGCGGAACTCGCCCTGCTCCAGGCCGTCGATCACGCGTTCGACGGTCGGACGGGTCGAGCCTTCGATCTCGTCCGGGGTCAGCATGCTGCGGCGCTCGAAGGCGCTGTCGATCATGAACTTGAGTTCGTCGATGCCCGGGGACTCAACGCTCTTCTTCTTCGCGGTCTTCTTGCTGGTCTTCTTTGCGGGGCTCATCGACTGTCTCCTTCGAGGCAGGCCAGCAGCGCGTCGCGCAGGGCCTGCTGTTGCGTTTGATCGAGCGGGCTGTCGTGCCCGTCGCTGTTGACACTGGTGATCTGGAAAACGTCCTCGGCGCGTTCGCCGAAGGTGGCGATGCGCGCGTCGTGCACGCGCAGGCGCTGTTTGCGCAAGGTCTGGGCGACGTCGGCGAGCAGGCCGGGGCGGTCGGTGCAGACCAGGCTCAGCACGCTGCGCGGGCTGAGCGCGTCGGGCTTGGCGTAGGCGGCGAATTCGATCTGCGGCGCGATCCGGAAATGGCGCAGATGGCGCGGCTGCGCGCGGCGCGCCGGCTTGATCCGTTCCAGTGATCCGGACAGCGCGGTTTCCAGACGCCGTTCGACTTCTTCGGCGCTCGCCGGCTGGCGCGGATCGGTCGGCACCACTTCGAAGGTATCGAAGATCGCGCCGAGCGGACCATCGAGCACGCGCGCCTGCTGGATCGCCAGGCCGAGACGATCGAGCGTGGCGACGATCGCGGCGAACAGGCCGTCGCGATCGGGCGAATGCACGAACACTTCCAGCGCGCCGGCATGCGCGCCGCCGTGGGCGCTGACCGGCCGCGCGCGTACCCGCGTGTCGCCCAGCGCAACGCCGCGCAGCGACGCGGCCTGCCAGGCGATCTGATCGGGGCGTCCGCGCTGGAACGCGATTTCCGGCATGCGCGCGAACAAGGCGGCGATTTCTTCGTCGCGCGCGCCGAACGCGGCGAGCATGGCCTGCGCGGCTTCGCGGGTTTCCGCGGCGCGTTCGGCGCCGGCCACCGGATGTTCCAGGCCGCGCCGCAACGCGAGCCGGGTCGCGGTGTACAGGTCGGCGAGCAAGCGGTCCTTCCACGCGTTCCACAACTTCGGCGATGTACCGGCGATGTCGGCGCAGGTCAGCAGGTACAGGTGATCGAGGTGTTCGCGATCGGCGACCTTGCTGGCGAAGCGGTGGATCACTTCGGGATCGGCGATGTCCTGCTTCTGCGCGGTCACCGACATCAGCAGATGCTGGCGCACCAGCCACTCGACCAGCGCGGTGTCGGATTCGCTCAGGCCCATGGTGGTGCCGAACACGCGCGCGTCTTCGCCGCCGAGTTCGGAATGATCGCCGCCGCGGCCCTTGGCGATGTCGTGGAACAGGCCGGCCAACAACAGCAGCTCGGGTTTACGCAGGCGCGGCCACACTTCGTGGGCGATGCTGAAACGCTCGTCGGCCACGCCCGAGGCAAAGCGCGCCAGATTGCGCAGCACCGCGAGCGTGTGCTGATCGACTGTGTAGACATGGAACAGGTCGAACTGCATGCGCCCGGAGACTTTCGAGAACGCCGGAATCCAGCGCCCCAGCACGCCCAGGCGCGCCATGCGTTCGAGCGCATGCACCGGATGCGGGCCGCGCAGGATCTTGAGGAAGCGTTCGCGCAAGGCCGGTTCGGCCTCGACAAAGCTCGGGATCTTGCCCAGCGCTTCGGCCAGGGTGCGCGCGGTCTGCGAATGCAGGCCGCGGATTTCGTCGTGGCTGGCCCACGCGGCGAACAACGCGAACACGTCGGCGGCGTCGCGCGGCCAGTCGGCGTCGCGCGCGGCAATGTAGTCGCGGCGCAGTTCGAACGCGTCGTACGGCGAGGACAACGGCACCGGCACCGCTTCGCCTTCGATCTGTTCCTCGAAACGTTGCAGCAGGCGTTCGCCGATCCGCAGCACCAGCGCGGCGCTGCGGTAGAAGCCCTGCATCATCTGCTCGACCGCGAGGTTGTCGGCGTTATCGACATGGCCCAGGCGTTCGGCGAGCAGCTTTTGATAATCGAAGCGCAGGCGCTCCTCGCGCTTGCGCGCCACCAGATGCAGGCCGAAGCGCAGGCGCGATAGCGCGCGACGTTCGCGTTCCAGCGAGGTCAATTCGTCCTGGCCCAGTTGGCCGATCGAGACCAGCGATTCCAGGTCCGAGGTGCCGATGATGCGCAGCGCCATCCAGTGCAGGGTCTGCACGTCGCGCATGCCGCCCGGGCCTTCCTTGAGATTGGGCTCAAGGTTGTCGGCGGTGTCGCCGTAGCGCGCGTGGCGCTGGCGCAGTTCGTCGCGCTTGGCGATGAAGAAGTCGCGCGCCGGCCACACCTGCGACGGCGACACCGCCGCCTGCAAGGCCATCTGCGCGACCGCGTCGGCGACGATCGGGCGCGCTTCCAGCATCGCGGTGAGCACGGTCAGGTCGGCCGCGGCCTCGCTGCATTGCGCGGCCGAGCGCACCGCGTGGCCGACCGGCAGGCCGGCATCCCACAGCGATGCGAAGAAACAGCCCAGTTGTTCGGCCTGCGCGGTCTGCGCCTGCGGCTCGGCCAGGATCAGCAGGTCGATGTCGGATTGCGGAAACAGTTCGCCGCGGCCGTAGCCGCCGACCGCGAACAGCGCCAGCGGCGCGCCGTCGTCGATGCAGGCGCGCCACGCGGCGCGCACCTGGGTGTCGACTGCGTCGGTGCGCGCGCGCAGCAGTCGGTCGATGTCGGCGTCGGCGTCGCGGTCGAAACGCTCGGCGAGCGCGGCATCGACCGCGGCGAGCGCGGCGCGGATCGCCGCGGGGCTGCCGGGCGGCGGCGGGTCGGCCGCCGGGTCGGGCGTCGCACTGGGCGTCGCCGATGGCTTATCGGCGACGGGGCCGGTCATAGGTCGTTGTCGTCGCCCGGCACCCGGGTCAGGATCTCGACCCCGTCGTCGGTGACGGCGATGGTGTGCTCCCACTGCGCCGACAACTTGCGGTCCTTGGTCACCACGGTCCAGCCGTCGGGCAGGGTCTTATGGCGATAGGTGCCTTCGTTGATCATCGGCTCGATGGTGAAGGTCATGCCGGGCACCAACTTGAGGCCTTCGCCCGGATGGCCGACATGCAGCACCTGCGGATCCTCGTGGTAGATCCGGCCGATGCCGTGGCCGCAGTAGTCGCGCACCACGCTGAAGCGCTCGGCTTCGGCGTAGGTCTGGATGGCGTGACCGATGTCGCCCAGGGTCATGCCCGGCTTGACGATGCGGATCGCGCGGAACATCGCTTCGCGGGTCACCTCGACCAGACGCTTGGCCATGACCGACGGCGTGCCGGCGTAATACATGCGGCTGGTGTCGCCGTGCCAGCCGTCCTTGATCACGGTGACGTCGATGTTGACGATGTCGCCGTCCTTGAGAATCTTGCTGTCGCTGGGGATGCCGTGGCAGATCACGTTGTTGACCGAGGTGCACACGGTCTTCGGAAAGCCTTTGTAGCCGACGTTGGCGGGGATCGCCTTCTGCACGTTGACGATGTGCTCGTTGCAGATGCGGTCCAGCTCGCCGGTGCTGACGCCCGGCTTCACATAGGGCGCGACGACCTGCAGCACCTCGGCGGCCAGGCGGCCGGCGACGCGCATCTTTTCGATCTCTTCGGGGGTTTTGATGGAAATGGCCATGGCCGCATTATCGCTTATTCACGTTCGCCTATCATCGCCCCGCACGATCCTCAGCGTGCCGATGCCGGCCCCTTGTGGAGACTTGCCGTGAATCTGCGTTCATTGCTGCTTATCGCCGGGCTGACCAGCCTCGCCCTCATGCCCGCCGCCTCGCCGGCGGCCGAGGCGGTCGAACCGGTCTTCGTCGCGCTGGCCCCGGGCGTGTTGATGCTGCGCGGGCCGGACACCGCGGTGCTGCTGGCCGAGTCGGACAACGCTTCGATCCTGGTGGACAGCGAGCAGCCCAAGATCACGCCGGGCCTGCTGAAGGCCTTGGAGCGGCGCAAACCGGTGGCTTATGTGGTCAACACCCACGCGCACCCGGACCATGTCGGAGGAAATCAGGCCCTGGCCGCGCGCGGGGCCGCCCGACCCAATCTCATCGTTAAAAGCGACACAGAGTTGCGCCTGGGTACCGTCGAAGTCCGGCTGATCCATGTGCCCAAGGCGCATACCGATGGCGATCTGCTGGTCTATTTCCCGGCATCCAACGTGCTGCACATGGGCGATTGCTTCTTCAACGAGATGTATCCGGTCATCGATACGGACTCCGGCGGGACGGTGGACGGACTGATCGCGGCGCTGAACCGAGGCCTGGCGCTCGCCGACGACAAAACCCAAATCGTGGGCGGGCACGGGCCGATCGGCGGCCGCCGCAGTCTCACGGATGCACGCGACATGCTGGTCGAAGTCCGCGGTCTGGTCGCCCGGCTGAAGCGGGCCGGCAAGAGCCGGGAGCAAGTGCTGCAGGCGGCGCCCACCCAAGATCTGGACTCGCGCTGGGGCAGTAGCTGGGGCGAAAACTGGGTCAAAAACTGGGTCAAACCGGACCAGATCGTAGGCTCGGTCTACGACTCCCTGCCCGCCCAGCCCTGAGCCTGCACAGGCGCCCGCGCGCCTGCGGTTGCCCCGAGCCCCCGCCCCGGCTACAATTTCGCGGCTTTGCTGGTGGAGCGTTCGTCCCGAACCCCACCCGCATCGCCGTCCACACCGGACGTCACCGGTGAATACACACCTGTCGCCACAGCCCGTGCCGGGGTGCCTGCATCCTCGATCGCCAGATCGTCGATGCGGGTTCGGACACGGAAGCGACAGGGAGGCCCAACCCCGGAACCACTCGCCTCGGAGCCCTGCTCCGGGTCGGAACGCCATCACTCATGCGGCGTCGGTTCCACTGCCTTCGGAGTAATGCAATGCCCCAGATCACCATGCGCCAGATGCTGGAAGCCGGCGTCCATTTCGGCCACCAGACGCGCTACTGGAATCCCAAGATGGGCCCGTACATCTTCGGCGCCCGCGGCAAGATCCACATCATCAACCTCGAGAAGACCGTTCCGCTGTTCAACGACGCGATGAACTTCATCTCGGCGATCGCGCAGAAGCGCGGCACCATCCTGTTCCTGGGCACCAAGCGTTCGGCGCGCGAATCGATCCGCGAAGAAGCCGAACGTTGCGGCATGCCGTTCATGACCCAGCGCTGGCTCGGCGGCACCCTGACCAACTTCCGCACCGTCAAGCAGTCGGTCTCGCGCCTGAAGGAACTGGAAGCCGGCGAAACCGACGGCACCTTCCAGAAGATGGTCAAGCACGAAGTGCTGGGCCTGCGCCGCGAGCGCGACAAGCTGGAAGCCTCGCTGGGCGGCATCAAGGAAATGAACCGTCTGCCCGACGCGCTGTTCGTGATCGACATCGGTCATGAAGACATCGCGATCAAGGAAGCCAAGAAGCTCGGCATCCCGGTGATCGCGGTGGTCGACACCAACTACGATCCGGAACTGGTCGACTACGCCATCCCGGGCAACGACGACGCCATCCGCGCGGTGCAGCTGTACGCCCGCGCCGCCGCCGACGCCGTGCTCGAAGGCAAGGCCGCCGCTCCGCAGGTCGGCAACGTGCGCGAAGAAGATTTCGCCGAAGCCGAAGGCGAAGCCGGCAAGGACGACCGCAAGGGCGCCCCGCGCGGCCGCGCTCCGGCCAAGAAGGGCCCGGCTCCGGCCGCCGCCAAGAAGGCCGACGGCGAAGCTCCGGCTCCGGCCGCCGAGTAATCGCGACCGTCGTCAGCGCTCGGTAACGCAGCCGCGTCATAGTGCGCGGCTGCGATACGCACCATCCAACCTCGCAGAAGCGGCGCAAGCCGCGATCGTCGCCGCACCCCGGCGATGCCAGTCGCGGCTTGCGCCGCTTCTGCGGGGCAACACGTATACCTGAGGTAACCCCAATGGCTGATATTTCCGCTTCCCTGGTCAAGGAACTCCGCGAGCGCACCGGCGCCGGCATGATGGAGTGCAAGAAGGCATTGACCCAAAACAACGGCGACATCGACGCCGCGGCCGAATGGCTGCGCAAGTCGGGCATCATCAAGGCCGAGAACAAGTCGAGCCGCGTGGCCGCCGAAGGCCGCATCGCGGTCGCCCAGGACGGCGGCAAGGCCGTGCTGGTCGAGATCAACTCCGAGACCGACTTCGTCGCCAAGGACGCGAACTTCCTGAGCTTCACCGACACCGTGGCGCAAGCCGCGCTGTCCTCGGGCGCGGCCGATGCCGAGGCGCTCAAGGCGGTCAAGCTGGCCTCCGGCGAGACCGTCGAAGAAACCCGCGCCGCGGTCATCGCCAAGGTCGGCGAGAACCTGCAGGTGCGTCGCCTGATCCAGATCGACAGCGCCAACAACGTCGCCGCGTATGTGCATGGCGGCCGCATCGGCGTGCTGATCGAGCTCAAGGGCGGCGACGCCGACCTGGCGCGCGGCCTGGCCATGCATGTCGCGGCGATGAACCCGCCGCACATCAAGGCCAGCGACGTGCCGGCCGACTTCGTGGCGAAGGAAAAGGAAATCGAACTGGCGAAGATGTCCGACAAGGACAAGTCCAAGCCGGCCGACATCCTGGAGAAGATCATCGGCGGCAAGATCGCCAAGATCGTCAACGAAGTCACCCTGTACGGCCAGCCGTACGTGCTGAACACCGATCAGACCGTCGAGCAGGTGCTCAAGGCCGCCGGTGCCGACGTGGTCAGCATGCAGCGCATCGCGGTCGGCGAAGGCATCGAGAAGCAGGTCGACGACTTCGCCGCCGAAGTCATGAAGCAGGCGGGTCTGGCGTAAGCCATTCGCGCAGGTTTCGGATTGCAGTATGAGAAAGGCCGCGAAGTTCGCGGCCTTTTTCTTTGGGTGGGATTTGGGATTTGGGATTTGGGATTTGGGATTTGGGATTTGGGATTTGGGTGCAGGGAATCGGGAATCGGGAATCGGGAATCGGGAATCGGGAATCGGGAATCGGGAATCGGGAATCGGGAATCGGTTAGAGCGTAGGCGCTATTACCGCTGGTTTCGCAAATCATCCGAAGCAACGCAGCTTCCGGCACCGCCGTCTTCTCCTACCGTCATTCCCGCGAAGGCGGGAATCCAGTGCCTTTCGTGCGAGAACGCCTGAAGTCACTGGATTCCCGCTTTCGCGGGAATGACGTTCTGGTGAGATGGCGCTAAAGCCCCTGGATATTCGGCTACGCCGAAGTAGAGCGGAGCCCGCCTTGGCGGGAATGACGTTCTGGTGAGATGGCGCTAAAGCCTCTGGATACTCGGCAACGCCGAAGTAAAGCTCAGCCGCCTTCGAGAACGACGATCCAGAAAAATGGCGCTGAAGACTCAACCCGCCATCACCTCAACCCACGCCGACCTCACCCAACCGGACTTGCACGGCCCGCGATACACCCGCTTCTTGGCGATCGGCAAGCCGACCTCGCACTTCATTCCTGGCACGGCCGGATAGACGATGGCGAACCATCCGTCGTCGCCGTAGCCATTGCCGTCGCACAGATACACCTCGCGGCCATTGCCGAGCTTGTCGAGCATCGCGTACGCCCTGCCCGGTCCGGCGCGCACCGCGAGAAAACCATCGCCGTCGGCCTTCAGGCCCTTGACCTGCGCGAGCGAGCCGCAGGCGTCCAGCACCTCGTCGCCACCGACCTGCACCGGCACCGCCGCGGGCGCGCGCGCCTGCGCGGCGGGCAACATCAACGCGGCCGCCATCGCGGCGCCGAGGTAAACGCTCATCGTTGTTTTCATCACTGCCTCCTTGCAGATGGCCAAAGCGCGCGCCGTCGCGACGGCGCGCGCGGGTCCTGCCGTGTCGCGATCAGCTGGCCTGCTGGAAATACACTTCTTCGTACGGCTGCACCACCACCCAGCCGGTGCCGGAGAACTTGAGCTGGATGCTCTCGCCCGAGCCGCGGCCGAACAAAGTGCCCAGCGAGATATCGGTGACGATGTCCGGGCTCAGGCCGCCGGACCAGGCGACGGTCGCGTTCGGGTCGGTGAACACCGGCTGGTCCGGGGTCACCGCCAGGGTCAGCGGCTCGTAGTGCGAGGTGATCGCGACCACGCCACTGCCGCTGAGTTTGATGTTGAACAGGCCGCCGGACATCATGCCCGAGACCTTGCGCATCATCTTGATGTCCGAGGCCACGCCGTCCTCGTAGGCGAGCACGTCGTTGCCGTTGACGAAGATCGACTCGCCGTTGAGGCGCAGCAGGGTGATCTTCTTGCCCGCGTCGGCGATGTAGACCCGGCCCTGGCCTTCCATCTTCATCAGTTGGGTGCCTTCGCCACTGATCGCCTTCTTCAGCAGGTTGCCCAGGCCCTGCTCGAGCATGCCCTGGCGCACGAACTTGACGCCGCCGCGGTAGGCGACCATCGAGCCGGACTTGGCCCAGACGCGGCCGTTGAGCTTCACTTCCAGCAAGTGCGGGCCTTCCAGTTCGAACGCTTCGGCGCTCAGATCCTTCTGCTTGGACGCTTCGACGAATTCGTTGAGGTTCTTGATCGACACTTTCCATCTCCTTGGGTAATGCGCGGCGGCGGCCTCACGGTGGGCGCGCGCGGCGGCGGTTCCAGTGGCTGGACCGGCGGCCGGATCATACCCGGTCCGCCCGTGTCCGCCTTTTACATCACGGTTTTCGAGCGCGGCGCGCGCCCGATCGCCGCCTGGCGCAAACCGGCGCGAGAGCGGCGCCCCGCCCCGCTGCGTCCGGCGAATCCGCGCCGCGCGCCGGCCTGGACAGGTGCGGCGCGACCCCCGCGATCGCGCAGCGGCCCGTTCGCGCATGCCTGCGCGCGCGACGCTTGAGCTACAATTCGCCACGTTTTCCGCCTCCCCCGAGACCTCCCATGTCCCAGCTCGTGTATCGCCGTGTCCTGTTGAAACTCTCCGGCGAAGCATTGATGGGCGATGAGGACTACGGCATCGACCCCAAGGTGATCGGCCGGCTCGCGCGCGAAGTCATCGAAGTGCAACAGGCCGGCGCCGAAATCGCGCTGGTGATCGGCGGCGGCAACATCTTCCGCGGCGCGGGCCTGGCGGCCGGCGGCATGGACCGGGTCACCGGCGACCAGATGGGCATGCTGGCCACCGTGATCAACGCGCTGGCGATGCAGGATTCTCTGGAAAAGCTCGGCGCCAAGGTGCGGGTGATGAGCGCGATCAAGATCAACGACGTGTGCGAGGACTACATCCGCCGCCGCGCCATCCGCCACCTGGAAAAAGGCCGTCTGGCGATCTTCGCCGCCGGCGTCGGCAGCCCGTTCTTCACCACCGACTCGGGCGCGGCGCTGCGCGCGATCGAGATCGGCGCCGACCTGCTGCTCAAGGCGACCAAGGTCGACGGCGTGTACGACAAGGACCCGAAGAAGCACAGCGACGCGGTGCGCTTCGACAAGCTCAGCTACGACGAGGTGATCACCCGCGACCTGCAGGTCATGGACACCGCCGCGTTCGCGCTGTGCCGCGACAGCGAACTGCCGCTGCGCATCTTCGACATGGGCCAGCCGGGCGTGCTGCTGAAGATCCTGCGCGGCGAGAACATCGGCACGCTGGTGCAGGGTCGCGGCTGAAGACGCACCGGCCGGGATCATATCGCCGGCATCCGAGTTCTCATCCCCGAACAAAAAGACCCGCCATCGGCGGGTCTTTTTGCGTACGACGCCGGATTTCCGCGCGCCATCGCCTCGCTAATTCACATACGCAGCCGATGAGGCGGCGTCGGTCGGTTCAACCCGCCAGCGCGGCCGTCCGGCAACATCAGCGCCACACCTGCGCTTCGCGCTTGGTCTGCTCGGTGATGCGCGCGACCTCCTCCGGGCTCATCGCGTAACGGCTCGCGTCGCGCTTGGCCTGCTCAGTGATGCGCGCGATCTCCTCAGGGCTCATCGCGTAACGGCTCGCGTCGCGCTTGGCCTGATCGGTGATACGCGCGATCTCGGCCGGGCTCATCGCGTAACGACTCGCGTCGCGCTTGGCCTGTTCGGTGATGCGCGCGATCTCCGCCGGGCTCATCGCATAGCGGCTCGCATCGCGCTTGGCTTGCTCGGTGATGCGCGCGATCTCAGCCGGGCTCATCGCGTAGCGGCTCGCATCGCGCGTGGCCTGATCGGTGATGCGGGCAATCTCCGCCGAGCTCATCGCGTAGCGGCTCGCATCGCGCGTGGCCTGATCGGTGATGCGGGCGATCTCGGCCGCGCTCATGGCGTAACGGCTCGCGTCGCGTCGGGCTTGCTCGGAGATGCGCGCGATCTCGGCCTTGCTCATCGCATGGCGGCCGGCATCGCGCCTGGCTTGCTCGGCGATACGACGGATCTGCGCGGCTTCCGGCGCGGAGAGGTGCGCATCGCGACGCGCCTGGGCGGCATCGCGTCGGGCCTGCTCGATATCGCGGCGATGCTGCGCGCTGTCGAGCCCATGCTGACTGGCGTCGCGCCGGGCCTGCTCGGCATCGCGCTGGGCCTGCTCGACGTCGCGGCGCGCCTGGGCGGCATCGCGCCGCGCCTGTTCGCCATCGCGCCTGGCCTGATCGGCATCGCGCCGGGCCTGCTCACCATCGAGCCGGGCTTGCCGCCCGGCGTCGCGCGCCCCGCGCTCGGCTGCGGCGCTCGCCGCCCGCGCCTGGCGTTCCGCGTCGCGCCCGGCGCGTTCGGCATCGCGTGCCGCGCGCTGCGCCGCGACCCCGGCCGCGTGCGCATTGCGCTCGGCTTCGCGTCCCGCCCGTTCGGCCTCGCGTCCGGCTTTCTCCGCATCCACCGCCGCCTTGCGCGACTCGACCATGCGTTGCCGCAGGCGCGCGCGGGTCGCCGCGTCGGTCACCGGCTGGTAGCCGCCGTCGGCGCCCACCTTGTAGTACTGATCGCCCTTGATCGCCCAGACCTGCGGGTCGCTGCCGTTGTTGATCTCGGTGATGCGGGTTTCGCCGCTCTTGTCCGAGGAATGGATCGACACGGTGCGCGATTGCGATTGCGATTGCGATTGCGGCGCGCGCTCGCCGGCCGCCGCGGTCACGCGGTACGGCACCAGCCCGACCAGGACGATGGCGGCGGTCAGGATCAAACCGCCGATATGCGAAGACGAAGTCGCGTTCTGCAACATGATGAGTCTCCTCTTCAAGATCGTGTAAGTGGGGGATGCGCTGGCGACGCCGGCCGCGGGACGCGGCGCGACGCCAAGACGCAACAACAAACGCCCGTAGTCATGGGCGGCATAGCGACGGCTGTCGAGCACGGCCGCGTCGCAGGCCGCTTCGCGCGCGATCGAGTATTCGCGGGCGATCACATGCGCGAGCGGATGAAAGAAGAACAGGTGCTGGACCAGCGCCGGCACCCAGCCCCACCACAGATCGCGGCGGCGGACGTGGACCAGCTCGTGATGCAGCGCCATCGCCAGCTCGTCGCCGCTCAGATGCGGCAAGCGTTCGCGCGGCAGCAGCACCGTCGCCGGCGGGCCGATCAACTGCGGCGAATCGATCTGCGCCGACACCCGCAACGGCGGCAGTCGATTCAAACCCAGGCTGGCGCCGAGCGCGCGATAGGTCGAGAGCACTTGCGGCTGTTCGCACGGCCGCGATGCGGCGATGCGGCGGCAGGCGGCGGCATAACCGCGCACGCTGGCGAAGGCGACCAGCAGGAACCCGGACAGCCACAGCGCGGCGAAAACCAGCGGCCACGACAGCCAGTCGGGGATCAGGTAATGCGTGGCAGGCGCCGTGGCGACAGCGACCGTTGCGTCTGTCGCGCCCTTCGTCACGAAGAACGGCAATTGCGCCGACGACGACAACTGCGGCGCCGCCGCTGCGACGTTCGCGGCCTGGCTCGCCTGATCCCACGACGCCGGCAACAACGGCAGGCTCAACGGCGTGGGCCACAATGCGCCGAGCAGCAACTGCAACGCGGCGAACCACCACAACCAGCAGCGCAGCGCGGCGCTCAGACGCAGGTAACGGCACAGCAGCCACACCGCCGCGACCACCAGCAAGGATTGCAATCCCGCCGCGAGCAGACGCGGCAGCAGGATGTCGCCGATCCAATCCAGAGTCATCTCAATCCTCCTTGCGCCGCGATTGCAGATCGGCGACGAGACTTTCCAGTTCGGCCAGTTCGTCGTCGCTGACCTGCGCGCGCTGCGACATCCACGCCACGAACGGCGAGACCGAGCCTTGCAGGGTGTTGGCGACGAACTTGCCGACCGCCGAACGCATCACGTCGTCGGGCTGGGTCGCGGTGGAATAGCGGTACACGCCGCCGACCTTGCGCCGGCGCAGATAAGCCTTGGCGCGCAGGCGCTCCATCATCGTCAGCACGGTCGAACGCGCCAGCCCGCGCGGCTCGCCGTAGCCGCTTGCGACCTCGCCGACCGAGGCGTCGCCCTGCTCGGCCAGGTATTGCAGCAGCGCCAGTTCCTGGTCGCCGATGGATTTGCGGTTCATGCCGCCCCTCGTGGCTACAACTGTAGTCATAGTTGCTTTGACTACAAACGTAGTCAACGTGCCTGAAGTCATGCCGCCCTCGCCCGCGGCGACACCCGGCAATGGGATTCGCCGACGCCGGTCATGGTTTAAACCGTCCGCGCGATGGCCTGTAATAGTGTTCGCCGGCGCGGCCGTGACAGCATTCGCCCATGCACTCGCACAGTCACCACGGCCACCACCACGGCGTCAGCGGCACCCGCGCATTCGCCGCGGTGACCCTGATCAATCTGGCCTATACCGCGCTGGAAGCCGGCTACGGCTTCATGACCAATTCGCTGGCGCTGCTGTCGGACGCGCTGCACAACTTCGGCGACGTGCTCGGCCTGGCCCTGGCCTGGGGCGCGGCGGTGCTGGCCAAGCGCGCCCCGACCGCGCGCCACACCTACGGTTGGCGGCGCGCGACCCTGCTATCGCCGCTGGCCAATTCGCTGTTGCTGGTGGGTTTCTCCGGCGCGCTGGCCTGGGAGGCGATCCGCCGCTTCAACGCGCCGCCGGAAATTCCCGCGCTGCCGGTGATCGTGGTCGCCGCGCTCGGCATCGCGGTCAATCTCGGCGCGGCCTGGCTGGTGCGCGACGGGCACGATCACGACCTCAACCGCCGCGGCGCGTTCCTGCACCTGATGGCCGACGCGGCGGTGTCGCTGGCCGCGGTGCTGGCCGGCGCCGGCATGTGGCTGACCGGCTGGGCATGGCTGGACCCGGCGATCGCCTTGTTGATCGGCGCGGTGGTCGCGGTCGGCGCCTTCGGCCTGCTGCGCGAAGCCTTCAACGCGGCGATGGACGCTGTGCCGCGCGGCATCGATCGCGGCGAAGTCGAAACCCTGCTGCGCCAGCAGCCCGGGGTGCAGGCGATCCACCATCTGCACATCTGGTCGCTGGGCGCGGGCGAAATCGCCATGACCGCGCATATCGTGCGGCCCGACGACCAGGACCACGACGTCTTCATCGACCGCCTCAACCGCGAACTCGACCGCCGCTTCGGCATCAATCACCCAACCCTGCAGGTCGAGCACGGCCGCGCCTGCGAGCACGATCGTCACGACCGCGCGCCGCACGGCGAGCATGCGCATTCGCACGCACATGGGCATGAGGGGCACGGGCACGAGCACGAGGCGCATGCGCCGGATCATTCGCACGAGCACGGCCAGGCGCACCATGACCATGATCACAGCCATGATCCGCGGCATGACCATGACTACGGTCATCCACCTGGCCATGACCATGACCGCGGTCATGGTCACGACGGCCATGCTCACGACGACCGAGCCCACGAAGAGCACCCGCACGACCACCCGCGACAGCACAGCCATCGGCCCTGAACGCCGCATGCTGCATCGCAGCGAAAACCCTGATTCACCGCGCCGCCCTCGCCGCCGGGCCTGAACGCAACGGCCCAATCCCGCGCAAAACGTGATCCCCGGCGACGCGTCGCCTGCATTCGCGATGCGCACGGTGCATCGCCGCATCCCCCCGAACGACCGCGAACGCTCGGCAATTTCGCCGATCCGGGCCGGCGCGGGCGTCCGCGCCGGGACCGCGTGGCCCGCAAAACCCGCCCGAGCCCATATAATCCCGCGATTACCGCTACTGGAACGGAGCCGGCGATGCTCAACGACATCAAGAAAGACTCTCAGAACCGCATGACCAAGAGCGTCGAAGCCTTTCGCCACGATCTGACCAAGATCCGCACCGGGCGCGCGTCCACCGCGCTGGTCGATCATCTGAAAGTGAACTACCACGGTTCCGAAATGCCGCTGGGCCAGGTCGCCAGCGTGCAGGTCAGCGACGCGCGCACCCTGACCATCACCCCGTGGGAAAAGCAGATAGTCGGCGCGGTCGAGAAGGCCATCCTCGCCTCCGACCTGGGCCTGACCCCGAACACCGCCGGCACCGTGATCCGCATCAACCTGCCCGCGCTGACCGAAGAACGCCGCAAGGAACTGACCAAGGTCGTGCACGCCCAGAGCGAAGACGCCAAGGTCGCGATCCGCAACATCCGCCGCGACGCCAACCACCAGGCCAAGGAACTGCTCAAGGACAAGAAGGTCACCGAGGACGAACTGCGCAGCTTCGAAGGCGAGATCCAGAAGATCACCGACAGCGCGATCAAGGACGTGGACGGCGTGGTCAAGGCCAAGGAACAGGAACTGATGGCGGTATGAACCGCCGGGCCCGCGCCCGCCGAGTTCGGATCACTGAACTTCTACGCGGCGCGCGGGTCCAGCACTGGGCTGCCTGGATCGAGCCCGCCCCAGACTGTGCCGCCCCACCCGTCCGTACCTTCCGTTCCATCCGCAGCCTGAGGTCTTCATCATCGGCGCCATGCCTTCCGAGCCCGCCAACGCCGCGCCCGCACGCATCCCGCGCCACTTGGCCGTCATCATGGACGGCAACGGCCGCTGGGCCGAACGGCGGCGCCGGCCGCGCATCATCGGCCACCGCGCCGGCGCGCGCGCGGTCAACGTCTGCATCGATTTCTGCATCGCGCGCGGCGTCCATGCGCTGACCCTGTTCGCGTTTTCCAGCGAAAACTGGGGCCGGCCCGAGGACGAGGTCGGCGCGCTGATGAAGCTGTTCCTCAATGCGCTCGAGCGCGAGGTCGAGGAACTCGACCGGCGCGGGGTGCGGGTGCGCTTCATCGGCGAACGCGAACGCTTCTCCGAAAAGATCCGCGAGCGCATGGCCGCGGCCGAACGCCAGACCCGCAACAACACCGTCCTGCACCTGAGCATCGCCGCCAGTTACGGCGGCCGCTGGGACATCGCCCAGGCCGCGCGCTCACTGGCCGCGGAGGTCGCGGCCGGCACCCTGGCGGTGGACGCGATCGACGAACGCCTGCTGGCCTCGCGCATGTCGCTGGCCGAACTGCCGGCGCCGGACCTGTTCATTCGTACCGGCGGCGACACACGGATCAGCAATTTCCTGCTGTGGCAGCTGGCCTACACCGAACTTTGGTTCACCGAAGCGCTGTGGCCCGAACTCGACGCCGGCCTGCTGCAGACCGCGCTGGACGATTTCGCCAGCCGCGAACGCCGCTTCGGCCTGACCGGGGCGCAGATCGCGCTCGCCCAGCCCAACGAGACTGTTGAATGACCCGAACCCGCCTGCTTGCCGCGCTGGTCATGGCGCCTGTCGCGATCGCGGCGATCCTGCTGTTGTCGACGCCGTGGGTGATCGCGCTGACCGCGGTGCTGTTCCTGATCGGGCTGTGGGAATGGTTCGACCTGGCCGAGATCGAGGACACCCTGTCGCGCACCGTGCTGCTGGTGGTGCACATGGCGCTGATGGTGGCGATCGTGTGGGCCTCGCGCACCAGCGGCCTGGGCGCGACGCAGGCGCCGTCGATGGTGCTGTTCAAGATCGCCTCGCTGATCGGCGTGGTCTGGTGGCTGCTGGCCCTGCTGTGGCTGCAGCGCTTTAACTTCGCCAGCGATCACCGCACTTACGCGCGCATGTTCAAGCTCGCCGCGGCCGCGCTGAGCGTGATCCCGGCCTGGTGCGCGATGGCCTGGATCCACGCCGAAGGCCCGATCGGCCTGGGCGGCCTGCCGGTCGGCCATTGGTGGCTGCTGACCGCGCTGGCGGTGGTGTGGGCGGCCGATTCGGGCGCGTATTTCGCCGGACGCAAGTTCGGCATGCTCAAGCTCGCGCCGCGGGTGAGCCCCAACAAGACCGTCGAAGGCCTGATCGGCGGCGCCATCGCCGGCGTCGCGGCCGGCGTGGGGTTCTCGATGCTGGCCGGCGCGACCACCGCGCAGTTGCCGTGGGTGGCGCTGGTCTCGCTGGTGGCGATGCTGTTCTCGGTGGTCGGCGACCTGTTCGAGAGCCTGCTCAAGCGGCATGTCGGGGTGAAGGATTCCGGGCATCTGATTCCGGGGCACGGCGGCATCCTCGATCGCATCGACGGCGTGCTGGCGGCGTTGCCGGTGTTCGCGCTGGGCAAGGCGATTTTTGAGTTTTGATGATGAGCCTTGTCGACGGTGGTGGTTTTTCGTTGGCCGCGCGCGTTGGTGCGCTGGCTATTGGGCGAAAAGCGAATCCCCCCTGCTCCCCTTTTGCAAAGGGACGGGACGGGACGTATTCGCAGAGCCTGCGTCGCGCGGACGAAGCAGATGATTCGCGCGCCTCCGATAAGCCAAGCGAGGTTGGTACGCGGCGACCCGTCCCTTCGCAAAAGCGGGACCGAGCGGGATTCGCTTTTGCTCTTGACCACACAGCCCTAATCGAACGCGGCAACCGCTGCGAGACCCGCGCATGACCGCCCCCGCCCGCAACGTCGCCGTCCTCGGCGCCACCGGCTCGATCGGCACTTCGGCGCTGGACGTGATCGCCCGCCACGGCGACGCCCTGCGCGCCACCGTGCTCGCCGCCGGCGGCAAGGTCGATGCGCTACTGACGCTGTGCGAACGCCATCGCCCGGATCACGCGGTGATCGCCGACCCGGCCGGCTACGCCGCATTGCGCGACGGCCTGCGTGAGCGCGGTCTGGCGACCGTGGCCCATTGCGGCGACGACGCCCTGGTCGAACTGGTGTCGTCCGATGCCTGCGACACCGTGGTCGCGGCGATCGTCGGCGCGGCCGGGCTGTCCTCGACTCTGGCCGCGGCGCGCGCCGGCAAGCGCCTGCTGCTGGCCAACAAGGAATCGCTGGTCCTGGCCGGCGAACTGCTGATGCAGACCGCGCACGAATCGGGCGCCTGCATCGTGCCGATCGACAGCGAACACAACGCCATCTTCCAATGCCTGCCGGCGGCGCAATTGCGCGTGGCCGAGCACGGCGCCGCGCAAACCGGCGGCGCACAGCACGCCCACCCGACTTCGCAGCCCGGTCTGAAGCGGATCCTGCTGACCGCGTCGGGCGGGCCGTTCCGCGGCCGTACACGTTCGGACCTGGGCCAGGTCACGCCAGAACAGGCAGTCGCGCACCCGAAATGGTCGATGGGCCCGAAGATCTCGGTCGACTCGGCCACCTTGATGAACAAGGGCCTGGAAGTCATCGAGGCGCATCACCTGTTCGCGGTCGGCGGCGATCGCATCGAAGTGCTGGTGCATCCGCAAAGTCTGGTCCATTCGCTGGTCGAATTCGTCGACGGCTCGACCCTCGCCCAGCTCGGCCTGCCCGACATGCGCACCGCGCTGGCGGTGGGCTTCGGCTGGCCGGAGCGGATCGAATCCGGGGTCGCCGGGCTCGACCTGCTGGCCCATGGTCGGCTCGATTTCGAGCGCCCCGACCTTGAGGCCTTCCCCTGCCTGCGCCTGGCGTTCGAGGCCCTGGCCGCCGGCGGCACCGCCCCGGCGGTGCTCAACGCCGCCAACGAAGTGGCCGTTTCAGCCTTTCTTCAGCGGCGCATCGGTTTCCTAGCGATACCCGCGCTGGTCGAGGACACCCTCGCCGCGCTCCCGTCCACCCCGGCCAGTTCGCTGGCGGCGTTGCGCGAGGCCGATGCCCTGGCCCGCCGCCACGCCGAGCAGGCGATCGGTCAAAGAGCCTGAGGCAGCCATGAGCGAAATCCTGGGCTCGTTGTGGTGGCTGATCATCAGCCTCGGCGTGCTGGTCACCTTGCACGAATTCGGCCATTTCTGGGTCGCGCGCCGTTGCGGGGTCAAGGTGCTGCGGTTTTCGGTCGGCTTCGGTAAGCCGCTGTGGATGCGTGTCGGCAAGGACGGCACCGAATACGCGATCGGCCGCATTCCGCTGGGCGGCTACGTCAAGATGCTCGACGAGCGCGAATACGAAGTCGGCGAAACGCTCGCGGCGCAGGCGTTCAATCGCAAGTCGGTGTGGCAGCGCATCGCCATCACCGCCGCCGGCCCGGCCGCCAACCTGATCCTGTGCGTGCTGTTTCTGTGGGGCATGTTCGTGATCGGCCGCCCCGACTTCGCGCCGGTGGTCGGCAGCGTCAACGGCATCGCCGCCGAATCGGGCCTGCGCCGTGGCGACACCGTGCTGCAGATCGGCGACCGCGTCACCCCGACCTGGAGCGAGGTGCAGATGGCGCTGATCCCGCACGCGCTCGACCGCGACGACGTCGCGGTGCAGGTGCGCAGCGAAAACGGCAGCCAGCTGACCCGCCATCTGCGCCTGTCCAAGCTGCCGGCCTCGTTCGACGAGCGCCGCGCGGTCGAAGTCATGGGCTTGAGCGGCCGCCATCAGCTGATTCCGGCGGTGATCGGCCGGATCAGACCCGGCGAAGCCGCCTGGGGCGTGCTCGCCGAGGGCGACCGCATCACCGCCATCGACGGCGACCCGATCGCCAGCTGGAACGACATCGCCCCGGCCATCGCCCGCCTGGGCGAACGCGGCGGCAACGCGATGATCGAAGTGGCCCGCAACGGCGACCGGCTGGCACTGGAAATCGCGCCCAAGCGCATGAAGCGCGACAACGGCGAGCAGTTCTGGGCTCTGGGCGTGGAGCCTCCGGCCACCCTCCGCGAGCCCAAGCGCGACGCGGTCCTGCGCTACGGCCCGATCGACGCGGTGCCGGCGGCCTTTCGCGAAAGCGTCCATCAGACCCGCGAGCTGTTCGCGATGATCGGCCGCGCCTTCACCGGCCGGGTCTCGATCCAGAACACCGTCGCCGGCCCGGTCACCATCGGCCGCGCCGCCAACGCCTACGCCAGCAACGGCCCGGCCTGGTACCTGCAACTGCTGGCGATGCTGTCGCTGAGCCTGGGAATCCTGAACCTGCTGCCGATCCCGATCTTGGACGGCGGACACCTGCTGTATTACCTTATCGAGCTGGTCAAAGGCAGCCCGGTCAGCGAACGCGTCATGGCGGCCGGACATTTCGTCGGCCTGGCGTTGATCGCGAGCCTGATGGGCCTGGCGTTCTACAACGACATCTTGAACAACCTGGTGCGCTGATGCCGGCCCGACGCTCGAACGAACGCTTTGCTACAACGCCTGCCTTAATCTACCCCGCCTAACCGGCCCGCTTCGCCCCATGCCCGCGTGCAGTCACGCTGGCAGACCAGCCCCCAACGGACGTAATGATGACGCGAATTCCTAATCGCCGCCTGCTCGCCCTCGCCCTTGCCACGGCAATGACCTCGGCCCCGGCGATTCCCGCGTTGGCCCAGTCGGCCGATCCGTTCTCGCTCGGGGGCAGCGCGCCCAACGCGCCCGGCCCGGGCTCGTTCACCGTCAGCGACATCCGCATCGACGGCCTGCAACGCATTTCCGCCGGTACGGTGTTCACCTACCTGCCGGTCGAGCGCGGCGACACGATGGACACGGCCAAGGCCGGCGACGCCATCCGCGCGCTGTACAAGACCGGCTTCTTCGAAGACGTGCAGCTCGACCGCCAGGGCAACATCCTGGTGGTGACCGTCAGCGAGCGTCCGGCGATCAACAAGCTGACCCTGACCGGCAACAAGGACATCAAGTCCGAGGACCTGCTCAAGGGCCTGAAGGAGATTGGTCTTGCCGAAGGCGACACCTTCGACCGCCTCGCGCTCGACAAGGTCACCCAGGACTTGGCGCGCCAATACAACAACCGCGGCAAGTACAACGTCGAGATTACCCCGTCGGTGAACCGCCTCGACCGCAACCGCGTCGACATCACGATCAACGTCAAGGAAGGCAAGGCGGCCAAGATCCGCCACATCAACCTGATCGGCAACGACAAGTTCGAGCAGAAGGACATCGTCAACGGCTGGGAATCGCGCGAGCACAACTGGCTCAGCTGGTACCGCCGCGACGACCAGTACTCGCGCGAAAAGCTCTCCGGCGACCTGGAAAAGCTCAACTCCTATTACCTCGACCGCGGCTACGTCGATTTCAGCATCGATTCGACCCAGGTCTCGATCAGCCCGGACCGCCAGGACATGTTCCTGTCCGCCGGCATCACCGAGGGCGAGCAGTACAAGGTTTCCAGCGTGCAGGTCACCGGCGACACGGTGCTGCCGAAGGACCAGGTCGAGAAGCTGGTCATCGTCAAGCCCGAACAGATCTTCTCGCGCCGCCTGCTCGAGGTCAGTTCCGAATCGATCACCGCCGCGCTCGGCAACGTCGGCTACGCGTTCGCGCAGGTCAATCCGATCCCGGACGTGAACCGCGAGAACAAGACCGTCGGCATCAACATGCAGGTCGTGCCCGGCCCGCGCGTCAACGTGCGCCGGGTGGTGTTCAAGGGCAACACCCGCACCGGCGATGAAGTGCTGCGCCGCGAAATGCGCCAGTTCGAAGGCACCTGGTACTCGCAGGCCGCGATCGACCGTTCCAAGATCCGCCTGCAGGGCCTGGGCTACTTCGAGACGGTCGACGTCGAGAGCAAGCCGGTCCCGGGCACCAACGATCAGGTCGACATCGTCTACAACCTGAAGGAAACCACCTCGGGCAGCTTCGTGTTCGGCCTGGGCTATTCGCAGCTCGGCAAGCTCACCACCCAGGTGCAGCTGTCGCAGAACAACTTCCTCGGCAGCGGCAACCGCGTGTCGGTGCAGGCGCAGCGCAGCTACTACCAGTCTCGCTACGACTTCTCCTACACCAACCCCTACTTCACCGACGACGGCGTGTCGCTGGGCTACAACCTGTCGTGGCGCGAGTTGGATTACTCCGACTTCAACACCGCGCAGTACTCGACTACCAGCGGCACCGGTCAGGTCGTGCTCGGCATTCCGCTGACCGAGACCGACTCGGTGACCGGCCTGATCGGCATCGACAGCAACGAAATCCTCGCCTTCCCGGGCACCGCGCCGGCCAGCATCATCGATTACCTCGATGCGCTGGGTCACCGCACCTTCCACGCCTGGCGCGCGCAGATCGGCTGGGGCCGCAACAGCCTCAACCACGCGCTGACCCCGACCGCCGGCACCCAGCAGCGCATCTGGCTGGAAGCGACCCTGCCCGGCTCGACGGTCGAGTACTACAAGATCAACTACAACTTCTCCAAGTTCTGGCCGCTGTCGCGCCACCTGGTGCTCAACACCCGCGCCGAACTCGGTTACGGCGACAGCTACGGCAGCGACACCAGCCGCGTGATCGACCGCGACGGTCCCGACGGCCCGCTGCCGCCGGAAACGATCACCGCCACCGGCCTGCCGTTCTTCGAGAACTTCTACGCCGGCGGCGTGCGTTCGGTGCGCGGCTTCACCGACAACACCCTGGGTCCGCGCGAATCGCCGGGCGTGGGCAGCACCTTCGCCCAGCCGCTGGGCGGCGCGTTCAAGACCACCGGCTCGCTGGAAATGTACTTCCCGACCCTGCTCGATACGCCGGCCGCGCGCGTGTCCGCGTTCGTCGACTTCGGCAACGTGTACAAGGATTACGACTCCTTCGACGCGGGCGAACTGCGCGCCTCGGCCGGTGTCGCGCTGATGTGGCGTTCGCCGATGGGCCCGATCTCGATCAGCTACGCGTTCCCGTTCAAGAAGCAGGGTCCGATCTACAGCGCCGACGGCGCCACCAAGCTCGATCGCGGCGACGAGCTCGAGCGCCTGCAGTTCACCTTCGGCGGTACGTTCTGAGCGCGGTCTGCGGACCGCAAGGCGACGTGGACGAACTCAGTTACTCAGCACGCGAATTGGCCGAGCGCTATGCGCTCGGCCTGCACGGCAACGCCGACGCGCGGGTAAGCGGCGTCGGCACGCTGGCCAAGGCCGGCCCCGGTCAGCTCGCGTTCCTGGCCAATCCCAAATACCGCGCGCAACTGCTCGCCAGCCAGGCGAGCATCGTGGTCATGCGCGAAGACGATGCCCGCGAGCATGCCGGCACCGCGCTGATCGCGCGCGATCCTTACGCCGCGTTCGCCAAGATCTCGGCGCTGTTCGAACCCAAGCCGGTGCGCGAGCCCGGCATCCACGCCTGGGCCGCGATCGATCCCAGCGCGCAGGTGTCGCCCGAGGCCCACATCGGCCCGTTCGTCAGCATCGGCGCGCGCAGCCGCATCGAGGCCGGCGCGATGATCGGCCCGGGCTGCGTGATCGGCGAAGACTGCACGGTCGGCGCCGGCTGCGAATTGATCGCGCGGGTGACCCTGGTGACCCGCGTGCGTCTGGGCCAGCGCGTGCTGATCCATCCCGGCGCGGTGCTCGGTGCCGACGGCTTCGGCCTGGCGATGGAAGCCGGCCGCTGGCTCAAGGTGCCGCAGCTCGGCGGCGTGTCGATCGGCGACGATTGCGAGATCGGCGCCAACACCACCATCGATCGCGGCGCGATCGAAGACACCGTGCTCGAAGAGGACGTGCGCCTCGACAACCAGATCCAGATCGGCCACAACGTCCACATCGGCGCCCACAGCGCCATGGCCGGCTGCTCGGCCGCCGCGGGCAGCGCCAAGATCGGCCGCTACTGCCTGATCGGTGGCGGCGCCGGCGTACTGGGCCATCTGGAGGTCTGCGACAAGGTCACCATCACCGCGATGAGCCTGGTCACCAGCTCGATCCGCGAGCCCGGCGAATATTCCTCGGGCACGCCGCTGATGGACAACCGCAGCTGGCGCAAGAACGCCGCGCGTTTCAAACAGCTCGACGCGATCGCGCGACGCACCGCGCGCGCGCGCGAAGACGGCGACGCCGGCTAGGGGCTGGCCGACGAACCAGCGACGACGCTCCATACGGTGCCGCCCCACCCGCCGGGGAATCTGCGGGACAATAGGCCACGCGCGCTTCCACCGGGCGGGCGCAACCGACGATGGGGCCGCACACCGACGCGGGCATCAATGCACGACGCGGTGTTGCAACAGATGCGACATAGGACGAATTGAAGATGAGCCATACCCTGCAACTCCCGCTCGACGTGACGGCGATCCAGAAGCTGCTGCCGCACCGCTATCCGTTCCTGTTGATCGACCGGGTGGTCGAGCTCGAGCCGCACAAGCGCGTGCTCGCCTACAAGAACGTGAGCTGCAACGAGCCCTTCTTCAACGGCCATTTCCCCGGCAATCCGGTCATGCCCGGCGTGCTGGTGGTCGAGGCGCTGGCCCAGGCCGGCGGCCTGCTGACCCAGATTTCGCACGGCGGCGTCGCCGCCGGGCGCTCGTTCTACCTGGTCAAGATCGACGGCGCGCGGTTCTCGCGCATGGTCGTGCCGGGCGACCGGCTGGAACTGGAAGTCACCCTCAAGCGCATGATCCGCAACATGGCCATGTTCACCGGCGTGGCCCGCGTCGACGGCCAGGTCGCCGCCTGCGCCGACATCATGTGCGCCGAGGCCAAGGACTGATTCGATGAGCGTCGACCCGATGAACCCCGATTCGATAAGCACGAACGCGAGCATCCATCCCACCGCTTTCGTCGAACCCGGCGCCAGACTCGGCGACGGCGTCGTGGTCGGTGCGTTCGTCTACATCGGCGCGGAAGTCGAAGTCGGCGACGGCACCGTGTTCGGCCCGCACTGCGTGGTCCACGGCCCGACCACGATCGGCCGCAACAACCGCTTCTACGCCCAATGCGCGATCGGCGGCGATCCGCAGGACAAGAAGTTCGCCGGCGAGCGCACCGCGCTGCACATCGGCGACGACAACGTGTTCCGCGAGTTCGTCACCGTCAACCGCGGTACCGGCAACGGCGGCGGCATCACCCGCATCGGCAACGGCAACTGGCTGCTGGCGTATACCCATGTCGCCCACGACTGCCAGGTCGGCAACGGCTGCGTGTTCTCCAACAACTCGACCCTGGCCGGCCACGTCGTGGTCGAGGACCAGGTGATCATGAGCGGCTTCTCCGGCATCCATCAGTTCTGCCGGATCGGCGCGCACGCCTTCATCGGCATGGGCGCGCTGGTCAACGGCGACGTGCCGCCGTTCGTCATGGTCGCCCAGGACGGCTACGGCCGTCCGCGCGGGATCAATAGCGAAGGGCTCAAGCGCCGCGGCTTCGATGCCGAGCGCATCAGCGCGATCAAGCGCGCCTACCGCACCTTGTACGTGTCCGGCGCGCCGCTCGACGAAGCGCGCGCCAAGCTCGAAGAACTGGCCGCCGACAGCCCGGACGTGCGCGCGTTGCTGGACTTCATCGGCAACGGCGAGCGCCCGCTGCTGCGCTGAGTCCGGCGCGATGACGACGGTCCAGCGGCTACGCATCGGACAGCACGTCGTCGAGTACGAAATCGACGGCGTGGCGCATCGCACCGAGGTCGCCGAGATATTCGTCGACGATCGATCGCTTGCCAACTGGCTCGGAGTCGAACGCGACCTGGGCAACTGCGGCAGCGACCTCGACCTGCGCCAATCGCCGCCACTGCGCGAGCGCGGCCTGGCGCTGTTTCTCGGCCGCGAACCCTCGTACAACCAGAACGGCAGCGGCCGCCACGTGCTGTACCGTTGCCACTGCGGCAGCGACTACTGCGGCGTGATTTCCTGCGTGCTGGAATTCGACGGCGATCACGTCGCGTGGCAGCAGATCACCTTCGAGGACGATCAAGGCCCCATGCTCGCCCCTCATCCGGGTGAAAATCCGGCACAAAGCGCCTTTCCCCCGGGCGCGCCGCTGCGATTCGTATTCGATCGCGCGCAGTATCAAACCGAACTGGAACGTCACTACGCCCCATGACGACGACCAACCCGATCGACGAAATTTTCCCGGCCGCGCCCCCGCCGCCGCCGCGCTTCGCCCTGATCGCCGGCGAGGCCTCCGGCGACCTGCTCGGCGCGAGCCTGATCGCCGAACTCAAGCATCGCTACCCGGGCGCGGAATTCGTCGGCATCGGCGGCGAGCAGATGCGCGCGGCCGGCATGGACACCTGGTTCGACGCCGGCGAGCTGGCGGTGATGGGCCTGGCCGAAGTGCTCAAGCACCTGCCGCGCCTGCTGCGCCTGCGCCGCGACGTGCGTCAGCGCGTGCTCGACTGGAAACCCGACGCCTTCATCGGCATCGACGCGCCCGACTTCAATCTCGGGGTCGAGCGCTGGCTCAAGCAGCGCGGCGTGCGCACCGTGCATTACGTCAGTCCGTCGGTGTGGGCCTGGCGCGAGAAACGCGCGCAGAAGATCGGCCTGAGCGCCGACCGGGTGCTGTGCCTGTTTCCGATGGAACCGCCGATCTACGCCAAACACAATGTCGACGCGCGTTTCATCGGCCACCCGCTCGCCGACGAGATGCCGATCCATCCCGATCGCTTTGATGCACGCATGAACCTGGGCCTGGACGACGAAGCGCCGGTGCTGGCGATGCTGCCGGGTTCGCGGGTCGGCGAAATCGAGCGCCTGGCCGGCGACTTCATCGCCGCCGCCGCGCTGATGGTCGCGGCCGAACCGCGCCTGGGCGTGGTCGCGCCGATGGCCAACGCCGCCTCGCGCGCGGCGTTCGAACGCATCCTCGCCGCCCATCCCGATGGCGAACGCCTGCGCCGGGCGCTGCGCATCGTCGATCGCGGCGCGCGCACGGTGATGGTCGCCAGCGACGTGGTCCTGCTCGCCTCGGGCACCGCCACCCTGGAGGCGATGCTGGCCAAGCGGCCGATGGTGGTCGCCTACAAGCTGTCGGGCGCGACCTATTTCATGGCCAAGCGCATGGGCATGCTCAAGGTCGATCACTACGCGCTGCCCAACGTGCTGGCCGGCGAGGTGCTGGTGCCCGAGCTGATGCAGCACGACTGCACCCCGGAAAACCTCGCCGGCGCCTGCCTGCGCTGGCTGCGCGACCCGGCCGCGAGCGCGGCGCTGCTGCCGAAATTCCAGCGCATCCATCTGGAACTCAAGCGCGACGCCTCGGCGCGGGCAGCCGACGCCATCGTCGAGCTGATCGGCGAGAATGCGGCTGCCGCTACGCCGTCGCCTTGAGCCCCCGCCTTTCGTGGACAGCCTGTTTCCAGCACCGGATGCACCGCCCGCCGAGCCGCAGCGACCGGCCGACGCCGCCGCGCGACCGGCGCGCGCCAAACCGCGCCTGATCGCCGGCGTCGACGAAGCCGGACGCGGGCCGCTGGCCGGCCCGGTCTGCGTCGCGGCGGTAATTTTGAATCCGCGCCGCAAGATCGACGGCCTGGATGATTCCAAGAAACTCAGCCACGCCCGGCGCGAGGCGCTGTACCCGCTGATCCTCGAACGCGCGCTGGCCTGGCGGATCGAATTCGTCGAAGTCGAGGAGATCGACCGGGTCAACATCTTCCAGGCGACCATGCTCGGCATGTGCCGCGCGGTGGTGGCGCTGGCGCCGCAGGCCGATCTGGTCCGGGTCGACGGCAACCACCTGCCCAAGGGCCTGCCCTGCCGCGGCGAAGCGCTGGTCGGCGGCGACGCGCTGGAGCCGTCGATCATGGCCGCCTCGATCCTGGCCAAGGTCGCGCGCGACCGCGCCATGTGCAGCCTGCACGAACGCTTCCCGCACTACGGCTTCGACCAGCACAAGGGTTACCCGACCGCCGCGCACCTGGCCGCGTTGAGCGAGCACGGCCCCTGCCCGCATCACCGGCGCAGTTTCACCCCGGTGCGGGTCGCGCTGGAAAATCTGCCGCTGTTCTGAACGCCAGCGCGCGGCCTGCGCGCCGCCGCGTTGTTCCGCGCGCCGATCACGCCGCGCGCATCGCCGCGGAGTTCCCTTCGCCGCGACCCTTGGTCGGCTGAACGCGTTACCCGTGCCATGGGTCACAGCGACTTCAAGCGCTCGCGCTCACACTTCGACAGGCCCACAGTCGCAGCATCGCAGTCGCGGCTCGACTGCGCACCGGTCCGCGTCGCCCTCCCGGCCCGCGACACGCACCGCCGCCATCCATCGGCCGGACGCGAGGTGTTCCATGCGCATGCCTCACCCCACCCCGACGGCCGAACCGCTGCCGTTCGAACGCGACAGCGCGCTGCCGCGCCACCTGCCGCCGTTCGAACCGGCGATGGCGATCACCCCGGCGGCGATCGCCGCGTTCGACGCCCTGGTCCACGAACTCAACCCGGACGCCGCGCGCGTCGATGCCACCCGCCTGCAACGCCTGGCCGGCTGGCTCGCCGCGCTGCCCGCCAACGATGCGAGGCGGGCGATCGACGAGCGCCTGCACTGCCTGCAGGACCTGCGCGCGATGGCCGCCGACGAAGCCTGGGATTGCACCCCGGCCCTGCGTCGGCGTCTGGATCAGCTGTTCGCCTATGTCGACGACGGCGACGACCTGATTCCCGACCGCGTGCCCTTGCTCGGCCTGCTCGACGACGTGCTGCTGATCGAACTGGCGTGGCCGGCGTTCGCCGCCGAAGCCGAGGATTTCCGCGATTTCTGCGCGTACCGGCGGATCGAACATCCGGCCGGCGACGCGGCGCAGCAGCGCGCGGCCTGGGTGCGCGATCGGTT
Organism: Lysobacter sp. Soil_N_51; assembly: GCF_057655755.1. Classification (NCBI taxonomy): domain Bacteria; kingdom Pseudomonadati; phylum Pseudomonadota; class Gammaproteobacteria; order Lysobacterales; family Lysobacteraceae; genus Lysobacter; species Lysobacter sp. Soil_N_51. The sequence continues at coordinate 352,144 of NZ_JBDGLR010000003.1, read as the reverse complement.
GGCCGAACTGGCCTTGCTGCAGCATCAGGCACGGGTCAGCGACAGCCATTACGTCAACGGACGCACGCCGGAACCGGTGTTTCGGGTGGCGTGATACGCGAGGGCGAATCCCCTTGGCGCTCTTTTCAAAAAGAGGCGGCGTTCATGGGAACAATCGTACTGGTCGTATCGACGGAACCACGGGGCTGTCGCGCCGCGGTTCTATCGCGCTACATGTCGATCGTGCGGGCGAAGCGAACGGATTGAACACCCATGTCGACTCATCGCGGTCGCGCGTCGATTTATTGCGACCGCGCCGGAAACGCGATCCGCCTCGAAATCACGTCAATTCGCCCCCTTTGACAAAGGGGGCCAGCGCCCGGCGTCAGCTTGATGTCTGAATCGTCCTCGTCGCGCGGGGGAGTTGCTTTTGCTTTGGCTCTGCGCAGTACGAGCAAAAGCAAATCCCCCCTAGCCCCCTTTTGCAAAGGGGGAAACTGATTCATTGCGGATCGGCGTGCCGTCGCAATCGGGGAGGAGAACCGATCAGTTGCGGTCGGGCGTGTCGTCGCAACGTGCATCCACGCAAGCCCAAATCCGCGCAAACACCCAGCCCACGGCTTTTCGCCACGAGCCCGAATCGCCGCCCCGACGCCAATCCCCGCCTGTCAAGGCTTGTCCCGGGCCGCCGGGCTGATACCCTGCAAGCCGGCTCGCACGCCGCTTGCCGATCACGGCTTGAGTCTCCTCCGGCACGGCCGCAGAACCGGTACGCATGTCCGCTCCATTCGTTCATCTCCACCTGCACAGCGAGTACTCGCTGGCCGACTCGACGATCCGCATCGGCGATCTGGTCAAACGCTGCGTCGCGCTCGGCCAGCCGGCCGTCGCGCTGACCGACTTCGACAACCTGTTCGCCGCGGTCAAGTTCTACAAGACCTGCGAAGGCGCCGGGATCAAGCCGATCATCGGCGCCGACGTGCATCTGGCCGACGGCAACGAAACCGCCTCGCGCCTGACCCTGCTGTGCCGCGACCGCGGCGGCTACCTGACCCTGTCGCGCCTGCTCAGCCGCGCCTGGATGGAAGGTCACCGCACCGAAGGCGTAGTGTTGCGGCCGGAGTGGCTGCGCGAAGACAACGACGGCCTGTTCTGTCTCGCCGGCCGCCACAGCCTGGGCGGGCGCCTGGCCGCGACCAATCGCCACGAACTCGCCCACGCCTGGCTGGTCGACTGGCAGGGCGTGTTCGGCGATCGCCTGCATCTGGAAATCACCCGCACCCAGCGCGACGGCGAGGAGCTGTTCAACGCCTTCGCCATCCAGGCCGCGGGCAAGCGCGGCCTGCCGCTGATCGCCAGCAACGACGCGCGCTTCCTCGACGCCGAAGGCTTCGAAGCGCACGAAGCGCGCGTGTGCATCGCCTCGGGCCGCGTGCTCGACGACCCCAAGCGCCCGCGCGACTACAGCGCCGAGCAATACCTCAAGTCCAGCGAGGAAATGCGCGAGCTGTTCGCCGACGTGCCCGACGCAATCGACAACGCGCTGGCACTGGCGACACGCTGCAACGTCGAGCTCAAGCTCGGCGAATACGCGCTGCCGGACTTCCCGGTGCCCGACGGACACACCATCGAGTCGTGGCTGCGCGCGCAATCGCGCGAAGGCCTGATCAAGCGGCTGGAAAAAAATCCGATCGCGCCGGGCAAGACCCGGCAGATCTACGACGAACGCCTGGAAACCGAACTCGACGTCATCATCAAGATGGGGTTCCCGGGTTACTTCCTGATCGTCGCGGACTTCATCAACTGGGCCAAGGACCACGAGATCCCGGTCGGCCCGGGCCGCGGCTCGGGCGCCGGCTCGCTGGTGGCCTGGGCGCTGGGCATCACCGATCTCGACCCGTTGCCGTACGACCTGCTGTTCGAGCGATTCCTCAATCCCGAACGCGTGTCGATGCCCGACTTCGACATCGACTTCTGCATGGACCGCCGCGACGAAGTCATCGACTACGTCGCGCGCAAGTACGGCCGCGACCGCGTTTCACAGATCATCACCTACGGCACCATGGCGGCGAAGGCGGTGGTGCGCGACGCCGGCCGCGTGCTCGGCCATCCCTACGGGTTCGTCGACGGCATCGCCAAGCTGATCCCGATGACGCTGGGCATCTCGCTCGACGACGCGCTCGGCGAATCCGAAGCGGCGGCCAAGAACCCGGAACTGGCCTCCAGCGAACTGATCGCGCGTTATCGCAGCGAAGACGACGTGCGCGATCTGCTGGATCTGGCGCGCGAACTCGAAGACTTGACCCGCAACGCCGGCAAGCACGCCGGCGGCGTGGTGATCGCGCCGAGCCCGCTGTCGGACTTCTGCCCGCTGTTCGCCGAACACGACGGCGAAGGCCGCGGCAAAAGTCCCGTCACTCAATTCGACAAGGACGACGTCGAAGCCGTCGGCCTGGTCAAGTTCGACTTCCTCGGCCTGCGCACGCTCACGATCATCGATTGGGCGGTGCGCGCGATCAACAAGCGCCGCGCCAAGGAAGGGCACGAACCGCTCGACATCACCGCGCTGGAGCTGACCGACAAGCCAACCTACGAATTGTTCGCGCGCGGCGACACGGTCGCGGTGTTCCAGTTCGAATCGCGCGGCATGCGCGAGCTGCTCAAGCGCGCCAAGCCCGACACCTTCGAAGACATCATCGCGCTGGCCGCGTTGTTCCGTCCCGGCCCACTGGGCTCGGGGATGGACAAGGACTGGGTCGATCGCAAGCACGGCAACGCCGAGGTCACCTATCCGCACGACTCGCTGGAGCCGGTGCTGGGCCCGACCTACGGCGTGATCGTGTACCAGGAACAGGTGATGCAGATCGCCCAGGTCCTGGCCGGTTATTCGCTCGGCGGCGCGGACATGCTGCGCCGCGCGATGGGCAAGAAAAAGCCCGAGGAAATGGCCAAGGAGCGGGCCAAGTTCGAGGCCGGCTGCGCCGAGCGCAACATCCCGGCCAAGCAGGCCAGCCCGATCTTCGACTTGATGGAGAAGTTCGCCGAGTACGGCTTCAACAAGTCGCACTCGGCCGCGTATGCGCTGGTCGCGTACCAGACCGGCTGGCTCAAGCGCCATTACGGCGCCGAGTTCATGGCGGCGACGTGTTCGTCGGACATGGACAACACCGACAAGGTGGTCAACTTCCTCGACGAAGCGCGGGTCATGGGCATCACCGTGCTGCCGCCGCACGTCAACGAATCGCAATACATGTTCGAGGCGATCGACGCCAACACGATCCGCTACGGCATCGGCGCGGTGAAGGGCGTCGGCCGCGGCGTGTGCGAGGCGATCGTCGAGGCGCGCCGCGCCGGTCCGTTCGTGGACCTGCTGGATTTCTGCAAGCGCGTGGACACCGGCAAGCTCAATCGCCGGGCGATGGAAGCGTTGACCCACGCCGGCGCGCTCGACGGGCTCGGGCCGAATCGCGCCAGCCTGATGCTGCAGTTGCCGGAAGTGCTCAAGGTCACCGACCAGTTGGCCAAGGAACGCGCCGCCGGCCAGGTCTCGCTGTTCGGCGGGTTCGAAACCGCCGCGCCGGCGCTGCATCTGGACCTGCCGCAGGCCAACGAGTGGCCGCTGAGCCAGATCCTGCACGGCGAACGCGAGACCCTGGGCCACTACCTCAGCGGCCATCCTTTCGATCCGTATCGCGACGAATTGCGCGGGCTGGTCGGCATCGACCTGGGCGAGTTGGAAACGATCTGGGAAAAACGTCCGGAAAGCGCGCGCAGCGGTTGGCGTCCGGAGCTGGACATCATCGTCGCCGGACAGGTCGTCGGCTTCCGCAAGAAAGGCGACAGCCAGATGTTCGTGCAGATCGAGGACGGCCGCGGCCGCCTGGAGTGCGCGTTCTTCTCCGAGACCTACAGCGAATTCGCCTCGATGCTGGCGCGCGACCGGCTGCTGGTGATCCAGGGCGGTCTGCGCGAGGACGCCTTCAGCGGCGGCTTCGCCCTTCGCGCGGCGCGCTGCTGGGACTACGCGCAGATCTGCGCCAAGCACGCGCAGCGTCTGGCGCTGCGCCTGGACCTGCGGGTGCCGGGCACCTGGCAGCGCGTGGACGCGCTGCTGGCCAAACAGCGCCCCGGCCCGACCCCGATCCGTCTGGACCTGCTGCGCCAGGGCGCGGCCGGCATGCTCGACCTCAACGGCCCGCAGTCGGTGCGCGTGGACGCGGACCTGGTCGGGCTGCTGCGATCGCAGCCTGGGGTGAAGGCGGTGCGCTTGACGTTGGGCAAGCCCTGGGCTTGAGGCAGAAGTGAGTTGAGAGGAGTAAGGAGTGAGTAGAGGCGCATGCGGCCGTTGATCTCTGAACGAGTGCTCAGTAACGAGTAGTGAGCGAATGCCCGCTTTTACTCACTGCTCACTCCTCTTAACTCGTTCCCCGCCCCACCGCCCCCATCCCCCTCGGTACGGTCCCCCCCTCTGGGCTAGACTGTCCACCGACCAAGGCCCACGGCCCCCGAATGAATCCGAATTACCTCGACTTCGAGCAGCCCATCGCCGACCTGGAAGCCAAGATCCAGGAGCTGCGCCACGCCAGCAGCGGCCCGGCCGTCGACATCGACGCCGAAATCCATGCCCTGCAGGACAAGCTGCGCCTGCGCACCGCGCAGATTTTCCGTGACCTCTCGTCCTGGCAGATTTCGCAATTGGCGCGCCATCCGGCACGTCCCTACACCCTCGATTACATCCGGGTGATGTGCGACGAGTTCCAGGAACTGGCCGGCGACCGCGCCTTCGCCGACGACAAGGCGATCGTCGGCGGCCTGGGCCGCATCGCCGGTCGCAGCGTGGTCATCGTCGGCCACCAGAAGGGCCGCGACACCAAGAGCAAGATCAAGCGCAACTTCGGCATGCCGCGTCCGGAGGGCTACCGCAAGGCGCTGCGCCTGATGAAGCTGGCCGAGCGCTTCGGCCTGCCGCTGATCACCTTCATCGACACCGCCGGCGCCTGGCCCGGCATCGACGCCGAGGAACGCGGCCAGTCCGAGGCGATCGCGCGCAACCTGCTGGAAATGGCCGAGCTGAAGATCCCGGTGATCTGCACCGTGATCGGCGAAGGCGGCTCCGGCGGCGCGCTGGCGATCGGCGTGGGCGATCGCACCTTGATGCTCGAATACAGCACCTACTCGGTGATCACCCCCGAGGGCTGCGCCTCGATCCTGTGGAAGACCGCCGACAAGGCCAAGGACGCGGCCGAACAGCTCGGCCTGACCGCCAAGCGCCTGCACGAGTTGGGCCTGATCGACAAGATCGTGCGCGAGCCGATCGGCGGCGCGCATCGCAATCCGAAGCAGATGGCGACGCGCTTGAAGGCGGTGTTGATCAACGAGATCGACGCGCTGGAAAACGTTCCGGTCGAGGAACTGCTGCAGCGTCGCTATGAGCGCTTGCGCGGCTACGGCGCGTACGAAGCCGCCTGATTCTTCCGGGCAATCGCGGACATGGATGTCCTGTTAAAGCGAATCGCCGCGGTACTGGCGGGCGTCGTCGCCCTGTTCTTTGTGCTGCTTCAGGGCGTTTATTGGTACGGCGCGTACGATCTGCCTCAAACCTTGCCCGGACCACGCCGCGAGTATTCCGACCACGCGCGTGCGTTGGTGTGGGCGCAATCCGGTGGTCGCGGTGAAATCCGGATCAGGCGATTCAGCAGGGTTGGCTTGCCGCTGATGAGCCTCGGATTCTCCTTGCGCCATGTCCTCGCGTGGAAAACCGGGCGCTTCGACACCGCACATGAGCCGGATGACGACGACATGCCGGATCTGAGCCTGTTGGGTGAAGCTTCAAGAAACATCTCGTTTTCGATGATCGCTTCAAACGGGCCGCGAACCGCGACGCGAAACGCGGCTGGAGAGCTCGTTCACGACGTGGCGACGCTCAGACAGTTGCCGGCCCGCTGGCAATTCATCGACATGGCGGTGACCAGCCGCCTGAGCCGCGAATGGCCGGCCGAACGCATCATCGATTCGATCCTGGAAAACAGATATTTCGGTCATCGGGCGAACGGGCTGGAACAAGCCGCGCGGACATATTTCGATTCGCCGGTGGAGCAGTTAAGCCCAGCGGAAACGGCCGCGCTGCTGGTGATCGGCAGCGCACACGGCGCTCCATCGTGCGAACCCGACGATTTCCGCCGGGCTTATGTGCAACTGATGCTCAGGACCGACTTTGCTTTCAACCTGCGCGACCCCGACGCCGACCTGACGCGAATGAAACTGCCGGTCTGCGAAACCTCGCAAGCCGCACGTGGCGCGGCTCACCAAGCCCGCTGATACTGCTCCGGCACATGCACGTTCGCGCCCAACTCGTGCGCGGCGCGCAGCGGAAAATACGGATCGCGCAGCAGCTCGCGCGCGAGCAGCACCACGTCGGCCTCTTCGTCGGCGACGATCTTCTCGGCCTGCGCGGCGCGGGTGATCAAGCCGACCGCGCCGGTGGCAATGCCGGCCTCGCGGCGGATGCGCGCCGAGAACGGCACCTGATAGCCCGGCTCGACCGGAATGCGCACATGCGGCACCAGGCCGCCGCTGGACACGTCGATCAGATCGACGCCGAGGTCCTTGACGATCCGCGCCAGCTCGACGCTCTGTTCGATATCCCAGCCGCCGTCGGCCCAGTCGGTCGCGGAAATGCGCAGCCACAACGGCAGACGTTCGGGCCACACCTCGCGCACCGCGACCAGCACTTCGCGCAGCAGGCGGGTGCGATTTTCGAAGCTGCCGCCGTAACGGTCCTCGCGCTGGTTCGACAACGGCGACAGAAACTGATGCAACAGATAACCGTGCGCGGCGTGGATCTCGACCAACTGGAAACACGCATCGAGCGCGCGCTGCGCGGCCGCGGCGAAATCGTCGATCACGTTGCGGATGTCGATCGGTTCCAGCGCGCGCGGTTGCGGCGAGTCCTCGCGGAACGCGAGCGCCGACGGCGCCACCGGGGTCCAGCCGCCGGCATCGGCGGCCACGCCCTTGCCGCCAAGCCACGGCGCTTCGACGCTGGCCTTGCGCCCGGCATGCGCCAGCTGCACGCCGACCGCGGCTTCGCGCGAGCGCAGGAAGCAGCTGATGCGATGCCAGGCCTCGGCCTGCGCGGCGTTCCACAGGCCGGTGTCGGCCGGGGAAATACGCCCCTGCGGCGAGACCGCGCAGGCCTCGGTCATGACCAGGCCGGCGCCGCCGACCGCGCGGCTGCCCAGATGGACCAGATGCCAGTTGTTCGGCACGCCGTCCACCGCCGAGTACTGGCACATCGGCGAAACCACCAGGCGGTTGCGCAAGGTCAAGGAGCGTTGCGACAGCGGAGCGAAAAGCCGGGACACGACGCGATCTCTGCATTACCAAGGAGAACTCAAGGTAATGGCGGCCCAGCGCGTGCGCAGCATCATCCATGGGTTGCTGCGTCCCGCCGTCGTGGCACCATGCCGGCATGTTGGTATCAAACTTCGATGCGATCGCCGCCGCGCTGCGCGAACTGCCGGCCACGCCGCTGTGCGTGGGCTACAGCGGCGGGCTGGATTCGAGCGTGCTGCTGCATGCCTTGGCGGCTTCGCCGCAGGCGCGGCAACAGGGCCTGCGCGCGTGGCATGTGCACCATGGCTTGCATGCGCAGGCCGACGATTGGGCGCGGCATTGCCAGGAATTTTGCCGCTCCAACAAGCTGGAATTGACCGTTTCGCGGGTGTCGGTTGCGCGCGACGCGGGCGACGGTCCGGAAGCGGCGGCGCGGCGCGCGCGGCATGCCGCGTTCGAGGCCGGTCTGGGTATCGGCGAAACCCTGCTCCTCGCGCATCACCGCGACGATCAGGCCGAAACCCTGCTGCTGCGCCTGCTGCGCGGCTCCGGTTCGACCGGACTGGCGGCGATGACGCCGTGGCGCGCCTGTGGCGAAGGTCGCCTGTGGCGGCCGCTGTTGGCGGTGCCGCGCGCCGCGTTGCTTGCTTACGCGCAGGCTCATGGCCTGCGCTGGATCGACGATCCCAGCAACGACGACGATCGCTACGACCGCAATTTCCTGCGCAACCGGGTCATGCCGCTGCTGCGCGAGCGTTGGCCGCAGGCGGATGCGAGTTTCGCCCTGTCCGCACGCTTGGCCGGCGAATCCGAACGCCTGCTCGACGAGGAAGACGCGCTGGCCCTGGCCACCGTGCGCAGTCTCGATCCGCAGGCGCTGTCGCGCGCGGCCCTGCGCACCTTGCCGGTCGCGCGGCGCGCGCGGGTGCTGCGGCGCTGGATCGCCGGCCTGGGCCTGCCGCCACTGCCGACCCAGGGCGTGATCCAGATCGAATCGCAATTGCTCGACGCGCGCGCCGACGCCGAAGCCGAATTCGCCTGGCAGGGCGCGGTGGTGCATGCCTGGCGCGACCTGCTGCACGCGCAGATGCACAGGCCCGCCTTGGCCGAGGACTGGCAGACGCCGTGGGACGGACGCGCACCGCTGGCCCTGCCCGACGGCGGCGAGTGGCGGCTCGAAGGCGCCGAGGCCTTCGACGCGCCCGGCGTGGCGCATGCGCGGCGCGGCGGCGAACGCATCGTGCTGCCGGGTCGCGCGCATGGCAACATGCTGCGCAAGGTGCTGCAGGACCTGGGCGTGCCGCCGTGGGAGCGGCGCCGCATGCCGCTGCTCAGCTCGGCGCAGGGCGAGGTGCTGGCGGTCGGCGATGTGGCGGTGTCGGCGCGGATGGATGCGTGGTTGCGGGGGTGTGGGGGGCGGTTGACGTTGGTGGCGGGTTGAATCTGGGGCGATGGGCGGGATTGTTCGCTGTGTTGTTGGCTCGCTGTATTCGTGGTCCGCGGTGTTCTTGGTCTGCTTCGTGCGTCGGCATCCGTTGTTTCTACCTTTTCGCGCGCCGCTGTTCCTGCGGGCATCGGGATGCCGTTACTGCTGCGTGTATCGCGGTTATTTATTGCTGCGGGCACCGAGCCCTCTCGTTTCGTCGTCATCCTCCAAGACCGTCATTCCCGCGAAGGCGGGCTCTGCTTTACTTCGGCATAGCCGAATATCCAGGGCCTTTCGTGCGAGACCGCTTGAAGTCTTGCAAGGTCAAAGTCACTGGATTCCCGCGTTCGCGGGAATGACGTCCTGGAAAGATGACGCTGAAGTCTCTGGATATTGGGCTACGCCGAAGTAAAGCAGAGCCCGCGTTCGCGGGAATGACGATCTGAAGGGATGCCGCTGAAGTCTCTGGATATTCGGCTACGCCGAAGTAGAGCCGAGCCCGCATTCGCGGGAATGACGTTCTGGTGAGATGCATCAACCCCATCGCCCCCAACCTCTGCGTCCCCACGCCGCATTGACCCCGCCCCGCCCCCGCCGCACACTTCCCGTATGCCTCGTAAAACCCCCACCGAAGCCTCGCCGGTCGTCGATTTCGAGCAGTCGCTCGATGCCCTGGAGCAACTGGTCGAGAAGATGGAACACGGCGAGATGAGCCTGGAAGATTCGCTCGCCGCCTATGAGCGCGGCGTCGGTCTCTACCGCCGCTGCCAGACCGCGCTGGAACAGGCCGAGCTGCGCGTGCGCCTGCTCACCGACCCGCAGGAGCCGGCCAGCGCCGAGCCGTTCGGCAATGCCGGCCCGCCGGGCAGCGAAGTCGATGCGTGATGCGGCCCGTCTGGACGACCTGCTGAGCCAATGGCGCGAGCGCGCCGATCGCGCGCTTACCCACGCACTGCCCGCCTCCGACGCCGCGCCGCAGCGCCTGCACCAAGCCATGCGCCACGCCGTGCTGCTCGGCGGCAAGCGCATGCGCCCGCTGCTGGTCCATGCCGCCGGCGCGCTGTTCGAGGTCGCGCCGACGGTGCTCGACGCGCCGGCCACCGCGGTCGAACTGATCCACGCCTATTCGCTGGTCCACGACGATCTGCCGGCGATGGACGACGACGCGTTGCGTCGCGGCCAGCCGACCGTGCACGTGGCCTTCGACGAAGCCACTGCGATCCTCGCCGGCGACGCGCTGCAATCGCTGGCGTTCGCGGTATTGGCTGATACCGACACGGACGACGCCACCCGCGTCGCCCTGCTGCGCACTCTGGCCCAGGCCGCGGGTGTGGCCGGCATGTGCGGCGGCCAGGCGCTCGACATCGACGCCACCGGCACCGGCGTCCAGCTCGACGTGGCCGCGCTGGAGCATCTGCATTCGCTCAAGACCGGCGCGCTGATCCGCGCCAGCGTGCGCATGGGCGCGCTGTGCGGCCACGCCGACGGCGCCGCGCTCGGCGCCCTGGACCGCTACGCGCAGGCGCTGGGACTGGCCTTCCAGGTCCGCGACGACATCCTCGATGTCGAAGGCGACAGCCAGACCCTCGGCAAGACCGCCGGCAAGGACGCGGCTCAGGACAAGTCGACCTTCCCCGCGTTGATCGGCCTGGACGCCTCGCGCGCGCGCCTGGACGAACTGGCGCGCGCGATGGACGCCGCGCTGGAACCGTTCGGCCACGGCGCCGACGCGCTGCGCGCGCTGGGGCGGTTGGCGATCGAACGCGATCGCTGAGCGGCGACGCTGGTCCGGCCTCGCGGCGTCAACGCTGCGATTCGCGCGATGGTCTCGAAGCCATCGAGCACTGTCGAATACGGTTCGAACCAGCACGCTCGACACGGCGCATGCCCGAACCAACCTGTCCTCAGCGGGCACATTCGCAGCCAACACGTTCTAATCGGCCACGAAAAAGGGCAGACCGAAGTCTGCCCTTTTCGTTTTCCCCTGACCGGCCGCGAGCGACCGGCCCCAATTCCGAATCCCTAATCCCGACTCAGGCGATCAGGCGCAGGGTCAGCGGATAGCGATAGCGCACGCCGTCCTTCGCCTTGAGGCCGGCGATGATGAAGAACACCACCGACACGATCCAGATCACCGGCGACAGCAGGCCGGCCAGACCGAAGGTCACGAACGACAGCACCATCAGCACGATGTACACGATGAACAGCGAGATGGTGAAATTCAGCGCTTCCTTGGACTGATCGGTCAGGAATTCCTTCTCCGGCTTGTCCTTGTTGATCAACCAGATGATCAGCGGGACGATGAAGCCGAAGACGATCGCCGAGAGGTGGGTGATCATCGCCAGGGTGCGGTCCTCGCTGCTGCCGGACGCTTGTTCGTTCAAATCGTTCATTCCTTTTTCCCCTTTCCTGTTCGTGATGTAAGTCCGATGGGCCAGCTCCGGGCTGCCCAACCGCGTCACTGTCGGCCGTGAGCGTCCATGCTGTCAAGGTAAATTGGGTATGGCTGCCGCACTTTATCTGTGTCCGACATGCTTGGACGGCCTTGACCGCCGGCCCGGGCATGCCGTTGCAATCGAGCTGTCACGGTCGCCGTCGCTCGAAATGATCGAACGCGCGAAATCGGTGCCGGCGGCCACACCACGACTGCCCGCCTCGTCGTGGCGCGAACCGCCGGAATCGGGTCATCGAGCCACAGGATTCGCGTCACCCTGAGGCAGAAGCCGGAGCAGCCTAGGCCGCCCGCCAGCCCGTCATCGGCGCGACCGCGCGGCTGGCCGGAAACACCCGCGACTCGATCGCCGATTCGGCCAGCCCGATGTGTTCGCTCAGCACGCTCTTGAACAGGCCGCGCAGATCGCTGGTCGCGCGCAGATCGCGGCCCTGGTTGAGCTGCGCCGGGGCCAGGCCCGGCCAGTCGCCGCCGATGCGGCCGCCGCGCACCGCGCCGCCGCACAGCAGGGCCATGCCGCCGGTACCGTGATCGGTGCCGCCGGTGCCGTTGATCGCCGCGGTGCGGCCGAACTCGGTGACCACGGCGACCACGGTGCGCGGCCACGCCGCGCCGAAGCCCGCGCGCGCCGCGGCCAGACCCTGATCGAGTTCGGCCAGCTTGCGCTGCAACACCGGCGCCTGATTGCGGTGCGTGTCCCAACCGCTGTCCTCGACGAAGCCGATGCGCGGGCCATCGACGGCGCTCATCCGCTGCGCGGCGATGCGCATCGCTTCGGGCAGCGCGAACGCGCCCTTGCCGTCGCGCGTCATCGTCGCGGCGTGGGTGGAGCGTTCGAAGGTCTCGCTCAGGCGCGGATCGGCCGCGTACAGCGGCTGCAAGCGCTGCAACAGCTGCGGATCGACATCCTTCGGCAACGGCGGCCACCAGTTACTGGCGCGCTCGCTGCCGCGCAAGGCCAACGGCATCACCGCGGCGACCGCGAAACCGGCGCCGCCCGGCATCGCCTGCACGCAGCGGCCGAGCCAGCCGTCGCGCGCGCCGGTCGGCGAGGCGGTGCCGTTTTCCAGGCAATCCTGCGCGTCGAAATGCGAGCGCTCGCGATACGGCGGCGCGATCGCCACGATCGGCATCAGCTCGCGCGCGCGATACATCGTCGCCGCCTGCTGCATCGCCGGGTGCAGGCCGAAGTTCGCGTCGATGCGGATCGGGTCTTCGACCGCGCCCTCGCCGCGCAGGCGCGCGTAGGCCGGATCGGCGTACGGCGGCAACAGGTGCAAGCCGTCCAGGCCGCCACGCAGCAACACCAGCAGGAAACGCGTGTCGTGCCCGGTCGCGGCGCGGGTCGCGCCGGGAAACAGGGTCAGCAGCGCGCTGGCGCCGAACGCGGCGAGCAGGCCTCGTCGTTGCGCATCCATCAGCTTCTCCACTGAAACGCGGGGCTGGCGAACAACAGCGCATAGCCTTCGCTGGCCGAACCCGCACGACGCAGGCCGATCGCGAAATCGCCGTTGACCGCGTCGCCGCCGAGCACCGACAGCGCGCGCTGATACGGCGTGGACGCCTGCGCATCGACGCGCGCGGCGAACAACTGCGCGGCCTGGATGCGCTTGAACAAACCGTCGGGATTGCTCCAGTCGGCGACGGTGTCGGGAAACCCGGCCGGCGAGCGCGGCGTGAATACCGGTTGGCCGAGGCTGGCCAGTAATCCGACCAGCGCGCGCGCTTCGTTGCCGACCGGCAACTCGCCCGCGCGCAAGGCCGAGATCACGAAATCGTTGGGGGTCTTGAACTTGCGCGCGGCCGGCGACCACGCCTCGTCGCTTTCGATCAGGCTGCGGTACAGCGCGCGCAGGTCGCCGTCGCTGTGCAGATAGGCCCGGGCCATGCGTTCGACCAGCGCCGGCGGCGGCTCGTCGGCGACGAAATGGCGCGCGAGCTTGAAGCTCAGATGGCGCGCGGTGGCCGGATGCCGTGCCAGATCGGCCAGCACCGCGCGGCCTTGTTCAACCCCGCCCTCGGCGTAATCGCGGCCGAGCACGCGGCGCGCGCCGGGTTCGTGGGCATTGGCGCGGAACACGAACGAGGCGTCGAGAGCCTGCGCGTCGCGCGGGCCCGGCGTGCTCCAGCCGGTGATCGCGCGCGCGAGTTCGATCACGTCGTCCTGGCGGTAGCCGCCATCGACGCCGAGGGTGTGCAGTTCGAGGATCTCGCGCGCGAGGTTTTCGTTGAGCCCGCGCCGCGGCTTGTCGCCATCGCCGCCGCTCATGCGTTGCGCGCGCCGCGCCGCGCGCGAGTCGTCGCCGATCGACACCGCGTTGTCGAGATAACGCAGCATCGCCGGATGGCTTTCCACCGCGAGCAGCAGATCCTCGAAGCGGCCGAGCACATGCGGGCGGATCGCCTCGCGCTCCATCGATCCGGCGTACAGGCGCGCGTTACCCTTGTCGATGGAGACGGCGAAATGGTTCGACCAGAACTGGGTCAGGCGTTCGACGAACGGCGCCTGGGTGGACGCGGCATGACGATAGCGCGCGGCGAATTCGGCCAGTTGCTGACGGCGCAGTTCGCGGCGCAGGGCTTCGGCGGGGGTGGCGGGTTCGCGCTCGGCGGGGTCGTTCGGTGTAGTGCTGTTGCGATCGGCAGCGGTGCGGCGGCGGCGCGCGGATGCGGTGTCCATGCCGGGCGAGGTCATCGTCGATGCGGATTCGGACGGAGCCATCATCGGCTGCGGCGACTTCGCCGGCGCTTCAGCGTTTCGGCTCGCGCGATTGGCGCGCTGTTGTTCGTATTCGCGCCGCAAGGTCGCGGCGCTGCCTGGCAGATCGCGGAATTCCGCCAGCGACGGCGGTTCGCGCAACTGCGCGAGCAGAATCTGGCGGCCGTCGCCGGCGCGGTCGAGCTCGCCGGGGCGCGCGCCGAGTCCGAAACGATTGGCGGCCGTGGCCTTGCTTGCGCTCATCCGGCTCTCCGGGCGGGAACTACGCCAGAGAACGGGTGGCCATGCCTCGGGTTGACAGGCCGCCGCGCCTGTTCAGTCGGCGATGCGCGGATTCGCAACCGCGGTCAAGGAATGGAGTGCGCGGATATCGAGCCCGAGTCGGTTGCAGGCGGGTTTTGGCGACGATGTTGGATGGTTCGATCGCGTCGCTGTTTTCGTCGCTGCTGATCGAAAAGCGTCGGGGCTGAAGCCCCACCCACAAAAGACTTCGCGGCATTCGCAGCTGATGATCGGAGCCATGGATCGCAGGACGACGGATTCGACTGCGTCGCCATCCGGATTGCGCCACGATCCAATCCGGATTTCAGCCGACACCTCAACGACCAACGCCGCGGCTTAATCCTCGGCGCTTTCGCCCGCCACCGTCATCCGCCCGATCAATATCGAACCGGTGCGCACATGCGAGCGCTCGTCCACGTCGGTGCCGACCGCTTCGATCGCCGAGAACATCGCGCGCAGGTTGCCGGCGATGGTGATGCCGTCGACCGGATACTGCAGCTCGCCGTTCTCGACCCAGAAACCGGCCGCACCGCGCGAGTAATCGCCGGTCACCGCGTTGACGCCCTGCCCCATCAGCTCGGTCACCACCAGGCCGCGCCCCATCTGCTTGAGCAGCGAGGTGTAGTCGCCGGCGTTGGCCGCGACCTGCAGGTTGTGCACGCCGCCGGCGTTGCCGGTGGTCTGCAGGCCCAGCTTGCGCGCCGAATAGCTGCTGAGCACGTAATGCTGCAGCACGCCGGCATCGATCAAGGCCGATTCGTGGGTGGCCACGCCTTCGGCGTCGTACGAGGTCGAACGGTAGCCGCGATGCAGGAACGGTTGTTCGTCGATGCGGAACCACGACGGAAACAGCTGGGTGCCGGCGCTGTCGACCAGGAAGCTCGCGCGCCGGTACAGCGCGCCGCCGCTGATGCCGCCGAGCAGATGACCGATCAGCGAACGCGCGCTTTCGGCCACGTACAGCACCGGGTACTCGCCGGTCGCGATCTGCCGCGGGGCCAGTCGCGCGACCGTGCGCTCGGCGGCCTTGCGGCCGACGCTGGCGGCCGATTCCAACTCATCGGCGGCCATCGCCGAGGTGTACCAGCCGTCGCGCTGCATGTTGTCGCCGCGGCCGCCGATCAAGGCGACGCCGAGGCTGTGCTGGGTGCTGCGCTCGCGCCCGACGAAACCGTGCGAATTGGCGTAGACACCCAGGCTCGCGCCGGTGCCGACCGAGGCGCCGTCGCTGTTCTCGATGCGCTTGTCGAAATCGCGGCCGGCGCTTTCGCAGGCCAGCGCCAGTTCGATCGCGCGGTCGGCGTCGATGTTCCAGGGATGCCAGGTGTCGAAATCGCGCAGATCGGTGGCCATCAAGGCCGCGTCGGCCAGGCCGGCGGCTTCGTCGTCCTCGGTGTAGCGGGCCAGCGCGCAGGCCTGCTCGACCGTGGCCTCCAGGCTTTCCTCGCGCAGATCGGCGGTGCTGGCGCTGCCTTTGCGCTGGCCGAAATAGACGGTCATGGCGATGCCGCGGTCGCGGGTGGATTCGACCGTTTCGACCTCGCCCATGCGCACGTTGACGTTGAGGCCGGCCTCTTCCGAGCACGACACTTCGGCCTGGGTGGCGCCGCGCGCGCGCGCCGCGGCGAGCAGCCGCTGCGACAGATCGACCAGCACGTCCAGGCGCGCTTCGGGGTCGGCGAAGGTGTGGGCCGAGGCGGCCGCGATGCCGGAGCTGGGGGCTAACACGTTCAATGGCTTATCCTTGGTGCCGCGGCGCGTGGGCGCCGCCGAGTTGGCGGTGGCGCGCAGGCGCCGCTGGAAACGCAAGCGGCGTCGTTGCGACGCGATATTGTTCAGTTTGACGGTACACGAGGTGTTTTGCGATGCGCGGCAGAGATGAGGAAACCGGCGAATTCCTGAGCCCCAGCCGGAGCCAGAACCGGCGCGAGGCGCTGGAAACCTTGGCCCTGGGCGAAAAACTGGTGTCCCTGACCGAGGCCCAGTTGGCCAAGCTGCCGGTGCCCGAGGCGCTGCTGCCGCACATCCGCGACTGCAAGCGCATCACCGCGCACGTCGCCCACAAGCGCCAGCTGGCGTTCCTGGCCAAGCAGATGCGCCGCGAGGACGATGCGGCGATGGATGCGCTGCGCGACGCGCTCGATGAAAACGGCGAGACCGCCCGGCGCGAGATCGCCGCGATGCACCGCATCGAGACCTGGCGCGAGCGCCTGCTCGACAACGGCGACGCGGCGCTGGCCGAACTGCTCGACGAACACCCGGGCGCCGACCGGCAACGACTGCGCCAACTGGTGCGCAACACGCTGGAGGAACGCAAGCGCAACAAGCCGCCGCATTCGTTCCGCGAGTTGTACCGCGAGTTGCGCACGGTGTTGGCCGGTCCGGGTGATGCGGGCGACGATGACGGCGACGAATTCGCCGACAACGACTAAGCAAGACTGCCTTTGTAGTCCCTCTCCCGCTGGCGGGGTGAGTGGGCGCTGCTTGCGAGCCATCGGCTCGCGCGCCTGCGAACGCCCAAACGCCGTGCGTTTGGGCCGGAGAGGGGTTGGGGTGAGGGAGTTGCAGATCGCGTCGTTGCTTATGACCGCGCGCGCCCTCATCCGGCCCTTCGGGCCACCTTCTCCCGCTCGCGGGAGAAGGGACGCTTGCGCACCACGCGCCATCACGCGCTGGTGCCGCCCACCGTCAATCCATCGATCAGCAACGACGGCTGACCCACGCCGACCGGGACGCTCTGCCCGTCCTTGCCGCACACGCCCACGCCTTCGTCCAGCGCCAGATCGTGGCCGATCATGCGCACCTTCTGCATGGTTTCCGGGCCGTTGCCGATCAGGGTCGCGCCCTTGACCGGCGCGGTGATCTTGCCGTCTTCGATCAGGTAAGCCTCGGTCGCCGAGAACACGTACTTGCCGCTGGTGATGTCGACCTGGCCGCCGCCGAAATTGACCGCGTACAGGCCCTTCTTGACCGAACGGATCATGTCTTCGGGGTCGTCCTTGCCGGCGAGCATGTAGGTGTTGGTCATGCGCGGCATCGGCAGATGGGCGAAGGATTCGCGGCGGCCGTTGCCGGTCGGGGTCATGCCCATCAGACGCGCGTTGAGGGTGTCCTGCATGTAACCAACCAGCACGCCGTCTTCGATCAGGGTGGTGCAGTTGGTCGGCGTGCCTTCGTCGTCGACGTTGAGCGAACCGCGCCGGCCTTCCAGGGTGCCATCGTCGACGATGGTGACGCCGGGCGAGGCCACGCGCTGGCCCATGCGGCCGGCGTAGGTCGAGGTGCCCTTGCGGTTGAAATCGCCTTCCAGGCCGTGACCGACCGCTTCGTGCAGCAGCACGCCGGGCCAGCCCGAGCCGAGCACCACCGGCATGATCCCGGCCGGCGCGTCGACCGCGTCGAGATTCACCAGCGCCTGGCGCAGCGCTTCGCGCGCGAACTGTTCGGGTTTGTCGCCGCCGAGCAGGTCGGCATAGCTGTAACGACCGCCGCCACCGGCATAGCCGCTTTCGCGGCGACCGTTGTGTTCGACGATCACCTGCACGTTCAAGCGCACCAGCGGGCGCACGTCGGCGGCGAGCACGCCGTCGCTGCGCGCGACCAGCACGGTGTCCATGGTGCCGCTGAGGCTCACCACCACCTGCTGCACGCGCGGGTCGGCCGCGCGCAGCAGCTTGTCCAGCTTGCGCAGCGCTTCGACCTTGCTTTCGTTGCCGATCGAATCGATCGGGTCGTCGCTGGGATACAGCGAACGTCCGCCGCCGCGGACCAGGCTGCGCGCGTTCTGCGAGCGACCGTCGCGGGCGATCGCACGCGCCGACTTGGCCGCGCCGAGCAGCGCTTCGCTGTTGATTTCGTCGGAATAGGCGAAGCCGGTCTTCTCGCCGCTGATCGCGCGCACGCCCACGCCCTGCTCGATCGAATGCGAGCCGTCCTTGACGATGCCGTCCTCGACCGTCCAGCTCTCGCGGCGCGAATGCTGGAAATACAGGTCGCCAAAATCGATGCCGGGCCCGAGCAAGGTGCCGAAGCTGCGTTCCAGGCCGCCGGCATCCAGCCCGGCGGGCAGGAGGAGGCGGGTTTCGGCGATCTGCAGGGGAAGGGTCATGTGGGAACCAGGCAAGAGGTGAACACTCGGAAAGCCCATCTTAGGCGGGCCGGCGGCGCTTGGGTGGGCCGCGCGGCCGATTCCGGCGGCTTGCGGCCGCGGAGCCAGACGGCACCGCAACCGCTACTGATCAGGAAATAGTGGCACCCGGGCAGCCGATCAATGGCTGCGGCTTGCGCAATCAGGTGGGGTTGGGGGATTTGGCGTGGCGCGTGGGTGGTTGCGGCTTTGCGGCTGGCGCTGGCGTGCCCATCGGATTTCGTCGCGGCTGAAACAAGAGCGTCGGGCTTGAAAGCCCTCCCACAAAAGACTTCGATACCGGCGAAGTCTCTGTGGGAGGCAGCTTTGGCTTCAACTAGCTCGGAGCCAGCACAGCGCGGCACGGTCCATCAAGATGTCGCCACGCGCTATCCGCCCTAACCCGCCGGCGGCCCCGGCGGCTTCGCCGCGCGCGTCTCCTGCCGGCTCAGCACTTCGACCTTGGGCTCTTTCCACGGCCCGGTGACCCGGTAGGTCTTCGACGCCAGGCTGCCCAGCGGCTTTTGCAGCACCGCGTTGGCGGCCGCGCCGATCGCCGCGCCGACGGGACCGGCGGCAAGCGCGCCGACCGCGGTCAGCACGTTGGCGGCCTTGGGCCGCACTTCGATGGTCTGGTCGTAGCTCTGCGCGCGCAGATCGGCGGCGCCGCGGATCGCGATCGCCGCGGCCGGGCCGTCGATCACCAGGTTGTCGCTGCGCGCGCTGCCGTTGCCGAAGCGCACCGTGCCAGCGACGCGGTCGAAGGCGAAGCCCTTGGCGAACAGGTCGCGGAAATCCAGGGTCAGCCGGCGCGGCAACTGCGCCACGCTGAGCAGACCGAGCACGCGGCCCGCGCCGGGATCGACCTCGATCAGCCGGCCGTCGCGCAGGTCCACGATCAGGCTGCCTTCCAAGGTGCCCAGCGCGAAACCGGCCGGGCTGCCGGGCCAGCCGGCGTCGAGCTTGAGCTTGCCCTTGCCGCCACCGACCTGGCCGCCGATGCCGAAACCGCCGAGCAAGGCGCCGACATCGCCGCTATCGAGCGAGGCGCTCAGATGGGTGCGCGCGCCGGTACCGCGACCGGTCCAGTCACCGCTGACGTCGATCGACTGCTTGTCGGCGCGGGTGGTGAATTGGTCGATGCGCATGCCGGCCGGGGTCGGCCGGGTGCGCAGGCTGGCGTTGCCGAGCGCGGCGTCGCCGATGTGCAGGTCGGCGATGTCGATAGTCAGCGCCGGAATCCTGGCCGGGTCGATGGTGTCGTCGAGCGCCGGCTTGGGCACCGCCTGCGCGGTGTTGGCCGCGGCGGCGGTGGACGCGTGGACACCGTTGCTGCCGGGCGTGATCGTGGTCGGATTCGGCGCGACCGGGCCGGCCGGCGCGCGCCAATGCACGCGCGCGAAACGGCCGGCGATGGCGCCGTCGCTGGGAATCAGCAACGCGCCTTCCAGCGCCGCGCCCTCGGCGCGCACCGCGGTCGCGCCCTGCGGCGCCGGCGCGACGATCACCCGGGTGTTGGGAAACACGCCGCCGAGCAATTGCAGTTTCTGCGCGGTCACGTCGATGCGCTGCAAAGCCACGCCTTCGCCCGAACCGCTGCCGCCGCCGCGCGCGATCGCGATCCAGTCGATCGCTTCGAGCGTGTCGGCGCGGCCGGTTGCGATCAGGCCGCTGGCCGGCGGCAACTCGTCGACCCGATTGGCGCCGAGCACCACCCGCACGCCGGTCTTGCCGTTGGTGGTGCGCGCGCGCAGCGCCAGCGTGTTGCCCAATGCCACGCGCACGTCGCCGGTGCCCAGCGGCAACGGCGTTTCGATGCTGGTCGCGAGCGCCGCGCCGGCGGCCTTGTTCAACGGCGGCGGCAAGGTCAGTGTCGTGCCGACCAAGTTGGAGCGCAGTTGCAACAAGGCCGGCGTAGGCGCCGATACGCCAGGCTTTGTCGCCCCGGCTTTGCCGACAACGCCAGTCGCCGCATGCGCCGACTTCGGTATCGAAATCCCGACCGTCCACAACGAACGCCCGTCAAGATACGACTTCAACCAGGCCAACTCGTCCGGCCCGCGCGCGATCAACTCGTCGGCGCCGGACATCGCCTCCAGCCCGGCCTCGAACGCGTTGCCGCGATCGCGCACGAAATTCTCGCCCGCGCGCAGCGACAACTTGCCCGGCGCGCCGTCGTGCATCACCGCCAGATCGTCGGCGCGGAAGCCGCCGCGCCCGTACTCGGCGCGGCCGCGCACTTGTTCGAACGCGATCTTCCAGCGCGGGTCGGCGAGCTTGGCGTTGTCCAGATCGACCGTGCCGGTGATCTGGGTGGTGCTGCCATGGATCAGCGGCAGCTTCATGTCGAAGGCGACTTTTGCCGCGCCGCTCGCGCGCAGGTTGTCGAGGGTGTCGGCCTGATCCTTGTACAGCGGGCTTTGCTTGAGCAAGGCCTGCAACTGCGCGGCATCGGCGGTGGTATCGGCGGCGACGCTGAGGGTGCCGTCCTTGTAGTGATCGATACCGGCGCCGACGCGGCGGATGCCGACCCCGGCGATCTTGCCCACGCCTTCGACGCTGAAACCGTCGGCGACGAAACGCACGTCGGCGTTCAAGCCTTCGACCGCGGGCCACTCGGGCTGGAATTTGACCACCGCGCCGTCGAGCTGCGCGCTGGCTTCGAACAGACCGTTATTGCGATTGAACGGCCAATCGTCGAGATCGCCCGACACCACCGCATGCGCATTGCGCAGCTTTCCGCCGACCAGCGCGGTGTCGAGCCAATGGATCAGGTTCGGCGACATCCGGTTGCGGATCCAGAAGCCCTTCGCGACCGGGATCGGGGTGTCGTCGAGATCGGTGGCGATATCGATCCACGGCCGGGTGCCGTCGTTCTGGAACCACAGCCCGCCGCGCGCGACCAGGCCGAAGTCGGTGTCGATGCCGCGCAGGCGCAGCGAGGTGGTGCCCACGCGCCAGCCGTTGCCTTCGCGCCAGCCGCCGACCCGGCCCTGCAATTTGACCGTGTGGACCACGCCGAAACCGGTCGGCCAGTCGAACCGCATCGGCGAATTTTCGTCGAGTTGAATCGCGAAGCCGTCGGCGTCGGCTTCGATCGTACCGGCCAGGCCCTGCAGGCCCGGCGAGGTGCCGACCGCATCGAAACCCAGCGCTTCGATCCGCGCGCTGGCGAACATCGGCCCGCCGCGGCGTCCGTTGAGCGCGATCGCGCTCAGCGACACCCGCGGCTTGGCGGTTTCGAACCAATGCCGCAACCGTTCGGGCAAGGCATCGCTGAGCGCGGCGACCGCGATCAGCGGGCCGGCGTCGATGCGGTCGGCGCGCAATGCATAACGTTCGCCGCCGGCCACGGCCAGGCCATCGAGCGTCTGCACGTTCGTGCCGCTGCCGATGCGCAAGGTGGGCGCGTCGAAGCGCCAGCCGCTGTCGGTCAGGCGCCAGTGCGCGAGGGTTTCGACGTGTTCGAATTCGACCCGGTCGGGGCCGATGGCGCCAGGCGGAGTGGAAGCGATCGGTGTCGCGGCCGTCGGTGCGGATGTGGCGGCTGTCGCAGTGGCGGCGTTCGAAGCAGGGCTTGAAGCGGCGGTGCTGGAAGTCGTGGTGTTCGAAGCCGCGCTCGTCGTCGCGGCAGCATTCGCGGGCGCTGTCGCGGTGCTGACCGGAACCGGAACCGGCACCGGCACCGGCACCGGCAGCGGACGCTCACCGCGCAGTCCGACCCGATCCAACGCCGCCGACACCGTGACCGCGGCGACCCGATGCCCGCGCAGATCGACCCAGGCCTCGGCGCGGCCCTGCCCGGATTCGACCCGGATGCCGACGATCTTGAGCAGCGGCGCCCAGCCGGCCAGATCGGCGCGGGTCGCGCCGGCATAGGCGCGGCCGTCGCCGCGACGGCGATCGAAATCCAGCACCGCGTCGAGCGGCGTCGACGGCGCTCCGGCGACGCCGACCGTCGGCCAGGCGCGCACGCCCGCGCGCAAACGCGAACCGTCCACGCGCAAGCGCAGGTCGATCTTCGGAATGCGCGCATCGACGCCGAGCGACGGCGCGATCACCGCCAGCTTGCCGTCGATCACCTGCAATTCGCCGAGGCCTTCCAGCGCCGACAGTGGATCGCTGTTGTCGGTCTGGGTCTGCCCGGGCAGACCGCGCACCTTCCAGCGTCCGTCGTCGGCGCGCTCCAGGGTCAGGTCCAGGCCCTTGAGGCGTAATTCGGAAAACGATTGCCCCGGCAGCAGACCGGCGTAGATCGACACCAGCATCTCGGCGTCGCCGATGGTGAACGCCTGCGCGCCCTCGCCGACCCGCAACCCGTCCAGGCGCAGCAGCGGACCGCGCCGGGTCCACTGGGTCTCGACCTTGTCGAACGCGACCGGCCGCCCGGCGCGCTTGCTCAACCACTGCGCGACCTGCTCGGGATGGCTTTCGGCCAGCGGCAGCACCTGGCTGGCCGCGGCGAGCAGCAACGCCACCAGCACGAGCACGATCGCGGCGCCATAGAAGGCGCCACGACGGGCCATGCGTAGGCGGCGGCGCAGCGGGGTGGGCATGTCAGCCCCACGCTCCGCGTGTGGCTGACGGGATTGGGGATTGGGGATTGGGGATTCGGGAAATCAACGGCCGGGCTTCGCTGTTGCGAATCCCGAATCCCCAATCCCCAATCCCGGCCTCAAAGCAGCACAACATCAAACTGCTCCTGCGCATACTGATCGTCCGGCTGAAAACGGATCGACTTGCCGAGGAATTCCTCCAACTCGGCCACCGCCGCGGATTCTTCGTCGGTGATGCGCGCCACCACTTTCGGCGAGGCGATCACCAACAGGCGCGCGGCGTCGAACTGGCGCACCTGGCGGACGATGTCGCGGAAGATTTCGTAGGTCACCGTTTCCGGCGTCTTCAAAGTGCCGCGGCCGCCGCATTCGTGGCAGGCCTCGCTGAGCTGGCGCTCCAGGCTTTCGGTGGTGCGCTTGCGGGTCATCTCGACCAGGCCCAGCGGCGAGAACTCGTACACCGTGGTCTTGGCGTGATCGCGGGTCAGCGCCTTTTCCAACTGGCGCAGCACCTGCCGGCGGTGCTCCTGGTCGGTCATGTCGATAAAGTCGATGATTATGATTCCGCCCAGGTTGCGCAGCCGCAGTTGCCGGGCGACCGATTGCGCCGCCTCCAGGTTGGTGCGGTAAACGGTTTCCTCCAGATTGCGTTGACCGAGGAAGGAACCGGTGTTCACGTCGATGGTGGTCATCGCCTCGGTCTGGTCGATGACCAGATAGCCGCCGGACTTCAGCGGCACCTCCTTGTCGAGCGCGCGCTGGATCTCGTCCTCGACCCCGTACAGGTCGAAGATCGGCCGCGCGCCGGTGTAGTGCTCGATCTTCTCGGCCAGGCCCGGCATGTATTGCGCGGCGAAGCTGCGCAGGCGCTCGCAGGTCTCGCGCGAGTCGACCTTGACCTTCTCCACGTCGCGGCGGATCAGGTCGCGCACCGCGCGCAGGGGCAGGCTCAGGTCCTCGTAGACGCGTTCGCCGACTTTGCAACTACCGGACTTCTCGGCGATCAAGGCCCAGGCGCGGCTCAGGTAACCGATGTCCTCGGCCAGCGCTTCCTCGGGCTGGCCTTCGGCGTTGGTGCGCACGATGTAACCGTGGTGATCGCCGCTCGGCGCCAGGGTGGTGACCAGCGACTTCAAGCGCGCGCGTTCGGCCTCGTCCTCGATTCGCGCCGACACCCCGACCACGCGGGTGCGCGGCAACAGCACCAGATAGCGCGAAGGAATGCTCAGCTGGGTGGTCAGGCGCGCGCCCTTGCTGCCGATCGGGTCCTTGACCACCTGCACGATGATGTCCTGGCCTTCGCGCAGCAATTCGGCGATCGGCCGGGTCGGCGTAGGCGGCAACGGCGCGGCATCGCCCTCGCCGTCGCCTTCGCTGAGCTGATTGAACTTGACGATGTCGGCCGCGTGCAGGAACGCCGCGCGCTCCAGGCCGATCTCGACGAACGCCGCCTGCATGCCCGGCATCACCCGCTGCACCTTGCCCTTGTAGATGTTGCCGACCACGCCCCGGCGCCAGCCGCGCTCGATGTGCAGTTCCTGCAGCATGCCGTTCTCGACGACGGCGACGCGGGTTTCGCGCGGAGTGACGTTGACCAGGATCTCTTCAGTCATGAGGCGGCACGGGTCCTAAGTCAGACGTGATGGATGGGCGTACTGGATGGGAAGGGCGCGCGGTACGTTAAGTTCCACGCGGTCGAAGTATTGTCATGCACGGCGCCCGCGCCGCGCCCGTGCCGTCAGGCGCCGTAACCGAACTCGCGCAGCAGGCGCGCGGTTTCGTGCAAAGGCAGGCCCATCACCCCGGAATAACTACCGGCCAGTCGGGTCACGAACACCTCCGCGCCGCCCTGGATCGCATACGCGCCGGCCTTGCCGTCGGGTTCGCCGCTGGCGACATAGCGCGCGATCGTGGCCTCGTCGAGTTCGGCGAACGTCACCTCCGAGATCGACACCGCCTGCGCTTCGCGCGAAGGCGAGACCAGCGACACCGCGGAAATCACCTGATGGGTGCGCCCGGACAGGCGCCGCAGCATGGCCGCAGCATCGGCCGGATCGCGCGGCTTGCCGAACACTTCGTCGTCGAGCACGACCTCGGTGTCCGAGCCGAGCACCACCGCGTCGGGATTGCCCATCACCTTGAGCAGGCCGGCGCCGGCCTTCTCACGGGCGACACGGCGCACATAGTCGAACGCCGGCTCGCCGGGTTGACGGTGTTCGGGGACATCGAGTTCGAGCAGGCCGAATTCCAGGCCGAGGCGGCCGAGCAATTCGCGTCGCCGGGGCGACTGGGAGGCGAGATAGAGCATGCGCAAAAGCATAACCCGGGCTGACTGAGCGCCAGCCCACGCCATTTGGAGCAAACCCCGCACCGAATCACGGTTCGTTAACCTGTTCAGCAAGACCCTAGCCTCGTCCACCAAGGAGTTGCACATGACCCGGTCGTCGTCCACCTACACCGTTGCCCGTTCCCGCTTCATCGACAACGCATCCATCCGCAACTCGCTGCGCCCGCTGGCGCTCGCCGCCGCCCTCGCCTTCGGAGCCGCAACCGCCATGACCGCTTCCGCCCAGACCCCGTCCGGCTACATCGCCAACGACAGCACCCTGCTGTCGGTGTCGGCGACCTCCGAAGCCAAGCGCACCCCGAACATCGCCACGATCTCGACCGGCGTGGTGACCCAGGCGGCCGACGCCAACGCCGCGATGCGCGCCAACGCCGAGCAGATGGCCAAGGTCGTCGCCGCGATCAAGGCCGCCGGCATCGCCGAGCGCGACATCCAGACCAGCGGCATCAACCTCAACCCGCAGTACCGCTACGTCGAGAACCAGCCGCCGGCGATCACCGGCTACCAGGCCAACAACAACGTCAACCTGGTCGTGCGCGATCTGTCCAAGCTCGGCAAGATCCTCGACTCGCTGGTCGCCACCGGCGCCAACCAGATCAACGGCCCGACCTTCGACATCGACGACAAGGAAAAGGACGTCGCCTTCGACGAAGCGCGCCGCGGCGCGATCGAAAAGGCCCAGGCCCGCGCCGAGATGTACGCCAAGACCCTCGGCATGAAGGTGCGCCGCATCGTCAGCGTCAGCGAAGGCGGCCGCTTCGCCCCGCCGATGCCGATGCCGATGATGGCCATGCGCATGGAGAAGGCCGGCGCCGCCGCCGACACCTCGGTGTCGCCGGGCGAAAACACCTTGTCGATGAGCCTCGACGTGGTGTTCGAGCTGGGCAAGTGAGCATGGCCGGCCCCGCCAAGACCACGCCGCCGGCGTCCGACCCCAAGCCGGGGCGCAACCCCGGCTACCCGGAACCGCAGCCGCGCGATCCCGACGACGCCCGCCAGCCGCACCCGCGCAAGCCGCCCAATCCCGACGAGGGCGGCCTGGAGCGCAAGCCCGGTGCCGATCAGGACCCAACCGACGAGTAATCGCGCCGGGCTGGATCATCGACGAGTACGGACGAGACCCGCGCAAGCGGGTCTTCGTTTTTGCGGCACGGGCGATTGCGCGATCCGGACGATGAAAGTTACTGCGGCAACAATGGCGGCCATCGGGTTCGCGCAAGTGGCCAAGCGCCTGCCGCCCGGGTTTCCGTTGCCATCCGTTCAGCGATACACCACATGCGAATTGCACATCGGCGACCGTCGCCCAATCCGCCGACCCGCGAAAAACCCTGGCGAAATCCCGCATCGCCGCCGCGGCGATGCCAGCGGCCGTGGCGCTTGCCCATATGCCGCCAGCGACCAAAGTCGCAAACGAGAACCGCTTGCATTGCCGCCCCGCGCCGGCGCAACTTTGTGACACGAGGCCGCTTTCTGATTCGACCCCGTTAGCGGTATCCAGTCGTTGTCTGTGATGTGTAGACAATCCAAGGAGGCAGCACATGGTTCGCGCGATCCCTACCCACTCCACCCAGTTGGACGGCACCCGCATCGCCGCCAACGCCGGCGCCATCACCTTCAACGCGGCCATGCTGATGTTGATGCTGGTTCCGCTGAGTGCGCCCAAGCTGATTCAACAGCCGCTGGAAACGATCACCGAGATCGTGATCGTCAAACCCGAGAAAAAGATCGAACCACCGCCGCCGCCGACGATCATCGAAAAGCGCGAGATCAAACGCGATCCCGTGCCCCGCCCCGTGCAGCAAACCCAGACGGTCGAACCGCCGCCGATCGTGATCAACGACACCCCGCAGATCGGCGACGTGCTCGGCGCCGACACCGTTGCCGCGTTCACTCCGCCGTCGATCGACGTCGGCCCGCAGGTGCTCACCGGTGCATCGCTGCAGGCGCTCAGCAGCCCGCCGCCGTCGTATCCGCCGCAGGCCGTGCGCGAAAACCTCACCGGCGTGGTCGAACTGGAAATCCTGGTCGGCATCGACGGCAAGCCGATCGACGTCAGCGTGGTGCGCAGCAGCGGCCATCGCCTGCTCGACCAGGCCGCGATCCGGGTGGTCAAGTCGCGCTGGAAGTTCCAGGCGGCGATGAGCAACGGCCAGCCGGTCCAGGCCCGCGGCCGCGTGCCGATCGAGTTCAAGCTGGAGCAGTAGGTTTTTCTCGCGAGTTGAACCAAAAAAGCCCGGGCCTTGGCCCGGGCTTTTTTTGGTTCGGGAATGGGGAATCGGACGTCGGTGATTGCGGTAGCGCAATGACGACGAGGCGTTCTCGGATGCGGTCGAAGGCGGTGATGGCTGATGACTGCCAGCTGGCGACTGACGGCTAACGGCTAACGGCTAACGGCTAACGAAATATCCTCGCCCTTGCTCGTCATCCCCGCGAAGGCGGGGATCCAGAGACTTCAGAGCCATGCCTGGATGAAGCCCTGGATCCCCGCCTTCGCGGGGATGACGGGCAAAAAACAGACTCGGCAAACCCGATTCCCGATTCCCCGATCCCGGCCGTCAGGCCCGGTGATACGGATGATTCACCAGCAACGCCGCCGCCCGGTACAACTGCTCCGCCGCCACCAGCCGCACCAACATATGCGGCAGGGTCAACGGACCCAGCGACCATTGCTCATCGGCGCGCGCCAGCACCTCGGGCGCGTGTCCTTCCGGTCCGCCGATCAGGAACGCGAGATCGCGACCCTGCCCGCGCCAATGCTCCAGGCGCTGCGCGAGTTGTTCCGAGGTCCACAAGCGTCCGCGGCCTTCCAGCGCGACCACGCAGGCGTTCTTCGGCAACGCGGCGAGCACGCGCGCGCCTTCGTCCTGGGTCGCGCGCACCGCGTCGCGGCCCTTGCCGCGCAGGCCCGGCTCGATCTCGACCAATTCCAGCGGCAGCCAATGCGACAAACGCTTCTGATACTCGCCGAACCCTTCAGCGACCCAGCGCGGCGCGCGTTCGCCGACGGCGATCAATCTGCTTTTCATGCGCGCATGGTAGCCAAGCGCTCGAGTTCACGCTCGCAAGGCCCACGGCGGACACCGGCGAGGTCTGTTCGACCGACGCCGCAATGCCCCACGAAAAAGGCCCGACAACGTCGGGCCCCATATTCGATTCGATCCGATCGGTTCCACCGCCGCGCGCGGCCTATGACCTCGGCGGTATTGCGCGCCTGGGTTTGAAGAACAGCGCGATGACCGATGCAAAAAACAACGGCAAGAACGCCAGCATCGCGGCGTAGACCATCACCGCCTCCCAGCCCTCGGTGAACACGATGGTCGCGTACGCCAGCACCCCAGCCGTAATCAGGCCAGCGACGATGATCGACCACCAGACCGCATTGAGCGCCTTGGTCCATCCGGGCAAGGGTCGAAATCGGTTGTAGATCAACAGCAATGCGCCGACCACGCACAAGCCCTCGAAGAAGAAGACGCTGAAGGTCAACGGATCGATATCGCCCACGCGCCTGCTCCCTCAACGAGTCATCGGCATCGCTGGGTATTCAAAACCGGGACGATGCGCCAATCGTCTTGCCACGACGCAACGCCTCGGATTTTGAATCGCCGTCGGGTGCAAGCACACTTCGACTTGTTCAGAACGCTCAGCGCAGGTTGTCGTCCATCACCTTGATCTGCATGCGCTTGCGCAGCGCCGAGGTCAGCTCGCGGCTTTCGTCGACACCGCCCATCTGGGTGATCTGGGTGCGCAGCATGTCCATCTGCGTCGCCGGGATATCCGACGACTTGCCCGGCACCACCTTGTTGATCGCGAACAGCACCATGCGGCCATCGGGCAGCGCGGCCTTGCCAGCCGCGACCTTGCCCGCCGCGGGCGCCTTGACCAGGAAGATCGCCTCGCTGACTTCGGGCGTCGGCAACGGCATGCCGCGGGCGACGTCGGGCAGCGTTTCCGGCGCCGGCAGTTGCTTGGACGCGGCGACCGCGGCGATGGTCTCGCCGCCGTTGATGCGCGCGATCAGCGCGTCGGCTTCCTTCTCGGCGGCCTTGGCGGTGCGATCGGCGCGCACCGCGGCGATCACCTTGTCGCGGACCTGGGCCAGCGGCAGCGCGCGCTCGGGCGTGTGCGACACGACCCGGATCAGCACGCTGTGGTCCTGGCCGATATCGATCGGATCGCTGACCGTGTTGTCCTGGATGCGCGCCTCGGAGAACGCCGCGCGGATCACCGCCGGATTCTTGGCGATGCCGGTGTTGCTGGCGGCGTCGCGGGTGATCGGGCCGAGCTTGAGCAGCGGCAGATTCATCTGCTTGGCCGGGCCTTCGAGCGTGGTCGGGTTCTTGTAGACCAGATCGACCAGCTTGCCCGAGACATCCTTGAACGCGTTCTCGCGCAGCGACTCGGTTTCCTCGCGCACCAGCGCCTCGCGCACCTGTTCGAACGGCTGCTGCTCGCCGCTCTTGATCTCGCGCACCACGATCACGTGCCAACCGCTTTCGTCTTTCACCGGCGCGCTGACTTCACCGACCTTGAGCTTGAACGCGGCGGCGTCGAACGCGCCGGGAATCGCGCCCTTGCCGACCCAGCCCAGGTCGCCGCCGGCGGCCTTGGAACCCAGGTCGTCGCTGTTGGCGCGCGCCAGCGCGGCGAAATCGGCGCCAGGCGCCCTGGCCTGCGCGGCGATCTGGTTCGCCTTGGTTTCGGCGGCCTTCTGCGCGGCGGCATCGGCGCCGTCGGGCACGTTGATCTGGATGTGCGAGATCTGGCGCTGTTCCTCGGCGAGGAAGCGCGCCTTCTCCGCCTTGTAGCGGTCCTGCAACGCCTGTTCGGTCGGCGGCGCCGGCGGCGGCAGGTTCGCGCCGACGACTTCGACGTATTCGATGTTGACGCTCTCGGGCGCGCGGAAATCCTTGGCGTGGCTGTCGTACCACTTCTGGATATCGGCGGCGGCGACCTCGGAGGTATCCGCGGCCGGCGCCGGCAGCATCACCAGGCTGACGTCGCGCTTCTCGCCCATCAGCTTGACCAGTCGATCGATCTCGGTCTGGGTGAGGAAGTTGCTCTGGCCGACGCTGCTGGTCAGCAGGCCTTCCATCAGCCGCTCGCGCACGAACTGTTCGAATTGCGCCGGCGTCTGCGCCGGCTGGCGCATCTGCAGGCCGAGCACATAGCGTTCCTGATTGAACTTGCCGTTGCTGTCCTGGAAGTCGGGGATGCTCTGGATGGTCTTGACCACCAGCGCGTCGCTGACCGCCAGGCCGTCGACGTCGGCGGCGAGCTTGCGCACGCGCTCGTCGATCAGGATTTCCAGCACTTCGCGCTTGCTTTCCAGGGTTTCGAATTCGCGCGCGTCGAACTGCTCGCCCTGCTGGGCGCGGCGACGTTCGCGTTCCTGCTGGAAACGCTCGTCGAACTGCGAGCGATCGATCGACTCGTGCTTCCACAGCATCGAGGCCGGCCACCACGACGGCGCCGAACGCCACCACGACGGCGCGATATCGATGCGCGCGACCGCGCTGTCGACGCGCTGCACGAGGTATTGCTCGATGCCGACGAAGGCGAAGGGAATGATCAGCAGTCCCAGGATCACCGTGGCGATCCAGCCAGAGGTCTTGTCGCGAAGTGTCTGCAGCATTGTCCGGGTCGCGTTCAGTCGTAAGCCGGACAGTTTAGCGCGGTTCCGGGCCGTGGGCGGGCGGGGGGCGACGTCGGTCGCATTCGCGAGAGGCGGCCTGGGGCGCCCGCTGTCAGGCCGCCGGGGCCAGGGCGATATGCCCGGAGCGGTTTGCCGGGGGACAGGCCGGCGGGATGGCCACGCCGCTGTCCCGCCCCACTCGCAGGATCTGGCCCAGGCCCGGATAAGGCGCCGCGCGGGAATGGCGCGGGAATCTGCAGGCGAGAAAAAAGGCGCCCGTTGCGGGGCGCCTTTTTAAAACGCAGGCGCCGTTGCCGGTGCCGCGCAAAACCTGGAAAAAACAAAGGCATCGTTGCCGATGCCTTTGGAGAAACTGGCGGAGTGGACGGGACTCGAACCCGCGACCTCCGGCGTGACAGGCCAGCATTCTAACCGACTGAACTACCACTCCGCGCTTTGAAACTTTTGCAGCAGACCCCAAATCCGCCGGCCGGGTCGCGACCGAAAAAACAGGGCTCTCACTTATATAAAAACAAAGGCGCCGTTCCCGGCGCCTCTGGCAAAACTGGCGGAGTGGACGGGACTCGAACCCGCGACCTCCGGCGTGACAGGCCAGCATTCTAACCGACTGAACTACCACTCCGCTGCTTTGAAACTTTCGACCACAAACTTTTCGAAGTACGAACCCGACTCGCGTCTTGCTGGGCATCCGTGTTCAGGCGGATTCCGCGGCAGAAAGACCAGAGTCTGGTGGGTGCTGAGGGTTTCGAACCCCCGACCCTCTCCGTGTAAAGGAGACGCTCTACCGCTGAGCTAAGCACCCGAGCATCTGGGTTCGTTGCTTCGATTCTGCCTTCGATGCGTTGGCATCGTCGGCGAGCTGCTTAGTTTACAGCATCCTTCAGCGCCTTGCCAGCCTTGAAGGAAGGATTCTGCGAAGCCGCGATCTTGATGGTCTCGCCGGTCTTCGGGTTGCGGCCCTGGCGCGCGGCGCGCTGGCGCACCTGGAAGGTGCCGAAGCCTACGAGCGTGACAGTGTCGCCCTTCTTGAGCGCCTTGGTGACGACGTCGATCAGTGCGTCGACGGCGGCGGTAGCGTCGGTCTTCGACAGCTCGGCGGTTTCGGCAACGGCGCCTACGAGTTCGGCCTTGTTCATTAGTTTCTTGACTCCCTGTGCGGTGTGACCGCGTGTTCTGAGAATCGGAACGAACGCCGCAGGAGGCGAACGTTCCGATCAAGTGTGCCGTTCTGCAGATTTGTTGTGGGGATGCTGCAGCGCGGTTGCGGTCGTTATACCAGCGGCATTTTAGGGGCGCAAGCTTGAAAGCTAGCTGTGGCGCGGCTTTCAGCGATTTTTACTACCCCTTGACGATGGATTCCGACCAGCGGCCCGAGTCAGTGCTTGACGTCGGGCTGCGGATTGCTCTTGTTGTTTTCGCGAACCGGAAGTTCGCCTTCGCCGGCGGGCGGCGTCGGCGTGATGGGACGCTCGAGCGCGAGACCGAGCACCTCGTCGATCCAGCGCGCGGGCACGATGTTCAAGCCCTGCGTCACACTCTTCGGCAAGTCGACCAGATCCTTGCGGTTCTCTTCGGGAATGATCACGGTGCGGATGCCGCCACGCAGCGCGGCCAGCAATTTTTCCTTCAGTCCGCCGATCGGCAGCACGCGACCGCGCAAGGTGATTTCGCCGGTCATCGCCACGTCGGCCTTGACCGGATTCTTGGTCAGCATCGACACCAGCGCCGTCGCCATGCCGATGCCCGCGCTCGGGCCGTCCTTCGGCGTCGCGCCTTCGGGCACGTGCACATGCACGTCGTGCTTCTGCAGGAACTCGACGTCGATGCCGAGATGTTCGGCGCGCGAACGCACCACCGACAACGCCGCCGATGCCGATTCCTTCATCACGTCGCCGAGCTGTCCGGTGAGGATCAACTGACCCTTGCCCGGCACCAGCGTGGCTTCGACCTGCAACAGGTCGCCGCCGACTTCGGTCCAGGCCAGGCCGGTGACCAGGCCGATTTCGTTCTGCTCCTCGGCGCGGCCGAAATCGAAGCGACGCACGCCCAGATACTTCTCGAGATTCTTCGAGCTGATCGTATGCACGCCGTCCTTGCCCTTCTTCGGCTTCGGACCGGCCAGCGCGATTTCCTTCACCACCTTGCGGCAGATCTTGGAGATCTCGCGTTCGAGATTGCGCACGCCCGACTCGCGCGTGTAGTAGCGCACGATGTCGCGCACCGCCGACTCGGCGATCTTGATTTCCTCGACCTTCAGCCCGTTGGCCTTGATCTGCTTGGGCAGCAGATAGCGCATGGCGATGCTGAGCTTCTCTTCCTCGGTGTAACCCGGGATGCGGATCACTTCCATGCGGTCGAGCAGCGGGCCGGGAATATTGAGCGAGTTGGAGGTCGCCACGAACATCACTTCGCTCAGGTCCAGATCGACTTCGAGGTAGTGGTCGTTGAACGAATGGTTCTGCTCGGGATCGAGCACTTCCAGCAGCGCCGAGGACGGATCGCCGCGGAAGTCCATCGACATCTTGTCGATTTCGTCGAGCACGAACAGCGGGTTCTTGGTGCCGATCTTGTTGAGGTTCTGGACGATGCGGCCCGGCATCGAACCGACATACGTACGGCGATGGCCGCGGATTTCGGCCTCGTCGCGCACGCCGCCGAGCGACATGCGCACGAACTTGCGATTGGTGGCCTTGGCGATCGACTGACCCAGCGAAGTCTTGCCCACGCCTGGCGGGCCGACCAGACACAGGATAGCGCCCTTCATGTTTTTCACCCGCGTCTGCACGGCGAGGTATTCAAGGATGCGCTCCTTGACCTTCTCCAGACCGAAGTGATCCGCGTCCAGCACGTCCTGCGCGGCCTTGAGGTCCTTGCGGATCTTGCTGCGCTTCTTCCACGGCACGCCGAGCAGCCAATCCAGATAGTTGCGCACGACCGCGGCTTCGGCCGACATCGGCGACATCTGCTTGAGCTTGTTGAGTTCGGCCTTGGCCTTGGTCTCGACCGGCTTGGGCATGCCGGCTTCGGCGATCTTGCGGGTGAGTTCGTCGATGTCGTTGGGCGCATCGTCGATCTCGCCCAGCTCCTTCTGGATCGCCTTCATCTGCTCGTTGAGGTAGTACTCGCGCTGGCTCTTCTCCATCTGCGACTTCACGCGGCCGCGGATGCGCTTTTCCAGCTGCTGCACGTCGATCTCGCCGTCAACCAGGCCGACCAGCTGCTCCAGGCGCGCGCCAATGGCGTGGGTCTCCAGCAGCTTCTGCTTGTCACCGATGCGCACGCCCAGATGGGCGGCGACGGTGTCGGCCAGGCGGCCGGGTTCGTCGATGCCGGCGAGCGTCTGCATCAGCTCCGGCGGCAGCTTGCGATTGGTCTTGACGTATTGCTCGAACAAGCCCATCAGCGAACGCGCGATCGCCTCGATCTCGCGTTCTTCGCGATCGAGGTTCGGCTCGACGATGACGGCCTGGCCGGACAATGCGCCGTCGCGTTCGATCACCTCGCTGACCGCGACGCGCGAGACGCCTTCGACCAGCACCTTGATCGTGCCGTCGGGCAGCTTGAGCAATTGCAGCACCTGCGCGAGCGTGCCGATCTCGTACAGATCCTCGGCGGCCGGGTCGTCGGTTTCGGCGGACTTCTGCGCGACCAGCAGGATGCGCTTGTCGGATTCCATCGCTTGATCGAGCGCGCGAATGGACTTGTCGCGTCCGACGAACAGCGGGATCACCATGTGCGGGAACACGACCACGTCGCGCAGCGGCAGCACCGGCAATTGCAGGATTTCGTGTTCGGTATGGTCTGACATGCGGACTCCAGATGAATACGATCTGCGGCCACTACGGCCGCCATGACCGATTTATGGGGTTGTCGCCTGAGCGATGCAAGCGCGGCGTGTGCAGCGGCGGTCCGTTGTCCTTGAAAACCGTTGTTAATCAGTGGATTGAAGCGTTTTCGGCATGCAAAGTTCCAGCCTTGTCGACAGTCGGCCTTGGCGGTGCGGCGGGCAGCCGGCGACGCGCGGGCCTGATTCGCACCTTACGCCGTTATTGACTGAACACACGCCGATCCGGGCGCGGATCGGACAGGTTGGCCGGGCGCCGCGGCTAACCACCTGCCGGGGCTTGCAGGCCGCCGCCGGGTAGCAACCAGTCGCGACTCGGGATTGCGCAGCTGAGGCCTGCTTGACCGAGGCAGTTGCGACGACAGCGCGCCGCGCAATCCAATAGACCTCGCGGCTTCGGAATCTTTGGGAGGGGCATCGGCCCCGATGCTTTCCGCTCGGATCACTCCGATCTGAAACAAGAGCGTCGGGCCTGAAGGCCCTCCCACAAAAGACCTCGCGGCTATGGAATTTTTTGTGGGAGGGGCTTCAGCCCCGATGCTTTTCGCTCGGCTTACCCCGATCTGAAACAAGAGCGTCGGGCCTGAAGGCCCTCCCACAATAAACTTCGCGGCTGCGAAGCCTTTGTCGCATTCATAACGAAAAAGACCAGACGCGAGCGCCTGGTCTTTTCGATAGCCTCGCGATGCCGCGGCTTACTCGGCCGCGGCGACTTTCGGCTGCGCCGGCGGCGTCTGATAGATCAGGTACGGCTCGGACTTGTGCTCGATCACCGACTCGTCGACGACCACCTTGCTGACGTTTTCCAGCGACGGCAGTTCGTACATCGTGTCCAGCAGCACCGATTCGACGATGGTGCGCAGGCCGCGCGCGCCGGTCTTGCGCTTGAGCGCCTTGCGCGCGATCGCCGCGAGCGCGTCGGGACGGAATTCGAGCTCGACGCTCTCCATCTCGAACAACTTGCGGAACTGCTTGGTGATCGCGTTCTTGGGCTCGGTCAGGATCGAGATCAGCGCCGCTTCGTCGAGCTCCTCGAGCGTGGCGACCACCGGCAGGCGGCCGACGAACTCGGGGATCAGGCCGAACTTGATCAGGTCCTCGGGCTCGACTTCGGCCAGGATCTTGCCGATCTCGACCTTGCGCTCGCTGCTCTTGACCTTGGCGCCGAAACCGATGCCGCCGGCTTCGGTGCTGCGCTGCTGGATGATCTTGTCCAGACCCGCGAACGCACCGCCGACTACGAACAAAATATTGCGCGTGTCGACCTGCAGGAATTCCTGCTGCGGATGCTTGCGCCCGCCCTGCGGCGGCACGCTGGCGACGGTGCCTTCGATCAGCTTGAGCAGCGCCTGCTGCACGCCTTCGCCGGACACGTCGCGGGTGATCGAGGGGTTGTCGCTCTTGCGCGAGATCTTGTCGATTTCGTCGATGTAGACGATGCCCTGCTGGGCCTTCTCGACATCGTAATCGCACTTCTGCAAGAGCTTCTGGATGATGTTCTCGACGTCTTCGCCCACATAACCGGCTTCGGTCAGGGTGGTGGCGTCGGCGATCGTGAACGGCACATTGAGCAGCCGCGCCAGCGTTTCGGCCAGCAGCGTCTTGCCCGAACCGGTCGGGCCCACCAGCAGGATGTTCGACTTCGACAATTCGACGTCGTCGTTCCTCTGCCGGCTCTCGATGCGCTTGTAGTGGTTGTACACGGCCACGGCCAAGGTGCGCTTGGCGCGCAGCTGGCCGATCACGTATTGGTCCAGCACCTCGAGGATCTCGCGCGGCTTGGGCAGATGACTGCGTGCCGACTGCGCCTTTTCCTCGAGCTCCTCACGGATGATGTCGTTGCAAAGCTCGACGCATTCATCGCAGATGAAGACGCTCGGACCCGCAATCAGCTTGCGGACTTCGTGCTGGCTTTTACCGCAGAACGAGCAATACAGGATCTTGTTGCTTTCGCCCGTGCTGCGTCCTTGTCGATCGTCGGTCATGCTTGGTGGGGTCCGTTGCTGCTCAGTGTGAAGCCTGATTCTTAATATGCCCAAAAAGCCTTGGCGGCAAGCGCCGCCAACGCTGATTCAGTTATGCCGACCCGAGAATAACACAGCGTCCCCGGCCACCCCGTAGCGTGGGCCTCGCCCTGGATTCCCAGCGCGATCAAGGATTTGCGTCATTATCGGGTCGTGGCCTGACTCAGGACGGCTGCACCGACTCTTCGGGGCGGCGATCCACGACCTGATCGATCAGGCCGTATTCGAGTGCGGCTTGGGCGCTCTTGAAGTTGTCGCGCTCGGTGTCGCGGGCGATCGTCTCCAGGTCCTGGCCGGTGTGCTTGGCCAGAATCTCGTTGAGGCGCTGACGCAGGGTCAGGATCTCGCGGGCGTGGATGTCGATATCGGTCGCCTGGCCCTGGAAGCCGCCGAGCGGCTGATGGATCATCACCCGCGAGTTCGGTAACGCCAGACGCTTGCCCTTGGCGCCCGAGGCCAGCAGCAAGGCGCCCATGCTGGCGGCCTGGCCGATGCAGATCGTGCTCACGTCGGGCTTGATGTACTGCATGGTGTCGTAGATCGCCATGCCGGCGGTGACCACGCCACCGGGCGAGTTGATGTAGAGGCTGATGTCCTTTTCGGGATTTTCAGCTTCCAGGAACAGCATCTGCGCCACGATCACGTTGGCGACGTGGTCGTCGACCCCGCCGACCAGGAAGATGATGCGTTCCTTGAGCAGGCGCGAGTAGATGTCGTAGGCGCGCTCGCCGCGGCTGGTCTGTTCGACCACCATCGGCACCAGGTTCAAGGCTTTGGTTCGGTTGTCCATGTTCAACGGCACCTATTGGCTGACGTAGAAGTGCGCTGATAAACGCAGCGCGGTCCGGCCAACTTGGGGCCGGCCGGACCGCAGCGCAAGAGGCGCGATTGCTAAAAGCGTCTTGGCGGTTCCCCGCGCCCGTTGTGGACAGCGTCCGCAACGGATTCGCGGGCGCCGGCGCGAGCGATCGCGCCGGCGGTGCGCGAATCCGCTCAGTTCGGGCGGATCGCCTCGCTGAACGACAGCGGCTGCTCGGTGTGCTGGGCGCGCTCGGCGATCCAGTCGATCACCTGCTCCTCCATCACCCGGTTCTGCAGGCCGGCCATCAGCTGCTGGTCGTTGCGGTACAGGTCGATCACCTGCTGCGGCTCCTCGTAGGTCGAGGCGATCAGGCGCAGGGTCTCGTTGACGCGCTTGGGCTCCAGGCGCAGCTCGTTGCGGCGCGCGATCTCGCCGACCAGCAGGCCGACCAGCACGCGCTTGCGGGCCGCGTCCATGTAGTTCAGGTGCGCATCGGCCGGGGCTTCGATCTGGCGGCCCTGGCGACGGGCCTGCTCGACGGTCTGCCAGACCATGTCGCGGGCTTCGTTCTCGACCAGCTTGGGCGGCATTTCGACCGACTCGTAGGCGGCGATGAGCTGCTCGCCGACTTCGCGGCGCAGGCGGGTCATCAGCGCGCCCTTGAGCTCGCGCTCCAGGTTGGTGCGGATGTCGTTGCGGAACTGCTCGGCATCGCCGCTCTTCACGCCGAAGCTCTTGATGAAGGCCGCGTCGACCTCCGGCAGGACCGGCTCGGACACGTGGTTGAGCTTGAGGTGCACGCTGGCCTTCTGGCCGGCCAGCTGCGGCGCGCGCCAGTCGGCCGGGAATTCGACCTCGGCGACGGTTTCTTCGCCGGCCTTGACCCCGATCATGGCGTCTTCGAGCGGCTTGAACATCGATTCCGAGCCGATCTGGGTGCTGCCGTACTCTGCGCCCTCGGCCGGCAGGCGTTCGTCGCCGACCTGGCTCCAGGTTTCCAGCTCGACCACGTCGCCGGCCTGGGCCGGGCGCTCGACCGTGGTCAGGGTGCGGCGCTGCAGGCGCAGGTTCTCGATCATCGCGTCGATGTCGGTGTCGGTCACTTCGGCGGTGTGGCGAAGGACCTGCAGCTTGCTCACGTCGATGTCGCCGAAATCCGGCACGACTTCGAAGGTGGCGATGTACGACAGCGTTTCGCCGCCTTCGGCGGCCGGCTCGATGCGCGGGTTACCGGCGATCTGCAGCTTTTCCTCGCGCACGGCGTTGCTGAAGCTCTCGCGCAGCATGCCGTCGAGGATTTCGGCGCGGACCTGGGCGCCGAAGCGCTGCTCGATCACCTTGGTCGGCACTTTGCCGGGACGGAAGCCCTTGATCTTGGCGTCGCGCGCGATTTCGCGCAGGCGGCCACCGACCTGGGTTTCCAGATTTTCGGCGGGGAGGCTGAAGGTCAGACGGCGTTCCAGCGAGCCCAGCGATTCGAGCGAAACTTGCATATCCACTCCTGCGACCGCGGCACCTGCCGCGGCGACGATGTTGATGATCCTGTCCGGCCGCTGGCCTGGGCGGCAGCAGTCCCGGGCAGCGGAACTTACTAGTTTGGCCGATAAAGGCCGCCGCTGCCAGCGTCAAGGGCCGCCGAATCGGCCTTGGGCGGGGTTTTGCGGGCGATTGGTCGCGTTTTGGCGATCCAGACGGGGGCCGCGGCGCTTGAGCGGCCTGAAGGCGGGGGCGGCGCGGCCGTGCCAGGCCCGACGGGGCGAATCCTGTCCCGCTGGCATGCCGCAGCGGCGACCGGCCGCAGAGCTTGCCGCTACGGTGGCGCTGGCGCCAAAACGGGGTAAAGCCCCGGCCGGAATCGCCCGCCATTGGGGTATTCACGGCGGATGGTCGCCAGGCCAGCCGACGTGGTGCGAAAGGCGGGACTCGAACCCGCACGGGGGTTACCCGCTGGAACCTAAATCCAGTGCGTCTACCAATTCCGCCACTTTCGCGCAGCGCCGGCATCGAAACGAAGCGGCCGGCGCATTCTAGCCGGCGCGCGGCGAAAAATCGCCCCGCGGCCGCGATGGCCGCGATGGCCGCGGGCGATGCGCACCCGCCCCAGGCCTTCGGCGCGATCGCAAACGCCGCGCACCTCCGGTCGCGCGCGCCCGACACCGCCACACGCTCGCCGACCATCGCCACCAAGCCCGCAAAGACACCCGCGCGACCGCGCGGCTATGCTCGGCGAAACCCAACGGAAGCCCTCCCGTGCGCGAACTGTTTCCCGAGATCGAGCCCTACCGCACTCACCGCCTCGCCGTGGACGACCTGCACGAACTGCATATCGAAGAGTGCGGCAATCCCGACGGTCTGCCGGTCGTGTTCCTGCACGGCGGGCCGGGCGCGGGCGTGTCGCCGTATCACCGGCGCTTTTTCGATCCCAAGCGCTACCGGATCGTCCTGTTCGATCAACGCGGCGCGGGCAAGTCGACGCCGCACGCGGAATTGCGCGACAACACCACCCAACATCTGGTCGCGGACATCGAGACGATTCGCGAGCACTTCGGCATCGAACGCTGGGTGGTATTCGGCGGATCGTGGGGCTCCACCCTCGCCCTCGCCTACAGCCAGACGCATCCCGACCGCACGCTCGGGCTGGTGCTGCGCGGCATTTTCCTGGGCCGGCCGGACGAACTACGCTGGTTCCAGGAACTCGACGGCGGCGCGCGCTGGATTTTCCCCGAGCGCTGGGCGCGTTACCTCGCCCACATCCCCGAAGCCGAACACGACAATCTGACCGAGGCCTATTGGCGCCGGCTCGACAGCGACGATCCGGACGTGCGCCTGGCCGCGGCGCAGGCGTGGGGGTATTGGGAAGGCGGCAGCACCACCTTGATCCACGATCCCAACGAAGCGGGCAATTTCGAAGAACCGCGGGTGGCGATCAGCGTGGCGCGCGCCGAGGCGCACTACTTCCGCAACCAGGTGTTCCTGCAGCCCGATCAACTGCTGCGCGATGTCGATCGCATCCGCCAGATTCCGGCGACGATCGTGCAGGGTCGCTACGACATCATTTGTCCGGCGAAAAGCGCGATCGATCTGGCCGCGGCGTGGCCGGAAGCGGAGCTCAAGATTGTCCTGGCCGGACACAGCGCGGCGGATCCTGCGATCGTGGATGCGTTGGTGACGGCGACCGATGCGCTCGCTGATCGCTTCGCTTTATCAGCGCGATAGGCGCGGCGTGATCGGGCCAGGCACGCGATGAAGCCTGATCTCGGCACCTGCGCGATGCTCGCAGGTGTCGCGATCGATCGAA
Organism: Lysobacter sp. Soil_N_51; assembly: GCF_057655755.1. Lineage (NCBI taxonomy): Bacteria > Pseudomonadati > Pseudomonadota > Gammaproteobacteria > Lysobacterales > Lysobacteraceae > Lysobacter > Lysobacter sp. Soil_N_51. The sequence continues at coordinate 311,301 of NZ_JBDGLR010000003.1, read as the reverse complement.
CCGGATCGCGACGCCGAGGCTCGATCGAAGCAACGCGTTTCGCCCCGCGCAGCCGGCGCGCGCCTGCTTCGACAGCACGCTGAACTGACGCGGACAAAAAAAGCCCGGCATGTCTGCCGGGCTTTTCATCCATGGGGCCGTCCAGGATTCATCGCGACATGACGGTCGCCAGGGCACCGGCCGCAACGGCCCGCATGAGTACGATCAGAAGACGCAGCGTCCGCCGCCGATCGGGCATGCCTTGACGAACACCCACTTGTGACTGCTGCAGGTGTAGTAGTAACGCCAGCTGCCCTGCACGATGGTCGTGGTGGCGCCGTTGGGATTGCAGTACTGGCCGCCGACCTGCGCGCTCGCGGTGCCGCCGGCGCCGATCGCCATACCCGCCGCGAACACCACGGCCGCCATCTTCTTCATCACAGTCCGATTCATTCGTTGCTCCCTTTGCATAACATGATGTCGCTGGAACGATTCGCGGGCATTCGCGGCGGCATGCAAACGAAACTTGCGCCATGAATGGCAGCACGGACAGCCAGCGATTCTGTCCGTTGTCGGGTACCGGTGCTGTCGTGGGGGCGACGAATGGGATCGGCGCAGTTCAGACCTGGACACGCCTTGATAGGGATAGCCGATTTTTGCGCCGCTGTGCGATGTTCGAGACTGTGGATCACGCTTAAAACGTGATCTTCACCGGCACTTTTATCCTTGAATGCAGCGCACGCCTATCCGCGGTCCATCGCGGCTGCGACATCCACGCGTTCGCCAAGACCATCGGCGTCAGCGACGCGGCGCCCGCCCGTCGCAGCCATCGATGCATTTGCTAAGCCGCTGATCTTTTCAGCCACGCGGATGGCGCGCGAGTGATTGCGATGACTACGCGATCGCCATGTTCGCCGCCGCGAAGTGCCGATGAAGATCACGCTTCGGTTTTGCGCCATGCACGCGAACGTCTGACATCCGGCGAAAAATAGGTTATCCCTGATTCGTCACGTGTCCAGGCTCGAGCTTCCCAGGTCGCATTCGATGCGCGAAGCGCGATATCCGATGACGGACAGAGGCGCTGGCTGCCCGTGCCGGCATACGCGGACCCTAGTTGTACGCTGCATGTCCCGCCAATGCCCGCGAACCAATCCAGCGACATTGTTAAGCACATGGAGCAAGTGATGAATTCGACGATGACGAAGAAAGTAGCGGCCGCGGTGTTCGCGGCGGGATTGATGATCGGCGCTGGCGGTACCGCGAGCGCGCAGGTGGCCGGGCAGTCGTGCAGTCCCAACGGCGCCTCGACGACCGTCGTGCAGAACGGACGGCGCAACTACTACACCTGCACGAACTACAAATGGGTGTTCGTGAAGTCGTGCCCGATTGGCGGCGGCCCCTGCTACACCCCCTGATCCTGCAAGCGTTCAGCCCGCGCCGTGGCGATGGCACGTCGCCGAACACCAGGACGGCTCGCTGAACAGAAAAGGCCCGGCGGATAGACCGGGCCTTTTCGTTTCGTCGCATTCGACGATGCGTCGCGACCGCGGATCGATAAGCCGCATCGGGAGGTGAGCCGAGCTGATCGGGCGTCGCCACTGGACGCGTAATCGTCGTGATTCGGCTTAAGCGATCGCGACAATCTCAATTGTCCCCCGGCAGGTTCGTCGCGGCTCGTGCAGATGCCCGTTCGAATGGATTCGCAACTCAGAACCCGAATCCCGAGCCGCGCGATGCCGCAGCGAGGATCAATCCGGAATCGTCGGCTCGACCAGGCGCTCGAGCAAAGTCAGCGATTCCTGCCAGCCCAGATAACACTGTTCGACCGGAATCACGTCCGGAATGCCTTCCTGCACGATCTGCACTTCGGTGCCGCACGAGACCGCGCGCAAGGTGATCGTGGTGACCATGGTGCCCGGCAGATTCGGATCGTCGAAGCGGTCGTCGTGAACGATGCGCTCGTTCGGCACGAGTTCCAGATACGTGCCGCCGAAGCTGTGGCCGTTGCCGGTCGAAAGATTGGTGAAGCTCATGCGGTATCGGCCGCCGACCCGCGCCTCCAGCTCATGCACGGTGCAGGTGAAGCCGTCCGGCGGCAGCCACTTGGACAGGGCGGCGGCGTCGAGGAAGGCGCGGTAGACGCGCTCGGTCGGGGCGGTGAAGACGCGATGCAGGCGGACGGTGCCACTCATGGGATATCTCCTAAGCGAGGTGAAGCCCTCACTGAGTCCGACGAACCAGCAGGGCGCGAATCGACATCGGGTTCTTACACGAATGAAGGTTCGCGCGGCGTGGTCGGACGCGGCCAAAAAGCCGGGCGTGGCCGGGCGTGGCGCGGGAACCGTAAACTGAAGGCAACCCGCGACATCTTTCAGGCTCGCCTCATCGCGGCGCCTTCCCATCACGGCAATTGGAGTCCCCATGTCCGGCAACGACCGCAACGCCCCCTCCGCCCATGAGATCAACCTCATGGACAAGATTTTCGCCACCTTGGCGGCCCACGACGTCTTGCTCAAGGCCATGATCAGAACCGCCGATACCGACTATCGTCGGCGCATCGCCGGCGAATACACCGCCGTGGCCGACAGCATGCGCTCGGCGTTCACTCAGGGCGGAAAAGCGCCCGCGGGTTTCCTCGAGCAATACGACCGTCTGATCGCGCTCGCCAAGGAACAGGTTTTCGACTGAGCGATACGGCGGACAGGAGGCCGGCTGGAATGCGGCCTCCGCATCGCGCGGCGCGCGGTACGCGGTACGCGACACCGCCGAAGAGAGCTATAAATTCAGCGGGAATCTTCAGGCCGGGAAGTTTCGGGCCGAGAAACTCCGGGCAAAGAAAAAGGGACTTGGCGTTGCGGCCAAGTCCCTTTTCTTATTTGGTGGGCTGTCAAGGATTCGAACCTTGGACCTATTGATTAAGAGTCAACTGCTCTACCAACTGAGCTAACAGCCCGATAAAACCGGAGCGACACTATAACCGAACTACGCAGTGCCGCACAACTAAAATTTGGGGTGGAAGACGGGATTTGAACCCGCGACCCCCGGAATCACAATCCGGTGCTCTAACCAACTGAGCTACATCCACCATAGACATCTACAAGCTACATCTTAAAGCGAAACGACATTTAAAAGCGTTACGACGTGGCGCGCCCGGCAGGAATCGAACCTGCAACCACCGGCTTAGAAGGCCGGTGCTCTATCCGGTTGAGCTACGGGCGCCAGTCGGAAGAATCTTAACTGACGCTCGGCCTGTTCGACGGATGGTCGGGGCAGAGGGATTCGAACCCACGACATCCAGCTCCCAAAGCTGGCGCTCTACCAGGCTGAGCTATACCCCGAAGCCGGGACTCCCGCGGCACACCAACCCCGCGAAAGGCCGCATAGTGTGGTGGGCGCTTTCGCCGCTGTCAATGAGGTCGAAGCGATGGATTCTGGCGGCGGCGCGCGCCGGCGCGCTCGGCAAAGGCGCGGCGGCGCTTGCGCCGTGTATGCTTCGGCCCCAGGTACACCTCATTCTCAAGTATCGCGGCCTGTGCGCGGTACGTTTTCAAGGAGCAAGACCATGATCCGCAGCGGCAATCCCGCATTGAAGGAATCGACTTTCCTCGACCTGGGCAGCGGCGCGGTCGTGCGCGGCGGCGATCAGGTGATGACCCTGAACGGCACGGTCAACAAGACCGGTTTCCTGCTGCTGCTGACCGTGCTCACCGCGGCCTTCGCCTGGAGTCAGGTGCAGATCACCGAGCAGGGCGTGATCGGCGCCGGCCCGTACATCTGGGGCGGCGCGATCGGCGGCCTGGTCCTGGCCCTGGTCACCACCTTCAAGAAGACCTGGTCGCCGGTGACGGCGCCGCTGTACGCGCTGGTCGAGGGCTTCTTCCTCGGCGCGATCTCCTCGATGTTCGAGGCCCGCTTCCCGGGCATCGTGATCCAGGCGGTGATGCTGACCTTCGGCACCCTGTTCGCGCTGCTGTTCGCCTACCGCTCGGGCCTGATCAAGGCGACCGAGAACTTCAAGCTCGGCGTGGTCGCGGCCACCGGCGGCATCGCCCTGCTCTACCTGGTCAGCTTCGCGCTGAGCTTCTTCAACATCCAGGTGCCGTATATCCATCAGTCGGGGATCATCGGCATTGGCTTCAGCTTGTTCGTGGTGGTGATCGCCGCGCTCAACCTGGTGCTGGACTTCGATTTCATCGAGACCGGCGTCGAGCAGGGCGCGCCGAAGTACATGGAGTGGTACGGCGCGTTCGGGCTGATGGTCACTCTGGTGTGGCTGTATATCGAGTTCCTGCGCTTGCTGTCGAAGATTCAGTCGCGTAACTGATTCGGATTGGCTTGCGGTTGACGGAAAAGGGCGCCTTGGGCGCCCTTTTTCTTTGTCTGGCGATCGTGAGGGCCCCTCACCCCAACCCCTCTCAGCTCTGCACGCCCTGCGGTCGCCGCTTGCGAGTCAGGGGCTTGGTTGCGCGGGATTTCATGAGCCGGAAACGACGACGGCGCCCGTGGGCGCCGTCGTTGGTTCGTTTCGAAACGTCCCGCTCGGAAGCGGGCCGCCAATCAGAAGCGGTCTTCGTCGTCGGTCTCGAACTTGCCTTCGTAGCCTTCCGGCGGCGGCGGCTGGTCGCCGACCGTCCACAGGCGCTCGAGCGCGTAGAACTCGCGCACGCGCGGCAGCATGACGTGGACGACGACGTCGCCGAGGTCGACCAGCACCCATTCGGCTTCGCGCTCGCCTTCCACGCCGAGCGGCATGACGTCGAGGTTCTTGGCGAACTTGACCACTTCGTCGGCGATCGACTTGACGTGGCGGGTGGAGGTGCCGGACGCGACGATCATGTAGTCGGTAACGCTGCTCTTGCCGCGTACGTCGATCTCGACGACATCCTTGGCCTTGAGTTCTTCGACCGCGGCGTGGACCGTCTTGAGGATCAGCTCGGTCGGCGGCGGCGGGTTCGGCAACTGGGTCTTGATGACTTGGGCTTGGCTGGTCAAGAGAATGCGGCTCTGCGTTATCGGGAATGTGTGCCGGGATTATACCGGAGGCCTATACCGGCGCGCCGCGCACGGCCGGGACGCCGTACAGGCCGTGGCGCTCGATGTAGGCGGCCACCGGCGCCGGGACGTACTGCCGCCAGGCTTCGCCGGCGGCGATCAGCGAGCGCACCTGGCTGGCCGATTCGGCATGCAAAGGCTGGTGCAGGCGATAGACCCGGCCGGCCGGGGTCCCGCGCAGGGCTTCGACGTCGACCGTCTCACGCCCTGTTGCGAATTCGATGCGGGCCGGGTCGAGCGGGCTGCCCGGGCGCTCGGCGACGACGAAATGGGCCAGATCGAACAGCGCCTGCCATTCGCGCCACTGCGGCAGGTCGAGAAAGCTGTCGGCGCCGACCAGCAAGGCCAGCGGCTGCGCCGGGCCGACCTCGGCGCGGACCTCGCGCAGTGTTTCGACCGTGTAGGAGCGGCCCTCGCGGCGCAATTCGCGCCGGTCGACGACCAGATCGCGCTCGCCGGCCACGGCCAGATCGAGCATGCGCGCGCGGTGCTCGGCGCTGGCGCCAGGCGGCGCGCGGTGCGGCGGGTCGGCGGCCGGCATCAGCCGCACCCGCGCCTGCAAGGCGTCGCGGGCGGCGCAGGCGATCGCCATGTGGCCGTCGTGGATCGGATCGAAGGTGCCGCCGTAGAAGACGAGCAGGCTCATGCGCGGATTCCGTGTCGCCGGCTCATGGGCTGGCTCATGGCTGACTCATGTCCGGGCTCAGCCGGCCGAGACACTGAGCAGGCGCAGCGCGCGCGGCTCGGCGACGGCCAGCAGCAGGCGTTCCAGCGCGACCCAGGCGTCGCCGGCCTCGCGGCCCTTGGCCATGCGGTCGACCCGGCCGGCCTGGGCCAACAGCAGTTCCCAGCGCCGCGCGTCGTGGCGCTGCAGGGCGCGGCGGTACATCGGCTGCTTCGAATCCCAGATCCGCTGCGCCTTGAATTCCGAAGCGATATTGCCGCCGCGCGCGCTGACCCGCGCCAGCGCGGCGGTGCGCTGCAATTCCATCACCACCATGCCGAGCAGGGCCGGCACGGCCTCGCCCTCGGCGCGCAGGCCGGCGAGCATGCGCGAGACCTGCGCGCCCTGCCCGTTCATGGCCGCATCGAGGACGCGGAACACGTCGAAGCGCGCGGCGTCGGCGACCAGCGCCTGCATGCGTTCGAGGTCCAGGGTTTCGCCGTCGGACAACAGGGCGAGCTTGTCGACCTCCTGCGCGGCCGCGAGCAGGTTGCCCTCGACCCGGTCGGCCAGGCTCTGCACCGCGTCGCGGTCGGCGCGCAGGCCGCGCGCGCGCAGCCGGCGTTCGATCCAGTCGGGCAGTTCGTGCGGCTTGATCGCCCAGGCGACCGCGATGTGGCCGATCCGGCCGACCGCTTCGCTCCACTTGCCGCCGTGCTGCTTGCTCCAGTCGCCGGCGGTGATCAGCAGGCTGACGTCGTGCGGCGGGTCGGCGCAAAAGTCGCTGATGACCTCGGCGCCTTCCTTGCCCGGCTTGCCGCTGGGCAGGCGCAGTTCCAGCAGGCGCCGGCTGGCGAACAGGCTGGGCGCGCGGAACGAGGCCGACATCGCGTTCCAGTCGGGTTCGCGCTGATTGCCTTCGGCTTCGAAGATTTCGCGTTCGGCGATGCCTTGTTTGCGCGCGCTCGCGCGCACCGCGTCGGCGGCTTCGAGCACGCGCAGCGGCTCGGGGCCGGCGATCAGATAGGCCGGCCGCAGCGCTTCGTTGTCGAGTTGACCGAGCAGGCGCTCGGGGGTCAGTTCCATCGCAAGCGGCGGCGCGGGCGGCTTAGCGCCGCTCGCTGACCGCGCCGATCCGGCGCAGCACCGCGGCGCTCATGTCGCGGCGCATTTCGCGCATCAGTATTTCGCGCTCGCCCTCGGTGCCGATGGCGTTGGTCGGGTTGGACACGTAGTCGCGCGACAGTTCGATGGTCTGGCGCGGCACCAGCGCCGTGCCGTCGGCCTTGCGCAGTTCGAACACCACCGCGTAGCGCAGGCTGTATTCCTGCACGCGGCCGAGTTCGTCGAGCGCGGCCGGGCTGTCGCCCCAGCGCTCGGAAATCAGGTCGAGCACCGCGACCTCGCTGGAATCGGCCTCGGCGGGCACCGCGCCGGCGCGGGTCAGCGCCTGCGCCAGCGATTCGGCCAGAGGGCTGTAGCGATTGGCCGAAACCACCCGCACCGGACCGAGGTCGGGCGGCAGGGTCAGGGCCTGGCGCAACTGGAATCCGCAGGCCGACAGAACCAGCACGAGGGCCAACAGCGACGTGCGGGCGGCCGCTTTGAACAGGAAGGGAGAGCGAGGCGTCATGGGGCGAAGTCTGGACGACGCGGCTGCGGGCATCAATAGCAAGGCTGAACCGCGCGGGCCCGGGCGATGCGCACTATGCGGTTTTGCCGCATGGCGCGATCGATCCGGTTCGACTCAGTAACGAATCTCGTGCCCGGCGAACAGCGCCTGCGGGGTCTGCGCGCCCGGCAATGCGAGCAGGCGTTCGAGCCAGGCATGCACCGCCGGCCAGCGTTCGCTCCACAGCCGCCATGGGAAACCGGCCGCCTCGGCCCAGGGCTCGACCGCGTACAGCAGATAGCCGCTGCAGGCGACATCGGCGATGGTCGGCGCGGCGCCGGCCAGCCACGCGGTCTGGCTCAGCTGCGCCTGCAGGCGGTCGAGGTCGGCGATCGAGCGGCGGTCGTACCAGGCCAGCACGGCCGGGTCGTAGTGGCCGATCTGGCGGCCGTAGCGCGAGTGGGCGAGGTTGAGGCTGATCCGGTTGGCTTCCCAGGCCAGCCATTCGCGCACATGCAGGCGATGTTCAAGATCGGCACCGTCGAGGCGGCTTTCGCGCACGGCGAGATAGTCGAGGATCACGTTCGATTGGCACAGCGCCAGGCCATCGATGCGCAGCACCGGGATTTCGCCGTGGACGGCGAGGTCGCGGAACTCCTGCGAGCGCTGGTCGCGCGGGATGCGGATGTTGACCTGGCGTTGTTCGAACTCGATGCCGAGCAGGCGCAGGGCCAGGGCGACTTTGTAGCTGAAGCCGGAGTCGGGGTGGCAGTAGAGGATGGGGGTCATGGCTGGCTTTGGATGTTGGGCGCGGGCGGGGGCAAGCAAGGGCAAAAGCGAATCCCCCCTGCCCCCCTTTTGCAAAGGGGGGAAAAGCAAAGAGCGGAAAGCAAAGGCGATGGCGTCGGGTACGTCCAGCGATGCCTGCGGAGAGACGCTGCTTGGTTTCGCGATGCCTTGCTCAGCAAAACCCGCTTGGCTTCGTAACCGCCGCGCTCGTTTCGCAATCGCCGCGCTGACTTGGCAATTGCAGCGTTCGTTTCGCAATTGCAGCTTTCGTTTCGCAACTGTCGTACTCGCTTCGCATCCCGGCAAAGCCCGTGCTTGTCTTCCCCCCTTTGCAAAAGGGGGACCGAGGGGGATTCGCTCTTCGCTCTTCGCTCTTCGCTCTTCGCTCTTCGCTCTTCGCTCTTCGCTCTTCGCTTTTAGCTCTTCGCTTTTAGCGTCCCCCCACCCCGCCGCGAACCTTACGACGCGACGATATTGACGATCTTGCCCGGCACCACGATCACCTTGCGCACGGTCAGGCCTTCCATGAACTTGACCACGTTCGGTTCGGCCAGGGCCAGACGCTCGGCGTCTTCCTTGGCGATGCCGACCGCGACCTCGATGGTGCCGCGCAGCTTGCCGTTGACCTGCACCGCCAGGGTCACCGTGTCGCGGGTCAACGCGGACGTGTCGGCCTGCGGGAACGGCAGGTCTTCGAGCAGGGTCTCGGCATGGCCCAGCACCTGCCACAGGGCATGGCTGGTGTGCGGGGTGATCGGGTTGAGCAGCAGCACGATCGCGGTCAGGACTTCCTGGCGCAAGGCGCGGCCGTTGTCGCTGGCGTCGTCGAACTTGGACAAGTGGTTGTGCAGTTCCATCACCCCGGCGATCGCGGTGTTGAAGCTGTGGCGGCGGCCGTAATCGTCGCCGACCTTCTGGATCGCTTCGTGCAGCTGCCGGCGCAGGGTCTTCTGCGCGGCGTCCAGCGAGACCAGGTCCAGCGCCGGCGCGATGCCGTCGGCGACGTGCTTGTGCACCGACACCCACACCCGGCGCAGGAACCGCGCCATGCCTTCCACGCCGGCCTCGTTCCATTCCAGCGACTGGTCCGGCGGCGCGGCGAACATCGAGAACAGGCGCACGGTGTCGGCGCCGAACTTGCCGACCATCAACTGCGGATCGACGCCGTTGTTCTTCGACTTGGCCATCTTCTCGATGCCGCCGATGTCCACCGGCAGGCCGTCGGCCTTGAGCGTCGCGCCGGTGATGCGGCCGCGCTCGTCGCGGATCACGTCCACGTCGGCCGGATTGAACCAGTCCTGCGCGCCCTTCGGGCCGCGCGAGAAGGTCTCGGCGATCACCATGCCCTGGGTCATCAGGTTGGTCGCCGGCTCGTCGCTGTCGACCAGGCCCTGATCGCGCATGAGCTTGTGATAGAAGCGGAAATACATCAGATGCAGGATCGCGTGCTCGATGCCGCCGATGTACTGGTCGACCGGGGTCCAGTACTTCGCGCGCTCGTCGACCTGCTGGCTCGCGCCCGGCGAGGTGTAGCGCGCGTAGTACCAGCTCGACTCCATGAAGGTGTCGAAGGTGTCGGTCTCGCGCTCGGCCTCGCCGCCGCAGTTCGGGCAGTTGGTCTTGCGCCATTGCGGGTCGGACTTGATCGGCGAGGCGACGCCGCTGAATTCGACGTCTTCCGGCAGCACCACCGGCAACTGGTCTTCCGGCACCGGCACGTCGCCGCACTTGGCGCACAGGATCACCGGGATCGGACAACCCCAATAACGCTGGCGGCTCACGCCCCAGTCGCGCAGACGGTAGTTGACCCGACGGTTGCCGCGACCTTCGGCTTCGAAGCGGGTCGCCAGCGCGTCGAGCGACTGCTGGAAATCCATGCCGTCGTACTCGCCGGAATTGACCAGCCAGCCGCGCTCGGTCCACGGGCCCTGTTCCTGGATCGCGCTTTGGAACTGTTCGACCACCTGCACCGCCGCGCCGGTGTCGTACACGTCGATCGACGGACCGCCGCCGAGCGCGCTGCTCATCGCGTCGGGATGGCTGGCGACGTCGCGGCCGATTTCGGCCAGCGCATCGCGCACCGCGTCGGGCACGATCACGGTCTTGATCGGCAGTTGATAACGCTTGGCGAATTCCCAGTCGCGCTGATCGTGGCCGGGCACGGCCATGACCGCGCCGGTGCCGTAGTTCATCAGCACGAAGTTGGCGACGTACACCGGCACTTCTTCGCCGGTGACGGGATGGATCGCGCGCAGGCCGGTGTCGCGGCCGCGTTTTTCCTGGGTTTCCAGTTCGGCCTCGGACACGCCGCCCTGGCGCAGCTCGGCGATGAACGCGGCCAGATCGGAATCGGACTGCGCCGCGTGCACGGCCAGCGGATGCTCGGCGGCGATCGACACGAAGGTCGCGCCCATCAGCGTGTCCGGACGCGTGGTGAACACGGTCAACGGCTGCAGCGCGTTGCCGTCCGCATCGCGCACGTCGAAACGGATCTCCAGGCCCTCGCTGCGGCCGATCCAGTTGCGCTGCATGGTCTTGACCGCCTCCGGCCAGCCCGGCAGCGTGTCCAGGCCGTCGAGCAGTTCCTGCGCGTAGTCGGTGATCTTGAGGAACCACTGCGGAATTTCGCGTTTCTCGACCAGCGCGCCGGTGCGCCAGCCGCGGCCGTCGATGACCTGCTCGTTGGCCAGCACGGTCTGATCGATCGGGTCCCAATTCACGACCGAGTTCTTGCGATAGGCCAGGCCCTGCTTCATCAAGCGCACGAACATGCGCTGCTCGTGGACGTAATAGTCCGGCGTGCAGGTGGCGAATTCGCGCGACCAGTCGATCGCGTAGCCCATGGTCTTGAGCTGCGCCTTCATGTGGGCGATGTTGGCGTAGGTCCACTTGGCCGGCGCGGTCTTGTTCTTGATCGCGGCGTTCTCGGCCGGCAGGCCGAACGCGTCCCAGCCCATCGGCTGCAGCACGTTGAAACCGGTCATGCGTTTGTAGCGGCTGATCACGTCGCCGATGGTGTAGTTGCGCACGTGGCCCATGTGCAGCGCGCCGGACGGATACGGCAGCATCGACAGGCAGTAGTACTTGGGCTTGTCGGAACGCTCGTCGACCTCGAACGCGCGGGTGGCGTCCCAATAGCGTTGGGCGGCGGCTTCCAGGGCGCTGGGATCGAAGCCGTGGTGTTCGTTCTTGGGGTCGTGCGGGGCGGGGGCGGCGTCGGACACGGGTGGGCAATGGCGAGAGGACAGGACCGGCAAGCCTACCGCAGCGCACAAAAGCCCGCCATTCGGGCCTCGATGGCCCGGATCGATCGATCGCGGCGGCGCGGCCGCCGGTTCCCGGAATCCGCGCAGCCGCTCCGGCTGGCACATTAACTGCGCAGATCGATGTGAGCGTTCGGCCCAATTCGCGGTACCCAGGGCGCCGTATGGGATGATGCCTGCGCCGAAACGCCGCCCGAGCCCGCCTTGCTCCCGTCTCAGCCGCCCCGCCCGAACCCCTATCGCGCCTATCGCCTGCCCGCCTTCGTGCTGTCGGCGGTGCTGCTGGCCGCGGTCGGCGTGGCCACGGTATTGGGCCTGCGCGGGTTCGCCAGCAGTTCGCAGTGGGTCGAGCATTCCTACCAGGTGCTCGGCGAGATCGAAGCGACCGTGGCCGCGACCCGCACGGTCGAATCCAGCGCCCGCGGCTACCGCCTCACCGACCGATCGACGCTGCGCGCCGAATACCTGACCAGCATCCCCGGCGCGCTGAGCGGCGCCAGCCGGCTGATCTCCCTGACCGCCGACAACCCGGCGCAGAACCGCCTCGCCCGCGACCTCGAACGGCGGGTGCGCGCGCGCCTGGCCGAGATCGACCGCCTGGTCGAACTGCACAGCCGCGACCCGGCGCGGGCGCGGATCGAGGCCCAGACCAGCAAGGGTTACGAACAGATGCGCGAGCTGACCGCGCTCGCCGAGGTCATGCGCGAGCGCGAGCGCGCGCTGCTGGCCGCGCGCCACGCCCGCAGCGAATACCGCGCCAGCCTGCTGACCGCGCTGGTCGTGCTCGGCATCGGCCTGGCGATGATCCTGCTGGCGCTGTTGATGTACAGCCTGTGGCGCGAGAACCGGCGCAGCCGCGAACTGGAACGCGAGACCCGCCAGGCCCTGATCGACCTGGAGGCCTCGGCGTCCGAGCGCCACCTGCTGACCGAGCGCCACCGCAGCCTGAGCCATTACGCCGGTCTGCTGCAGAGCTGCCAGAACCTGCAGGAAGCGATGGACATGACCGCGCACCTGATCGCCGACCTGATCCCGAGCATCGGCGGGCGCTGCTACATCCTGCGCGCCTCGCAGAACCTGGCCGAAACCGCCGCGCGTTTCGGCGAGGAAAAGATCGTCAGCGCCGACCTGCTGCACCCCAACGATTGCTGGGCGCTGCGCCGCGGCCAGCCACAGCGGGTCCAGGGCGATCGCGGCGCGGTCCGCTGCAATCACCTGGAACCGGCGCGCGGCGACGACGATCCGCGCTGGAACCTGTGCGTGCCGCTGATGGCGCAGAACACTTCGCTGGGCCTGCTGTGCCTGAGCGGCGAGCAGCCGCCGCAGGACGCCGACCTGCGGCTGATCCAGTCCATCGCCGAACAACTCAGCCAGGCCATCGTCAACCTGCAATTGCGCGAAACTCTGCGCGTGCAGTCCTTGCGCGACCCGCTGACCGGCCTGTTCAACCGCCGCTACCTGGAAGAGAACCTGCAGCGCGAACTGCTGCGCTGCCAGCGGCGCAAACTGCCGCTGTCGGTGCTGATGCTCGACATCGACCACTTCAAGCGTTTCAACGACACCCACGGCCATGCCGCCGGCGACGCGCTGCTGGCGCGGGTCGGGCAAGTGCTGCACGACCTGGTCCGCAACGAAGACATCGCCTGCCGCTACGGTGGCGAGGAATTCACCATCGTGCTGCCCGAAGCCGATGCCGCGACCGCGCTGCGGCGCGCCGAGCAGATCCGCGCGGCCATCGGTTCGACCACGATCCTGCACCTGCGCCAGAGCTTCGGCCCGGCGACGTGCTCGATCGGCCTGGCGACCTCGCAGGACGATCGCGAAACCCCGCAGCAGCTGCTGCAGATCGCCGACGCCGCGCTGTACCGCGCCAAGGGCGAAGGCCGCGACCGCGTGGTCGACGGCAATCGCGCGCTTAGTGCTGCGTGAGGCGACGGCCTGAGTCGATAAGCTGCGGCGCGCGTCGTGCGCGCCGACATGGACCGATAAGCCCGCTCGACCCACGCATTGATGCCGCGTCCGCGCCGATACGACGAAGCCGCGGCATGCCGCGGCTTCGTCTTCAAGCGCCATCCGGACAGGCGAACCTCAGGGTTCGCCCAACGCGGATATGCGTGCCGCGTTAAACGCAGACCACGCCGATCGGCGTGCCTTTCTGGTCGTAGACGATGCGTGCGGTCTTGCCCGCCGGGCAGCTCTTGGGCAGGTTCTGGAACCCGCCGCTGCTGCTCAGCACGGGCGCCGAGCGCACATCGACGGCCGAAGCGGAAAACGACACGACCACGACGGCAGCCGCGGCGATCTGAAGAAGAAGTTTGTTCATTGGGGTTCGACTCGCGCTGGCGAACCGGATTCGCGCTGCGTTCAACACCTGAAGTCCCGGTCCGTACGGCCTCAGGCGAGCGCTACCTTGCACGAGCCTTTCGCCCGCGACAAGCGTCTCAAATCGGATGAACGGCCCGATTCGGCTAACGTCGTCGCGAAAACGCACTCGGCACGTGCCGTTTTGCACGGATGGCGCGCCACTTCGAATGCCGCGCCGGCAAATGGTTGCTCCATTGCAGGGCGTATGGTTTTCCGTTGCCGCCGATCGGATCACCGCGCAATCGCGGCGACTGGATCGATGCATGCCTGCGCTGCGGTTCGAGTAAAAAACGCTGCCGGCTCCGCCATGACGCCACCATTACGCCGCCGCCTCAGCCAAGCAGCCGGCCTCGCGCTTCGGCCAAACCAGTTCGGAATCGATATCGAACGCTTTCGCCGCATGCAGGGCCGGCGAGCGCAGGTCTGCGTGTTCGTGATTCGCTTCGCGACACGTCCGCCGCGTGAGCCGACAGACGCAGACTCAGGGATATCGCCGCGGCAGATCCAGTCAATGCGCGCGGCGCCCCCGACGACTGAACGGTGGCTACTACGAGGCCGACCCGGCTGCGCTCGTGCAGGTCCATACGATCTTGCCGTCCGCGCCCTGCACCACCACCGCGGTTTCGTTCGCGCGGCAGATCACCGGCAAGTGGCTGTTGCTGCGATCGGTCTTTCCTCCGCCTTGGCCGCCATGCTGGCCATCGCCCTCGCCTTCGGCGAATACGCTGGTGCTGGTCAGTGCGAACAATGCGGCGAGCAACAGGCTGATGCGTTTCATGGGTAAGGCTCCTGGAATTGAATGAGGTTCGGGACTCGGTCTGTGAACTCGCTCAGAGCCATGTTGAAAGACTCGGATCGCGCGACGGATAGGATCACGGCCGACCTGAGGAAATCCGGCCGGGCCGATGCGCATCGGCGCCGGCCCGTCCATCGCGCGCGATGCCGCGCCGCGCGCCGATCACCAAGCCTAGTACGTTAGTCACGTTGACCCATCGCCACCGTCGATTGCATGCTCCGGGAGCTTCGACTGTCGCGCGGGGGATGGTTGCGCGATTCCCCGGCCGATGCAAATCGCGATTCGCCGTGCGCGCACAGCGGCGGATCTTCACCGCGGGCTCGACCCCGCCCTTCTGCCGGAATCGCTCATGACCCGCTTATCCGCCGCTGTATCGATCGCCCTCGCCGGCGCGTTCGCCGCGCCCGCCCTCGCCGCCGCCGTTCCGGCCGAACCGCTCGCGCTGCAATGCGGAAAACTGTTCGACGCGCGCAGCGGCAAGGTGCTGGGCGCGCGCACCGTGGTCGTGCGCGACGGCAAGATCGAGCAGGTGCTCGACGGCCGCGCCGATGCGCCGGGCGCGCGCAGCATCGATCTGTCGCAACACACCTGCACCCCGGGCTGGACCGATCTGCACGTGCATCTGGGTTCGCAGTCCAGCCCGCAAAGCTATTCCGAAGGCTTCCGCCTGGACGAAGTCGACTTCGCCTTCCGCGCGGTCGGTTACGCCAACAAGACCCTGCAGGCCGGCTTCACCAGCGTGCGCGATCTCGGCGGCGAAGTCAGTCCGCATCTGCGCGATGCGATCAATCAGGGCCTGATCGAAGGCCCGCGCATCTGGGCGGCCGGCAAATCGATCGCCACCACCGGCGGCCACGCCGATCCCACCAACGGCTACAACGACGCGCTGTCGCATCTGATCGGCCCGCCCGGCCCGACCGACGGCGTGATCAATTCGATCGACGACGCCCGCCAGGCCGTGCGTCAGCGCTACAAGGAAGGCAGCGACGTCATCAAGATCACCGCCACCGGCGGCGTGCTGTCGTACGCCAAGTCCGGCGACGCGCCGCAGTTCACGGTGGATGAAGTGAAAGCGATCGTGGACACGGCGCGCGATTACGGCTATCGCGTCGCCGCGCACGCGCACGGCGCCGAGGGCATGAAACGCGCGGTGCTCGGCGGAGTCACCTCGATCGAACACGGCACCTACATGACCGACGAGGTCATGTCGCTGATGAAACAGAAAGGCACCTGGTACATCCCGACCGTCTACGCCGGCCGTTTCGTCGCCGACAAGGCCAAGATCGACGGTTATTTTCCCGATGTGGTGCGCCCGAAGGCCGCGCGGATCGGCGCGCTGATCCAGGACACCGCGGCCAAGGCCTACAAGAACGGGGTCAAGATCGGCTTCGGCACCGACATGGGCGTGGGCCCGCACGGCGATAACGCGCGCGAGTTCCTGTACATGGTCGAAGCCGGCATTCCGGCCGCGGTCGCCTTGCAGGCGGCGACGATCCGCGCCGCCGAAGTGCTCGGCGTCGACGACCAGGGCGTGATCGAAACCGGCAAGCGCGCCGACATCGTCGCGGTGCCGGGCAATCCGGTCGAGGACATCAATGCGGTGATGAAGGTCGAGTTCGTGATGAAGGACGGCAAGGTCTACAAGCAGACGTTCTGAGTCGGCGACCGCGAGGCCGGCGCGTCGGACCCGGCCTGTCAAAACGCCAGCGAACACACCCACGCGCGCCGCGATCATTCGCGGCGCGCTCGCGACTGCGCCACGCTCATGCATCGAGCCGCGGACGCCCGGTTTTGCCCGTGCATCGGTCACAGCCGCAGATGCGACGCCGGTGCTATAA
Source organism: Lysobacter sp. Soil_N_51 (assembly GCF_057655755.1). Lineage (NCBI taxonomy): Bacteria > Pseudomonadati > Pseudomonadota > Gammaproteobacteria > Lysobacterales > Lysobacteraceae > Lysobacter > Lysobacter sp. Soil_N_51. The sequence continues at coordinate 294,944 of NZ_JBDGLR010000003.1, read as the reverse complement.
ACGGAACCTTGGGCTTGACGTGACGCGGGATCGAATCGTCACGACGCGGCCGCGATCGCGACAAGCCAGCGCGATGCGCACACGCCGCCCGCGAGGCGGGAGCCGCTGGTCACCGCCAACGAAAAGGAGTTCGACACACGGCACTCCATGGCCATTCAACGCAGTCGTCGCGACATCCGACGCTTCGATCGCCTCCGCGGCGCGCCCGCGCCGCGACGGCCCCGGCACAAGAGGCCAAGTGCCGCACTGGTTCCGCCACGACCGCATCGACAGGCGCCGGTGATGCGCGCGGCGCGGCGAACGAAGCGCCGCAAACGATCAGGGTAACGCCGATGTCGCAGCAAGGCAGGCCGCGGATGCAGTCTCCGCGGCAGGCGCCGATAACGATCTGCCTTGCTGCGGCATCGGTCCATGCCGGCCGCGCCACGCCGACACGATGCAACGCATCGCCACTGCCACTGCCACCGCCGCAAGATCGCGGCTTTCCACCGATAAGGACGCACTCGCCATGAAGCATTCGATGCTGTTCGCGCTGATCGCCATCGCAGGACTGGGATTTTCCGTGGCACTGACCTCGCCGGTGCAGGCCAATGAAACCACCTGCATAGCCTGCTACTCGGACTACAAGCGTTGCGTAACCCGGGCCGAGACGCCGGAGCAGGAGGTCGCCTGCGACACGCGCTATCACTCATGCAGGCGCTCTTGCACGGCCAATTGATCCCGCGTCATCGATCAAGCCCGATCGATTGCGGCCATGCCGCGTTCACCGGCCCACGCTTGAAACCACGTCGCAACCCCGCGGCGTTCGCCCACCGCAAGGAATGCCATCGATGAAGATCTCCAGCCTCGTATACACCGCCGCGCTCGCCGGCCTTAGCGGCTTCGCCCTGGCGTCGATCGCGCCGGCCTATGCCGCGTTGCCGCCGCAATGCCTGGAATGCGCCGCCGAATACAGCGCCTGCCGCGCCGCGGCGCAGACGCCGGCGCAGTTGAGTTTGTGTCAGCGCGAACGCCAGTGGTGCATGACCCGGTTCTGCCCCGCGCCGGAGTGAAGCGGCCGCGTCGGCCTGAGCTTTCCGCGACAGGGATTCGAACGCGCGCCGGGCAACCCGGCGCACGTCGGCTGACAGGCGATCGATGCCACTCAGATTGCCCGCCGCGCGCGCGATCAACCGTCCGCGCTTAGCGTGGCCTGTGTTCGCGCCACATCATCGCGACATAGGCCACGAGCCACGCACACAACGCCAGGCGCTGCGCGACCGGCCCGCTCATCAGGCCGAACTGGCCGTCCCGAAGCACGATCAGCATCGCCGCGGCCGCCAGCCATGCGATCAGGGCGAGACCGCGCTCGCCCGGACGCCGGACCGCATCCAGCCCCACCAGCAACGCGCCGGCGACGAAGGCCAGCGCCCACAACAACCACATCGCCGCATGCAGGCGGCTGGATTGCGCGTCGAGATTGGCCGGATCGAGCACGAACGCGCCCTGCGCCGCCCACGCCAGCGCCGACAGGCTCCACATCCACGCGCCGATGCGGGTCGCGCGGCTGCGTTGATCGAGGCGTTCGCGCAAGCGCCAGCCGACCCAGGCCAGCGCCAGCCCCGGCAGGGCGAAACCGAGCAGGTTGAAGGCCGCGGCGTGGTCGATGCCGCGCGCGCCGAGCAGGCCTGGCGGATGCAGGCGCTGCGAATAGCCGTCCAGCACCGCGCCGAATCCGTACAGCGACGCCAGGCAGCACAGTCCGGCGGCCACGGCGATCCAGCGCGCGGCGCGCGTGGGCGACGACGATGGATCTGCTGTCGATGAGCGCGATGCCGACGCAGGCGAGGCCGACGAAGACGATCCGGATGCAGGCGGTGTCGATGAGCGATTCATCGCGCCATGCTAGCGTGCGCTGCCGCGCGGCGCGCTCGCCTGCCCACTCTCGCCTGCACACCCTGGCCTGCACTGGCTTGCCTGCGCCCCGCACCGTCCCCACCTCGGGGAGCAACCCCCGCGTACGAACCATGAGCCCGCCGATGACCGCACCCGCCAAGCCCCACGTATTCGACGCCACCACCGAGCGATTCCAGGAAGAGGTGCTGCAGAAATCCCTGCAGGTGCCGGTCCTGATCGACTTCTGGGCCGAGTGGTGCCAGCCGTGCAAGACGCTCGGCCCGATCCTGGAAAAACTCGCCGCCGATTACAACGGCGCGTTCGAACTGGCCAAGGTCGACGTCGAGGCCGAACAGCAGCTCGGCGCGGCGTTCCAGATCCGCTCGATCCCGACCGTGTTCCTGGTCAAGGACGGGCAGCTGGTCGATGGCTTCGCCGAAGCCCTGCCGGAAAGCGCGGTGCGCGAATTCCTCAAGCATCACGGCATCGAACCGGCCGCGCCCGCGGTCGAGGAAGAAGCGCCCGTCGAAGTGCCGCCGGTCGACCTGCATGCCGAGGTCGTGCGCCTGCGTCACGAGGTCGCCGAGCATCCCGACAAGTCCGAACTCAAGCTCGACCTGGCCCTGGCCCTGCTCGCCACCGGCGCGGCCTCGGAGTCCGAGCAGTTGCTCGACGCCCTGCCCGCCAACCTGGCCACCGACGACCGCACCCTGCGCGCCCGCTCGCGCCTGAACTTCCTCGCCGTGACCCGCGACGCACCGCCGGTCGAGACCCTGGAAGCCGCCATCGCCGCCCAGCCCGACGACCTGCAGGCGCGCTACCTGCTCGGCGCGCGCCAGATCGCCTCCGGCCGCGACGAAGCCGGGCTGGAGCAGTTCATCGAACTGCTGCGGCGCGACCGCGCCTACCAGGACGGCCTGCCGCGCAAGGCCCTGATCGACGCGTTCCGGGTGGTCGCCGACGAAGACCTGATCGGCCGCTACCGCCGCAAGATGGCGTCGCTGCTGTTCTGAGTCGGCCGGGACCGGCCGGCCGCACGAGCCGGCCCGACCGGGACGCCCGAAAAGGCGATCTCGGCCCGAGGCTTGACTATACGCATCCGTATGGCAGGCTAGGCCCGCCCTAGCCACTGCCCTGCCCATGAAAGCCAACACCTTGCGACTCGGCCTGAACCTGTGGCCGCCGTTCCTGTTTGCCGGCATCCGGGTCGTCCGCATCGCCGACGACTACCGCCATGCCCGGGTCGAGTTGCGGATGCGGCCGTGGAACCGCAATTACGTCGGTACCCACTTCGGCGGCAGTCTGTTCTCGATGACCGACCCGTTCTGGATGCTGCTGGCGATGAATGCACTGGGCCGCGATTACATCGTCTGGGACCGCGCCGGCGCGATCGAATTCGTCAAACCCGGCCGCGGCACCGTGCATGCCCAGTTCGATCTCGACGACACGGTGCTGGAGGAATTGCGCGCGGCCACCGCCGGCGGCGACAAATACCTGCGCTGGTTCGACACCGACGTGGTCGACGCCTCCGGCGAGGTCGTGGCGAAGGTGCGCAAGCAGCTGTACATACGGCGCAAACGCGACCGCGTCGCGCGATGAGACTTCGGTCGCCATTCGTTGCACGCCGTTCGCGTATGGCGATCGAGACGAACCCGCCGTCCGGCCGCGCCGCTACTTGTAAGTAAAGGCACAGAAAAGACACACTAGGCCTCACGCGGGCACTGCGGCAGCGTATGCTGTGCAGTCGCGACACGGGGCCGCGAATGTCGACTTTCACACCACAAAACGATGCCAATAGCGTTCCGATGCCGGAAATTCCGGGCTATCGGTTGCGCGAGATCATCAACCACGGCGGCTTGTCCACGGTCTACCTGGGCGAGCAGATCGCGCTTGGGCGCGAAGTGGCGATCAAGATCATGCTGCCGCACGCGCTGGCCGACGAGGTCAGCCGGCGCCGCTTCGAGAACGAAGTGCGCACGATCGCGCGGCTGGAACATCCGCACGTGGTCGGCATCCACGAAGTCGGCCGCACCCGCGACGGCCTGCCCTACTACGCCATGCCGTTCCTGCCGCGTGGCCATCTGGGCAAGCGCATCGAGCAAGGCTTCGCGCGCGGCGAAAGCGACGTCATCGCGATCATGGAACCGCTGCTGTCGGCGCTGGAGTACGCACATGCGCGCGGCGTCGTGCATCGCGACGTCAAGGCCGAGAACGTGTTGTTCGACATCACCGAGCGGCCGCTGCTGGCCGATTTCGGCATCGCCCTGCGGCGCGGCTTCGGCGCGCGCATGACCGCGACCGGCCTGGCCGTGGGCAGCACCGCCTACATGGCGCCCGAGCAGGCGCGCGGCGAGGAAGTCGACGGCCGCGCCGATCTCTACAGCCTCGGCGTGCTGTGCTGGGAAATGCTGACCGGCCGGTTGCCGTTCGAAGCGCCCGACGCGCTGTCGATGGCGGTGATGCACGCGCAGAACCCGATTCCGAAACTGCCGCCACCGCTCAAGCACTGGCAGCGTTTCATGAACCGCGCGCTGGCCAAGCAGCCCGACCAGCGTTTCGACGACGCCGCCGAAATGGCCGTCGCCCTGGCCGAAATCAAACACCGCGGGCAGATGAGCGGCTTCGGCCGCATGGCCAGCCGGCTGCGTCCGCTCAAGCGCTGGGCCACGCCGGCCTGGGCCGGGCTGGCGGTGCTGGCGATCGCGGTGGTGACCATCGCCTTCGCGCTGAACCGGGTCGAGCAGGACGGTTTCTTCCGGGTCGCGCCGGACGCCGCCAACAAGACCGCCGTGGCCAGCGCCAGCGAAGACCCGACCCAGGCGATGATGGCGCCGTTGCCGCAGGCGCCGCTGCAGGATTCGCTGCAGGCCGCGCGCGGCTACATCGCGCAGGGCCGGCTGGCGTCGCCGGCCGACGCCAACGCGTACAACAGCCTGCTCACCGCCTGGCATCTGGACAGCACCAATCCGGAAGTCGCGGTGGTGGTCGACGAACTGACCCAGGCGTTCTCCGAGGAAATGGCCCGCGATCTGCGCGAAGGCCGCGACCAGCGCGCCCGCGAGCATCTGGTCAACGCCACCGCGCTGGGCCAGCAGACCGGCACCGCCGATTCGCCGGCGCAGCGCGGCCTGCGCGAGAAAGCCGCGCTGGCGCTGCAGACCCGGCTCGAACAGGCCGCGCGCCGCGGCGATGGCGCCGATGCCGGCAAGGTCATCGCCCTGGCCGAGGAATTCGGTTTACCGCGCGCGGTGTCGACCCGACTGGTCGCGCAGGCGCGCGGCATCGCCGGCGACACGCCGGTCGCGCGCGGCGTCGCCACCAGCGCGGTCGCGCCGGCCGCCAGCGTCGCGGTCAGCTTCAACCCGCGTCCGGTCAGCCGCGGCGAATACGCGCGTTTCGTCAGCGCCCATCAACGCGCGCCGGCGCTGTGCCGCGAACGCGTGTCGCTGCTGCGGGTGATCGCGCCGAAGGACTGGCGAGCACCGGGCTTCGACCAGACCGAAGCCGAACCGGTGGTGTGCGTGTCGATCGCCGACGCCGAAGCCTATGCGCAGTGGTACAGCCAGCAGACCGGCCGTCGCTATCGCCTGCCGACCGCCGACGAAGCCCAGCGCATGCCGGGCAGCAGCGGCCGCGCCCTGTCGATGTGGTCGGCCGATTGCGGCCGCAACTGCCAGCAACGGCAGGTCGGCGGCGGGTCTTGGCGCAGCGGCAGCGCGCAGCGTCCGCTGAGCGCGGGGCGCGGGTATGACGATGTGGGGTTCCGGTTGGTGCGTGAGCGCTGAAGCCGTTGGTGCTGTTGGCCTTTGCATCGTCGGGCAAAAGCGAATCCCCCGCGACGCAGCAGTGATTTGACTTCGTACCTGCGCAAGGCGCTCGCCCCCTCACCAAAGTGGGCGATGTGTTGGCGCGCCTGATCGAGCGCATGTAGCGCCAGTCCGGGTCACCGTTTCGGCGCAGGCTGGCGCGATCGTCAGCTTTGCACGCGTGCGCACCCAGATGCTCGAAGCAAACCTGAGCGGCCGCAACGCTCACACCCCACCGAAGCCACGAAAACCATCGCCCACTTTGTTGGGGGGGGCGAGCGCCCAACGTCGCACCCCGCAGCTACAAATCGATCGGCGCGGGGGATTCGCTTCCAGCCCGCGCAACAACACGTAACCACCCAAGCCGCACCCGCGCCTCCACGGCGCCATCCACCTCCCCACGCACCACCTCCCAACCGCCACCGCCAAACCGAGCACGACCCAGACACCACGCAACCCACCGCCCTCCCCTACAATCCGCGCCATGCGCCCGCCCAATCTGCAACGCCTGTTCCTCACCGGCCTGTTGACCCTGCTGCCGATCTGGCTGACCTGGGTCGTGGTCAAGTTCGTATTCGTGCTGCTGTCCGACACCAGCCGTCCGCTGATCGGCCCGCTGCTCGAGAACCTGGCGACCACCTCGCCGCAGGCCCTGGGCTGGTTGAACGATCAATGGGTGCAGACCGCGATCGCCCTGATCGCGACCGTCGGCGTGATCCTGCTGTCGGGCGCGATGGCGCGCCGCGTCGTCGGCCAGACCGTCCTGCGCTGGTTCGAGGCGATGATCAAGCGCATCCCGCTGGCCAACACCATCTACGGCAGCGCGCGCCAGTTGCTCGACATCCTGCAGACCAAGCCCGACGGCACCCAGCGCGTGGTGCTGGTGGATTTCCCGCACAACCAGATGAAATCGATCGGCTTCGTCACCAAGGTCATGCGCGAGGAGGGCACCGGCCGCGAACTCGCCGCGGTGTACGTGCCGACCACGCCCAACCCGACCTCGGGTTATCTGGAAATCGTGCCGGTCGAACTGATCACCCCGACCGACTGGACCGTCGATCAGGCGATGAGCTTCATCATCTCCGGCGGCGCGGTCTCGCCGTCGACCATCCCCTTCTCCGCGCCCGCAGCGGGCGCCACTGCCGATTCGGAGCGCACTCCATGACCTTAGTTCTGGCCTGTCTGGCCCGCACCGCCGCCGCGACCGCGTTGTTGTGCGGCGTCGCGTTGTTCGCCGACACCGCCCACGCCGCGGCCGCGCCGCTGACGCCGCACCCGGTCAAGCTCGACGACGGCCGCAGCTTCTCGCTCAACCTGCCGGCCAATCTGGAAATCGTGCCGGTCGTGCAAGGGCTTAAGCGCGTGCGCTTCTTCGCCCGCAGCCCGGACGGCCGGGTGTTCGTCACCGACATGCAGAACCTGAGCGACAACAAGCTCGGCCGCGTGTACGCGCTCGACGGCTGGGACGAAAAGACCGAGCGCTACACCAAGGTCTCGGTGTACCTGGACAAGCAGCGCAACCCCAACAGCGTCGCCTTCCACACCGACGCCGCCGGCCAGTCGTGGCTGTACCTGGCCAACACCGACAAGCTGCTGCGCTATCGCTACCGCAACGGCGACCTCAAGCCTTCGTCCGAACCCGAAGTGCTGGCGAGCTTCCCGGACTACGGCCTGAGCTACAAATACGGCGGCTGGCACCTGACCCGCACCTTGGCCTTCGGCAACGGCAAGCTGTACGTCTCAGTCGGCAGCAGCTGCAACGCCTGCGTGGAAAAAGAAGACGTGCGCGCGGCGATCCTGCAGATGAATCCCGACGGCAGCCAGCGCCGCATCTACGCGCGCGGCCTGCGCAACGCGGTCGGCCTGCTGTACCGCGACGGCAAGTTGTATGCGACCAATCAGGGCTCCGATCACCTGGGCGACCAGAAGCCCGACGAAACCATGTTCGTGGTCAATGACGGCGCCGATTACGGCTGGCCGTATTGCTACTACAACAACGGCAAGGTCGCGGCCGATCCGAAGTTTCCGCGCAAGAGCGGCTGCGCGAGCGCGCCCAAGACCTTCTCGTATTTCCCCTCGCACGCTTCCGCACTGGGCTTGGCCTGGTTTCCGTCCAGCGACAAGGGCCAGTTGAGCGACGAGTTCGTGGTCGCGCTGCACGGCGCCAGCAAGCTCGCGCTCAACCACGGTTACCGCCTGGTGCGGGTCAAGGCCGACGGCCGCAGCGGCGGCGATCTGATCACCGGTTTCCTCGCCGACGGCAAGGTACTGGGTCGTCCCTGCGACGTGCTGCACACCGGCCGCGACAGTTTCCTGTTCACTGACGACAAGAGCGGCGTGATCTACCGGGTGAGGCCCAAGCGGTGAGCGCGGGCGAGCCCAGCATTCCGTTCGCCGGTGGTGAAGGCACGCGCACCTTGCAGGATCGCTCGCTGCGTTTGTTCATCGTGTTGTCGGCGTTCTTCTGCGTCAACGCGGCGTTGGCCGAGTTCATCGGGGTCAAGATCTTCGCGCTGGAAGACACCCTCGGCATCGCCCCGCTGCAATGGAATCTGTTCGGCCAGACCGGCTCGTTGAACTTCACCGCCGGCACCCTGCTGTGGCCGGTGGTGTTCCTGATGACCGACGTCATCAACGAGTTCTTCGGCCGTCGCGGCGTGCGTCTGATCTCGTGGCTGGCGGCGATCCTGATCGCCTACGGCTTCGTGTTCGCGTTCGCCGCGATCGCGCTGGCGCCGGCCGACTGGTGGGTCAAGGCCGCGCAGGCGCAGGGCGTGCCCGACTACCAGGCCGCGTTCGCGGCGATCTTCGGCCAGGGCATGTGGAGCATCGGCGGCTCGCTGGTCGCCTTCATGCTGGGCCAGCTGATTGACGTGGCGGTGTTCCACCGCATCCGCAGCGCCACCGGCGACAAGCACATCTGGCTGCGCGCGACCGGCTCGACCGCGGTCTCGCAACTGGTCGACAGCTTCGTGGTGCTGTACATCGCCTTCGTACTCGGCCCGCAGCATTGGCCGATCCCGCAGTTCCTGGCGATCGGCACGGTCAACTACGGCTACAAGATGCTGGCGGCGTTCGCGATGATTCCGTTGATCTATCTGCTGCGGGTGTGGATTCACGGCTATCTGGGCCATGCGCGGGCGAAGCAGCTGCGCGATGAGGCGGCGGCGGATTGAGTGGCTGGTGTTGACGGTCTTCAAGAGCCTCATCGCAATAGACCACGCGAGACTCCAATCGGAACCTCACCACCCCAGGACGCGCTCCTCAAGAACGTCATCCCCGCGAAGGCGGGGATCCAGAGACTTCAGCGCCATCTCTCAATTCGTCATTCCCGCGAACGCGGGAATCCAGTGGCTTTCGTGCAGCCACGATTAAAGTCGCTGGATTCCCGCGTTCGCGGGAATGACGAAAACTATGCAGACGGTGGCGAGACCCGAAACGAAGGCCATGCGCAAACAACGCAGCGGCAGCGAGCGCACTGCGAGATCACCCCAACCCCATCGCCTCGCGCACCCGTTCGCGATAACTCGCGCCGCTGGCCAGGCGCAGCCCGTTCGCCAGCCGCAGCACATAGCGCCCGCCGTCGAGATGCTCGATGTCGCGCACCGCATCCACGCGCACGATCCGCGAGCGATGGATGCGCACGAAGCGGCGCGGGTCCAACCTCGCCTGCAGGCCGCTCAGGGTCTCGCGCAACACATAGGTCTGACCGTCGGCGCGCAGCTCGACGTAGTTGCTCCGCGCGATCACGCATTCGATCGTCTCGACCGGCAGCAGACGCAGACGCGCGCCGACCGGCACCGCCAGCCGCTGCGCGAAGCCCTCGGCCGATGCGGCGAACGGCATCGCCGGCGCAGGCGCACGCAAGCGACGGATACGCTCCAACGCCGCCTGCAAACGTTCGGCCGAATACGGCTTGAGCAGATAGTCCACCGCCTGCGCGTCGAACGCGCGCAGCGCATGCTCGGCATGCGCGGTCACGAACACCACCTGCGGTCGCTGTTCGGAGGGTAACGCGTCGATCACGCCGAACCCGTTGAGGTCGGGCAGACGGATGTCCAGAAATACCACGTCCGGACGCAGACGCCGCAACGCCGCCAAGGCGCTGTCGCCGTCGCCGCATTCGGCGACGACCTCGACATCGCGCTGCTGCCCCAGCAGACGACGCAGACGCGCGCGCGACATCGCCTCGTCGTCGACCACGACCGCGCGCAGCGGCGCGCCCATACCCGGCCCGGCCATACTGGACGCGCTCACGCCGCCGCCTCGCCGACCGTCGCCATCCGTAACGGCAAGCGCAGGCAGACCTGAGTGCCGCCACCGGTGCGCGCACCAATCTCGAACCGATGATCGTCGCCGTACAAACACCGCAGGCGCTCGCGGGTATTGCCCAGCGCTAGGCCATTGCCCGGCGGCGCGCTGCGCTGGCCGCCGTCGTCGCTGACTTCCAGCAGCAGATGGGCATGATCGCGTTGCGCGCATACCGACACCTGTCCCGGCGTGGTGCGGGTCGCCACGGCGTGATGGATCGCGTTCTCGACCAGCGGTTGCAGAAGCAACTGCGGCACCTGCGCATCGAGCAGCGCCGAGTCGATCGACCAGCGCACCCGCAGGCGTTCGCCGAGACGAATCTTCTCGATACCGATGTAATGATCGAGCGCGGCCAGTTCGTCGCGCAAGGCAATTTCCTGGCTGCGCGAACTGTCCAGGCTGTGGCGCAACAGCGCGCCCAGATCGACCAGCATCCGATCGGCGCCGTCGGGATCGCGATGCACCATCTCGGCGATCGAATTCAAAGCATTGAACAGGAAATGCGGGTTGAGCTGCGCGGTCAGCGCATCCAGCCGCGCGCGCGCCAGCCGCGCTTCCAGCTGCATCGCCTGGCGCTCGCGACGGCGCGCGCGGCGCGCGTAGACCAGCGCATGCGCGACGCCGACGATCATCCAGCTCATCAACAGATTGTTGAGTACGCTGGCGATCAGCACCTCGCCCAACGGCGGCAGCACCGCATACCAACCGATCCAAGCGTTCAAGCCGATCACCGCCAGCGCGCGCGACACGATCACCAGCGCCACCGCAGCGGCCTGCGCCAGCGCCGCGCGCGCATGCCGGCCGCGTTCGAACGGATAGCGGCGTACCACCCGCAGCAGGAACAAGGTGATCGGCACCCACAGCCAAGCGCTGGCCATTTGCTGGCGCAGCGTATCGGCCCATTGCGGCGCCTGTCCGGCGGCTTCGCGCATGGTCGCGACCTGGCCGACCCAGATCAGGCCATTGAGGGTCCACCAGCCCAGCACCACCAGCAGCAGCGACAGTCGATTGCGCATGCCGGCCATGCTGGACCGGCATCGCCGCGCTGGCAATCGCGGAAGCGGCGTTGGTCCCGGCGATCCGAGTATTCGTCCCAGCGATATGCCCATCCCGAATTCGCCGGCGCAGGCTGCGGCCACTTCCCACAGGAATGCCGCCATGTCGCTTCGCTCGCATCTTGCCGTCGCTGTCAGCGCCTGCGTGCTCGCCATTACCGTGATGCCCGCCCATGCCGCCGAATCGTGCCCGCCGGTGCGCAAATTCGAAGAAGGCACCATCTCCACGCCGCGCTGGGAATGGCGACTGAGTTTCACCCCGACCCGGCTGCGCGCCTATTGGGCGACCACCACCGGCTGGTGGCCGGGCACGCGCGAACGCGCGACCATCATGACCTCGCAGCGGCAGCCATCGGGCTGGAGCACACCGCAGGTCGCGCCGTTCTCCGGCATCCACAGCGACATGGACCCGTTCGTATCGCCCGACGGTCGCTATCTGGTGTTCTCCTCCGAACGGCCGCGCGCCGACGGCGTGGCGGCGAAGATGGACGTGTGGATCGCTCGCCGCGGCCCGCGCGGATGGGGCGAACCGCGGAACCTGGGCGCGTCGGTCAACAGCGGCGGCGATGAGTTGTATCCGAGCATGGACCTGCGCGGCACGGTGTATTTCGCCAGCGACCGCGACGGCGAATTCGACATCTACCGCAGCCGGCGCCAACACGACGGCCAGTACGCACCGGCGGAAAAAATCGCCGGCGCGGTCAACAGCGCGCAGCGCTGGGAATTCAACCCGGAGATCTCGCCCGACGGCCGCATCCTGCTGTTCACCCGCCTGGATTTCCCCGGCGATCCGCTGCCCGACCTGGGCTACGGCTGGGGCGATCTGTACGCGGCGCGGCAGCAGCGCGACGGCAGCTTCGGCACGCCGAAGAACCTCGGCCCCTGCGTCAACTCCGCCTGGGACGAATTCCATCCGACCGTGCTGTGGGACCGCGGCCTGCTGTTCTTCGCGCGCGACATCGGCCAGCCGAGCGACTTTTACAGCACCCGCCTGCGCTTGCCGGATCTGGACGATTGAGCGCCGTGTGTCTACCGCGAGCGACACGCTCGCGGTAGACACAAAATCCGGTCGCAACGCGAGTGGGTCGACCCCCTGTAGGAGCGGCGCGAGCCGCGACCGCGTCCTCGCAGGTTCGCCGCGACCGTGCGGCTACGCGGTCGCGGCTTGCGCCGCTCCTACAGTGCGAAACCCACATTCGCGGCGCACATCGCCAAACGCGACCGACATCGCCCCCGCGCACCATCTCGCATGACCTTCGGCTCATGCCCTCGCGCACGGCGCGCGCGAGTCTGCCATTCCATCCGTCCGGATCGATGCCGCATGCGCCCGTCCCCGTTCCGTCGTTCCAGCACGCCCCGCCGCGCGCCCGCGCTCGCCTTGCGCGCGGCCGTGTCGCTCGCCCTGGCCGGCACGCTGTGCCTGGCCCTGCCCGCGTTCGCCCAATCCACCCCGGCCGCGTCGGCCGCGCCCGCGGTCACCGTGCAGACCAAGGCCGACAAACTCAAGCGCCTGTACGAGCAGTATTGGGAAGAACAACTCAAGCTCAATCCGCTGCGCGCCACCGCGCAAGGCGATCCGCGCTACAACGATCAGCTGCCCAACATCGCCAGCGCGCAATTCCGCAAGCAAGGCCGCGAATTCACCCAGCGCTGGCTCAAGACCATCGAAGCGGTCGGCCCGCAAGGCCTGTCCGCGCAGGATCTGCTGAGCTACGAAATCTTCGTGCGCAACGCGAAGATGGATCTGGAATCCGATCGCTACCCGACCTGGCTGCAACCGATCAACCAGTTCGGCAATTTCGCCTCCAGCGTCGCCCAGCTCGGTTCGGGCACCGGTTCGCAACCGTTCAAGACCGTCGCCGACTACGACAACTGGCTCAAGCGCGGCGGGCTGGTGCCGGTGGTGTTCGACCAGCTCATCGCCAACAGCCGCGAAGGCATCAAGCGCGGTGTGGTCCAGCCCAAGCCGCTGATGGTCAAGGTGGTGTCGCAGCTCGATGCGCTGGTCAAGGACAAGCCCGAAGACAGCCTGTTCTGGAAGCCCATCGCGAATCTGCCGGCGTCGTTTTCGCAGGCCGACAAGACCCGGCTCAACGACGATTACCGTCGCATGATCGAGACTCAGCTGATGCCGGCTTACCGACGCCTGCGCGATTTCGTCCGCGACGATTACCTGCCGCACACCCGCGATAGCGCCGGCATGAGCGCATTGCCGAACGGTGAGGCGTGGTACGCGTTCAACGCGCGCCGTTCCACCACCACGTCGATGACCCCGGCACAGATTCACCAGATCGGCCTGGACGAAGTCGCGCGCATCCACGGCGAGATGAATTCGATCCTGGTCGAGCTGAAGTTCAAGGGCACGCTGCAGGACTTCTTCAAGTTCATGCAGACCGACCCGCGCTTCACCTTCAAGGACGAACCGGCGCTGCTCGCGCATTACCGCGGCCTGGAAGCGAAGATCAACAAGAAGGTCCCGCAACTGTTCTCGCTGACCCCTAAGGCGCCGTTCGAGATTCGTCCGGTCGAGGCGTATCGCGCGCAATCGGCCGCGGGCGGCTCGTACATGCGGCCCAGCGAAGACGGCAGCCGTCCGGGCATCTTCTACGTCAACACCTTCGACCTGCCCACGCGCAAGACCTGGGACGCCGAAGACCTGTACCTGCACGAAGCGATCCCGGGCCATCACTTCCAGCTGGCCTTGCAGCAGGAACTCACCGATCTGCCGAAGTTCCGCCGCTTCGGCGGCGAGACCGCTTTCAGCGAAGGCTGGGGCCTGTACGCCGAATCGCTCGGCACCGCGCTGGGCGTGTACGAAACCCCGTACGACCGCTTCGGTTATCTGCAGAACGAGTTGTGGCGCGCGATCCGTCTGGTCGTCGACACCGGCCTGCACAGCAAGGGCTGGACCCGCGAACAGGTGATCGCCTACATGCTGGCCAACTCGGCCGAAAGCGAAACCCAGGCGACCGCCGAAGCCGAACGCTACATGGCCATTCCTGGCCAGGCGCTGGCGTACAAGATCGGCGAACTCAAGATCATGGAACTGCGCAAGCGCGCGGAGAAAGCCCTGGGCGCGCGTTTCGACATTCGCGAGTTCCACGCCGAAGTGCTCAAGGACGGCTCGGTGCCGCTGGACGTGCTGGACGGCAAGATCGATCGCTGGATCGCGGCGAAGAAGGGCTGAGTCGCGCGACGGCGCGGGCGCGCGCCGGTGCGAACCGGCGAGCCTCGGCGTCGTCGCGGCGAGCCGCGGGCATCGCGAAGCGCCCGTGCGAGCGGCGCACGAGCGCCGAACCGCCGCGAAGCCTCACCCGGACAAGCCGCGCCACGCGCCGGCCGAACCCGAACGGCGGCCGCTTCCGGTCCGCTCCGCCGCCACCGGCCGATCCAACCGCGGCGCCCGAACCCTCGTGCCTGCCGCCGCCCCCAAAGTGGCCCGCATCGGCGCTACGATCCTCCCGAAGTACGCACTGAGTCAGCCGGCATGACGCCGGCCGAATCGTCGCATCCACTTTGGAGACATACGCAATCGAGGTACTGGCCGACACCCTCCGTCCGCCCCAGGCCACGTTCGGCCAGGCAGATGGCGGAAAAAACGTGACCGAAGCCGCATAATTGCAGGTTGCTGTGCCTCCTGCCGGCTTCTGCTGGCACACGTCGTCTCACTCAGCCCGGAATACGGATGTCTTCGATACCTGCGCCCTCGCCCCTTGACGCGACGCCCGCCCGCCGGCGCGCGCCGGCCGCCGCCCTGCGCCAGCGCCTGGGTCGTTGCCTCGCCGTGTCGGCGCTGCTGCTGGCCGGCTGCGGTATGGCCCAGGCCCAGGACTGGAGCTATCGGGTGCGTCCCGGCGACACCTTGTGGGACCTCGGCGCCAAGCACCTCAAGGCCGGCATCAACTGGCGCCGCCTGCAGGAACACAACCGCATCGCCAACCCCTATCACCTGCCGCCGGGCACGCGCATGGCGTTCCCGATCGGCTGGCTGAGGATCGAACCGGCGAAGGCCAAGGTCGTCGCGGTGCGCGGCGCGGTCAACGTGCTGGCCTCCGACACCGCGCCAGCCCGCTTGGTCAGCGAAGGCATGCGCATCGGCATCGGCAATCGCCTGGAAACCGGCCCCGGCGCCAGCGCGACCCTGGAATTCGCCGACGGCTCGCGCTTGATGGTGCAAGACAACAGCCGCATCGTGTTCGACGAACTCAGCAGCTACGGCAGCACCGGCATGGTCGACACGCGCATGCGCCTGCAGCGCGGCCGCACCAGCAATCGGGTGATCCCGGCCAAGGGCCCGGCCTCGCGCTACATCATCGAAACCCCGTCGGCGACCTCCAGCGTGCGCGGCACCCACTTCCGCGTCAGCGCCGGCGACGGCGGCGCGGCGGATGCGACCGAAGTGCTCGAAGGCAAGGTCCAGGTCGGCGCGCAGCGTGGCCAGGTGCTGGTGTTGCCCGGTTTCGGCACGGTCGCCGCGGCCGGCGCCGCGCCCGCCGCCGCGATCGCGCTGCTGCCGGCGCCAAGCCTGCTCGACGCGAACACGCGCCTCGATCAACTGCCGGCCAATGTGGCGTGGACGCCGGTACAAGGCGCGATCGGCTACCGAGTCGAAGTGGTCCGCGACGACGCACCGGAAGTGTTGCTGTACGAAAGCCGCGTCGACACAACCCAAGTGCGCATCGACGATCTGCCGGCCGGACGCCAGCGCCTGCTGGTGCGCGCGATCGCCGGCAACGGCCTGAGCGGCCGCGACAGCGAACGCGTGTTCACCGTCAACGATCATCCGCTGCCGCCGCTGACGATCAGCCCGCTCGACGGCCAGACCGTAAGCGTGCCGCGGCCGCGGTTCGAATGGGCGCACGCCGCCGACGCCGAACGCACCCGCCTGCAACTGGCGCGCGACGATCGCTTCGAAAAACCGCTGGTCGATACCGAACTCAAGGGCCAACGCTATCGCCCCGACGATGCGCTGCCGCCCGGCAACTACTTCTGGCGAGTCGCCTCGCGCGACGCCACCGGCCGCACCGGTCGCTTCGGCAACGCGTTGCCGTTCACCGTCAGCGACGCGCCGGTCGATCCGGGACTGGAATCGCCGCAGGCGGCCAAGGGCCAGCTGACCCTGCGCTGGCAGAAAGGCGAACCCGGCCAGCGCTACCGCGTGCAGATCGCGCGCAAACCCGACTTCGCCAAGCTGCTGCTCGAACAAGAAGTCGACGTGCCGCAAGTGGAACTCAAGCGTCCCGGCGGCGGGACGTGGTACGTGCGCGTGCAGACGATCGAGGACGACGGCTACGCCGCGCCGTACGGCCCCGCCCAGCAGATCCGCCTGCCGTGTCGCCTGTGCTACGGCGCCGGCGCCGCCGGCGCGGCCTTGTTGCTGCTGGCCTTATGACCCCAAGCGCGCTGTCCAGGCTGATGCGTGGCGGTGCCGCTCTGCTGGCCGGTGGCCTGGCCGCGTTGCTGACCGTCAGCGGCGCGACCTGGCGGCTCGACGATTTTCTCTACGACCTGCATCTGTCGCAGTGGACCTATGCGCCCGACGACGACGTGGTGATCGTCGCCATCGACGACCGCAGCCTCAACGACATCGGCCAATGGCCGTGGCCGCGCGACATCCACGCGCAGATGCTCGATCGTCTCGGCTACGCCGGCGTGCGCGGCGTCGCGCTCGATCTGGTGCTGGCCGAAGCCGACCGCAGCGGCGACGAACACGACCGTGTGCTCGCCACCGCGATGCGCCGGCTCGGCCGCGTCGCCCTGCCGGTGACCACCGCGCCGCTGCGCCAGAACGCGCCGCCGGTGGAAGTGCTGCCGACCCCGGTGATCGCGACCGCCGCGACCACCCTGGGCCACACCGACATCGAACTCGACGCCGAAGGCACCACCCGCGGCATGTACCTCAAGGCCGGCCTCGGCGAATCGCGCTGGCCCGCGCTCGGCCTGGCCCTGATCGGGCTGGAACCGGCCAGCGTGCCCGATCCGCTGCCGGGCCTGCGCCGTCCCGCCGACGCACACGGCTCGCCGTACCAATGGACGCGCGATAACTACGTGCGCATCCGCTTCGCCGGACCGCCGGGCACCTTCGGCCAGGTCTCGTATTCGGACGTATTGAACGGCGAAGTCCCGGCCGACCTGCTGCGCGGGCGCTGGGTGGTGATCGGCGTGACCGCGACCGGCCTGGTGCCGAGCTACCTCACCCCGATGTCCGACGATCTGCGCATGCACGGCGCCGAGTACCAGGCCAACGTGATCGAGATGCTGCTGCACGATCGCGCGATCGTGCCGTTGCGGCCGCTGTGGCAGGCCTTGCTGGCCGCGGCGATGCTGTTCGCCGTGGTCCTGCTGATGCTGCATCCGCGTTTCCAGCGCCCGTTGCTGACCCTAGGCGCGACCGCGCTCGCGACCGCGGCCGGCAGCGTGCTGCTGCTGCGCCTGGGCGACGTGTGGTTTCCGCCGGCGTCGACGATCGTGATGATCGCGCTGGCCTATCTGGCCTGGCTGATCGGCCACCTGCGCCATTGGCGGCGCGAAGCCAACGTCGACACCCTGACCCAACTCGGCAACCGCCGCCGTTTCGATCACGTGTTGCAGCGCGAACTGTCGAGCGCGCGGCGCACCCGCGCGCCGATGTCGCTGGCCTTGATCGACGTGGATTTCTTCAAGGCCTACAACGATTCCGAAGGCCACCGCGCCGGCGACAAACTGCTGCGCCAGATCGCCCAGATCATCGCCTCGCACGCGCGCCGCCCGCGCGACCTCGCCGCGCGTTTCGGCGGCGACGAGTTCGCGGTGATCCTGCCCGACACCCACGTCGAAGGCGCCGCCCGCGTCGCCGACGCGATCCTCGCCGACATGCGCAGTCTGGACGCGCGATACGGCGAAGGCGCCGCCGACCAGCGAGTCAGCCTGAGCATCGGCCTATACACCTGCGTCCCGGGCGTCCACACGCATGTGCGGACCTTGTTCGACGGGGCCGATGCGGCCTTGTATCGCGCCAAGGAGAACGGGCGCGATCGGCGTGAGGCGGGGCGGTTGGGCGAGGTTTGAGGCAACCGGCTAGCGAGCATCTGGGCCGACTGTGGAGAACCATCGTTGCAGTTCGTCGACCACCGTCAGCTTCGGTATGAACTCCTGCTCCAGACGCCCCTTCGCCAGTTCGCTCAGGGCCAAGTAGAAGAGCTCCTCCTCCTCGCTCAATCCTTCTGCCGGGCAAGCCCCGGCGATCACCGGCTCGGCCACCGCCAGCTGCCCGGCATACGCATCGAACAACGCCGAGTGCATCAGCACCGTCTCCACATGCGCCTGACATCTTCGCGCCCTGGCCAACATGAGCAGGCCCCAGGTATCCATGTCGCCCCAATAACCAATGCGCTTGTCCACCAGCCAGACGGCGCGCATCCAGCCCAGATTCAAGCCCGCGCCCAATATCGCGACCGTTCCACGCAACGGCGGCAGTTGATACAAGCAGCGCTCGTTTTCGACCACCAACAGCGTCTCACCCGGCAAAGGCCGCTCCATCAACTCTCGCGCACGCACGCGCTGCTGCGCGAACGGCAACAATCCAGACTCCAGCGGCGCCACCAAAAGCCAGTGATCGCCCTCGTCGAGCGCGCCCACAAACGCCTCCAGCCCCATCTGCGACGCCGCGCCATCGAATCTGACGTCCAAAAACGCGACCACCAGCGAACGATTACGTTCGAAAAATTTCGTATCGACTTCGGCGATCGCCAGCGACCTCAACGGTCGTCCTGCCGCACAACCCGGACTTAATCTCAAGGCGGCCTCGGCCGCATGCACGACATCCGCATCGGATCGATTGCGCCACAGCGATCGGCTGCGCAGTAGCAGGCGGTGAAATATGGGATCGCAATGCGCCATGAAATGTCGCAGCCGCGCATACTCCAGCGAGACTGACGCATCGCCTGTCGCCGCAACCCATTGCGCGGGCTCGTGCAATAGCCACGTAATCGGGACAAGCACAGACTCCGCGGCACTGCGGAAGGAAACCTCCTCCCACTCCACCTCACCAAAGCCGACCGCGCGCCAACGCCGCAGATGCTCGCGAACCGCGGACGTAGCGTCGCTGACGCTGCGCGCGGTCGGTTTACCGATGACCTTGGAGATTGGCCATGCCCCGGTATCGAGCAGGCGTTGCTCACGGTGATCGGCGTTATCCCATTCGCGCGCGAGCACCTTGGCCAAGTCAGCCGGCGACTTCATTCGCACTCGCCCCACGACCGCGCGCGTGTTCGGCCAACGCCTCCCAACTTATCGAAGTCATCGTCGCCTCGCTGCCTCGACGATGAATCAGGATCGCCGACCGCGTATGGGTCCGCAACAACCTGAGCTCTTTGTTGGGGGTCACGAACAAGGGATGCAGGCCAAACTCCTCCAGTGCCCGGATGATACGTCCGGCGACGGCCTGCGAACTCTTCGAGAACGCCTCATCAAGCACGATCGTGGCGAACAAAGGCCGCTCGCTCTGGGCCGGGCACAACGCATAGCTCAATGACGCGGTCAAGACGTAGCTGGCGATTATCTCCTTCTCGCCGCCGCTTCCGCCCTGCGAACTGGTCCGCTTCTCGATGGTGGCGCCGCTGACGCGATCGATCACCAGCACGCTGAAACTGAGCCGATAGCGCGGATCCAGCAGGGCGAGCGATGCCAAGGTCTTACGTCGGTCCGACGCCTCCCTCAACAGGTCGATCAGATGCTTCAGCGCCTGATAGTGGCTCTCGCCATGATCGTCCTTCAGCTGGGCCGAACGCAAATGAGCGCGCGCCAACTGAAGCGTGCGCAGACTTTCGTGCTCGACCCGCTGCGGTTCCAATTGCAAATACCGGCCGGGCTGATAGTCGACCCGTCGCAAGGTGGCATTGAGCTCATCGATGCGTTCCTCGATGACCGACACCTCGTTGTCGATGCTGCTCAGCAGTTGGGTCACGCCTTGATCTGAAGACTGATTTAGATACGCCAGAAAACGCTGCATTTTTTCTGGCAAGGCCTCCTCCACCAGCACCCGAAGCTGAGCGAGGTAGTCGGGCACGTCGTCGATGAGGGTGCCGGTTTCTGCCAATGCGCCGGTATCGACCTTCTTCGCGTGCTCCATCTCGCGTACCAGTTGTCCCTCGATCTTGCGCTGCCGGTTCAACAAGCCATCGATCGTTGCCTGCGAGGACTGGGTCTGGTTGCGCTCCAGATCGTCCAGCTGATCCAGTTGGGCCTCGGTAACCTCCGGCAAATGCTGCCGGGCTAGCAACATGGCTTGCTCATCGAGCCCATCGCCGCGCCTGCGGCGAAAACGCTCCAATTGTGTCGCGGAGTTCTTGGTCGATTCTCGCAGAACGCCCAGATCCACCTTGCATTGCACAGCCTGCTCACGTGCCAGGCCGGCTTTCTTTTCATGCTCTTCCCATCTCTTGCGTGCCGACTCCAGATCGGACCCCGGCTCCTTCAAGCGTCGAATCTCCTCCGTAATGTCCTGTAACCGAGCCTGCGCGTCCGGCAAGTCGATATCGACGAAATGCGTACTCTCTATCTGTTCGAGCTGGGATAATTCCTTTTGCTTTCCCTCCGCCTCGACCCGCGCCGAGCGGAATTTCGCCTGCGCTTCTCGCAGCGAATCTTCCAAACCCTGCAACTCAGCCTGCAGGCTGAGCAAACGATCCTGATTGTCAAAACCGGTGAACCAGTCGTCGCCAAGGCGCCGCTGATCCTGCTTGTCGAAAAATCCGGCACCTCCCGACATCATTCCCTGATCGGTCATGGCATGTTGAGTAACACGCAATTGCTCGACGGTATCCACGCAGTGGCGATCGAACTTGCCCAGCAACTGCTTGACCGCGTCGCGGTGAGGATGGGCCTTGAAGCTAAGTTTCCGGGCGTAGCCGTCCTCGAAGAACGAGGGCTGGTGCGAATCGGCCTGCACCTCGCGCAACATGACATGCAGCTTGTTGTCTCGCTGATTTATCCACTTCATCGCCGGCCCGGTCAAAACCGGAGAAATCATGATCCGTAGCCGATGCGCCCCGATGGCGCGCTCGATCGCACCGCGCCAACGCCGCTGATCAGGCTTGACCTCCACCAACTCGGCCAAGAACGGCAACTGCGAATCCTCAACCGCAAGATGCCCGGCGAGCAGGGAACGAAATCGCTGATGTTCGGTCGGAATATTGGAGCCCGGACGCGATCGGGTCTCCTGTAGGTCCTTGTCGACCGCGGCCATCTTTTCTTCCAGCTCCGACACCAGCGAGCCAGCCCGCCAAGCAGCGTCCTTGAGTTTCTCGTGACCTGCGGTTCCATCCACCTTGAGCGATGCGGCGTGCCGTTTGTTGCTCTGCAGAGCCTGCGTCGACAAGGTCTGGTCAAGCCCCAGCGCACCGCAGATGGACTGATAGGCGGACGCACGCCGCATGCGCTCATTCACCAGACTGGTCTGAATCTCGGCTCTCGATTCGAGCTCCTGCAGTGTCCCGCCGCCGGCGCTCAGATACGCCGACTGAAATTCCAATGCGCGCTGGGTCGCAGACCTGACCTGCGTCTCCAGCGACTCCAAGTCGATGGACAGATCCCGCTCGCGCGCCAGCAACTCACCAACCCGCACATCCCACAACACCATCGCGCCATCGGCGAACCATACCGGCAGGCTTCGGTGCAGCCTCGTCCGCCATTCGAGTTCATCAAGCAGCTCCCTGCGCGCGGCCCAGGTCTTCTCAATCGGCCTGAGCAAATCGCGCTGTACCCGAGCCGTTTCGAGCTCGCTGCGAATACTGGCCAGGGTGTCGAACTCTTCGGCGACACTCTTGGCCTGGCTGAACACCGCCTTGTCGTCCAACACCAACTCGCGGAACACGGTATCGATGCTGTCGAGTTGCTTGAGTCCCGCCGCACGGTTGAGCAGATTGAACGCGTTTTCGCCGATCTCGAAGAATTCACGCATCCTCGCCAGATAGGCCGTCTTCGACTCGTACATCTTCAGGCCTTCGTGTATGCGCTCCATCTCCTTCAACGCACGCACACCGCCGCTGTTCGCAGCTTCGAGCCATTCGTCCAGCCCAGGCTGATCCGCCTTGGAAAAGAACCAGCGTCTTTTCAAGTCGCTGGGCGCCGAGCTGCTGCCGTCGAACCAGAACAACGCGCCGATCCTGACTACCGAAACGCCGTCGCTGAGCCGAGCGCATAAACCGGTGAGAACCGCGGCGGGTCGGACCACATGTTCATTGAGCCCGCTGTCGTTGCCGGCGCCGGACACACCGCGAACATAAGACACCAGATCGCGGTCGCTTTCGTGGCCGCCAGTGGACGCCAGGTTGTAGCGCGGGTTGGCCGTCAGCAAGGTCATCAGGGCATCGACCAGGGTGGTTTTCCCGCTGCCGGTAGGGCCGATGATGGCGGTTCCCTGCAGGTCGAACTCGGCGGCATGGGAGCCGCCGAACGCGCCCCAGTTGTAAACGTCCAGATGAGTCAACACATAGCTGCGCTTGAGCGAGGATTCATCCACGAACATGGGGAGAGTCTTGATCACGGCGCATCCTCTTGCGTGGCCTGCTGACCGCCCCTCCCGGCGGCCCCTTCGATACGAAGTACATGCAGCAACCCCTCCAGGCTTTCGGGATTGGCCAGATGCACGATGATGGGGCGAATCGTCACCCGCTCGTGCTGATCCACATCCGACACCAGGCCATGCACCTTGAGTTGCTCGAGCAATTGCAACAGCCGTTTCTTTTCCTGAGCATCACTTCCCATATCGCCCAGATACACCTGCAGTTGCGGCAGCAGGTCATCCAACGGAATCTGCGCATCCGCCGCGCCCAGTCCGGCATTGACCTCATGGGCGACGTAGTAATGCCGCAAAATGGCCACCAGCAAGGACTGTTCCAGATTCAGGCGTTGCCGCCGCACCAGCGGATGCGACCACTCGTCCTCCGCATCGCGATAGGCCTGCGACACCGCGATGAACGCGAGCCCACGGATGTCGTCCACCCGCATCACCAGATCGAGCGCGTCTAGAATCGCACCGATCTGCACGCTATTCGTCAGTGCCGTGCGATAGAGATTAGGCTTGCGGGATTCTTCCAACAGCCCGTACTTCATCAACTCCAGCAACGCCGCCTTGACCGAATCGGGCGCACGCACCGTCTGCGGCCCGTCGGCAGCGGCACCGTCGTCCTGAGCCGCAACGGCGGGTGATGTGTCTTCGGGTTCCTCATCGGACGCATCGATCTGTGGCATGTCTACGGCTCCCATTTGAAGTCTTCGAAATGCGACGCGGAGAACTCGATGCTCGGCACGTGAAAACGCAGCATGCCGTCATGCCGGTCGGCGACCTGCACTGATTCGCCTGGCTCGGTGACCGGACTGCCGGCTTCCCTGGCCATGCCGATCCATAACGCCAGGGTTTCCAGATCGTGCGAGGGTGGAAGCCGCTGCGCCAGTTCGCCCGTGCTTAGCGGTTTCTCGCTTTCAACGATGATCTTCAAGGTCTCCTGCATCAAGGCCTCGCGATCGAGACTGTCGAACGACGCCCAAAAATCCTCTTCCACCCGATTCAAATCGCTGCTCTGACGCTTGAGCTCAAGCTCCTGCTTGACCGTCGAGTCCGCTGATTTGAACCGCAGGCGCTCGATCACCGACAAATTGGAATTGGCCGGCGCCAACACCGGAAGCGGCGATGCTTTACGTCGAAGCGAGGGCGTCCAGTTCAGTTCGAGCGCCACGCTGAACACCTCGTTGAGCAAGGCGCCAACCCGATGATGCTCCGCCGCCAACCCGGTCTTGAGAAAGCTCTTCACGTCGCTCTCGCTGCGCGCCCGCGCCCGTATGACCGAGCCCGACTCCATCACCAGACGCATCACCAACCAGCGCAGATCCGCTTGCTGGACGCGATTGAGCGCGGTCGCCGTCCCGGGATGACGCAGGATCGTACGCAGCCGCCGCTTCATCTGATCGAGCTCGACCTCCTGGCTGAGCTGTTGCTGGAAGCCTTGAAACACGCGCCCTTCGGCGGTTTCCAGCAGGCGATCATGGCCGTCGAGCAGAGAGTCGACGATGTCGCCGCGATGATGCTGTTCGTTGACGATCCAGGTGCGCAGTTCGCGATCGGCCTGTCGCCACGAATCCTCGACCCGGCGAAAGTCCGCGCGCAGCCCCGACGCCAGGACATAGAGCTCGCGGATGCCTTCACCGATCTGTTGCTCGTTCGGCGTGTCCACGCGACCGGCCAACGCGTCGGCAAGCTCCCGTTCCAGACCCGCAATCTTGTTGCGGATCCGATCCGCGCGGCTGGCCGGATCGGGATTGAGCCTGGCCGCCAGATCTTCGATTTCTCGCTGCACCACCGACAGACGCGAAGCGGTGGAGGTCATGATTCGTCCGCCCAAATCCTCGACGAAGCGCAGCGCGGCATCCAATGCGTCGGTCGCATACAGGCGATTGTCGCGCTCTACGATCAACTGGCGCTTGATCCAGCCGCGCAACTCCTTGCGAGCGGCGGCGAGCGGATCGTTTTCCTCTCCATCGCGTTCGAGCTGACCGGCATGCTCGCTGAGCAGGCCGGCGAGCGATTGCAATGCATCTTCCAGGCTTACCCCGTCGTGGCTCTTCTCGAACAACGTCTGCAGGCAGCTGATAACCAACGGCGCCCGGCGCGAAGCCAGCAACTGCCAGGCCGGATGCTGATGGCGGGCAAGCAGGTAGGACTGTGTGCGATCGAGAGTGGTCCGATCCATGTCGTGTACTCAGCCAGTCCCTGCTTGGCCCAGATGCTTGCGACTAATGTGCTTCGGCGAGCCAACCATAACGCCGAGACTCAATCGTCGCGTCCACCAGACTCTACTAAGTCCACGCCGTGTTCGGCAAACGCTAGTGCCGAATGCGGGAACCCGCCGATCCGGCGGACCATCCCTGCGTGTAAACCGTGCCTACTCGCCCAAAAGAAAAGGCCGGCAAAGCCGGCCTTTTTTTCAATTCATCCTGGCGGGCGATCACTCAACCCGCATTGCGATCGCGCCGCTGACCCGGCTGACCCGCGCCGGCGCCGCCACCGCGGTGCTGCTTCGGGCCCGCGTGCGCATGACGCACCGGCGGCTTGCCGTGCGGACGATGCGCCGGCTTGCGCGGCGCGTTGGCGCCGGCGCGGTTGCCGCCCGGAGCGCCGGGACGACGCGCGCCCGGAGCGTCCGAACCCATGCGGATCGGACGCGACGGCTCGAAGCCGGCGACCGTCACCATCTCGATGTCGTCCTTGAGGATGCGCTGGATCTGACGCAGCAGACCGCCCTCGTCCGGCGACACCAGCGACAGCGCCTCACCGGTCAGACCGTTGCGGCCGGTACGGCCGATGCGGTGAACGTAATCCTCGGCGACCATCGGCAGATCGAAGTTGATCACCAGCGGCAGGCTCGGAATGTCCAGGCCGCGCGCGGCGACGTCGGTGGCGACCAGCACGCGGGCCTTGTTCGCCTTGAAATCGCGCAGGGCTTTCTGGCGCTGCGCCTGGCTCTTGTTGCCGTGGATCGCGACCGACTTCAGGCCGGCTTCCTCGAGCTGCTCGGACAAGCGGTTGCAGCCGTGCTTGGTGCGGCCGAACACGATCACCTGGTCGTTCGGGCGCGACGCCAGGATCTGGATCAGCAGGTCGCGCTTGCGGCCGCCGTCGACCGGATGCACGCGGTGGGTGATCGCGTCGGCGACCACACTGTTGGAGGCGATCTGCACCTGCTGCGGGTTGCGCATGAACTCCAGCGCCAGCTGCTTGATCTGCGCCTCGAACGTCGCCGAGAACAGCAGGGTCTGACGCTGCGGCGGCAGGCGGCCGAGGACGCGCTTGATCGCGGGCAGGAAGCCCATGTCGAGCATGCGGTCGGCTTCGTCCATGACCAGCACTTCGACCGCGTCGAGCTTGGCGCTGCCGCGCTCGAGGTGATCGATCAGGCGGCCCGGGGTGGCGACCAGCACGTCGACGCCGCGACGCAGCGCGTCGAGCTGCGGGCCCATGCCGGCGCCGCCGAAGATGGCGTGCACGTTCAGACGCAGGTACTTGGCGTAACCGCGCAGGCTGTCGCTGACTTGCAGCGCGAGCTCGCGGGTCGGGGCCAGGATCAGCACGCGCGGCTTGCGCTGGCTGTTGCCCGGGGTGGTGGCCAGACGGTGCAGCAGCGGCAGGCCGAACGCAGCGGTCTTGCCGGTGCCGGTCTGGGCGCCGCCGAGCAGGTCGTGCCCGGCCAGGGCCAGCGGGATCGCTTCGGCCTGGATCGGGGTGGGGTTGATGTAGTTCTGTTCGGACAGCGCGCGCAGCAGCGCGGGCGCAAGCCCAAGCGATTCAAACGTCATGTTGGAACTCCAGTGGTTCGCGATGCGCGCACCCGACGCGCCCGACGGAACGGACGCGCGAACGAGACGATCGCGTGATGACCCCAGCGTTCCCTTGAACCGCGCTGCGAGTATCTAAATTTGACGACGCCGGAAGCTCCGGGCCGTGTCTGCGCTACGAAAGACGTGCGGGATAAAAAGTCGCGCCGGCGAATCCGAGAACTCGGTGCGGGGCGACAGGCAACCTGGGAAACGTACCCTTGCGGGGAGGCAGCCGTGCGCTGAACGGCGCGAACTGTACGCGAAACCGGACCAAACCGCCAGTTTTGCGCGGTTGGAGGCGTTAGCGGACGGTCATATGGTGGCGAATTGGGGCGGGACGCTGGCGGGCCGGGGTTGCTTGCCTGAATAGGCGTCACGTGTTTGGGTGGTCGTGCGCGACTGGAATCGCTTGTTGCGGTTGCTTATCGCAAAAACAAACACCCGAAATTGCATGGCGATGCCGCTGTAATGGGTCTCGTGGTTGTCAGCGGCCCTACCCGGTCCGACGCCCGCCGGGCTGCCTCCTGTGGGAACTGCGCAAGCTGCGACCGCCATGTGGCCGATCGCGTTGCGGGTTGCGCGGTGGATGCGGATTCGCGGTCGCAGCTCACGCAGCTCCTACAGGGGTGCTTCCTAGCATCGATGCGGCTTGAATGGAACGCGCGACTTCAAGCTCAAGGCGAAAGTGCATGGCCTCCCTGTAGGAGCGGCGCAAGCCGCGACCGCGAAAACCCGACTGCTGCGCAGGTTGCGATACCGCGTCGCGAGCCGGATACGTAGCCCAGACAGAACAACAAAGGTGCAAAGCGCAAAAAAGCAAATCCCCCGCGCACGGGGGATTTGCTTTCCACATCGCTGCGACGCCGAACGTCCGCCCCCTTTTTGCATAGGGGGGCATGCGGTTCACCGCGCGAGAACAGTCCGATCCCGGCCTTCTATCCGTACCAGCCCAATCACAACTTCTTGCGATTATCCGCCGGCACCCGATCGATCAACTTGTTGTACGGATCGAACCCGACCTCGTACGGCGCCTGGTCGACCACCACCGTCACCGTCTGATCGTTCTGGGTGACGTGGCGGCGCTCCAGCGACAACACCTTCTCGTCGCCCTCCTTGCCCGACGGCCCGCGCGCGAACACGCCGATCTCGATCCAGTCGTCCAGCGGCGCTGCGGTTTCCTTGCCTTTGCCGTCGGCGTACAGCTTGGCCGCGTGCAGATTCAAAGTGACCTCGTACTTGCCGTCGGGACGTTTCTTCGAACTCGCCTCGACCACCCGGTTGTCGTAAAAGCTGATCTTCTCGAACAGGTCGGTGATCAGTTGCTGCTGCTCGGGCTTGGCTTCCGCGCGCAGGTACTCCAGCAGTTCGGCCGAGGTGGTGTACGGCGGGTTCTGGTAACCCTTGTCCTCCAGGAACCGCTTGAGCGCGCGATTGACCGTCGCCTCGCCCAGTTCCTCGCGCAGGCGGTAGAACACCAGCGAGCCCTTGCGGTAGTGGATGTACTGCTGGTTCTCGACCCGATACAGCGGCAATTCCTCCAGACGCTCGCCGCCGCGCTCGGACAGGTAACGGTCCAGTTCGTACTTGAGGAAGCGGCGCATCTTGGCCCGGCCGTATTCCTTTTCCATCACCATCAGCGCCGAGTACTGCGACAGCGATTCCGTCAGCACGGTCGCGCCCTGCACATTGGCGCCGATCACCTGGTGCGCCCACCACTGGTGCGCGACTTCGTGCGCGGTCACGTAGAACACGTAGTCGACCGCATCGGGGTCGCGCAGATCGGCGACGAAGCCGATCGACTCGGAGAACGGGATGGTGTTGGCGAAGCTCTGGGCGAAGCTCGCGTAGCCGGGGAACTCCAGGATGCGCACCTGCCGGTGCTGGTACGGGGTGAAGTTGCCCTGGAAATAATCCAGCGACTTCTTGACCCCGTCGATCATGCGATCGACGTTGTAGGCGTGCTTGGGATCGTAGTACACCTCGATCGGAATGCCGGCGTGCTCGGCGCGGCGCACGTCCCAGCGCGCCGACAGGTACGAGTAGAACGGCAGCATCGGCCGGTCCATCGCGTAGTCGAAGCAACGGCGGCCGTCGCGACGGAACTCGCGCTTGAGATAGCCCGGCGACAACGCGATCTGGTCCGGCGCGGTGCACACCGTGGTCTTGAAGTCGATCCAGTCGGCATCGGCGGCGATGTAATGGTTCGCGCGCGCGGCCTGGTCCTCCAGCTTGGGCATGCGCGGAGCTTCGCCCAGGCCGCGCTTGCGGCGTTCGTTGCGGTCGCTGAGCTGGCGGCCTTCGCTGTAGCCGAAGCTCGGGAACACCGACGAGTTGAAGAAGCTGCCGTTCGCGACGATCTGGGTATTGCCCGGCTCGTTGGAGAAACCGCGCTGGGCATAGGACTGGACGAAGTTCAGCTGGCGGTGTTCGCCCGGCTGCATCGGCTGGTCGAGGCGGTAAATGCGATAGCCCACGCGCGCATCGTCGTGAATGAGTTTGGCGCCGCCGAATTCGAGCTTCTCGACCGTCGCCTCCGGATCGACCGCGATATGGAACTCGGCGATCGGCTCGGCATGCTGGTTGACGATCTCGTAACGGCCGCGGGTGCGCACGCTGAGGGTTTCCGGACGCAGGTCGACCTCGTTCTCGACCGCGACGATGCGCGGCTGCGGCAGGTTGTGGTACTTGCGGTAGTCCTTCTCGTAACGCGCCTGCTCGTCCATCGCCACGTCCGACGGCACGTAGCGGTTGAGCACGTTGGTGTTCCAGAAGATCCAGCCGCCGGCCGCGACCCAGGCCAGCACCGCGACCGCCAGGGCGACGCCGCGGCCGCCGCGCAGGCGCGAACGCGCCAGCTTGATGCGTTCGCGCAGGCTCGGCGCCACGCCGCGCACCCAGAATGCCGCGGCCAGCAGCATCAGCGCCAGCAGCAGCAGGCTCCAATAGGTCTGGAACCACAACCGCGCGCCGAGGAACTGGCCGTAGCCGTTCATGTCCGAATACGGCGCGCGCGGTGCGTTGGCGTAGTTGTAGAGGTTGTGTTCGAAGTGCATCAGGCCGAGCGTGGCCTGCAGGATCACCACCACGATCAACAGGCCGTAGCCGATGAACTTGTTGTTGGTCAGCACCTGCAGCACCAGCGCCAGTCCGCCCATCAGCACGAACGGAATCGCGTCGAGCAGCAACTGCTTGACGTACAGCAGCGGCTCCAGGGTGCTGTAGCCCTTGAACAACTGCATGACCATCGAGGCCACGCCGCCGATTGCCTGGAACACCAGCACCACCGCGATCAGGGCGATGAACTTGCTCAGCAACGGCAGCCAGTTGGGCACCGGCATCGCGTCGCTGACTTCGGCCAGTTTGACTCCGCGTTCCTTGAACACCAGTTCGCCGGCGTAGAACATCACCACGAAGATCAGCATGAAGCTGTAGCTGCCTTGCAGCGCGGTCAGCATCAGCGAGGTGGTCGGGTAGGTCTTGGTGCCGAACATGCTCTGGATCGAGCCGGCGCTGGCCAGAAAGCCGCTCACGGCGAAGGCGAGCATGATCAGGAACGGAACGCTCTTGAGCACGCCGACGGTGTCGAAGCGCAGCGTGTGCAGGAACTGGGCGCGCGCGGTCGCGGCCGAGAACACCGGCTGCACTTTCGGCGCCGGCTTGCCGGCGCTTTGCGTGTCGATCCCCGCGGTCTTGCGCTTACGCCGGAACCAGGCCTTGCCGGTGCCGGTGCGCTGCGGCTTGAACAGGGCGAACGCGGCGGCGATCATCGTCACGCCGACCCCTATCCACAGCACGCGGTTGACCAGCAGATAGCCCGTGATCGCCGGCAGCCGGGTGTTGAGTTCGGGCGCCGACCAGTACCGGATCGTGCGCCGGAACGCGGTCAGTCCGAACGGGTCCATCATCGTCGCCAGCCACTCGTTGTCGAGATCGGCGAGCAGGCTGTTGGCCACGCCGCGCAACACGAAGAAGCCGATCACGCCCAGATACACGATCAGCAGGCTGCGCCCGGTGACCGCCAGCAGCGCCAGCAAGGCGCCGATGAAGATCAGGTTGGGCAGCACGAACACCGCGAAACTCCACAGGTACGGCTGCACAGAGAACGCGCCGACCCGCTCGGGATCGACCCAGGGCATGTACGGCGCGATCAGCAGGCCGACGGTGATCATCACGAACACCAGCAGGCTCGCCGCCAGCGCGCCGGCGAAGCGGCCGATCAGGAAGTCGCGCTTGCGCATCGGGCTGGAAAAGAACAGGTCGGCGGTGCCCAGTTCGAAATCGCGCAACAGCGCGCCGGACACGAACACCGCGATCACCAGCAACCCGAGCAGGCTGAACATGCAGTAGAACGTGGCGATCGTGGCGGGCGCATTGCGGTTGACGTTGCCGACGCCGCCGCCGATCTGGATCGCGTCGCTGGAGGCGGCGCCGAAGGCCATCAGGCCGAACAGCATCGCGAACAGCCATAGCAACGGCGAGCGCAGCTGCTGGCGCAGCTCGAAGCGGAAGAATTCAAGGATCATCGGGATGCTCCGCTCAGGCCGCGACGCGCGCGTGCTGGCGCAGGCGCTGGAAGTACACGTCTTCCAGATCGGGCGCGACGCGTTCGAAGCCCTCCTCGGGCGAGTCCGGACTGAACACGTGGATCACCGGCTGGCCGCCGACCAGTCGGGTCGACAGCACGGTGAAACGGGTTTCGTAGCTCGACAAGGTGGTCTTGCTGACCTGCTTGCGCCAGACCTGATCGCTGAGCGCGGCGATCGCCGCGTTCGGCTCGCCGCTGAGCAGCACCTTGCCCTTGTTGATGATGGCCATGCTCGGGCACAGGTCGGTGACGTCCTCGACGATGTGGGTCGACAGGATCACCGCGACGTTCTCGCCGATCTCGGCCAGCAGGTTGAGGAAGCGGTTGCGCTCTTCCGGGTCGAGGCCGGCGGTGGGCTCGTCGACGATCACCAGGCGCGGATCGCCGAGCAGGGCCTGGGCGATGCCGAAGCGCTGGCGCATGCCGCCTGAGAAGCCGCCGAGTTTCTGCTTGCGCACGTTCCACAGGTTGACCTGATGCAGCAGGCCGTCGACCACATCGCGGCGCTGCTTGCGAT
The DNA here is from genome assembly GCF_057655755.1 of Lysobacter sp. Soil_N_51. NCBI lineage: Bacteria > Pseudomonadati > Pseudomonadota > Gammaproteobacteria > Lysobacterales > Lysobacteraceae > Lysobacter > Lysobacter sp. Soil_N_51. Next base: position 263,444 of record NZ_JBDGLR010000003.1, on the reverse strand, counting down.
TGGTCAGGCCTTTGAGCACGGCGAAATGTTCGAGCAGGTCGAGCGCGCTGACCTTCGGGTACACGCCGAAATCCTGCGGCAGGTAGCCCAGTTGCCGGCGCACCGCGTCCTTGTCGCGCAGCACGTCGATGGCCGGGCCGTCGCCGTTGTCGAGGATCGCGCTGCCGGCGTCGGCCTCCTGCAAGGTCGCCAGGGTCCGCATCAGCGACGACTTGCCGGCGCCGTTGGGCCCGAGCAGGCCGAACATGCCGCGCGGAATGTCCAGCGAAATGCCGTCGAGCGCGCGCACGCCGTTGGCATAGGTCTTGGTGAGGTCGCGAATGGTCAGCATGCGGCGGGCTCCAGGCAAGGGACGCGGACGCGGCGAGCGCACGGTCGGTACAGAGTGAGACGATGTTATTGAGACGATCCTAGCCAGAAAACGTGACCCGGCCATGGGCGCCTGGTCGGCATGACCGATGGCAGGGCCGCGCCGTACTTGCGACGGACGCGATCGTGGACGCGATCATGCTAGGGCGCGGACGCGCCCGCGCCATGTCCGAATGGTCAGCGTGACCGACGGCAGGGATCGCCGCGCATGGGTAGGGAGCGCCGGCCGATTTGCGTTGGCGACCCTGGTCGCGGCGCTCACGGACCGGCACGCGCGCGTCCACGCTCAGCCGCGCTGGCGGTACTCGCTCGGGCTGATGCCGTAGCGCCGCTTGAACACCGCCGACAGATGGCTGTGACTGGAAAAACCGCTGCCGATCGCGATCGTGGTGATGTCGTCGTCGCCGCGGCGCAGGCGCGCGCAGACGCGTTGCAGGCGTTGCGCGAGCACGTACTGGATCGGGGTCGCGCCAAAGCTGGCGCGGAACGCGATCAGCAGGCGATGGGTGCTCAGGCCGGTCAGCGCCGCCAATGCGGCCAGACGGATGGGCTGGTCCAGATGCGCCTGGATGTAATCCTCGACCCGTTGCCGCTGGGGCTCGCTCAGCCGCGGCGACGGTTCGCGCAACGGCCGCGGCGGCGTGGCGGCGCCGTGCTCGCGCAGCAGATGCAGGCACAGGCTCTGGCTCAACGCCTCGCACAGCATCGCTGCCAGGTCGTCGGATTCGCCGCTCAGCTGGGCGAGCCGCGCGGCCAGCGCATGCACCAGCGGGTCGTGATGCTTCATGCGCGCGGCCAGGTCGGTGCCGCCGGCCGGGGTATCGCGCAGGCCGGGGTAGCGGGCCGGGTCGATGCTCAGTTCGGCGTAGGCGATCGCGCCGCCGCGGGCCTCGCCCTGGTAACGCCGGCCGGCCGGAATCAGCCACAGGTCGCCCACGGCGGCCGGCGCGCGCAGGCGGCCAACGCCGTCGATGCGGGTTTCGAGCCGCCGCATCGCGCCGTCGAGATGCACGATCAGGGTATGGCGGTCGTGATGCACGCTCCACTGGGTCGGCTCGGCGATGCGTTCGGTGGCGAAGGCGAACTGCACGCCGTGGCCCAGGCTCAGCTCGCGGCGCATCAACTCGCGCTGGCCCGCACCGGGCCCGGAGACGACCGGAATCGCCGGCGGCGGCGGAGAAACTGACAGCGCGTCGGACATCGTGAAAGCACCGGGGACCCAGGCCGATGTAAACACGACTTCGGTCACATGCGCGTCAACGCGGCGAGTGGCCGGAGTCCACAACCCCCTACCGGAGCACCCCATGCCCAACCGTTCCCTCACCGGCAAGGCCGTCGTCATCGGCGGCGGCGCCAAGAACCTCGGCGGCCTGATTTCGCGCGAGCTCGCCGCCGGCGGCGCCGGCGCGATCGCCGTGCATTACAACAGCGACGCCACCCGCGCCGCGGCCGAAGAGACCGTCGCCGCGGTGCGCGCGGCCGGCGCCGACGCCTTCGCCCACCAGGGCGACCTGACCCGGCCCAGCGAGGTCGCGGCCCTGTTCGACGCGGCCAAGGCGCGGTTCGGCAAGCTCGACATCGCCATCAACACCACCGGTATGGTGATCAAGAAACCGCTGATCGAGGTGACCGAGGACGAATACGACCGTATGTTCGCGGTCAATTCCAAGGCCGCGTTCTTCTTCATCCAGCAAGCCGGCAAGCAGCTCGCCGACGACGGCAACATCTGCACCATCGTCAGCTCGCTGCTGGCCGCGTACACGCCGTTCTATGCGGTCTACCCCGGCAGCAAGGCGCCGATCGAGCACTTCACCCGCGCCGCGTCCAAGGAATTCGGCGAACGCGGCATCTCGGTCAACGCGGTCGGCCCGGGGCCGATGGACACGCCGTTCTTCTATCCGGCCGAATCGAAGGAATCGGCCGCGTATCACGCCACCGCCGCGGCGCTGAGCAGCCGCACCAAGAGCGGGCTGACCGAGATCGCCGACATCGCGCCGCTGATCAAGTTCCTGGTCAGCGACGGCTGGTGGATCACCGGCCAGACCATTTTTGCCAACGGCGGGTACACCACTCGTTGAGGCCGCAAACGCTGAGGCGGTAAGACCGGCGACGCGTGCGTGCACGCCGCATGCACGCGCCGCGGCCAACCATGAGCGCGGTGAATGGTTGGCTGCGCACGAGGCGCCGACAACCGCGGCAACGTGACAACGACCCAAACGCCATCGACACAGGGGATCGGCATGCACACGGTACTGGTGATACTCGGCGGTTTCGCCCTGCTGGCGTTGTGCCTGCTGGCCGCGCGCGTGTTGGTCGGCCCCGGCACGGCGCCGCTGCGCAGCGCGATCAGTATCTTCCTGCCGCTGTGGCTGATCGGCGCGGGCATCAACATGGCGGTCGGCGTGATCCATGCCGGTTACAGCGTGGCCGAGGAACTGCCGATCTTCCTGCTGATCTTCGCCGTGCCGGCCGCGGTCGCGCTGCTGCTTGGGTGGATACTGTCGCGAACCCGATCCACGCCCTAGCCCAAGGCCGCGCCATGACCGACTTACGCCCCACCCTGCTGCGCAGCCGCGAAGGCCACGCCAAGGTCGGCTACGCCGAACTGTTCTTCGACCTGGTGTTCGTGTTCGCGGTGACCCAGCTGTCGCACACCCTGCTCGAACACCTCAACCCGGTCGGCGCGCTGCGCACCGGCCTGTTGTTCCTCGGTGTGTGGTGGCTGTGGATCTATACCTCCTGGGTCACCAACTGGCTCGATCCTGAGAAAGTGCCGGTGCGGATCATGATCTTCGCGCTGATGCTCGGCGGCCTGCTGCTGTCGTCGTCGCTGCCCGATGCGTTCGGCGAACGCGGGCTGATCTATGGCGCGGTGTTCGCCAGCATGCAGGTCGGCCGCAGCGCGTTCATGCTGTGGGCGTTGCGCGGCGGGCGCAGCCCCGGCAATTTCCGCAACTTCATCCGCATCACGTTATGGCTGCTGGTATCGGCGGCGTTCTGGATCGGCGGCGGCCTGGCCGAACCGGAGGCGCGGGTCGGCTGGTGGCTGATCGCGGTTGCGATCGAATACCTCGGGCCGATCGCGTTCTTCCGCGTACCCGGGTTAGGCCGCTCGACCCTGTCGGACTGGGACGTGGAAGGCGGCCATCTGTCGGAACGCTGCGGCTTGTTCATCATCATCGCGCTCGGCGAATCGATCCTGATCACCGGCGCGACCTTCGCCAAGCTCGACTGGAACCCGACCACGGTCGCCGCGTTCTGCATCGCCTTCCTCGGCAGCGTGGCGATGTGGTGGATCTATTTCGACAGCGGCGCGGCGCGCGGCGAACACCGCATCGCCCATGGCGACGACGTCGTCCATCGCGCGCGCCTGGCGCGTTTGGCCTACACCTACATGCATCTGCTGATCGTCGGCGGCATCATCGTGTGCGCGGTTGCGGACGAGCTGGTGCTGGTCCACCCCGATCACGCCGACGCCGCCGGCATCGCCGCGATCGTCGGCGGCCCGGCGCTGTATCTGCTGGGTTGCGCCTTGTTCAAATGGGTGACCAACACCCGCCGGTTCCCGCCGATTTCGCACTGCGCCGGGTTGCTGATGCTGGCGGCGCTGTGGTTCGCAAGCTCGCCGCTGCACTTGTCGGCGTTGATGCTCGGCGCGGGCACGACGCTGGTGTTCGTGATCGTGGCGGGATGGGAGACGGCGGCGTTGCGGCGCGGAGCGGAGACCGCGGCGCACTGAGCCTGTGGTTTTTCGTTCCGACGATTTGCTTACAGGTTGCCACCGCGATTTATCACGCGATTTATCAAGTAATTCACCAAGTGATTGACCAAACCCTGCGCGACGAGTCCACGAAGACTTTTGTGAGAGGGGCTTGAGCCCCGACGCGGTTCGATCCGAAGCGGTGGATGTTCGCGATCTGAGCGGAAAGCGTCGGGGCTCAAGCCCCTCCCACAAAAGACCTCGGTGCATTCCTCTTGCTTGGGGCGTCGATCAGAACCCTTGTTTGTAGCGGTTTCCCCCGGCACATCGCGCTTATCGCGGCGGCGTGAAGGCCCAAAACCGCGAGTCTGTTAAAATCGCTCCGCTCCGCGCACCGCACCGGACTCATACGTCCGCTTGCGCCGTCACCGCTACGGCCATGGCTCGCAGCGCGGATCGCAACTTGTCGGTTGTCAGCCTTGCGTCGAATCACCCGCTGGATGCAGCGGTGATCGCGCGTGCTTCATGCGCGCATCGGCGCGGCTGTGCCTCATGCCTGTCAACGCGCCGCGCGCGTCCGGCACGCCTCACGCGCGCGATGCATTCGCGCGCCTGTCTGGAGTGGATTTTGGTTTTTCGACTTTCAATCGTCCTGCTCGCCGCGCTGGTCGCCGCCGGCGTGCTGGCCCCGCAATCGTTCAACGAAACGATCCAGCACGCGCTGTCGCTCACGGTGGCGCGGGCCGGCTGGCTGTACCTGTTGATCGTGTTCGCCTCGCTGCTGTTCCTGCTGTATCTCTCGCTCGGTCGCTTCGCCGACCTGCGCATCGGCGGCGACGACGCCGAGCCGGAATTCTCGCGCCTGAGCTGGCTGTCGATGCTGTTCGCCGCCGGCATGGGCATCGGCCTGGTGTTCTGGGGCGCGGCCGAGCCGGTGTCGCATTATCTGCATCCGCCCGAAGGGCTGACGGCGCAGAGCATGCCGGCCGCGCGCGCGTCGATGCGCTACGTGTTCTTCCACTGGGGCCTGCATCCGTGGGCGGTGTACGCACTGGTCGGGCTGGCGATGGCCTGGTTCCAGTTCAACCGCAACGGCCGCGGCCAGATCAGCGATTTGCTGCAACCGGTGATCGGCCGTTGGCACCGGCGCTGGCCGGGCCAGTTGATCGATGTCGCCGCGGTCGTCGCCACCGCGATCGGCGTGGCGACCACGCTGGGCTTCGGCACCGTGCAGATCAGCGCCGGGCTGGCGCGGGTGTTCGGCCTGAGCGTGACCCCGGCGCTGCAACTGTGCGTGGTCGCGGTGGCGTTCGCGCTGTACATGGCTTCGAGCCTGACCGGCCTGCACCGCGGGATCAAATGGCTGAGCAATCTCAACCTCGCCCTGGCCGCGTTGTTGCTGGCGTTCGTGCTGGTGGCCGGGCCGACCAGTTTCATCTTCGAGACCTTCACCACCACGCTCGGCAGTTATATCAATCAACTGCCTAACATGAGCCTGCGCATGGCGCCGTTCTCACGCGATCCCTGGGTCGGCGAATGGACGATCTTCTACTGGGCGTGGTGGATCGCCTGGGCGCCGTTCGTGGGCAGCTTCATCGCCCGCATCTCGCGCGGCCGGCGCGTGCGCGAATTCGTGTTCGGCGTGGTGCTGGTGCCTTCGCTGATGAGCTTCGTGTGGTTCGCCGCATTCGGCGGCAGCGCGCTGTGGGCGCAGATGTTCGGCGGCGTCGATCTGGCCGGCGCCTTGAGCCAGGGTTACGAGCAGGTGCTGTTCGCTGTGCTCGAAAGCCTGCCGTGGGCGCCATTGTTGACCGCCGCGGCGATCGCCTTGTTGATGCTGTTCTTCGTGACCTCGGCCGACTCGGCGACCCTGGTGCTGGCCAGCATGTCCAGCGACGACCGCGCCGATCCGCCGATGTCGCGGCGCGCGACCTGGGGCGTGATCCAGGTGCTGATCGCGGTCGCGTTGCTGCTGGCCGGTGGCCTGGATGCGTTGCAGGGCGTGATCATCGTCGCCGCATTGCCGTTCGCGCTGCTGCTGATGCTGATCATGTGGTCGCTGTATCGGGTGCTGGATCAGGACTACCTGCACAAACAACGCGAGGCCGCGCGCTTCCGGCATGCGATGCAGCGCTGGCTGGCGCGCGAGAAGGACGTTGTCGCGCCGGCCTAGCGGCGCGCAGATCGCCCGGCCCGCACGCGGCCGAGCGCGTGTGCCGCGCTGCGTGCGGGCGGCTGCGCGCGAAAGCCGGCGCAACGCCGGCCTGAGCGATGGCGGCTTGCGACGGCGCAATCGGCGGCGGACGATCGGGCGGCGACGGTGCCGGCCGGGAGGTTGCGCGATCGGGCGACTGGGCGCGTGCGCTTACACCTCCAGCGTCATTCCCGGCCGCGCCAACGTCACCTCGGTGCCGAAGCGTTCGCCGATTTCCCCGGCCAGCGCTTCGCGCGCCTTGTCTTCGCCATGCACCAGCACCAGCGGCGGATGGCCTTCGATATGGCCGTACCACTCGATCAAACCGTTCTGATCGGTGTGCGCCGACAAGCCGCCGATGGTGTGGCGCTGCGCTTCGGCGCGGGTGTCGCGGCCGTGGATGCGTACCCACTTGGCGCCTTCGACCAGACGCCGCCCGATCGTGCCCTCGGCCTGGTAACCGACGAACACCACATGGGTCTGCGGCTTGCCGAGGTTGTGCTTGAAGTGATGCAGGATGCGGCCAGCGTTGGCCATGCCCGAGCCGGCGATGACGATCGCGCCGCGTTCGATCTGGTTGATCGCCATCGACTCCTGCGCCGATTCGGTCAGCCGCAGGTTCGGCAGATGAAACGGATCGGGCTTGTCTTTCCACACCCGCAGCGCGTCTTCGTCGAACAGTTCGACATGGCGGTCGTACACGCCGACCACCTTGCTCGCCATCGGGCTGTCGAGAAAGATCTTGAAACGGCCGACGTTCCACTCGTCCCAGTATTTGGCGAACCAGTACAGCAGTTCCTGGCTGCGGCCGACCGCGAACGCCGGGATCAGCACATTGCCGCCGTCGTTCCAGGCCGCGTCTAAAATGCGGCCGAGTTCGAGGATGGTTTCGGCGCGGTCCTTGTGCAGGCGATCGCCGTAGGTCGATTCCATCAGCACCAGATCGGCGCTGTCGATCGGCGCGGGGTCGCGCAGGATCGGCGTGCCTTTCGGCCCCAGGTCGCCGGAGAACACCAGCTTGCGGCCATCGGCGAACAGCTCGACCACCGACGAACCCAGGATGTGCCCGGCCTCGCGGAACTGCACCGTCACGCCCGACAGGATCTCGCGGCGCGTGTCGTAGGGCAGCGGCTGCACCCGTTGCATGGTCGCTTCGACATCGTCGCGGGTGTACAGCGGCAGCAGTTCGGCCTCGCCGTGCGCGCGTCTGCGGTTGCCGCGCTCGGCTTCGCTTGCGGCGATCGAGGCCGAGTCCAGCAGCATGATCCGCATCAGGTCGGCGGTCGCGGCCTGGGCGAAGATCGGCCCGCGAAAACCGCGCTTGACCAGCAGCGGCACCCGGCCGATGTGATCGATATGAGCGTGGCTGATCACCAACGCATCGAGCGTCGCCGCATCGAACGCGAACGGATCGAGATTGCGCAGTTCGGCCTCGGGGCTGCCCTGGATCATGCCGCAGTCGAGCAGGATGCGATGGCCGGCGGCTTCGACTTCGTGCAGGGAACCGGTGACTTCGCCGGCGGCGCCGTGAAAGTGGACGCGCATTGCAATCGACTCCTTCGCTGAGTGCGGCGGCCGGGCGCGGCCGCAGTGTGGGTCTGGAACTTAGCATGCAGGCGATGCGGGCGAGGTCGCGCCCTAGGTCCGGGGGTGAAACCCTCCGATCCCGCTCACCCACATGACTGACGACACCCTTCCCCGCGCGCGAACGGGTTTATCGTCGGCCGATCACGTTGAGGGCCGACGACGACGGGCCGCATCGGGAGCCATCGCCAGTCACGCAGGCGTCGCAGCCGCGGGCGTTCGCGCCGTCGCCGCTGCATCGTGGCCGCCGCCACGCCGGCGTTTCGTTCACAACCCCGATCTGCGCCACGTCAGATCCTTCCCACGCCCGTCGGCCCGGAGTTCCAGTGATGCCCATGAAGTCGTCCCCCCTGCTGCTGTCGCTGGCGATCGCCGCCGCGCTCGCGGCCTGCAGCAAGCCCCAAACCCCGGCTCCGGCCGCGAGCGCGCCCGCCGCGAAGCCCGCCGAAGCCACCGCGCTCACGATCGACGAAAGCCAGCTGCCGCAGCCGGTGCGCTTCGCCGTCGGCGATCTCGATCCAACCAAGAACGCCTGCGACAACCTCGGCGAGTACGTCAACGGCCGCTGGTTCGCCGCCAATCCGATCCCGGGCGATCGTTCGTCCTGGGGCGTGTCCGACGTGCTGGCCGAACGCTCGCTGGCGGTGCAGCACCAACTCGCGCAGCAGGCCGCCGCCGATCCCAAGGCCAGCGGCGTGGAAAAGCTGATCGGCGATCTGTGGTCGACCGGCATGGACGAAGCCAGGATCAACGCTCAGGGCCTCACGCCGGTGCAGGCCGACCTGGCCGCGATCGCCGCGCTCGACAGCCCGGACAAGATCGCCGCCTACCTGCGCAGCAGCGCCGCGCAAGGCCACAACGTGGTGTTCGATTTCGGCGCCGAGGCCGATTTCAAGAATTCCTCGATGAACATCGCCTTCGCCACGCAAGGCGGCCTGGGCCTGCCCGACAAGGGCTACTACTTCGACAAGGACAAGCACGACAAGCTCGCCGCGTACCAGCAGCACATCGCCAAGGTGCTGGCGCTGTCGGGCGTCGCCGCGGCCGATGCCGTGCAGCAGGCCAAGGCGGTGGTCGATTTCGAAACCCGCCTGGCGCGCGCGTCGCTGTCGAGCGAACAGCTGCAGCGCGACGTGGCGCTGTACTACCAGCCGATCAGCGTCGCCGCGGCCAACGAACTCACGCCGAATTTCTCTTGGACCAAGTTCTTCGAAGCGCAGGGCGTGGCCACGCCGGCGCAGTTCTCGCTGGCGATGCCCGACTTCCACAAGGAGGTCAGCAAGATGATCGCCGACACGCCGGCGGCGACCTGGCAGGCGTATCTGCGCTATCACACCGTCGACGACGCTTCGCCGTACCTGGCCGACAATTTCGTCGCCGAGCATTACGAGTTCCACAACAAGACCATGCGCGGACAGAAAGAACCCAAGGCGCGCTGGAAGCGCGTGCTCGGCGACATCGACGATCAGGCCGGCGAAGCGATGGGCCAGTTGTACGTCAAGGTCGCGTTCCCGCGGGAGTCCAAGGCGCAGATGGAAACGCTGGTGCAGGGCCTGCGCACAGCGCTCAAGGCGAGGATCGAGAATCTGAGCTGGATGAGCGAGGAAACCAAGAAAAAAGCCCTGGAAAAATGGGCCAGCTTCACGCCCAAGATCGGCTATCCGGACAAGTGGCGCGACTGGTCCGGGCTGAAGACCGACCGCGACAGTTACTACGCCAACGCCCAGGCCGCCAATCGCTTCAATTACCAGTGGAACCTGAGCAAGATCGGCAAGCCGGTCGACAAGACCGAATGGGGCATGTCGCCGCAGACGGTCAACGCCTACTACAACCCGCTGCAGAACGAGATCGTGTTCCCGGCGGCGATTCTGCAACCGCCGTTCTTCGATCCCAAGGCTGACGAGGCCACCAACTACGGCGGCATCGGCGCGGTGATCGGTCATGAGATGACCCATGGTTACGACGACCAGGGTTCGCGTTTCGGCCCCGACGGCAATTTCAACAACTGGTGGACGCCGGCCGACGCCAAGGGTTTCGCCGCGCGCAGCGAAAAGCTGGTGCAGCAGTTCGACGGCTACCAGGCCGCGCCCGGGCTGAAGGTCAACGGCAAGCTGACCCTCGGCGAGAACATCGCCGACCTCGGCGGCATCGCTACTGCCTACGATGCGATGCGACTGGCGGTCGGCGACACGCCCGATCCGAAGACCGACGGCCTCAGCCGCGACCAACGTTTCTTCTACAGCTTCGCTACCAGCTGGCGCGATCGCTATACGCCGGACATGCTCAAGGTGCTGGTCAATTCCGACCCGCACGCGCCGAGCGATTTCCGCGCGATCGGCGCGCCGTCGAACCTGCCGGCGTTCGCCGCGGCGTTCTCGTGCAAGCCCGGCCAGCCGATGGTGCGCGGGGCTGGTGAGCAGGTCGTGATCTGGTGAGATGTTGAAAAAACAGTGGAGAGGAGTGAGGAGTGAGTGGGAAGCGCGCAGCGGCTCACTCGTTTCTCACTCCTCTTTCTCGTTTCTCGGCCCTCCCGGATGGGGCAGGAACGAGTGGAGAGGAGTGAGGAGTGAGTGAGCGGCGAGGAGCCGCCTTTACTCACTCCTCACTCCTCACTCCTCACTCCTCACTCCTCACTCCTCTCAACTCGTTCCTCGCTTCCCGCCAGACGGGGCAAAACTGAACAGCCCCCGCCCCACCCCACATGACCTTCGACACCCTTCTCACGAGCGGAACGGGACTATCGTCCGCCCGTGTCCTGGCTACGACCTCACCCGTGGTCGGAAATCCGCGACAATTCCCGATTCGTTTCTCGCCTATGCCTTCCCGGCTGGAGCCCGCTGTGACCTTCAAGAAACCGCAAGTCCTGCTGTTGTCCCTCGCCATCGCCACGGTCGTGGCCGCCTGCGGCAAGACCGAAGCCCCCGCGCCGGCCGCCCCGGCCGACACCGCCGCCGCCACGCCCGCCGAGGCCACCCTCAAGCTCGACGAAAGCAAGCTGCCGCCGGTCAACCGCTTCCTGGCGACCGACCTGGACACCACCAAGGACGCCTGCACCGACTTCGGCGGCTACGTCAACGGCAAGTGGCTCGCCGCCAACACCATCCCGAACGACCGCACCTCGTGGGGCGCGTTCGAAATGCTCGATGAGCGTTCCAACGCCGTGCAGCGCCAGCTCGCCGAGCAGGCCGCCGCCGACACCAAGGCCACCGGCGTGGAGAAGATCGTCGGCGACCTGTGGGCCACCGGCATGGACGTGGCCAAGGTCAACGCCCAGGGCCTGGAGCCGCTGAAGGCCGACCTGGCCAAGATCGACGCGATCGACAGCCCGGAAAAGATCGCCGCCTACCTGCGCGATGCCGCCGCGACCGGCGACAACAACCTGTTCGGCTTCGGCGCCGAAGCCGACTTCAAGGATTCGGCCAACAACATCGCCTACGCCTCGCAGGGCGGCCTGGGCCTGCCGGACACCACCTACTACACCGACGCCAAGCACAAGGACAAGCTCGCCGCGTACGAAGTCCACGTCGCCAAGGTGCTGGAACTGGGCGGCGCCAAGCCCGAAGACGCCGCCAAGCAGGCCAAGGACGTGATCGCGTTCGAAACCCGCCTGGCCAAGGCCTCGAAGTCGCGCGAACAGCTCTCGCGCGACGTCTCGCTGTACTACAACCCGGTCAGCCCGGCGCAGGCCGACGAACTGACCCCGAACTTCTCCTGGACCAAGTTCTTCGAATCGCAGAAGGTCGCGCTGCCTGAGAAGTTCTCGCTCGCGGTGCCGTCGTTCCACCAGGAGGTCAGCAAGATGATCGGCGAACTGCCGGCCGCGCAGTGGCAGGCCTACCTGCGCTTCCACGCGATCGACGGCGCCTCGCCGTACCTGTCGGAAGCCTTCGTCAACGAAAGTTTCAACTTCTACAACAAGACCCTGCGCGGCCAGAAGGAACTCAAGGAGCGCGGCAAGCGCGTGCTCGACACCATCGAAGGCCAGACCGGCGAAGCGATGGGTCAGTTGTACGTCAAGGTCGCCTTCACTCCTGAGTCCAAGGAGCGCATGCAGGCGCTGGTCAAGAACCTCAGCGAGGCCCTCAAGGCGCGCATCGAGAACCTGGCCTGGATGAGCGCGGACACCAAGAAGAAGGCGCTGGAGAAGTGGGCGAGCTTCACCCCGAAGATCGGCTACCCGGACAAGTGGCGCGACTGGAGCGGCCTGAGCACCAGCCGCGACAGCTACTACGCCAACGTCAAGGCGGCCAACGAATTCAACTACAAGTGGAACCTGAGCAAGATCGGCAAGCCGGTCGACAAGACCGAATGGGGCATGCCGCCGCAGATGGTCAACGCCTACTACAACCCGTTGCAGAACGAGATCGTGTTCCCGGCCGCGATCCTGCAGCCGCCGTTCTTCGATCCCAAGGCCGACGACGCCACCAACTACGGCGGCATCGGCGCGGTGATCGGCCACGAAATGACCCACGGTTACGACGACCAGGGCTCGCGTTTCGGACCGACCGGCAACATGGAAGTTTGGTGGGCGCCGTCGGACGCGAAGGCGTTCTCGGGCCTGACCGACAAGCTGATCAAGCAGTTCGACGGCTATGAAGCCGCGCCGGGCGCGCACGTCAGCGGCAAGCACACCCTGGGCGAGAACATCGCCGACCTGGGCGGTCTGGCCACCGCATACGACGCGATGAAGAAGGCCGCCGGCGATACCCCGGACCCGAAGACCGACGGTTTCACCCGCGAGCAGCGCTTCTTCCTCAACTGGGGCACCGTGTGGCGCCGCAACTTCACCCCGGAAGAGCTGAAGGTGCGTCTGCAGACCGACGAGCACGCGCCGGCCAACTTCCGCGCGATCGGCGCGCCGTCGAACCTGCCGGCGTTCGCCGCGGCGTTCTCGTGCAAGCCGGGTCAGCCGATGGTGCGCGAAGGCGACAAGCAGGTGGTGATCTGGTAATCGGATCGGCGCGGTTCTCGCGCTCAATCTGACGTAGCCAACGAAGGCCCGGGATTCCCGGGCCTTCGCTTTTCTGGCCGTGGAGATCGGACGAGATTGCGTCACCTTGCACCGGGCCTGAAGGCCTCACCCAAACGCCCTGGCCGCCGCGAGGTCTTTTGTGGGAGGGCCTTCAGGCCCGACGCCTTTCGATCAGACGACCCGAATACTCGACCACTCGATTCACCCTTCCCGCCAAGCCCGGCAGCGGGAATCGAAAGCGCCGGTCTAGTCGCTCCAGCTCAAATACTCGCCCTGCGCGGCGGCGAAAAACCGCATCCGCGCCGCGACGATGTGGGCGAACCACGGGCGATGGACGCCTTCGACCGCGAAGCGGAAGACCTCGCCGCCGTTGCCGTCGAAAAAGCGCTCGCGCATCTCGTCCGGCAAGGTGGCTGGATCGACTTTCGAAACCACCTGCGCGTCGGTAGCGGTGCGCCAGGTCATCGGGCAATCGAGGTAGCCCACATCGCCGAACTCGATCTGCAGCTGGTAGCCGCAGCTCACGTCCAGGGTGCCGCGGACGATCAGGCTGACCTCGTCGTACGCGACCAGATGGAAGTCCATCCACGGGTAGGCCCGGATGGCCGCGTCGAGCGCGTGCTCGCCGGTTTTGTAGTCTGGGGTCATGGGTATCCGGATGTACGCAACGCGTCGCCGAGTCTACTTCGATCGACTGCCCGTCCTGTCCAAACGTCCTGTTCAAGCGCCCTCTCCCGCTTGCGGGAGAGGGCTGGGGTGAGGGCCGCGCCTCAAGCAGCGACACTTCACATCCCGCGCACCCTCATCCGCCCTGCGGGCACCTTCTCCCGCATTGCGGGAGAAGGACCGCGCACGTCGAAGCTGCGGCCTGCTAATCACCGGCCGTGCGACGACCATGCTCCCTCTCCCGCTTGCGGGAGAGGGCTGGGGTGAGGGCCCGCCTCAAGCAGCGACACTTCACATCCCGCGCACCCTCATCCGCCCTTCGGGCACCTTCTCCCGCGTTGCGGGAGAAGGACAACGCACCGTCGAAGCTGCGACCTGCCAATCACCGGCCGTGCAACGACCATGCTCCCTCTCCCGCGTGCGGGAGAGGGCTGGGGTGAGGGCCCGCCTCAAGCAACGACACTTCACATCCCGCGCACCTCATCCGCCCTTCGGGCACCTGCTCCCGCGTTGCGGGAGGAAGGACCGAATGCACCGTCCCACCACAATCGCAACACCCCGCCCCAACCGCCAAACCCGTTCATCGCCTCACCCGCCCCAGTTGTTAAACTCCCGCATCCCCAGGATGGAATACGCGATGTCGACCCTACGCCCGCTTGCCTGTGCCCTCGCCCTGAGCCTGATCGCCGGCCTGGCCTCGCCCGCCGCCGATGCCGCCAAGAAGAAGGCCGCCGCCAAGCCGAAGGCGCCGGCCGCCGCCAACGCCTGCAGCGATTTCTACGCCAGCGCCAACGCCGACTGGCTGCGCGCCAACCCGCTGTCGGGCGCCGCTTCGGTGTCCTCGCTGGAAACCCTGGCCGCCAACGCGCGCCGCCAGCAGCTGGAACTGCTCAACAGCGCGATGACCGCGCCGCAGGGCAACGTGCAGAAGCTGCTCGGCGACTTCTGGGCCAGCGGCCTGGACGAAGCGGCGGTCGAACGCGACGGCTCGCAGCCGATCGCGCCGCTGCTCGGCCGCATCAACGCGATCAAGAAGGCCAAGGAAATCCCGGCCTCGATCGCCGCGCTGCATCAGGTCGGCATCCCGGTGCTGTTCAACTTCGGCGCCGACATCGACCTGCAGGACCTCGACCGCCACATCGGCTACTTCAGCCAGGGCGGCCTCGGCCTGCCCGACCCGGCCTATTACACCCGCAGCGACGCCGACACCCGCCAGTTGCTGGGCCACTACAACAACTACGTGCAGAAGATCCTCACCCTGACCGGCACGCCGAAGGAAAAGCTCGCGGCCGAGTCGCAGCAGGTGATCGATCTGGAAACCCGCATCGCGCGCGCGTCCAAGGCGCTGCCGGACCTGCGCGATCCGCGCGCCAACTACGCGCCGGTGCAGGTCGCCACCCTGGCCAAGACCTACAAGGGCCTGCAGCTGGCCGACTTCCTCAAGGCCCAGGGCGTCAGCGACGACAGCGTCTCACTGGCCAACCCGCAGCTGTTCGCCGAACTCGACAAGCTGCTGGGCAGCCTCAAGCCCGACCAGTGGAAGACCTACCTGCGCTGGCGCGTCGGCGATTCGATGGCGCCGTACCTGGCCAAGCCGTTCCGCGAGGCCGAATTCGATTTCCGCGGCAAGGTCCTGCGCGGCCAGCGCGAACAGCCCGCGCGCCAGCAGGCTGTGCTCGACGCGATCACCCTCGCCGCCGGCCCGATGGTCGGCCACGAATACGCCGCGCGTTACCTGCCGGCCGCCACCGACGCGCGCGCCGAGCAGATCGCCTCGCAGGTGCGCGAAGCTTTGGGCAAGAACGTCGACGCCGACACCCGCTTCAGCGAGGCGGTCAAGAACGAAGCCAAGGCCAAGCTGGCCAAGCTCAAGATCGAAGTCGGCACGCCCAAGCGCGACCTGGACTACACCGTGCAGCCGATGGGCCGCGGCAGCTTCGGCAGCAACATGCTGATCGCCTCGACCTGGCGCCATCGCGAGGAAATGAAGCGGATCGGCCGCGGCAACGCCGACCGCCGCTGGGACGTGCTGCCGCAGGAGCCGTCGCTGGCCTACGACATCGCCCAGAACCGCCTGATCGTCACCGCCGCGATGCTGCAGGCGCCGGTGCTCGACATGAGCAAGCCCGAAGCCGCGCAGTACGGTTCCTACGGCGCGCTGGTCGGCGCCGAACTGACCCACGGCATCGACGGCCGCGGCCGCTACGTCAACGCCAAGCAGGAAGTGCGCGACTGGTGGACCCCGGCCGAAGTCGCCGCCTGGGAAGCGCTCGGCAGCCGCGTCGCCGCGCAGTACAGCGCCGAACCGTATCCGGGCCTGACCGCGACCAAGATCAACGGCGGACAGGTGCGCGAAGTGGCGATCGCCGATCAGGCCGGCGTCGAACTCGCCTGGTCGGCCCTGCACGCCGCCCAGCCTTCGGCCAGCAAGGACGCCAACCAGGCGTTCTTCCGCGCCTGGGCCGGCCTGTGGGCGCAGCAGCTGAGCCCGGAAGTCGCCGCTCAGCGCGCCGCCACCGGCATCCACGCGCCGGGTCCGGCGCGCACCAACGTGCCGCTGTCCAACCTGCCGGCGTTCGGCGAAGCCTTCGGCTGCAAGGCCGGCACCGCGATGCAGCGCAAGGCCGATCAGCAGATCAAGATTTTCTGATTGGTGGGCGGCGCGGCGATGCGCCGCGAATGCGATGACGCGAAAAGCCCGGCGCACGCCGGGCTTTTTGTTGGGCGATGGTGATTCGTCGTAGTCGGGGTGTCGCGGTCGCGGCTCACGCCACTCCTACAGTTTGAAACGTAACTGACGTATCACCCTGTAGGAGCGGCGTGAGCCGCGACCGCGAACCATCACCTTCCGCGCAGACCTCATCGCAGCGATGCACCCGCATGCGCGACGCCAGGCAACGCGCACGAATCAAAGCAACGTAAGCGTCCGCACCTTCGAGGTCTCACTGGCGATATCCATCACCCGCCCCTGATGATCGAACAGCAATACCCCGCCCTCGTACTCGCGCGTGCGCAACGCCGCCAACGGCCAATCGATGCTCGCCGCCACATCCGCCTGCGACGGCCGCACCAGATGCAATCGCATCGCACGTTCGCCGCGCAACCACACCAGGCAACCCTGGGTCAGCGGGATCACACCGTGCCCGCCGAGCTCGCCCGGCGGCGGCGACAGCCGCATCTGGAAATCGCGCGTGCCCCAGGTGTAAGCGAAGCGGACAGCGCCATCGTCGTCCTGGGTCAGTTGCAGCGGCAACACGCCCATCGCCGGATGCAATTGACGGAAACGTCCGTCCTCGACAATCGGATCGCGCGACAGCAAGCGCCGCTGCGGCGCGTTGCGATAACGCCACAGCACCTGCTCGCGATCGCCGCGCACCAGGAACGATTCCTCGATCGGGAAGAATTCCGCCGCGATCACCGGGCCGCCCAGATCACCCACGCTCCACAGCACGTCCAGCGACGCGCGCGCCGCGTCCACCACCATGATCCGCTCGCCTGACACCACCGACCAGGCGATGCCGTCGAAACGATAGGCGAAGAACTGCAGCGGCATCGCGCCCAGGTCGGTGATCTCGTGATGGGCCAGATCCAGCCGCGCGATCCGCGACACCGAATCGCGTTGCGCGATCGCCAACGCGATCTGGCCGCTGTGGCTCATCACGAACCGGTACGCGGGCACCGCATAACTGCGCACGCGCCGGCCGCTGCGATCGACCACCGCGGCGCCGGCCTCGCCCAACGCCACCAGATAGCGGCCGTCGCCGAGCGCGGCCACGTCGTGCGGCGATTGCAGGCCCGGCGCCTCCGGCGCGCTCGCGTTCAACGCCCCCGTCGTCTCCCACAAACGGCGCCGGCCCGGCGGCGTCGGCAGCGACCATCCGGGCAGATCGGCGCTGAGCCACGGATCGTCGGCCAACTTGCGCAAGCGTTCGAGCTGCCCGCGCTCGATATCGTTCGCGCACGCCGCGCGATCGGCGGCCAGTGCGGGCAACACCTGGGCCGCGAGCGCGCGCAGCGCGGGATTGGTTTGCTTGACCTCGGCAAGGTCGCGGCCCAAGGCTTCGCGCGGCGCCGCAGGCGAGGCCGGATCGGCCAGGCGCGCGATGCGTTCGGCGTAGTGCTGCACGGTATCGGGCAACAGACTCGCGCGTTGCACCAGCGCGCGCGCGGACAATTCGGCGCCGGCCGCTTCGGCCGCCAACAGCCAGCGCCCGGCTTGCTCGCGCGCCTGCGGATCGGGCCACACCGCGTCGACCGCGGCCAGCCACAGGCCCTGCTCGGCCAGCGCCTGGCCCCACTCGCCGCGCAGTTGCCGCGCCTGCTGCGGATGGCCGTTTTCAAGCAGCGCGACCGCCGCGGCGAACGCATTGTCGCGACGCGCGACCAGCACCGCGCGCTCGCGGTCGCCGGCCAGCATCAGCAGGCGGATGATGAGGTCCGGCGCCATGTCCCAGCTCAACGCCAGTTCGGCGGCCTGGGCGAAACGCTCGTGCTTGACCAGATAGTCCAGCGCTTCGTTGCGCGCGCTCAGCAATTCGGCGAGCACGAACACCGCTTCGTCGATCTTGCCCTGGCGATCGAGTTGTTCGAACGCGTTGCGGTACAGCTTGCGCAGGCGATCGCGCGCGCTGTCGCCGAAATCGATCGAGGTCGCCGCGCCGTTGCCCTGGCTCAGGCTCAGGCTGTCGCGCCGGCCCGGCGCACTGAACGCCTGCCCCAGCGACTCGCCGCTGCCGTCGATCGGCAAGGCATTGCGCAAGGCCTCGATGAGATCGCCGCGATCGAACTGCTCCATCAGCCGGCGCAGGTACGCGCCGTGACGCATGCCGATCAGCCGCGACGCGCGGCTGGCGATGGCGAAACGCACCAGCATGTCGCGCCAGCGTTGCGGCACGATCGACGGATTGCGCGGCCGAACGCTGCCGCCGCCGGTGCCCACGCCCCGGCCGTTGTTCGCCGCGCCGCCACCGCCACCGGCTGGCGCACCGCCGCCCGACAAACCGGGAAAACGATGCAACAACCAGTCGGCCATGCGGTCGCGCGTGCCGACCGCGCGTTCGCGCAGGCTCGGTTTTTCGCTGGAGAATCCCTCGCCAATGGATTTTCCGCTGGCGTCCCTGCCCGCGCCGCGCGCCGCCGCATCACGCAGGAACGCTTCGCGCTCCTGGCTCGGCGGTGGAATCTTGTCCCCCAATACTTCGCGCAAGGGTTTGCCGGTCAAGCGTCCGGCCTTGGGCAAGGCCAGGCTGCGGCGGCCGTCGTAGGTGTCGTGCAACGCGTAGTCGTCGATGTCGATCACCAGCGACGGATCGAGCGCCTGCGCCTTGGCGAACTGCAGCGCCTGCAACTGTCCGCCGATCACCAGATGCACATCGCCCGCGTCGAGCGAGGCGCGTTCCTCGTCGGTCAGCGGACCGGCATACAGGCCATGCGCGCCGACCCGGCGCAAAGGCGTGCCGCCGGCGAATTCGCACTGCAGCATGCGCGGCGCTTCGAAGCACAGCACGTCGCCATGGTCGAACCGCCATGCGCGGCAACCCGGCATCCATTCGCGCAGCACGCGTTCGCTGCGCTGCTCCGGCGACAGCCAATCGGCGGCCAGCCACAGCCCGTCGACCGTCTGCCGGCCGCGCCAGATCGGGTAGCGCACGTTCGCGCGGGTGGTCGGCTCAGTCATCGCCGCCTCCGGCATACACCAGCACGCTCTTGGCGCGATCGCGCAACACCACCAGCCGGCCTTGCAGATCGATCAGTGCGATCGCGTCGCAATCGGTGGCGACGCTGATGGCCGAAATCTGATAGGGCGATTCGTACAACGTCGCGCGGCCTTGCGCACCGATGCTGACCACCGCTCTGCGATCGGGTCGCAACGCGATCAGGTCGAGTTCGTCGGCGTCGTTCATGCTCAAGCCCACGACCTTCCAGTCCGCCGGCAGCACGATCTCGTGATCGGCCGACTTGGCCCGATGCTTACTGCGCAGGAACACGCGCCAGATGCTGGAGCGCTCGCCGCCATGACCGCCCACCGGCTGTTCCACGCAACAGCCGCCATGCCAGCCGGTGCCGAACCAACGCCCCCACAGGAAGCCGGCGCGGGCTTCGCCCGTCAGCGTGATCTTTTCCAGGAGTCGACCGGTTTGTGCACCCAGCAGCTCGCAATGCAGCTCGTTGCCCAACTGGCGCAAATGCAAGGCATGTTCGTTGCCGGCATGGGCGATCGCCAGAGCGCGGCCGGCGAAGATATCGTACTCCGCGCGCGGCGCGCCGAAGTTAGTCTGGGTCCACGACAACAGCCGCCCCTGGCCGGACAGCAACAGCAAGCGTGCGTGCGGGCGGGCAATCGACGTTCCCCTGAGCACGACGCAGGGCAACCACCGCGCCCGGCTGGCCGCTGGATCGAATTCCTCCACCGGCGGCAAATCGAAGCCGCGCAGCGGCGCGAGTTGCCAGAATTCGAGTCGCTCCGAATGCGCCACCACCCCGCCGAAATGCCGGCCGACCAAGGTCGCCGCCAGCAGCGTTTTGCCTTTGGCCCAGCGAGTGATCTTCGGCGGCGATTGCGCTCGCATCGTCGCGCGCGGCAGCCGGTAGACGTTGGCGGCGTTTTCCCCGAGCAGCGGCACGGCGACGCTGTGACCGTCGAACGAAATCAACGGCGGTTGCTTCAGCGACAACCTGCCGGCGCCGGACAGCACCGACTCCTCGCGTAAGACCGACGCGAACTGCCCACGCAACAGGCGTGACGACAATTTCGGATCCGGCAGATTCAGCCGTCCCTCGCGCCGCGCCTGCCGCGCGGCGATCACGATCGCCAACTCGCTTTCGCTCGCGCGCTGCACATCGACGCGATGGCCCAGGCCGTAGCCGTGCGCATGCGAGCCGATCGACCAGCGCTCGCCCGGGCTGGGTTGCGCCGCGTCCAGCCATTGCTGCCATTCGCGTTCGTGATCCTCGCGCGGCGGCGGCAGTCCGGCCTGCGCCGCGCGCTGCCACGCGGCTTCGCCGCCCGGGGTGAAGCTGCGTTCGCTCAACAGCCGCTTGAGCGCATCGGCGTTGTCGGCGTCGAACAACTCGCCCGGCTTGCCGAGCACGCCCCAGGCGAAGCGCGCCTTGG
Source organism: Lysobacter sp. Soil_N_51 (assembly GCF_057655755.1). Classification (NCBI taxonomy): domain Bacteria; kingdom Pseudomonadati; phylum Pseudomonadota; class Gammaproteobacteria; order Lysobacterales; family Lysobacteraceae; genus Lysobacter; species Lysobacter sp. Soil_N_51. Next base: position 242,845 of record NZ_JBDGLR010000003.1, on the reverse strand, counting down.
CCGCCTGCGCGCGCTGCGCCAGCAGGATCCACATCGCCACATGCACCAGACGCGGCGCGCCCAGTTGCGAGGGGCCAGTGTCGAACACCGCCACGGTCAGCGCATCGACTTCGCGCGCGACCAGTTTCGGCGACAGGAACAGATGCTCGCCGGCCGCGGCGCGGCGATCGAATTCTTCCGGCACCACATCGGCCATCGCCCATTCGCTCAACAACAGGCGTTCGTAGCTGCCACGCCGGCGCAGATCGTCGATGCCCTCGGGCTCGACCGCGCCGCGCAACGCGCGCATGCGGAACGCGCCGAGCATCGGATGCAGGCGCAGCATCAATTCGCCGAGCACGCCGGCCAGTTCCGGGTCGAACCACCCCAGCCAGGCATGCCACGGTTTGAGCGTATCGGGCAGGCGCATCGCTCAGCTCCGCCAATGGGCGCGGATCTGCGCGATCAGCGCCGCCGTCGCCGGCAAGGCGCGATGCAGCGGCACGATCTGCGCCGGTTCGCGCAGCAACAACAACGGCGACTGCGGATGCCGGCGCGCGATCGCGCGATGCAACAGGTCCAACGGCAGGTCGGGACGTTCCACCGTCGACAGCCACAGCGCCGGCGCATCGGCGCGCGGCGCGACATAGGCCACGCCCTCGCTCCACGGCAGCGATTGCGCCGCGCCGGTCACGATCACCGCATCGTCGTTGGCGGTCAGCATCAGGCGCTCGCGCACGGCCTCGTCCAGACGCTCGATCGCGTCCAGCAGCCCCTGCGCCGCCGCGCCGACCCCGACCGCGCCCTGCGGCGGCGGCGGATCGGCTTCGCTCCGCCAACCCCACTTCATGTCGGCGTCGCGACCCGTTCGATCAGCCGCGCGCGTTCGGCGGCGAGTTCGGAAGGCAGCGATTTCGCGTCGAAATTCGCATCGATCTCGCGCAGCAACGCTTCGGCGATGGTCGCCGCGCCAGGTGCGTCGGCGCCGACCTGCAGACAGCTGCGCGCGGCTTCGACCAGACGCGCGGCGCGCGACACCGGCTGCAGCACCGCGTGTTCGACCGCGGCGCGCAGGGTCGGATTGGCCGCGGCCGACATCGAATCGCGCAACACGTCCTGGGCGCTGGCCTGCGCCTCGCGCGTCGGCATGACGTAGAACAGCGGCCACAGGTCGGCATCGGTCGCGGTGTCGCGGCCGGCCAGCACGGTGGCCGCGGCGATCAGGCGCTGGACCTTGACGATGCGGCGGTCCGACAGGCTCAGGCCGGCGCCGCGCAATTTACGGATCGCATCGGCGAGCAAGCCGCGCGCGTGGGTCAGATCGACCAGCGGCACGCGCCGGCTGAGTCCGTCGATGTCCGACAATTCGGTGCGATGCGCCAGCGGCGCGCGCTCGGACTGCCAGCCGCCTTCGAGCAAGGCTTCGAGCTGATGATCCGGCACCGGCTCGACGAACAGATGCAGCAGGAAACGATCGGCGAACGCGGCCAGCGATTCGTCGTCGGGCAAGGCATTGGCCGCGCCGACGCACACCCGCAGCGGGCATTCGATCTGGGTGTGACCGCGGCGGAAACGGCGCTCGTTGAGCACGCCGAGCAAAGTGTTGAGGATCGCGGTAGAACCCAGGAACACTTCGTCGAGGAACGCGACCTCGGCCTCCGGCAGCATGCCGCTGACATCGGTCTCGACCACGCCCTCGCGCAGCCGGCGCAGGTCGACCGGGCCGAACAGTTCCGACGGCTCGGTGAAACGGCCCAGCAGGTATTCGAAATAACGCCCGCCCAAGGCGCTGGCGACGCGGCGCACGACCGCGCTCTTGGCGGTGCCGGGCGGGCCGAGGATCAGCAGATGCTCGCGCGCGACCGCGGCGAGCACGATCAGTTCGGCGAGCTGCTCGCGTTCGATCAGGCCGACGGTGGCCGAATGCACGGCATCGCGGACGCGGGCCGCGGCCTGCTGCGCGGCGGAGGGTTCGATCGGAAGAGTCATGGAGTGGACGGCCTGGATCCTTGGCGGCCCGCGCGGGGCGGACAACGGCGACGTGCGGACGGGACGCGGCGCGCGTTCGGCTTGCGACCGGCGCCACATCGCGCACTGTAGGCGCGCGCCCGCGCGTCCCGCAACCACGGCATGCGAGGATCGCGCGCGGCGCCGTCGCGACCGCCGCGGCGCTGACACATGAACGGCCTGCGCCGACCGATTTTTCATTACCCTATCGTTTCGCGACACCGGCCAGGACCCCGCTCACGCCATGCCCGACACCTCTCTCGACGACCTGCTCGCCGCGCTCGCGGCCAGTCCGCAGAACCCGGCCCTGCGGATGCTGGTGGTCAACGCCTGCCTGGCCGAGGCCGATGCCGACGCGCTGACCCGCGCGCTCGAACTGGCCGGCGACGATCTGCTCAACGACCCGACCCAGCGCGACGCCGCGGTGCGCGTGCTGCTGCAACACGGCCGCGACGAACTGGTCGCCCGGATCGCCCCGGACGATTCCGCCGCCGCGCTGTTCGCGCTCGCCCGCCTGCGCCTGGCCGAAGGCGATCGCGAACACGCGCGCGGGCTGTACCAGCAGGCGGTCGCGCTCAATCCCGCGCTGGAAGACGCCGCGCTCGCTAACGAATTGGCCGGCAAGGTGATTTCCTTCGCCAACGCCAAGCGCCAACAGTCCGAAGGCCTGCGGCCCGGCGCGCAGACCAGCCTGTCCAACGACGACACCGACGCCGACGACGTGACCCGGCTGTTGCAGCCGTCGCAGGCGCGGATCGCGTTCGGCGACGTCGGCGGGCTCGACGAGGTCAAGCATCAGATCCGCCGCCGCATCATCACCCCGTTCCTCAAGCCCTCGCTGTTCGAGCGTTTCAAGCGCCGCTCCGGCGGCGGCATCCTGCTGTACGGCCCGCCCGGCTGCGGCAAGACCCTGCTCGCGCGCGCCACGGCCGGCGAGTGCGGGGCGAAGTTCTACAACGTGGCGATCACCGACGTGCTCGACATGTATATCGGCGAGTCCGAGCGCAAGCTGCACGCGATCTTCGAAACCGCGCGGCGCACCGCGCCGGCGGTGGTGTTCTTCGACGAAGTCGAGGCGATCGGCGGCAAGCGCCAGTATTCGCGCGAGGCGACCTCGGCCAAGCTGGTCAGCCAGTTCCTGACCGAACTCGACGGCTTCGCCCAGAACAACCACGGCGTGCTGATCCTCGGCGCGACCAACGTGCCGTGGGCGGTCGACGCCGCGTTCCGCCGGCCCGGCCGCTTCGACCGCGTGTTGTTCGTGCCGCCGCCCGACGAAACCGCGCGGCGCTCGATCGTCGATCTGCTGCTGCACGATCGCCCGCTCGGCGAGGGCATCGACGCGGGCGAACTGGCGCGGCTGACCTCGGGGTTCTCCGGCGCCGACCTGCGCAACCTGGTCGAAACCGCGATCGACGAAGCGATCGAGGATTCGATCGAACAAGGCCGCGAAAGCCCGTTGACCATGACCCACCTGCGCGCCGCGCTCAAGGACACGCGTTCGACCACGCTGGAATGGCTGACCACCGCGCGCAATCACGCGCGCTACGCCAACCAGGGCGGTCAGTACGACGAGGTGCTGGATTTCCTCAAGCGCCACGGAGGCGGCTGATGGCGACCCTGCCCTATCGCTTGCCGGACGAACCGCGTCCGTCCGGACTGTCGCGTTACGCGGTCGACCCGTTGTGGCCGTTGCTGACTTTGATGCTCGCCGGCGGCGGCTTCGGCCTGGCCTGGTTCGCGTTCAACAGCGCCGCGCTCGGCAGCCCGACCCGCGGCCGCGAATGGGCCTGCGTCGCGCTGAGCGTGTTCGGCACCGTCGCGCTGGTGTTCACCATCGGCGTGCTGCTGGGCAGCGGCTGGCTGCGGCCCGAGCATCAGGCCTACGCGTTCTTGTCGTTGTTGCTGCTCAAGGTCGGCGTGGCCTATGCGCTGTATCTGATGCAGCAACGCTGTTTCGAAATCTTCGAGCACTACGGCGGCGAGCCGCGCAACGGCATGCCGCTGATGATCCTGCTCGCGGTGGTCGGACGCGGCGCGCTCGACATGAGCGGCTGGCCGCTGATGCTGCGGATGGTGCTGCAATGAGCCGGCACGATCATTTTTACCGCATGGCCGAGCGTTATTACGCCAACGGCCAGATCGACGACGCCATCGCCATGCTGCTGCAGGCGCTCGGCGAAGACCCGGACCAGTCCGACGCGCATGCGTTTCTGTCGCTGTGCCTGATCAAGCGCCAGCGCCTGCACGCGGCCGAGCTGGAAGCCGCGCGCGCGCTCGAACTCGAACCCGACTCGCCGTTCGCCCACCTCGCCGCCGCGGTCGCGGCGATCGCGCGGCGCAATCTGAAACAGGCGCAGGCGCATCTGGACTCGGCGCGCGAACTGCAACCCGACTCGGCCGCGATCGCCGACGCCTACGCCCGCCTGTACCTGGCCTGGGGCCGCGACGCGCAGGCGCTGGAGGAAGCGCGCCGCGCCTGCGAACTCGACCCGGACGATCCCGATTACCCGGCCCTGCTCGCCTCGCTGGAACTGCGCCGCGGCGATCGCGCGCGCGCCGAAGCGTTGGCGCGCGACGTGCTGCGCGGCCATCCCGAACACGTCGAGGCCTTGTGCGTGCTCGGTCACTGCGAACTCGCCGCCGGCCGCACCGACAGCGCGCGCGATCACGCCGCGTGGGCCTTGCAGATCGATCCGATGGACGGCGAAGCGCTGACCCTGATGGCCGCAGTCAAGGCGCGGCGCAGCTGGCTGCTGGGCCTGTGGTGGCGTTTCCAGAGTTTCATCAGCGCCGGCTCGCGCACCCGCGCGGTGATGCTGCTGATCGGCATGTTCCTGATCTACCGCATCGCCTTGATCGCGCTGCCGCAGAACGGTCTGCCGCAATGGACCGGTCCGCTGTCGTACGCGTGGCTGCTGTTCTGCGCCTATACCTGGATCGCGCCGAGCCTGTTCTGGCGGTCGGTCAAGAAGGAACTTGAGCAGGTGAAGTTGCGGCCGGGCTTCTGACTACGACAACGAGATCGCCGCGTTCCAGACTGTAGGAGCGGCGCGAGCCGCGACCGCGAAACCGCGGCTACGACGCTATCGTGGTTCGCGGTCGCGGCTCACGCCGCTCCTACCCGCGATGCAACGAACCAGACGCGCCTATTTCACCACTCGCAACTTCGAAGCGCGCCGCCGCTGGCGAATCGCCTCCAGCCGCGCATCGCGGCGGGCGGCGTCGCTGTTACCGCCGCCGCCGTTCTTCGGCGGGTACTTGCGCCAATAGCGGATCACCACCCAGCCCACGATCATCCCGCCCAGATGGGCGAAATGGGCCACGCCGGTGCCGGTGGTGAACACGCCGTAGAACACCGACGCCAGCGCGTAGATGATCACCAGGGTGCGCGCCTTGAGCACGATCGGGAACGGCAGCAAGGTGACGCGGCGATTGGGAAACAACATGCCGTACGCAAGCAGCAAGCCATAGATCGCGCCCGACGCGCCCAGGGTCAGATACAACTGGCCCTCGTAGATCGCGATCGACGCGAACAGCAACTGCAGCAACGCCGAACCGATCAGGCAGACGAAGTAATAGATCGCATAGCGTCTTGCGCCCCAGTGGTATTCCAGCGACGCGCCGAACATCACCAGCGCGAGCATGTTGAACACCAGATGGCCGATGCCGCCGTGCATGAAACCCGAGGTCAGCAACTGCCACGGCATGAAGCCCGGGCCGTCGACTTCGAACTGCGACGGCACCCACGGCCACAGCTCGAACCACAATGGCCAGGCGCGGGTGGACTCGCTCAGGCCCAGCAGCGATTGCAGGACGAATACGACGACATTGGCGATCAACAGTCGGCGGGTGATCGACGGGATACTGGAAAACATCGCGACTCCTCGGGGCGGGCGCTATGGTAGCCGCGAGCGCGCCGCGAGGACGTGAGCGCCGCGTGCAAGCCGCGCGCCCGCGCAGGAGGCGTTCAGTCCTCCGGCGGTCCCCAGATCTGCGCGTCGATGGTCGGCGCGGCGCGCTGGCCGCGGACCCGGCCGCTTTCGACCGTCACCCCTTCCGCGCGCAGCCGTTGGCACTGCTCGCGATAGCCCTTGGAGCCTTCCGGCAGCGCGATCCGGCCGTCCGAGCGCAATACCCGGTGCCAGGGCAGTTTGGGGTCGTCGTTTTCGCTGAGCAGGCGCGCGACCAGACGCGCGCGGCCGGGCAGCCCGGCGCGGCGCGCGACCTCGCCGTAACCGGCGACTTCGCCCTTGGGAATGGCGCGGATCGCGGCGCGGATGCGTTTGGCGGCAGTTTCGCTGTCCATCGCGGTAGCATATGCGCTGCAACGCGCAGGAGTCGCCCCCATGCAATTCGAACAGATCCGCCATCAACTGACCCGGGCCGGGTTCCATCTCACCGTTCACGACGAGAGCGTGATCTGCATCGAGCTGTCGCTCGAACAGGGCACCCGCCATCAGGCCCTGTTCCTGTCCGAGATCGAGGACGACGACGGCCGCGCGTTCCTGCGCGTAAGCACCGCGGTCGCCCCGACCACCGGCCTGGACGCGCGCCGCGCGCTGGCGTTCAACTGGGAAAGCCACGTCGGTTATCTGGCGATCGGCGACCTCGACGGCGTGCCGTACCTGCAACTGTGCGAGAACCGTCCGCTGGAAACCCTGGACGCGGCCGAGGTGCAGCGCCTGGTGATGGAGATCGGCGGCGTGGGCGACCGGATGGAGCGGGTGTTGTCGGCTAATGGGGATCTGCTTTAAGCATTCGTCGTGGTTTGATTTTCGCGGTCGCGGCTCGCGCCGCTCCTACATGGGCTACCTGTAGGAGCGGCGCGAGCCGCGACCGCGCTTGCTCCAGCTGCGGCGCGATCTTGGTTCCGTCGCATCGTCCGTGGCGTCGGCGTATTGCATCGACGTATTTCATCGCCGCGCGATATCGTCCTAGGCGCATCCAGACAACGCCCGCGCGCCCACCAGACCGTCATTCCCGCGAAGGCGGGCTCCGCTTTACTTCGGCGAAGCCGAACATCCAGTGATTTTAGCCGTCTCCTTCTGGAGCGACGCACCATTCGTACCAACGTCAAAGTCACTGGATGTTCGGCTTCGCCGAAGTAAAGCGGAGCCCGCGTTCGCGGGAATGACGACTTGAAGGATCGCGTTGAAGGCTCTGGATCACCGCGTTCGCGGGAATGCCGGTCTGAAAAATCAGGCTGAAGTCTCTGCCCCCCGTCTTCGCGAGGATGACGACTCGGAAGATCGCGTTGAAACCCCAATCGCGCCACAAACAAAAGGCCCGCATGCGCGGGCCTTTTGCGTAGTTATACGAGCCGTTATCTTTACCGCGGCACCGCGCTCTTCCCCGCGACGATCAAATCCACCCGAAGAATCGCATCAACTCAAACAACCCATACGCGATCCCGCCCGCGGCCGGAATCGTCAGGATCCACGCCCAGATCATCTTCTCGACCACGGTCCACTTGATCGAGTTGAAGCGCTTGGCCGTGCCCACGCCCATGATCGCGGCGGAGATGTTGTGGGTGGTCGAGACCGGGATGCCTAGCGAGGAGGCGAGCATGATCACCGTCGCGGCGCTGGTCTCGGCGGCGAAGCCGTGGATCGGGTGCAGCTTGACCAGCTTGTGACCCAGGGTCTTGATGATGCGCCAGCCGCCCGCGGCGGTGCCGGCGGCCATCACCACCGCGCAGGTCAGCTTGATCCAGGTGTCGATGTCGTTGTTGGCGATCGCTTCGGGCGAAGGGTGCAGGAACGCCAGCCACGCCGGCAGGTTGTCCAGGGTGCCGGCGGCCTGCGCGCTGATCAGGGCCAGGGCGATGATGCCCATGGTCTTTTGCGCATCGTTCATGCCGTGGGCGAAGCCCATGCCGGCGGCGCTGAGCAGCTGCGCCTTGCCGAAGAAGCCGTTGACCCAGCGCGGCCGCGCCAGCCGGCGCAGCACGCCGCCGCTGCGGGCCATGAACGAGATCAGCGCGAACAGCACGCCCATCACCAGGAAACCGGCGGCGAAACCGAGCACGGGCGAGGTGAACATCGGCACGATCACCTTCCACAGCACGCCGGCGCTTTTCCAGATCGGCTCGGCCGGATGCGACCAGACCACCGCGTGCCAGTTGTTCGACGAGGCCGCGACCGCCGCGCCGCACAGGCCGCCGATCAGGGCGTGCGAGGACGAGGACGGCAGGCCCAGCCACCAGGTGATCAGGTTCCAGATGATGCCGCCGAGCAGCGCGCACAGCAGCAGCTGCGAACCGACCTCGACCACGCCGGCGTCGATCAGACCCGAAGCGATGGTCTTGGCCACCGCGGTACCCCACAGCGCGCCGACCAGATTGGTCGAGGCGGCCAGGATCACCGCCTGCATCGGCGACAGCACCTTGGTCGCGACCACGGTGGCGATCGAGTTGGCGGTGTCGTGGAAACCGTTGACGTATTCGAAGATCAGCGCGGCCAGCACTACCACGATGACGAGCGTAAGCATCGCGCGCGCCTCAGGAGTTTTTCAGGACGATCTGGTAGGCGACCACGCCGGCCTCGCGGCAGCGGTCGATCGCCTTTTCCAGGATCTCGAAGAACTCCTTCAGCAAGAACATCTGCAGGTTGTCGAGTTGGCCGGAGTAGATGTCGCGGTACAGCTCCAGCATGAGGCGGTCGGCCTCGTTCTCCAGCGCGCGCAACTGGTCGTTGAGCGCCTTCATCGGCTCCAGCTTGAGATGGCGCAGCTGGTGGACCATCTTGACCACGACCTCGGCGGCCTGCTCCAGCATCGCCGCGCGCGGCGCGAAGTCGATGTGTTCCAGGTGGCGGGTGGCCAGCGAATAGCGGTCGGCGAACTTCTCGACCTGCTTGGGGATCTTGTACAGCGCGGTGCTCAGCGACTCGATGTCCTCGCGCTCGATCGGGGTGATGAAGCTGTCGACCAGCTCCTGGCTGATCTTGTCGGAGGCCTCGCGCTCGCGCTGGCGGGCGAGCTTGAACGCGTCCAGCGCGGGCTGGCGGTCGGCGGCCTTGAGCATGCCGTGCAGGGCCTTGGTGCTGTCGTGGGCGGCGATGGCGGCCTCCTCGAGCAGGGTATAGAACTGGTTGCCTTGGCCGAAAATGGTCTGCAGGGAAAACATGCTGGAAAGCCTCTGGGCCGGTAAGCCGCTGATTTGCCGGCCGTGCCGGTGGGTGTTCTGGCGCCGGCTGGGCCGGCACGGGTTTGCGGGCGCGATTATGACCGTTTGAAGACGCCGCGCCCACCTTGGCCTGTCCGGACGGGCGTCGCGCTTCGCAAAAACGCCGTCGCGGATCGGACCGGGCGTCAGCGGCGCCGGGTCGCTTTCACGAAGGACCGTCGCGAATGCCTGCTAAGATCGGCCCCGGTCCGGCTCCGGCCATGCCGCCTTTCCCTCCCGTTTCCCCCGCAACCCATGGACGACGACCCAAAACCGCGACCCAGCCGGCACGTCCCGGCCCGTTCCGCCCGCAATGCGCGCTCCTTCCGTGAACCCACCGGCCACAGGAGGCATTGCCGATGCTGGAACTACTGATCGTCATGGCCCTGATCGTCCTCAACGCCTTCTTCGCGATGTCGGAGATGGCGCTGATGACCTCGCGCAAGCTGCGCCTGAAGCAGATGGCCGACAACCCGACCCACCCCAGCCGCGGCGCCCGCATGGCCCTGCAGCTGGCCGAACACCCCGACAACCTGCTGTCGACCGTGCAGGTCGGCATCACCGCGATCGGCGTGCTGACCGGCACCTTCGGCGGTGAGTCGATCGGCCTGGCGATCGCCGGCTGGATCGGCGGCATCTTCCCGGGCGCGGCCGAGTACGCGCGCACCATCGGCATCGGCACCGCGGTCACCCTGATCACCGCCGCCAGCGTGATCTTCGGCGAGCTGATCCCCAAGCGCCTGGCCCTGACCAACCCCGAAAAGATCGCAAGTTCGGTCGCGATCGTGCTGGCCGGGCTCGCCCGCTTCGCTAAGCCGGTCGTCGCCACCCTGGGCGCGATCAATCGCCTGGTGCTGCGTCTGCTCGGGATCAAGGACGACGCGCGCAGCGAGATCAGCGAAGAAGAGATTCGCCTGCTGGTGAGCGAAAGCCACGAGCAGGGCGTGATCGACGCCGACGAACGCAAGATGATGAATCGCGTGCTGAGTTTGGGCGATCGCACCACCGACAGCCTGATGACGCCGCGCACCCGCATCACCTGGCTCGACGCCAGCGCTTCGATCGAGGACAACCTCGCGGCGATGCGCGAGTCGCCGTTCTCGCGCTTCCCGGTCTACCGCGGCAGCGATCAGGACGTGCTCGGCGTGCTCGAGGCCAAGTCGCTGCTGCGCAACCTCGGCGTGGGCAATCTGCCGGACCTGTTCGGCCAGTTGACCGAAGCCTTGTTCGTGTCCGAATCCACCCACGCGCTCAAGCTGCTGGAAATCTTCCGCGAGGAACAGCAGTCGCTGGCGCTGGTGGTCGACGAATACGGCGATGTGACCGGTTTGATCACCGTCAACGATCTGATGGGCGCGGTGATCGGCCGGGTCCAGACCGCCGAGTCCGACGATCAGGCCGGGCCGGTGGTGCAGCGCGAGGACGGCTCGTATCTGATCGACGGCGCGCTGCCGGTGGAAGAGCTGCGCGAAGTGATCGGCGGCGGGCGCCTGCCGAACGAGGACGAGCACGACTTCCATACCGTGGCCGGCATGGTGATCGCCCACTTCGGCCGCATTCCGCATGTGGGCGAGCATTTCGCTTGGCACGGCTGGCGGATCGAAGTGATCGACCTGGACGGCCCGCGCATCGACAAGCTGCTGCTGCACCGGCAACTGCCCAAGCTCGCCGAGTCCACCGACGATGACGGCAGCGGCTGACCGCGGGCCGGACGACGGCAAGCGCGGCGGCGACCGCGGCGCGCGCCGCGGCGGCGTCCACGAGGCCGGCACCCGCGCCTTGCTCGACGCCATCGTCGCCGGCGATCCGGACGAGGTGGTCAAGTTCGGCGACGTGTTCAACGGCCTGGGCAACCGCTCGTTCGGCATGCTGCTGTTCGTCTCCACCTTGCCCGCCTTCATCCCGATCCCGGGCGTGGGCGGCGCAGTCAGCGGCCCGCTGGTGGTGCTGGTCGGCCTGCAGTTGCTGATCGGCCTGCGCCGGCCGTGGCTGCCGGGCTTCATCGCCCGGCGCGGCCCGCACCGCGGCGCGATGGCCAGGTTCCGCAACCTGCTGGCGCCATGGCTGACCCGGCTGGAGCGTTTCGTCAGCCCGCGCGCGACCGCGCTGCTCGATCATCGCGCCGCCAATGCCTTCACCGGTTTGCTGCTGGTGTTGCTCGGCATTCTGCTGTCGCTGCCGATCCCGTTCACCAATTTCCTGTTCGGCGCATTGCTGCTGTTGTTCGCGTTCGCGCTGCTGGAACGCGACGGCAAGCTGATGGGCATCGCCTGGGTCGCCGGGGTGATCGCGGTGGCGGTGTTCGGGGTGCTGTCGGGCAGCCTGGCGCAGGCGGCGGCGGAGTGGATCGCGTTGGCTCGGGCGAAGCTTGGAAGCTGAGAAAAGACGAGTGCACAGGAGTGAGTGGAGAGGAGTGAGGAGTGAGTAAAAGCGCAACGTCCGTAACTCACTCCTCACTTCTCTCCACTCACTCCTGCCTTACTCACTCCTCACTCCTCTCCACTCATTTCCAGCTTCACCCCAAGAGCAGCAAAAACTCCTGCGCATTCACCGGATGCCCCAGCCAGTAGCCCTGCGCCAGATCGCAGCCGCGCTCGCGCAACACCGCGTACTGGCCTTCCTTCTCCACGCCCTCGGCGACGACGATGATGCCCAGCGAATGCGCCATCGCGATGATCGCGGTGGTCAGCGCCAGGTCGTCGGGGTCGCGCAGCACGTCGGCGATGAAACTGCGGTCGATCTTGACCCCGTCCACCGGCACCCGGCGCAGATGGCTCAGGCCGGAGAACCCGGTGCCGAAGTCGTCCAGCCACACCTTCACCCCGCTCGCGCGCAGCCGCGACAGCAGGCTGCTGGCGTGGACCTCGTCGCCGATCACCGCGGTCTCGGTGAGTTCCAGATGCAGCTGCTGCGCGGGCAATCCGGTTTCGTGCAGACAGGCCGCGACCACGTTGGGCAGGTCGCCGCTGCGCAACTGACGCGGCGAAACATTGACCGATACGAACAGCGACTCCGCGCCGATGCGCGTATTGCGCCACGACACCGCGTCCTCGCAGGCCGCGCGCAACACCTGCGGCCCGAGGGTTTCGATCAGGCCGCTCTGCTCGGCGACATCGATGAATACCGACGGCGCGATCAGGCCCTGCTCGGGATGCTTCCAGCGCAGCAGCGCTTCGGCGCCGACCATCTTGCCGTCGGCAAGACGGAACACCGGTTGATACACCAGGCTCAGTTCGCCGCGATCCCAGGCACCGCGCAGTTCGTGCTCCAGGTGAACCCGGCGCTCCACCGCCTGATCCATCGCCCGGCTGTAGAAGCGATAGCAGTTCTTGCCCGCGACCTTGGCCTGGTACATGGCGATGTCGCCGTTCTTCATCAGCGCGGTCGCGCCGGACGCGTCTTCCGGATACAGGGTCACGCCAATCGACGTACCCAGGAAAACCTGACGATCGTGCACCACGATCGGCTGGCCGAGTTCGGCCACCAGCACTTCGGCCAGATGCGTGGCGACGGTGCGCGCCTCGCCGTTGCGCTCGCGGCTGCCCTCGACCAGGATCACGAACTCGTCGCCGCCGAAGCGCGCCAGCAGCGCGCGTTCGCCGCCGATCCGGCGCACCGTGTCCTGGATGCGCTGGGCGAACTGCAGCAGCACATCGTCGCCGGCGTCGTGGCCGAGGGTATCGTTGACGCGCTTGAAATCGTCGATGTCGGCGAACAACAGACCGAGCTGGCCGCCGTCGCCGCGCAGATGCAGCAAGCGCTGGTCCAGCCACTCGCGAAACGCGAGCCGGTTGGCCAGCCCGGTCAGCGCGTCGGTGTAGGCCATGCGGCGGATATCGCGGTCGTGGCGCGCGAGGCTGTGGCTCATGCGGCTGAACGCATGCATCAGGTCGCCGACTTCGTCGTTGGGATGCCCGGCCGGCGGCGCGCTGTCGAACTGTCCGTTCTCGATCGCCTGGGCCGCGTCGGCGAGTTCGCGGATCGGCTTGACCAGCCAACGCTGGATCAGCCACACCATCAGCACGCCGAGCGCGAGCAGGCCGACGCTGAGCAGCCCGACCCACAGCAGCTGGCGCCGGCCCAGTTCCTCCAGCCGTCGCCGCAGTTGATCGAGCGCGCTGTCCTGATAGGTGCGCATCGCCTTGAGGTCGTAACCCACGCGCACGCCGCCGAGCCGCTGCTGGCCGATCTTGATCGGCATCGACACGTCGAAGGTGTTCTCGCCCCATTGGGTGTGCAGCGCGCCCGCGGCGACCACCTGCCTGGCCATTGCATCGTCCATGCGCTTGCCGTAGCTGGGAATCTCCTCGCTGCCGTCGTGGACGATGTTGCCGTCGCTGTCGTAGACGATCACGTAGCGCACGCCCGGATTGGCCAGCGCCGCGCGGCTGAGTTCGCCGATCGCGTCCAGGTCGAAGTAATACAGCGGATTGGTCAGCGAGCCGGCGAGCTGCGCCACCTCGCCTTCGCCGTGGCGGCGCAGGCTTTCGACGAAGCTGTCGCGCATCGCGTCGCGGCTGACCCCGACCACTTCGGCCTGAATGCGTTCCTGCCGATACAGCAACAGCGCGATCAGCGTGACCACGACCAGAAACGCCACCGCCATGATCGACAGGAACTTGGCCTGCAGGCCGGCGCGCAGTCTCATTCGACCTCCGCGCGCACCTGCGCCACGCCCGAACCGATATGGTCCAGCGCGCGCTGCGATTCGGCGTCGATCGGCATGAAGCGGGTGGTCTTGAAGAAGCGCAGCAGTGCTTCGCCGGCATCGGGATCGCCGGCCGCATCCATCAGCACCTCGCGCAGGCGCGCGGCGACCTTCGGGTCGAGATCGCCGCGCACGACTTCCAGCGCGCGCGGATAGTCCTCGCTGCGGCCGATCTCGATCAGGTCGCGGCGGAAGGCTTCGGGCATTCGCCGCGGGTTGTTCCAGTCCAGGTTGCTCATCACCCCGGCATCGACCAGGCGCTTGTGCACCCAGGTCGAGATGTTGAGCTCGGAGCGCGCGAACAGATAACCGACCCCGCCGCGGTTGATGCGGTCGGTCGGCGACAGCAGGATTTCCAGAGTCAGGCCGCGCTCGAGCAAGGTCGCGGCCGGGACGAAATAGGCGCTGGTCGAGGTCGGCCGTTGAAACGCGACGTTGTGGCCGCTGAGGTCTTCGAGCGAGCGCAGCCCGCTGTCGCGACGGGCGAAGAACACGCTGTGGTAGTGGCTGACCCCGTCGCGCTCGGTCAGCAGCAATGGCCGCGCGTCGGCGCGCTGCCGCAGCAGCATCGCGGTGCCGGCGGTCTCGCTGACCCAGTCGACCCGGCCGCGACGCAGATAGCTGGCCATCTGCTGCACGTCCTTGGCCATCAGGATGCGGCCCTCGCGGATGCCGACCTCGGCCATGCGCGGGACGACGTAGTCCAGCAGCGGCTTGAGCTGTTTGTAATGGGCCTTGGGATCGTCGCTGATCCGGCCGAACACCAGCACATGCGCATCGGTGTCTTCCGGGTGGCCGCCGCGCGCGTCGTGCATATCGGGCGACGCCGCGACGCAGGCCGACGCCCCGGCCAGGACGAGCCCCCACAGCACTCTCAGAACCCGCGCGCTAGCGATCAACTCAAGTCACCCGGTCGGATTGCCAGCGCAGCGTAATCGAACCGCCGCCGCGCCGATACGCCCGCGTTGCGCCCCCGCAACGGCTCGGCGGCACGCGCGCGCGCCGGGCGACGACCCGCCCGTGCCCAGCGGCTCAGCGACGCTGACCGGCCAGCATCGCCATGCGCTCGACATCGGCGAGCACCCCGCGCAGCAGGCGCACTTCGCGCTCGTCCAGGTCGGCGCGCAGGAACAGCCGGCGCAGCTTGCGCATCGCCGATTCGGGCGCGCGGCCCTTGTGGAAGTCGATCGCGTCGAGCGCCTCGCCGAGCTGGCCGAAGAAGCCTTCCAGTTGCGCGTGCGAGGCCGGCGGGTCCCGATGATCGCCGGCCGGATCGGCGGCGGCCGCGGCCAGCGCGGCGATGCGCAGCTCGTAACTGAGCACCTGCACGGCCGCCCCGAGGTTGAGCGAGCTGTAATCGGGATTGGCCGGGATATGGACCGCGGCATGGCACAGCTGCAATTCGTCGTTGTTCAGGCCGGTGCGCTCGCGCCCGAACACCAGCGCGACCTGGGCACCCTCGCGGGCGCGGGCGTCGACGCGCTCGGCGGCGAAGCGCGGCGCGAGTTCCTCCAGCGCGATCCGGCGGCTGCGCGCGGTGCAGCCCAGGACCCAGTGGCAATCGGCGATCGCCGCGGCCAGGTCGGGCAGGATCGGCGCGGCCTCCAGCACATCGTCGGCGCCGGCGGCCATTGCATAGGCGTCGCGGTCGAGCGGCTTCTCGGGCGCGACCAGGACCAGCCGCGACAGGCCCATGGTCTTCATCGCCCGGGCCGCCGAGCCGATGTTGCCCGGGTGCTGGGTGCCGACCAGGACGATACGGATGCGGGCGGCGGCGGGGTCCGGCGCGGGGGTGGGTTGGGCCGCGCCGGGCGCGGCGGCGGGGTCGCCCTGGGCCGCGGCGGAGTTGGCAATTTCGGGCCGCTCGGGCGGCGGCGTGGTTTCGCGAGGATCGGAGTTCATGCGCAAATGGTAAACTCCCCGCCCCGGCCATACGCGCCGGCCCGCTCTTTATCCCCGTCAGTCCTGCCCCACCTCACCCGTTCGAGGCCGTAAACCATGCAGAAACCCGCCGTCACCCTCATGGTCAAGGCCGCTCGCTCCGCCGGCAACGTGCTGCTGCGCCACATGCACCGCCTGGATGCGCTGAACATCGTCGAGAAGGACCGCATGGACTACGCCAGCGAAGTCGACAGCCTGGCCGAAGCGGAGATCATCAAGGAATTCCGCCGCGCCACCCCCGACTACGCCATCCTGGGCGAGGAAAGCGGCCCGATCGGCCAGGCCCGTTTCACCTGGGTCATCGATCCGCTCGACGGCACCAGCAACTACCTGCACGGCATCCCGCATTTCTGCGTGTCGATCGCGCTGTGCGAAAACGGCGAACCGATCCACGGCGTGATCTTCGATCCGCTGCGCAACGACCTGTTCACCACCAGCCGCGGTAGCGGCACCCAGCTCAACGAAAAGCGCGTGCGCATCGCCGAGCGCAAGGACCTGACCGGCGCGATGCTGATCACCGGCTTCCCGCCGCGCGAACGCGCCCGCGCCAGCGCCCACCTCAAGTGCCTGGACAACCTGCTGGTCGACGCCGAGGACGTGCGCCGCACCGGCTCGGCCGCGCTCGACCTGGCCTACGTCGCCTGCGGCCGCGCCGACGCCTATTTCGAAGCCGGCCTGAAGCCGTGGGACATCGCCGCCGGCGCCCTGATGGTGCGCGAAGCCGGCGGCAAGGTCTGCGACTTCAAGGGCCGCTCGACTGGGCCGATGGACAACCGCGGTTTGCCGCCGCGGCAGTTGGTGGCGGGTAATTTGAAGATCGCCGATGCGTTGCAGAATCGGATCGTTAATACGGGCTACGCCGCTGCGTTCGATTGACAAGACAAGAGTCGAATTGCCGAGTCCTAACGAAAACGCCGCGCTCATCGCGGCGTTTTTTTATTGATGCGCATCGATCGGCAACGGTCGCGAATTCAGGTCAAGCCACCTGTAGGAGTCGTTTCAATGCCTCGCACTGGAGCGGCTTGCGGCCGGCTATTCAAGCAACCCGGGCCTGTACCACCCAAGTCGCCCCGCTCACCGCGATGCCGTGCTCATTCGCCAACTCCGCAAGCTTCGCGCGAATCGCAATCGTTGCGCGCTCGCGCACCTCTTCGCTCTGCGCCGCCAACAGCCGCTGGATCGGCCCGACCCGAAACACCTGCTGCAACGCGTCCTCGACCATGGCCTCGCGGGTGTCGCCGCGGCCGTAGTAGAACGGCGCTTCGAAGGCGCGCAGTTCGATCTGGGCGAATCCGGCCTCGGTCAGAATCCGCTCGACCCGCTGCGGGTCGCTGAAGGCGAACGGACCGGGCGCGTTGGTGTCGACGCTCGGCTGCTCGACGATCCCGGCGATCGCGTTCAACGGCAGCACGTACCAGTCGTTCTTCGCCGGTTCCTGCCAGCACGCGAAGGCGATCCGGCCGCCGGGCTTAAGGGTCTTGCGCAGTTCGGCGAAGGCGGCGACCGGGTCGTCGAAGAACATCACGCCGAAGCGCGAGAACAGCAGATCGAAGCTGTGCGGCGCGAACAAGGGCGCGCTGGCGTCGGCGAGGCGGAATTCGACCGACAGCCCGGAGGCCTGGGCGCGTTCGCGCGCGCGGCCGATCAGCGGTTCGGACACGTCCACGCCGATCACGTTGCCGCCCGTGCCGACCGCCCTTGCCAGCGCGAGCGAGGTCGCGCCCGCGCCGCAGCCGATGTCGAGCACGGCTTCGCCGGGTCGCGGCGCGGCGGCCGCGAACGCCACCTCGCCGTAGGCGGCGGTGCGTTCGTCGAGCCAATCGTTGTAGGTCAGCCAGCGGTCGCCGACCGGGCCGTTCCAGTCGCTGATCTGTTGTTGGTTGCGTGCGGACATCTTCGCTCCATGCAGTCGGGTCTGACCCGCGTCATTCGATAAGGATATCGCCATGGCCGGCGACGCCGATCTGCCACCGCATCATCGAACGGCGGCACCAAGATATCGACTACGCCCCGCCTCGCCATCGCCCGGCCGGCCACGCCCAAGAAAAAGGCCGCGCAGTGCGCGGCCTTTTTCGTCCAACCAGACCCGCCGTCCGTTACGGACGACGCGCCAGTGCCGCGTCGTCCTTGGCCTTGGGCAGCAGGTCCTGCTTGGTGACCTTGAGGAAGCCCAGGGTCAGCAACGGACAGGCGACGAAGATCGAGGACACGGTGCCGATGACGATGCCGAGCATCTGCGATTCGGCCATGCCGCGCAGCGAACCGCCGCCGTAGATGTACAGCGCGACCACGGTCAGGAACGCCACGAACGAGGTGATCACCGTGCGCGACAGGGTCTGGTTGATCGAGCGGTTGAGGATGGTCTCCGGATCGGCGCGCATCGAGCGGAAGTTCTCGCGCACGCGGTCGAACACCACGATGGTGTCGTTGATCGAGTAGCCCATCACCGACAGGATGCCGGCCAGCACGGTCAGGTCGAATTCGTGGCCGCTGAGCGCGAACCAGCCGGCGACCACGACCACGTCGTGCAAGGTGGTGATGATCGCCGCCACCGCGAACTTCCATTCGAAGCGGAAGGCGATGTAGATCAGAAAGCCGACGACCACGAAGATCAGCGCGTACAGACCGTTGAGGGCCAGCTCCTTGCCGACCTGAGGACCGACGAATTCGTTGCGCAGGATCTTGCCGGTGTTGCCGCTGGCGGTGACCGCCTTCATCACCGCCTGGGCGGCGTGCGCGGTGGCGGCGGAGGAATCGTCGCCCTCGCGCGGCTGCAGGCGCACCAGCAGTTCGTTGCCCGAGCCGTAGGTCTGGACCTGGGCGCTGTCGTAACCGTCGGCGGCCAGCTTGTCGCGGATGGTGTCGAGCGAGGCGGACTTGTCCAGGTGCACTTCGACCAGGTTGCCGCCGGTGAAGTCGAGGGCGAAGTTGAAACCGCGGGTCGCCATCGCCCCGATCGCGACGAACATGATGATGGCGGCGATGGCAATCGACAGCCACCGCATCTTCATGAAGTTGATGTTGGCGTCGTTCGGCAGCAGGGTCAGCGGGAAAATTTTCATGTCTGGAGTATTCCCGTCAGATCGCGATGGACTTGAGCTTGCGGCGGTTGCCACCGTAGATCAGCGTGGCGATACCGCGCGACACGGTGACGGCGGTGAACACCGAGGTCAGGATGCCGACGATCATGGTGATCGCGAAGCCCTGCAGCGGACCGGTACCGAAGGCGTACAGGGCCACGCCGGCCAGCAGCGCGGTCATGTTGGAGTCGAAGATGGTGCCCGAGGCCTTGTCGTAACCGGTCGCGATCGCGGTCTGCGGCGGTATGCCCGCGCGCAATTCTTCTCTTATTCGTTCGTTGATCAGCACGTTGGCGTCGACCGACATGCCCACCGACAAGGCCAGGCCGGCGAAGCCGGGCAGACTCATGGTCGCGCCGACGATCGACATCAGCGCCACCACCATCAGCAGGTTGAGCACCAGCGCCATGCAGGTGATCAGGCCGAACATGCGGTAATAGATCAGGAAGAAGCTCAGCGCGAAGATGAAGGAGTACGCCACCGCCATGGTGCCGCGCTTGACGTTCTCGGCGCCCAGGCTCGGGCCGACCACGCGCTCTTCGACGAAGATCATCGGCGCGGCGAGCGCACCGGACTTGAGCTGGCTGGCCAGGGCCTTGGACTCTTCCGCGCTCAGGCCGGTGGTCTGGAAGCTCTTGCCGAACACGCCCTGGATCACCGCCGAGTTGATCACGCGCTCGTCGGTGCGGATGGTCTGCACTTCCTTGCCGTCGACGATCGAGGTGATCGGGGTCTGCTCGACATACACGATGCCCAGGCGCTTGCCGACGTTTTCCAGGGTGTGGTCGAGCATGCGCTGGCCGCCGACGCTGTTGAGCGTGATCGACACGCCCTGGCGGCCGTCCTGCGGATCGGTCATCGGCTGGGCGTTGACCAGTTGCTCGCCCGACACCAGCAGGCGCTTGGACAGCAGCAGCGGCTGCTTGGTCTCGGTGTAGTACACGCGCGCATCCGGCGGGACGCTGCGGTCGCGCACCGCCGCGTCGGCGGTGGCTTCGTTGCCGATCACCGCGCGGAATTCCAAGGTCGCGGTCGCGCCGATCTGGCGCTTGGCCTCGACCGTGTCCTGCAGGCCCGGCAATTGGATCACGATGCGGTCGGTGCCCTGGCGCTGGATCACCGGCTCGGCCACGCCGAAGGCGTTGATGCGGTTGCGCAGGGTGTTGAGGTTCTGTTCGATGGCTTCCAGCGAGATGCGCTGCAGTTCGGCCTGCGGCACTTCCAGGGTCAGGGTCTGATCCTGGAGATTCTGGGTCAGGGTCGGGAACGCGGTGCGCAACTGGGTCTGCGCCTTGGCGGTGTCGGCGCCGGTGCCGAGCGTGGCGACCAGCGCCTCGTTGCCGCGACGGACCACCGAGGTGTACGGCACGCGGTTGTCGCGCAGGGTCGAGCGGACGTCTTCGACATAGGCGTCCAGGCGCTTGTCGATCGCGCTGGCCTGATCGACCTGCATGACGAAGTGCACGCCGCCCTGAAGGTCGAGGCCGCGCGGCATCGGCTTGGCGCGCAGGAATTCCAGCCAGTCCGGCGCGGTCGGCGCCAGGCTCAGCGCGACCACGTAGTCGTTGCCCAGTTGCGGACGCAGCAGGTCGGCGGCGCGGGTCTGCTGGTCGGTGTCTTCCAGGCGCACCAGCAGGTTGCCCTGATCCTCGACCTTGATCGACTTGGACGGGATCTTGGCCTGGCTCAGCAGGCTCTCGACCTTCTTGGCCAGGCTCGCGTTGACCTGGACGCCGTCACTGCGCGACGCGGAAATCTGTACCGATGGGTCCTGCGGGTAGGCATTGGGCAGCGCGTAGATCACGCTGACCGCAAGGACTAGCAGGATGACGAAGTATTTCCAGCGCGCGAAGGTCAGCATCGAGAACCCCTGCGGCGACCTCCCCGGTCGCCGCTTGTAAAAATGGCGTGGCGTCGGCTCAGGCCGACTTCAAGGTGCCCTTGGGCAAAACGTTGGCGATCGCGCCCTTCTGCACGCGGATGCGCACGTTGGCGGCGATTTCCACGGTGATGAAGTTCTCGCCGATATCGGTGACGGTGCCGGCGATGCCGCCGTTGGTCAGCACTTCGTCGCCCTTGGACAGCTTTTCGAGCATGCCGCGGTGTTCCTTGGCGCGCTTGGCCTGCGGACGGAAGATCAGGAAGTACATCACCGCGATCAGCACCAGCGGCAGGATCAGGCCGCCGAGGCCGCCGCCGAACAGTCCGCCCTGCGCCGCGGCTGGAGCGGCTTGGGCATGGGCCGGAGCGATCAAGAAGTCGAGCAGATTCATTGGAAAGTCCTGGAGCGAAAAATAGCCGGGGATTATGCCACGGCTGGGTGGGGGCCACGGCCGGGGCCCAAATGGGCGCCAGCGCACGGTTTTAGAGACGTTCGCCGGTTTGGGCTGGGGTCCGGACCAGGCGGTGGCGGCCTTGGCGACTTGGCCGCCTTCCGGGTTCCGGTCGGGGGATGGGTCGAGGTCGGCTGGTGGGCCCTCACCCCTGCCCTCTCCCGTGGACGGGAGAGGGGGATGGGGAGTTCGCCCTCGCGGGCGAACCGCCTTCAGGCACGCGCGGCGTAGAAAGACTCGCGGAAGGCCGCAAAGGTTCCCTGCTCGATCGCCGAGCGCATCTGCGCCATCAGCCGCTGGTAGTAGCGCAGGTTGTGCAAGGTGCCCAGCATCGGCCCGAGCATTTCGTTGCAACGGTCCAGGTGGCGCAGGTAGGCGCGGCTGAAACCGTTGCGGCAGGCGTAGCAGTCGCAGCCTTCCTCGATCGGGCGCAGGTCGCGTTCGTACTTGGCGTTGCGCACCCGCACCGTGCCGTGGGCGGTGAAGTAATGGCCGTTGCGCGCGTTGCGGGTCGGCATCACGCAGTCGAACATGTCGACGCCGCGCGCGACCGATTCGACCAGGTCCTCGGGCCGGCCCACGCCCATCAGATAACGCGGCCGGTCTTCGGGCAGCTGCGGGCAGGTGTGTTCGAGCATGGCGTTGCGCTCCTCCTCGGGCTCGCCGACGGCCAGGCCGCCGACCGCGTAGCCGTCGAAGCCGATCGCCTTCAAACCGTCGGCCGAACGCGTGCGCAGGTCGTGGTGCACGCCGCCCTGGACGATGCCGAACAGCGCCGCGTCGTTGCCCTCGTGCGCCTTCTTCGAACGCTCGGCCCAGCGCAGGCTCAGTTCCATCGACTTGCGCGCGACCTCCTCGGTCGCCGGGTACGGCGTGCATTCGTCGAAGATCATCACGATGTCCGAATCGAGCACGCGCTGGATGTTCATGCTCTCTTCCGGCCCGAGGAACACCTTGCTGCCGTCGACCGGCGAGGCGAAGGTCACGCCCTGCTCGGTGATCTTGCGCCGGTGCGCGAGCGAGAACACCTGGAAACCGCCCGAGTCGGTCAGGATCGGCCCGTTCCAGCGCGCGAACCCGTGCAGGCCGCCGTGATCGCCGATCACGTCCAGGCCCGGACGCAGGTACAGATGGAAGGTATTGCCGAGAATGATCTGCGCGCCGAGCTCGGCGACGTGCTCGGGCATGATCCCCTTGACCGAACCGTAGGTGCCGACCGGCATGAACGCCGGGGTTTCGACCGTGCCGCGCGGAAAGGTCAGCCGGCCGCGGCGCGCGGCGCCGTCGTTGCCGAGCAATTCGAAGGACATGCGGCTCATGCGCGGGTTCCTTTAGGTGGTGAGGCGCATGTGGTGTCGCGCGGGTGGGAGCGGTCGGGATTCATTGGCTTGGGTTGCGAGGGTGCCCGGTTGCCGTCGTGCGCGGGTGACTTCACCTGGATGGCTTGGGGTTTTGTCGCTTCTTTATGGGACGGCGGAGCTAAGTAGCTTCGAGTGGCCACAGCAGCATCGCATCGCCATAAGAGAAGAACCGGTAGCGCTGCGCGATCGCGTGTTCGTACGCGGCGAACACTTGCTCCTTGCCGGAGAACGCCGAGACCAGCATCAGCAGCGTGCTTTCGGGCAGATGGAAATTGGTGATCAGGCCGTCAACCGAGGTGATGCGATAGCCCGGCAGGATGAACAAGCGGGTTTCGCCGGCGAACGGCAGCAGTTCGCCGTCGTCGGCCGGGTTCAGGCGGATCGCGCTTTCCAGCGCGCGCACCACGGTCGTGCCGACCGCGATCACCCGCCCGCCGCGCGCGCGGCAGCGGCGGATCTGCTCGATCAGGCCGGCGCCGACGTTGAGCCACTCGCTGTGCATCACGTGTTGGTCGAGGCTGTCGGCGCGCACCGGCTGGAAGGTGCCGGCGCCGACGTGCAAGGTCACGTGGCCGAACTCGATCCCGCGTTCGCGCAGCCGCGCCAGCAGGGTTTCGTCGAAATGCAGGCCCGCGGTCGGCGCGGCGACCGCGCCGATCTCGCGCGCGAACACGGTCTGGTAGCGCTCGTCGTCGTCCTGCCCAGGCTCACGCTGGATATACGGCGGCAGCGGCAGGCGGCCGGCGTGCAGCAGCCATTGCTCCAATGATTCGGGCACGTGGAAGCGCAGGCGGTAGAACTCGCCGTCGCGGCCGAGCACCTCGGCCTCGCCGCCGGCGTCCAGGGCGATGCGCGCGCCTTCCTTCGGCGACTTGCTCACCCCGAGCTGGGCCCGCGCTTCGCTGCCGCCGAGCAGGCGCTCGATCAATATCTCGACCCGCCCGCCGGTGCTTTTCTGCCCGAACAGCCGCGCCGGGATCACCCGGGTGTCGTTGAACACCAGCAGGTCGCCGGGCTGCAGCAGTTGCGGCAGATCGCTGAACACCCGGTCCTCGCGCGGCGCGGGAGCGGGCGGGACCACCAGCAGGCGGCTGGCCGAACGCTCGGCCAGGGGCGCCTGGGCGATCAGTTCGGGCGGGAGTTCGTAGTTGAAATCGGACTTTTTCAAGAAACCGGATCGTTAGGCGCGATGCGCCGCGGGCGTCGGGGCCGGTGCAAACCGGCTCGGACGGGCGGACGCGGGCGATGCCGGACCGCGGCTAATGCCGGGGCCGGGATCGGGGAGGCGGCCATTATCCCGGGTGTTGGGCCGGATCGGCAAAAGTGGGGGCGTGCCGGGTCGAATGACCCTCCCCGACAAAGCCCGATAGCCCCCTGTAGGAGCGGCGTGAGCCGCGACCGCGTTCTTGCAGATCGCGGCGTAGATGTGGGTTCGTGGTCGCGGCTTACGCCGCTCCTACAGACGGGCATCGAGGCCGCGATGAGGGGATGCAATGGATTTATAGCGGCCACTACGGTGCGACCGACCCAGGCGGCGTCTCGGCGGCCCCCTGTAGGAGCGGCGTGAGCCGCGACCGCGTTATTGCAGGTTGCGGCGTGGGCGTGAGTTCGTGGTCGCGGCTTACGCCGCTCCTACAGATGGGCATCGAGGCCGCGATGAGGGGATGCAATGGATTTATAGCGGCCACTACGGTGCGACCGACCCAGGCGACGTCTTGGCGGCCCCCTGTAGGAGCGGCGTGAGCCGCGACCGCGTTCTTGCAGGTTGCGGCGTGGGCGGGAGTTCGTGGTCGCGGCTTACGCCGCTCCTACAGGTAGGTATCGAGGCCGCGATCAGGGACGAACCGGGGCGGTGGGTTTACAGCCAGCCGTTCTGCCTGGCTCGCCGATACGCCTCGATCCGGTTGCTGCTGTCGAGCTTGCCGATCGCCTCGGACAAATAATTGCGCACCGTGCCCTGGCTCAGGTGCAGGCGTTCGCCGATCTCGGCGGTGGACAGGCCTTCGCCGGCCAGCCGCAGCACCTGGCGCTCGCGTTCGGTCAGCGGGTCTTCGTCGCTCCATGCGGCGACCGCCAGCTGCGGGTCGATCGCGCGGCCGCCGCGATGCACTTGGCGCAGCGCTTCGGCCAGTTGCCCGGCCGGCGCGTCCTTGAGCAGGTAACCGCGCACGCCGGCGTCCATCGCCCGGCGCAGATAACCGGCGCGGCCAAACGTGGTGACGATCACCACCCGGGTCGGCATGCCCGAGTCGCGCACCCGCATCGCCAGGTCGATGCCGGTCATGCCGGGCATCTCGATATCGGTCACCACCATGTCGGGCTGGACGCGTTTGACCGCTTCCCAGGCGGTGGCGCCGTCGCCGGCTTCGGCGACGACTTCGATGTCGGGTTCCAGGTTCAGCAGCGCGGCGAGCGCGCCGCGTACCAGGGCCTGATCTTCGGCGAGCAACAAACGGATCATGCGGTACCTCGTTCGAGCAGGACCGGCTCGCGCGCGGTCCCGGGAGTGGCGGCGGGCGCCGGCAGCCGGCGCGCGGCGGCGAGCGCCTCGCGCGACACCAGCAGACTCAGGCGCGTGCCGGCGCCGTTCGGACTTTCGATTTCGACCACGCCGCCGACCGAGTGCAGGCGTTCGCGCATGCCGGTCAGGCCGTGGCCCTCGCCGCTCACGCCGCCGCGGCCGTCGTCGGCGATGCGCAGCACGATGCCGCCGCGCGCGTCCTGGGTCAGTTCGACATCGACCCGGCGCGCGCGCGCATGCCGCAGCACGTTGGTGACGGACTCGCGCAAGGCCAGCGCCAGCGCGGCCTCGACGTTAAGCGGAATATCCACCGGCGCGAGCTTGTGATCCAGGCTGATTTCGCCGCCGAGCAAAGCCAATCGCGCCGCCGCGAGTTCGGCCTGCAGGCCGTTGGCGCGGATGCCGGCAACCGCCTCGCGCACCTGGGTCAGCGCTTCGCGCGCGACCCGCTCGACTTCGCAGATCTGATCCTGCGCGGCTTTCTTGTCGTGTTCGAGCAGGCGCGCGGCGAGCTGCGACTTGAGCACCACCACCGACAAGGTGTGGCCGAGCAGATCGTGCAGATCGCGGCCGATGCGTTCGCGCTCGGCCAGGCTGGCCAGGCGCCGCACTTCCTCTTGGGTGAGGCGCAGCTCGGCGTTGCGCAATTCGCGCGAACGCGCGGCCAGCACGCCGGCGTAGACGATCGCGCCGACCAGGATCTGGATCAGCACGCTCGACACCGGCGAGAACTCCGGCGGCAGGATCACCAGCGCCTCGACGCTGAAGATCGCGAACAGCGTCACCGCCAGCGCCAGCCCAGGCCAGCGCGGCAGGAAGCTGGCGATCATGCCGGCGGCGAAAATCAGATAAGTGCCGCCGCCGATCCCGTACGGCAACACCCCGTAACCGATGCCCGCGACCGCCAGCACCAGCCACAGACGCAGCTTGGAACCGCCGCGATAGAACGCCCAGTACATCGGCAGGAACGCGACCACCGAGGCGATCGCCATGGCGATGATCCACCACGGCGGCTGCCAGAAAAACAGCGGGATGAACACGAAACTCAGATACAGCAACGACGCCAGGTGCCAACCCAGCAGGTTGTCTTGGGTGTCGATCGGCGGGGTGTGCAGACGCATGTTCGAAGGTCCTACGGTGCGATCGGCACCCGCGCCGGGCGGGTGCGTGCAGCTCGACGGCGAGTGATCGGAGCGCAACGATGCAAACGGGTCGATCTGAACGATTCAGGCCGGCTGCGGGTCACGGTCGATGCGGACTTTAACGGAGTTCGACGGCTTCGATCTCGAATGCGTATGTCGCCGGCATACCCCCGATGCTCCGCGCGACATGACAAACGCTCCGCGATCGCATCGATGCGCGAGCGAAGGCCGACGAAATCGTCCGCATCCGCGGCATGACGGGCGCGCGGCGGCGACCTCAAGAGATTCGCACCGGGCCAGTGGTGCTCCGGCGCTCGACGCCGTTGCGATTCGCAATCGGCGCGGCGCTCGCGCTGCCGCAGCGGTAACGCAGCCATGGCGCCATCGCGGCGGGCACGGGCGCCACGACGGCCGCTGCGCCAGCGGCGCGCACGGTGGCGGCGACGACGCGGTGGAACGGATGGATCGCGGTCATGAGCGGCTCCACACGGGTTGCCGGAAGGTGACTTCACTGTCGGCGCCACGCCGCGGCCGCGGCAGTGGGCGAAAGCATCCATCGCCGGTGACAAGCGTCACCAGCGGCGGAAACAACGGCTCGGCGCGGCCCGTGAACTGCCCATGGCCAGGGGGTTATCGGCGCTCGGGGGACGTGATAGACTCCCATAAATCATTGAAATGAAACGAAAAATCGTCGAAAGGCGATAGCGCCACGCAAAATTCTTGCGCGACGTCCCGGCATTTCAAGGAGTTAGCGAAGCGACCGTTCCCAGGCCGCTTCGGTTCGTGAGAGATGGCGCTTGGCAGCCGGGGGCTGCTGCAACTGCGAGCGTCCAGCCATGAGGGCGGACGGTCTCCCACGCAGTCAACCCGGCCGGACGCCGGACACCTTTTGGAGATCGAGATGACCAACCTGCTCAACCAACTCGCGCCGCTGCGCGCCCATGCCGGCAAGCGCCGCACCCTCGGCCTGGACGACGACACCGTCGTGCGTTTCGCGGTCAATCATCCCGACCTGGCCGAAGCCATCGCCGCCGCCGCCGCCGAATACGCGCTGATCCGCGATCTGCACGCCGACCTGCTCGACCTGGACGAAGACGCGCAGATCCACGCGGTCCAGGACGGCTACGTCAATTTCTACCCCGACGACGCCGTCAACCCGTACATCGCCCTGTCCGCGCGCGGCCCCTGGGTGGTCACCCTCAAGGGCGCGGTGCTGCACGACTCCGGCGGCTACGGCATGCTCGGCTTCGGCCACACCCCGTCGGCGGTGATCGCGGCGATGGCCAAGCCGCAGGTGATGGCCAACATCATGACCCCGTCGCTGTCGCAGCTGCGCTTCGAACGCGCCCTGCGCGCGGCCATCGGCGCGGAACGCGGCGGCTGTCCGTACGAGCGCTTCTTCTGTTTGAACTCGGGTTCCGAATCGGTCTCGCTGGCCGCGCGCATCGCCGACGTCAACAGCAAGCTGATGACCGACCCGGGCGCCAAATACGCCGGCCGCGCGATCAAGCGCATCGTGGTCAAGGGCAGCTTCCACGGCCGCACTGAGCGCCCGGCGCTGTATTCGGATTCCTCGCGCAAGGCCTACGTGCAGCACCTGGCCAGCTTCCGCCACGAGGACTCGGTGATCACCATCGAGCCTTACGACATCGACGCGCTGAAGAAAGCCTTCGCCGACGCCGACAGCAACGGCTGGTTCGTCGAGGCGATGTTCCTGGAACCGGTGATGGGCGAAGGCGACCCGGGCCGCGGCGTGCCAGTGGGTTTTTACGCCGCCGCGCGCGAACTCACCCGCAACCACGGCTCGATGCTACTGGTCGATTCGATCCAGGCCGGCCTGCGCGCGCACGGCGTGCTGTCGATCATCGACTACCCCGGCTTCGAAGGCCTGGACGCGCCGGACATGGAGACCTACTCCAAGGCGCTCAACGCCGGCCAGTACCCGCTGTCGGTGCTCGCGGTCGGCGAACGCGCCGCCTCGCTGTACCGCAAGGGCCTGTACGGCAACACCATGACCAGCAACCCGCGCGCGCTCGACGTCGCCGTCGCCGTGCTGCAGCAGGTCACCCCGCAGCTGCGCGCCAACATCCGCGCGCGCGGCATCGAGGCGATCGAGAAGCTGGAGAAGCTCAAGAGCGAACTCGGCGGCCTGATCACCAAGGTCCAGGGCACCGGCCTGCTGTTCTCGTGCGAACTCGCCCCGCAGTTCAAGTGCTTCGGCGCCGATTCCACCGAGGAATGGCTGCGCGAGCGCGGCATCGGCGTGATCCACGGCGGCGTGAACTCGCTGCGCTTCACCCCGAACTTCACCATCGCCAGCGACGAACTTGAACTGCTGGTGTCGATGGTCGGCCGCGCCCTGCGCGAGGGGCCGCGGGCGCAGCAGGCGGTTGCGGCCTGAGGCCTAGGAGTGAGTTAAGAGGAGTGAGGAGTGAGTGGGAGCGGTCCGTCGCGCATACTCATTTCTCACTTTTCTCCACTCACTTCTGCTCTCAAGGTCTACGCGGCAGCGGCGGCCTGAGACCTAGGAGTGAGTTAAGAGGAGTGAGGAGTGAGTGGGCCGGCTTGTCGCTTATACTCATTTCTCACTTTTCTCCACTCACTTCTGCTTCAAGAGGCCCAGGAATGATCCGTTTGTCGAACAAGGAAACCGGCGCCGATATCGGCGAGATCAGCGAAGAGGAACTGCAGATCCTGGTCGCCGCGCTGGAGGAAGAAGACAGCAAGGATCAGGACTACTGGATCGATCACGCGGTGGTCGACATGATCGAGATCGATCATCTCAATGCCGGTTCGCTGATCACCGTGCTGCGCGCGGCGATCGGCGGCGGCGACGGAATCGAGATCAAGTACGTTCGTACCGCCTGAGCCGGGGCGGTAATCGAGCACGACACCGCCACGGTGTTTCCCCGTATCGTCGCCACCGCGTCGTTCGAGCTGCCGGTGGCGAACGGCGTGCGGCTCGAGGACGGGCGTTGGTTCGCCCTGCACGGAAGTCTCTGCGACAGCCTGCAATTGGCCGATCAGGATTCGCTTCCGCCGCCTTGCGACGATGCCGGCATGGCGACGCTGTATCCCGGGTTCGAGGCTCGGGCCGCGTACGGCCGCATCGCCATCGGTGGCGGCGGGGCCTTCGAAGCAGAAGGCTTTCTCGCCTTATTCGATGCCGGCATGCAAACGCCGCGCTGGCTGCTGTATTGCGATTGCGCCGAAATCTTCGTTTCGGCGACGTTCGAAGCGCGCGGCATCGTCGCGATTTCCGAAGATCCGCCTTACCGTTATCGCTGGACCTTCGACGACGCCATGCCGCCAAGCGTGCGGGTGGAACCCATAGCGCCGTGAAACCGCGCCGCGCGCCTGCGCACCTGGATCGGATGACAAGCCGCGGCTTCCGATTCGGTCGACGCCCAAGCCGCGCTTGCGCGTCGACCCGTAACCATCAATCCTTGCGGCAACCGCCGCCCGCATCCCCAGGCCCCTCATGAAAATCGTAGAAGTCCGCCACCCCTTGGTGCAGCACAAACTCGGCCTGATGCGCCGCGCCGACAACAGCACCAAGTCGTTCCGCGAACTGGCCTCGGAAGTGGCGACCCTGCTGACCTACGAGGCCACCGCCGACCTGGAAACCGAAGAGGCAGTGGTCGAAGGCTGGGCCGGGCCGGTCGTCACGCGCCGGATCAAGGGCGCGAAAGTCACCCTGGTGCCGATCCTGCGCGCCGGCCTGGGCATGCTGCCGGGCGTGCTGGAACTGATTCCGGCGGCGAAGGTCGGCGTGGTCGGTTTGCAGCGCGACGAACAGACGCTTCAGCCAGTCGGCTACTACGAAAAACTCACCGGCCGCATGGACGAGCGCACCGCGCTGATCCTCGACCCGATGCTCGCCACCGGCGGCAGCCTGATCGCCACCGTCGACCTGCTCAAGAACGCCGGCTGCAAGCGCATCAAGGGCTTGTTCCTGGTCGCCGCGCCGGAAGGCCTCAAGGCGCTGGAAGCCCGGCATCCGGACGTGGAAGTGTTCACCGCCTCGGTCGACGAACGCCTCAACGAGGTCGGCTACATCCTGCCGGGACTGGGCGATGCGGGCGACAAGATTTTCGGGACCAAGCATTACGCTTGATGGTTCGCGACTTGGGCGGTTTAGCGATTCAGCGATCCCGCGATTTACGTGTAGACGAATCGGCCCGCGCTTCACAGGAAGGTGTCGATCCCACCCGCCCGTCATTCCCGCGAACGCGGGAATCCATCGACTTTCGTGCGGGCGCGGTCGAACTGCCGGTACGTCTTCGGACGAGTAGCAAGATCAAAGTCGCTGGATTCCCGCGTTCGCGGGAATGACGGGCGATAAAAGCCAGGCGCGTCGGTTCGAATCTCTGCCGATGCCGCGCTACGGCGATTAATCGCGATGAAATGCCACGGCCATGCATCGCAACGCGACGCGATCAGAAGCGCCCCCGCCCCGAAGCAAGAACGCGCGCCTACGACTTCGCCGCCGCCTTCGCCCGCCGCCGCCTGCGCAACCGATACAGCAAGCCGAGCGCGAACACGACCGCCAGCGCGAACCAGCCCGGCGACCAGCGCTTGTCCTCCGGCTCCGCCCCCACCACGATCGCGCGCTCGCGTGCCGCCGCTGGATTCAAGGCCGCGGCGATCGCCTCCGGCCGCAGATGCCACACGCCGTCGCGCAGCTCCAGCTTGCCCTCGAGCGACGGCAGGCGCAGTTCGCGCCAGGTCACGCGCAAGTCGCCGATCTGCGGATCGAGCGGATTCTCCGAACTGCCCAGGCCATCGCCTTCGGGCTGAAACGTCGCCGCCAGATTCGCCGGCAGACGGCTGAAATTCGGCCGGAACACCCGCCACTCGCCGACCGCGCGCAATACCTCGCTGCCGAGCGGCTTGCCGTCGAGCGTCGCCGACTCCGACCACCAGCGTTTGTTTTCCAGCGGCATCTTGGGCGGATTGACGTAGCCCGAAGTGAAACCGGCCGAATCGATCGGCGCAGCGTTCCAGACCCGCTCGTAACCTTCGCCTTGGGTCGCGATGCCGAATTCGCGCCGCCACTGGTACATCTCGACCCGGCGATCGAGCCCGAACTGGCGCGTGCTCACGCCGAAATCGCGATCCGACAAGGCCTTGCCGGCCTGCGGGTCGCCCAGCGGTTCGCCGTCCGCGGTTTCCTGCGCCGACAGCGGGACGGCGCAGATCAGCAGCACCGCGGCGAGCGCGAGACCGCGCCAACGCCGCGTCGCGCGGCGCAAGTTCATGCAGCCAGCGCCCGCGCCTGCAATTCGGCGACTTCGTGGGTGGTGCCGAACTTGCCCTTGTCGTCGCGCACCACCTGGGCCAGCGCGCAATCGGGATCGTGGGTGAAGAACAGATGCACGTTGCGTTCGAGCTTGTCGCTGAGGAAGGCTTTCTTCTCGTCGATCAACAGCTCGGCGTTGCGGTCGTAGCCCATGGTGATCGGCACATGCACCCACGGCCGGCCGGGAATCAGGTCGGCGCAGAACACCACGCCGCCATGCGGCTGGCCGTCTTCGCGCTCGGGACCGACGATCTCGGCCAGCATCAGGCCGGGCGTGTGGCCGTCGCTGTAGTGGAAGCGCACGCTGTCGCCGAGCAGTTTCGAATGCGCGCCTTCGACCAGTTCCAGCCGGCCGGTGGCTTCCAGCAACTGCGGCAGTTCGGCGATGAAACTGGCGCGGTCGCGCGCATGCGGATGGCGTGCGCGCTCGTAGTGTTCGCGGCCGACCAGATAGGACGCATTCGGGAACAACAGCCGCGGCGCCTGCCCTTCCGACCACGGCGCGAGCAAACCGCCGGCATGGTCGAAATGCAGATGCGACAGCACCACCACGTCGATGTCCTGCGGCGCGAAACCGGCCTTGGCCAGCGACTCGATCAGCACATGGCGATCTTCGACCACGCCGTAGCGTTCGCGCAGCTTGGGTTCGAAGAACGCGCCGATGCCGGCCTCGAACAACACCGTCTTGCCGGCCAGCGGGCTGGCGAGCAGCGCGCGGCAGGCCAGCGCGATGCGGTTGTGTTCGTCGGGCGGCGACCATTTGGCCCACATCGCGCGCGGCGCGTTGCCGAACATCGCGCCGCCGTCGAGCTTCTGCGAATTGCCCAGGATCGACCAGAGTTTCATGGCGGTGGTACCGGGGTGGCGGGGGAGGTTTGATTTTAGCCGGGATTCGGGATTTGGGATTCGGGATTGGCAAAAGCGGGGCTAAACCGATAAACGAGCGACGAAAGCGACATCGCGGCTTTATCGAATCCCGAATCTCCAATCCCCAATCCCGGCCTCACTGCGCCGTAGCCACCGTGGCGAAATGAAACACAAACTCGCCATCGCGCGGATCGGCCGCGACCACCCGCACCGGCGCGAGCGCGCGCTCGGCGACCAGGGTCGCGGTGCCGCTGGCCGAGGCCTTGCTGATCAGTCCGGAGGAACGGCCGCTGATCTTGATCAGCATTTCCTGGCCCGGGACCAGGACCACCCGGCCCATCGACGGGTCGCTGGTGCGCGGGGTGACGTTGCGGCTTTCCTCGCTATCGAGGTAATCGCGCGCCGGCAGTTCGAACAGATCCTGGCCGCCGGCGCTGACGTCGAACGACCACGAGGTGCTGCCGCTGGTGCCGTCGTTGACTACTTCGATCTTTTCCAGGGTCAGCAGCACCGAATAGCGCGACGGCGCCTTGGGCGCCTCGGGCTTGACCAGCGGCGCGGCCGGCGTGGCGGCGGCCGGCGCGGACGGGGTCTTGTCCTTGAGCCCGCCGATCTCGCGCACGTTGTTGATCAGCGTGGTCAGGGCGACGAGAAACGCGACCAGCGCGATCGAGATCGCGGGCACGCGGGTGTACCAACGCTTGTCGTCGTCACTCATTGCCGGTTCCCCTGTGCTGAAACGCCGTGCGTGCTGTCCATGCGGCGCAATCTACTGCACGGCGTGGCGGGTGCGCTATTGGTTGCCGGCATTGGTGATTCGGGATTCGGGATTCGCAATAGCCGCAGCCGTCGCAAACCGCTTTCGAATCCCGAATCTCTAATCCCGAATCCCCAGCCCGTCAGGGCTTCAACACCACCTCAGCCAATCCCACCGGATTGCGCGGATCGGTGCCGCCCGACAAGGTGTTGGCGCGTTTGTCCCACATCACCGTCTGCAGGTTACCCCAGCTCGATTCGCCGGCGTTGACCTTGTGGCCCATGGCCTGCAGCTTCTTGACCGTATCGGCGTCGAGCGCGCCCTGTTCGGCCGAGATCACGTCCGGCATCCACTGGTGATGGATGCGCGGCAGCGCGGCGACCGCCTGCGGTTGCAGGCCGGCGTCGTAGGCCAGGATCGCCAGCAGCACCTGGGTGATGATGCGGCTGCCGCCGGGGGCGCCGACCGCGATCACCTTGTCCTGCGACTCCAGGAAGCTCGGGGTCATCGAGCTGAGCATGCGCTTGCCGGGTTCCGGCGCATTGGCGCCGAAGCCCATCACGCCGAAGGCGTTGGGCGTGCCCGGGCGCAGGGCGAAATCGTCCATCTCGTTGTTGAGCAGCACGCCGGTGCCCGGCGCGATCATGCCCGAGCCGTACAGCAGGTTGACCGTCTGGGTCGCCGAGACCCGGTTGCCGTCGCGATCGATGATCGAGAAATGGGTGGTTTCGTCGTCTTCCAGCGGCGCCGGCTGGCCCGACAGCAGATCGCTCGGGGTCGCCTTTTCCGGATGGATCGTCGCGCGCAGGCCGGCCGCGTAATCCGGGCTGGTCAGGCGCTTGAGCGGCATCTTCACGAAGTCCGGATCGCCCAGATAGAGGGTGCGGTCGCGGTACGCGCGGCGCATCGCCTCGGCGAGGATGTGGGTGCGATGCGCGGGATCGAGCTTGCTCAGGTCCCAGCCTTCGATCATCTGCAGGATTTCGGCCATCGCCACGCCGCCCGAGGACGGCGGCGGCGCGGTGACGATGTCCCAGCCGCGGTATTTCAGCCGCAGCGGTTCGCGTTCGCGGATCTTGTAGCCGGCCAGTTCGCTGGCCTGCCATTGGCCGCCCTCTTCCTTGACCGCGGCGAGCAGCTTGTCGGCGACGTCGCCGCGATAGAAACCGTCGAAGCCCTTGGCCGCGAGCAGTTCCAGCGTGCGCGCCAGATCGGGTTGCTTGAGGATCTCGCCGGTCTTGGGCGCATGACCGGCGGCGAGGAACACTTCGCGGGTGCCGCGGTAGCGCTCCATCACCTCGCGGCGGCTGCCGTAGCCTTTTTCCAGGCGCGCGTAGATCGGGAAGCCTTCGCGCGCGATCCGGATCGCCGGCGCCAGCGACGTCTTGAGCGGCAACTTGCCGTACTTCTGCGCCAGGTGCACCAGCGCGGCCGGAAGCCCCGGGATACCGGCCGACCACGGGCCGTTGGTGGCGCGATCGCGGTTGAGTTCGCCCTTGTCGTCGAGGTACGCGGCCGGGGTGGACGCGGCCGGCGCGGTTTCGCGCGCGTCGACGAACACATCGCGACCGCTCTTCGCATCGTGCAGCAGGAAGAAACCGCCGCCGCCGATGCCCGAACTGAT
The DNA here is from genome assembly GCF_057655755.1 of Lysobacter sp. Soil_N_51. Classification (NCBI taxonomy): domain Bacteria; kingdom Pseudomonadati; phylum Pseudomonadota; class Gammaproteobacteria; order Lysobacterales; family Lysobacteraceae; genus Lysobacter; species Lysobacter sp. Soil_N_51. The sequence continues at coordinate 208,055 of NZ_JBDGLR010000003.1, read as the reverse complement.
CGGTTCGACCACCGACAAGGTCGAGGACACCGCGATCGCGGCGTCGAAGGCGTTGCCGCCCTTGCCGATGATTTCCAGGCCGGCCTGGGTCGACAGCGAATGCGCGCTGGCGATCGCGGCGCCGGGCGGATGCGCGGCGCTCGTGCCGGCCTGCGCGCGCGCGGCGGTTTTCTGCGCCGGCGCTTCGCTGTAGGCGGGCGCGGCGATCAGCAGCAACGAGGCCAGCAGCCACGGGGACAACGCACCGGCTCGCGGCCACGGCATCTTGCGCATCGGGTTCACTCCAGTTGTAGACGCCGCAGTTTTTCCAGCAGCTGCGGCTCGGATTCGGGGTGGGCGGGGTCCTTGTCGATGCACTCGACCGGACACACGACCACGCATTGCGGTTCGTCGTAGTGACCGACGCATTCGGTGCAGCGCGCCGGATCGATCACATAGATCGTCTCGCCCTGGGCGATGGCCTGATTGGGACAGGCCGGTTCGCAGACGTCGCAGTTGACGCACAGTTCGTTGATCTTCAGCGACATGGGCAGGCAGCGCCGTGGGGGCAGCGGAATTCGCTATGGCAGCGCATGCGCGCAGTTTAGGCCGCGCGGGGCCTGGGGCATAGCCATGGGCCGGGATGCTGCGTCGCGTGGGCGGGGGTCGCTGGCCTGACGGTGTTGTTCAGGTGGGATCGGTGGTGTGGGGATTGTCTTTCCTTGCTCTGCGAGTGGAGCAGAGCCAAAGCGAATCCCCCGCGCCGCAGAGTTTTTCGACCTCGCGGTTGCGCCGGGCGCCGCCCCCTTTTGCAAAGTGGGCTGGGTCACGCGCTTGGCCGGGTGTGCTTGAGCCGCGTTCGGGCTTGAGCACACCATCTCGAACCGATCCGCTACTGCTGTTCCCCCCGTTGGAAAAGGTGGCTGGGGGATTCGCTTTTGCTCTGCTCCCCCTGCGAAGCAAAAGCAAAGCGAATCTCCGCGCAAAAAAAATCGAGCCGCATAAGCGGCTCGATTCGATATTGCCAGCGCTGCAAGGCCGCGGTGCCATACCGGCCGCTGACGCGACCGGCATGTGCCGACCTGCCGGCGACACGGTGAACGCACCGCGCCGCCTGCCCGATCGGCCCCCGCTTGCTTGAGACGATTACTTGACCTGCACGAACACGTAGTTCACGCCGGCCGGCGTGGCGGCGGTCTTGACGCGTTCGCTGTCGGCGGCGTCGCCGATGAAGATGAACTTGACGCCCTTCATCGTGCTCGGCTCGGCCTTCGACAGCGCGGCCACGGCCAGGTCGGCGCTCTTGGCCGAATTCGGCGAGCCGAACGCGACCAGGTTGCCTTCGAGAATGCCGCGCGACAGGTCGGTCTGCGCCTTCTCGACCATGCGCTCGTATTCGCCGGCGAAGGTCGGCGCTTCCGGCGCCGGCAGGACGTACACGTAGGTGCTGCCGGTGACGTTGTCGAGATTGCGCTTGACCACGTCGGTCAGATACGCGTTCCAGGCGTTTTCGTCGCTGGTCTTGGGCGCCGACAGCGGCGCGGCTTCGACGACCTCCTTCTTCTCCTCTTTCTGGCAGGCGGCCACGAACGGCAGCGTCAGGCAGGCGATCAGCAGCAAGCGGGAGGAAGTTTTCATCGTAAGCCCCTTAAAGGATTGGTCGTGTGTCGTGTGGATGATCAGTGTTGCTTGCTGCGCCGCCATTCGGCCTGCAGCGCCGCGGCCACGGCCGGCGGCACGAAGCCCGAGACGTCGCCGCCCAGGCGCGCGATCTCGCGCACCAGCGAGGAGGAAATGAAGCCGTACTGCTCGGCCGGGGTCAGGAACAAGGTCTCGACCTCGGGGATCAGATGGCGGTTCATGCTCGCGAGCTGGAATTCGTATTCGAAGTCGGACACCGCGCGCAATCCGCGCAGCAGCACCCCGCCGCCGACTTCGGCGACGAAATGGGCCAGCAGCGAATTGAAGCCGCGCACTTCGACATGCGGATGATGGGCGACCGCCTGCCGGGCGAGGTCCACCCGCACTTCCAACGGCAACGCCGGACCTTTGCTCGGGCTTTCGGCGACGCCGATGATCAGCCGTTCGAACAAGGGAGCGGCGCGGTCGACCAGGTCGATGTGGCCGTTGGTGATGGGGTCGAACGTGCCGGGATAGACGGCGATTCGGTTGCGGGCCGAGCTCATTCGATGGTCGTTCGCTGATGGAATGACAGGGAGCGGGTGGGCCGCCCCCGCCGGATGCGGCGCAGTGTAGCAGTCGTCCGCGCGCGCTGGTCAGCACCCGCCGCGGCCGCCGCGCCGGGGTCGCGACAAGGCCGCTCAGGCCGGCCGGCGGCGATACAGCGCGTAACGCACCTCGCGGGTGGCGCCTTCGCGATGGCGGTCCCACTGCGCGGGCAGTTCGATCGCGGCCTCGCCGGGGGCTTCGACGTACAGCCAGGCCGCGGGCGCCAGCCTCGGCAACAGCAGCGGCCAGACCGCGTCCCACAGCCCGGCCGCGAACGGCGGATCGACGAAGGCCAGATCGAAGCCCGCCGCACTGCCCTCGCCGGCCGCCGGCTGTTGCGCCAGCCACGCCAGCGCGTCGGCCTGGACCACCTGGGCCGCCTCGCCGCCCTGCAGGCGTCCGGCCAGCGCGCGCAGTTCCGCGGCCAGGGCCGGGTCGCGTTCGACCAGCACCGCCGAAGCCGCGCCGCGCGACAGCGCCTCCATGCCCAGCGCGCCGCTGCCGGCGAACAGGTCGAGCACGCGCGCGCCGGGCAAGGCCGGGATCAACCAGTTGAACAGGGTTTCGCGCACCCGGTCGGAGGTCGGGCGCAGCCCGGGGGCCTCGCCCACGTTCAGTCGGGTGCCGCGCCAATGCCCGCCGATGATCCGCACCTTGCCGGCCTGCGCGTTGTGGCCGCCGCTGGCGCCCGGCTTGGCGGGGCCGCACGGCGATCGTGGCGGGCCGGCGTCGGCGCCACCGCGCGGGCCGCGTCGAAAAGTGTTCATCGGGGGACTCTGGGGGCCGGTGCTAGCATGTGGTGATTCTCGCGCATGGCCCCATCTCCCGTCTCATGCTCAGCTTTTTCCGCCGCAAGAAAAACGAAACCGCCGCCGAAAAATCGGCCGAGCGCGGCTATAGCACCGAAGAATTGGCCGCCGCGTTCCCGAGCGCGCAGCCACTCGAAGCCGGCGCGCCCCCACCGCCCGCCGCTCCACATCAGCCGGCAGACCCAGCGCGCACCACCGAACCGCCGGTGCCGCCCGAAGTCGTGGCCGCGCTGCACGAGATCGAACCGCCGCTGGCGACGACCGAACCGGCCGAACCGGCGACGCGGCCGGCCGAGCCTGGGCAGGTGGTGCCTGCTGCTTCGGCACCTGCTGCTGCGCAAGCGCCCGCGGTGCAAGCTCCCACCGCGCCGACGCCGGCCGCTGTTGCGCCCGCGCCCGCGACGCAGCCAATCCCACCACCTCCGGTCCAGACCATCTCGGCCGAAACCGAACCGGTCGAGCCGACCGACTACATCGACAAACCCGCCGCGCCCGCCGGCAAGCTCGGCTGGCGTGAACGTCTGCGCGGCAGCGCGTTCGCGCGTAGCTTCGGCGGCCTGTTCTCGCGCAACCCGCGCCTGGACGACGACCTGCTCGACGAAATCGAGACCGCGCTGATCACCGCCGACGTCGGCGTCGGCGCGACCACCGCGCTGATCGAGAACCTGCGCAAGCGCATGAAGTCGCGCGAGTTCGCCGACGCCAACGCGCTGCTCGCGGCGTTGCGCGCCGACCTGATCGCGATGCTGCAGCCGGTGGCCAAGCCGCTGGTGATCGACGTCAACGCCAAACCCTTCGTGCTGTTGACCGTCGGCGTCAACGGCGTCGGCAAGACCACCACCATCGGCAAGTTGGCCAAGCGCTTTCGCGACGAAGGCCGTCCGCTGATGCTCGCCGCCGGCGACACCTTCCGCGCCGCCGCGGTCGCGCAGTTGCAGGCCTGGGGCGAACGTAACGGCGTGCCGGTGATCGCTCAGGGCCAGAACGCCGACGCCGCATCGGTCGCGTTCGACGCGCTGCAGGCGGCCAAGGCGCGCGGCACCCAGGTGCTGATCGCCGACACCGCCGGTCGTCTGCACACCCAGACCGGCCTGATGGCCGAACTGGGCAAGATCCGTCGCGTGCTCGGCAAGGTCGACCCGACCGCGCCGCACGAAGTGTTGATGGTGATCGACGGCACCACCGGCCAGAACGCCTTGTCGCAACTGCGCCAGTTCCACGCGGCCGTAGGCGTAACCGGCTTGGTGGTGACCAAGCTCGACGGCACCGCCAAGGGCGGGGTGGTGTTCGCGCTGGCGCGCGAGTTCGGCATTCCGATCCGCTTCGCCGGCATCGGCGAACGTCCGGAAGACCTGCGCGTGTTCGACGCCGAAGCCTTCGTCGACGCACTGTTGCCCGAAGCGCTCGGCGGCTGAGGCGCGATGCCCGCGGACACGACGGCGCCGCCCGCGCCTCGCCCGCCGCGGCCGCGACGCTGGCGCAGGAAACTGCTGATCGTCGCGGCGCTGCTGTTGCTCGCGCTGATCGCGCTGCGCTGGGTGTCGCGACCCAGCCAGGTCAGCTGGATCGTGCTCGGCCAGGCCGGCAAGGCGCTCGGCCTGGAGATCACCGCCAGCGGCGCCAGCGAATACCGCCTGCGTGGCACTCCGATGCTGGAAGTGCGCGATCTGGTCGCGCGCGAACCCGGCGCGGCCACGCCGCTGCTGCGCGCCGAGCGCGTATACCTGTCGCTGCCGTGGAGCACGATCCGCGCCGCCGGGGCGGCGCTGGATGTGGAACGCGTCGAGCTCGACGCGCCGCAGCTGGATATCGCCGCACTGCAACGCTGGCTGGCGACGCGTCCGCCGTCGAGCGAGCCGCTGCGGCTGCCTTCGTTGAGCGATGGCTTGCGCGTGACGCGCGGCCGGGTCGGCGGCGCGGGCTGGTCGATCGACGACATCGCGATCGCCGTCGCCGAGCTGCATCCCGACCACCCGGTGCGCGGACGCCTGCAAGGCCGCGTGCAAAGCAGCGGCGTGCAGGTGCCGTTCGATCTCGCCGCGACCTTGCAACGTCCCGCCGCCGCGCGCGGACTCGGCCTCGCCGGCCAGGTCGCGGTCGACGCCAAGGACTGGAACCTGCCGATGCGCATTCGCCTGGGCGCGTTACTGCATGCCGGCGACGACGGCCTCGGCCTGGATCGCATGCGTCTGGCCGCGCAGGCGCGCTACCTCGCAGGCGATACCGATCTGCCGTTTGCATTCGGACTGTTCGCTCCGCTGCGTTACCGCGACGGCCAAGTCAGTCTGGCGCCACTGGGCGCGGCCGTGCGCGGCGCCGGGGTGATGCCCAACTTCGATGCGGCCGGTCGCTTCGCGTTCGGCGAGACGATGCAACTGCAATTGGATGGCCGTTTGGCCGATTGGCCCGACGCGTGGCCGGCGCTGCCGCCACCGCTGGGCCAATCACACTCGCCGCTGCCGTTCGTGCTCGATTACCGCGGCGCGGCCGATTTCTCCGGCGATACCGCGCTGCGACTGAGCCGCGACCAGACCCGTTTCGACGGCCGCTTCCGTCTGCCGCAGATGCTGCAATGGGTCGACGCGGGCGCGCAGGGCGCGCTGCTGCCGCCGCTGAGCGGAACCCTGAGCACGCCGAAGATCGAAGTCTCCGGCGCCAGCCTGGAAGGCGTCGAGATCGAGATCGAACAAGACGACCCGCCACCGGCGTCGAGCCCGACGCCTTAGCCGTTCACCACACCCGATTCGATGAAATCCCCCAGCCATAGCGCCAAAAGCAACACCGACGACACCGACGCCTTCGCCGGCAAACTGCTGGCGTGGTTCGAGGTCAGCGGCCGCCATGATCTGCCCTGGCAACACCCGCGTTCGCCGTATCGGGTGTGGCTGTCGGAAATCATGCTGCAGCAGACCCAGGTCAAGACCGCCGCGCCCTACTTCGAACGCTTCGTCGCCGCATTGCCGACCCTGCCCGCGCTCGCCGCCGCGCCGATGGATACCGTGCTCGGGCTGTGGTCGGGACTGGGTTACTACGCTCGCGCGCGCAATCTGCACGCCGCGGCCAAACTGTGCGTCGAACACCACGGCGGCGATCTGCCGCGCGATCTCGATGCGCTGACCGCACTGCCCGGCATCGGCCGCAGCACCGCCGCGGCGATCGCCTCGCAGGCCTGGGGCGATCGCCACGCGATCCTCGACGGCAACGTCAAGCGCGTGCTCAGCCGCTACCACGGCATCGCCGGTTATCCGGGCCTGCCGGCGATCGAACGGCAATTGTGGGCGCTGGCCGAATCGCATCTGCCGCACGCGCGCATGGTCGATTACACCCAGGCGCAGATGGACCTGGGCGCGACCTTGTGCACGCGCGCCGATCCCGCCTGCATCCTGTGCCCGCTGCAACACGAGTGCATCGCGCGCATCGAGGGCCGCGTCGCCGAATTGCCGACGCCCAAGCCCGGCAAGGTCGCGCCGCAACGGTATGCGCAGGTGCTGTGGCTGCTCGACGCGGACGATCGCGTGCTGCTGCAGCGGCGTCCGCCGGTCGGCATCTGGGCCTCGTTGTGGACCTTGCCGCAGGCCGACGACGAAGCGCAGGCCGCGCAGTGGTTCGCCGCCCACGCCGCCGGCAGCGAGTTCGACGCCGGCGAAACCTTGCCGCCGATCGCGCACGCGTTCAGTCACTACAAATTGGAATTGCAGCCGCGACGCTGGCGCCGGGTCGCCTTGCGCGACGCGGTCGGCGACAATGACGACCTGCGCTGGTACACCCGCGCCGAACTCGCCGCGCTCGGCATCCCCGCGCCGATCCGCAAACTGATCGAAGCGGCGCATTGAACGGCGCCCGCAAACCTTGCCGCCCTCGCCGCGCGAGCGGCTCCCTTTCTCCAACCAGGACCATCCCATGAGCCGCAGCGTTTTCTGCCAGTACGAACAACGCGAGACCGAGGGCCTGGATTTCGTGCCCTGGCCCGGCGAACTGGGCAAGCGCGTATTCGCCGAGATCGGCAAACCCGCCTGGGCCAAATGGCTGGCGCATCAGACCATGTTGATCAACGAAAATCGCCTGTCGCCGCTGGACCCCAAGCACCGCGCCTTTCTGCAGGAAGAAATGGAAAAATTCCTGTTCGGCGGCGGCGCCGACAAGCCGGCCGGCTACGTGCCCGAAGCCTGATCACCTCGCTCCGACCGCGGTCACGCTTCGCGATCGGAAATCTGCGACCCAGGCCCGCGGCGAACCGTTCGACTGGGGCACGCACACCCGCTACTTCACCATCCGCACGGTCAACTGCGGGACCAATCCGCAGCCCTGAGCCGTCGGCTTGCTTGTATCGAACATGCATGCAGAACAAAGCCCGGCGTAGCGCCGGGCTTTGTGTTTTCGCATCGGCTCAATGACCGTCCACGATCCCGAACGCCTCGGGATACACGACCGTCCCCGCCTGGCCTTGCAGCGCGCCGTCGACCAGTTCGATCGCCATGAACGCATCGCCCGAGAACGGCGCGACCAGTTTTTCCGCGAGCTTCGGGCTGAAACCGAAACGCGGGTAATAGGCCGGATGCCCGAGCACGACCACCGCTTCGAAACCGGCCTGCGCCGACTGCCGCAGGCCTTCGCGGATCAACATCGACCCCACGCCGGAGTTCTGGTAATCCGGCCGTACCGATACCGGCGCCAGACACAGCGCCCGCAGCGCGCGTGCGTCGACGGTCACCGCCAGATCGGTGAACAGCACGTGGCCGACGACCTCCTCGTCCTCGACCGCGACCAGCGACAGCCGCACCAGGCCGTCCGTGCGCAGGCGCTCGACCAAGTGCGCCTCGTCGTCGCCGGCGAAGGCCGCGCGGGTAACTTCGAAGACCTCGGCGTGATGCTGCGGTTGTTCGATCGCGATCTGCATAAGCTCCTCCATGGCGCATGGTCTTGAGAGACAAGGTGTTCGGGCAAACATCAACAGGCTCAGCATGACTTCACCTCGTCGTGAGGACGAGAACGCATCGGCTCAGGCCGTGATGTGTGTGGATGCCGGTGGCGGCCGGCCATCGGGATGTCGATGCTCCGCCCTTGAGCGTCGGGCCAACACCGCCCACGGCAATGTCCGCGTGCCGCGGACGAATGCACCGCGGTGTCGTCGAAGACGCGATCAGGGGCGGTGACGACAGGTTGTTGGATTGAATCGGCGGCCATTAGTCGCCGGCTTTGGTTGGTTCGATGGAGCGACGCTCCACCCATGGCTCGCGCGCGCAATGTGCGCGGCTGTCGCTGGGAAATTTTCATATCGCATGTCGGTTGTAGCCGAAACGAACGCGACGACGCCCATTCGCATGGCGCGAACGGCGTAAGACTCGACGCGTTACCCACCTTCGCGCAGCGAAGGATTAGCGGGTGGCTACACTCTCGGACATGGTATCCCTCTGGGCCCGCCGATCAGCGGTAATGGGGAGTGCGAACGTAATGTCCGTGTCCGGGGCTGTCAAGCCCGATCTTAAAGCGGCTTGGACGAGCTCTGTGAGCGTTGGACGAACAGATTGCCGCCGCCTGCTGGGCCAAATTACATTCGAGATTACATCTTCGCCTAACAACCACGAACACTGGATAAGAGCCATGGCGTCAAACTTCACGCAAAACGAACAGACCGGCACCATCGCCGAAGATGAGGTTGGAATTCGCTTCATGAAGTGGGGATGGTCAGTCGGTCGAGACAGGATCGATGCCGGCTATGACCTGTTTGTGGAACCCGACCGAGTGCGTTATCACGGCAGCAGATTTCTCGTACAGGTTAAAGGAACCATTCAAAAGCGGCGAGGAGCCAGCCTAGTCGCACCAGTCGATAAGCATAGACTCGTGGAATATGTTCGCAATCCACATCCAGTTTTTCTTGTGCGCGCGGCCCCTGACGGCTGTTTTTATTGGCTGCATATCCAAGAATGGGCAAAAAGCAACCGCTCTCGACTCACAGGCTCCGGCATCGCTCGCATTCCAATGGATGCTTCCCGAAACCTCTCTGATCGAGATGCATTCGGACGCTATCTCGACAAAATTCTGGCTCCAGCAAATGAGTGTGCGGGCGCACTAGCCCAGATGGCTGAAGAACGATCCACATTTCTAAGCAACATTGACCCCCGGTTCCTAGTGAAGGTTGGTGTGAGTAATGGGAGAGAACAGCATGAGGTCTTCGCAAGATCTGAAAGCGCTGAAACGAGGTTTAGCTTTCAGCCTGACAAACGTGCGGATAATATCTCCAAACTAAAGGAGGCTCTCGAATACGGACTTCCCCGAAAAGTCGAAGTCAGCCAGTTTCAGTTGAGTGGCTCACCATTATTTGAAACGCTGGGCATGAGCAACAAGCACTCGGGCGCGCTCACAATTGGAAATAAACCACGCAAGGGCATCGTTCGCATCCACCCGGGCCGCAGATTTTCACCAATGGCCCAGTGCCTTGAAATCGAGGCAGAGTTGTTTGTTGGCCAGAAGGGCTTTGCAATATCCAGCGGCTCGCTTAACGGCTTATTCCAGATCGACGCGCGCATTGATGAACATGGACGCGGAAACACAACATTTGACCTGCGACAAAGCATGCTCACCAGCATTCCGATCCAAGATCTAACAGAACTAGCTGTTGCGGGCACATGGGCAGAGCAAATTGCCGAAGAGAGAGCGATGCTTCCGGAAATAATCTTCGATGGAAGTAGAACTAAGCTGCAGCCATCCGAGTTATCTATCGAAACAATCGGAGGGTGGCTGTATCACGTACGAATGCTGAGCCGTTTGCATTTAATTGCACGATGCCTTGACCTGAATTTCATTATTCCACCCGACTGCGTACTCACAGAAGACGAAACCAAGGACATCTCATTCGCATACCACCTGCTTCGCGGCGCCCGACTTTCGGCCGGCAATGTGTCCATGGAGATCGAGCCATCCGCATCATTTGCATCGATGAAGCCCGATAAAGATTCTCATGGTTTTTGGTTAACCAGCAGCATCGTCTTAACAGCAGGCGGGCAAGAGTTCGCAGCCCTACCAGTGGCCATTGAACTCCCTGACTATGTGTTAGAACCCGTAATCGACTCATCTCGACTTCGCGTGCATAGCCCCTTGGGCGAAAAAGCGTGGATCACCTACACCCCCGATGGACCCAACGATGTTTTCCTCCGCCGGATAGGCTAGGAAAATCAGTAGCGCGCACCATAGACCGCTTCCAGCCACCTAGCCGGCAAAAACAAAGGGCCTGGCATCGCTGCCAAGCCCTTGTTTCGAAATGGTGGCCGGGGAGGGAATCGAACCCCCGACACGGGGATTTTCAATCCCCTGCTCTACCAACTGAGCTACCCGGCCATTTCACGGCAACCCGTGAGAGAGGCGGCATGATACGGACGGCAGGCGGGGATGGCAAGCCTCATGCGCGCTGAACGATGCCCGGCCGCACCGACGCCGCCTTTCGCGGGCGAGCGCATCATTCCCGGGAACGCCCGCAACGGCGGCCGCGCCGCCCGGAGATCGATCATGAAACGGCTTATTCCGCTGACTTCCGCGCTGCTTTCGACCGTGCTCGCCATGCTCGCGCTGGCCGGTTGCGCGACCGGCCCCAAGATGGACGACAACCAGCGGCTGGCGTTGTACCGCGCGCATGCCGGCGCGCCGGTCGACAGCTTCCAGTATTTCGGCAGCATCAACGGCTGGACGCCGCTCGGCGACAGCGCGCTCGCGCTGTGGACCAAGCCCAACCAGGCCTACCTGCTCGAACTCAACGGCGGCTGCCCGGACCTGGACTTCGCCCAGGCGATCACGGTCAGCAATCAGATGGGACGCGTGCATCAACGCTTCGACAAGGTCCTGGTGCTCGGCCGGCAGTCGATCAAGATGCCGTGCTTCATCAGCCGGATCCTTCCGCTCGACGTCAAGGCGATCAAGCAGGCGCAGCAGGACATGCGCGCGGCCGGGACGATGCCGGAAGACGCGAAGCCCTGAAGGTCGGGTTTCGCGGTTCGCTGCGAACCGGGCGTTGCGTTGCCGGGATGCGCCGAACGGACCTGCAGCAACGATGCCGATCGCCGCGATCACGCGACAGGCCGCGACTCGGTCGCGGCGTCGCCGGTCGCGCCTGGGTGCATCGACCGAACGGGTGTATCGATCGGCCTGACTGGTTCGAAACCGCGCAATGACCGGGTCAGAAAATTCCTACACCCCGCCGCGCCGTCGGCCTACTGCTTTCGCCGGGGCCGCGGCTCAATCTATGCGGGCCCCGGCAGCACGGTCGATGCGATGACACGGATGCCGCTCAGCAATGGAGAACAGGCCGTCACCCTTGAGCAGGTGAGCCAGCGGAGCCGGGGTTACTGATTTGCAGAGGTTGGAGTAGCGGTATGCACGGCAAAAAGGAACTTGCGCCGACGGCCAGGATGGCCGGTCGGTTTGTCTCGCTGGGACGATGCGGGGCGCGTGCATGAAGGCAGCGATCTGGGTCCAGGATTCGGTCCGCGCGCTGCCCCGCTACCTCCTCGTACTGGCCGCTGTCTCGGCGCTGGCGCTGTTGGCCCGAGCAGCGGCTCCTTCTGCTTCACATCCTTCTGTTTTGCCCCTTTCTGATTCGCAACTGCCCGATTCGCATGTGCCTGATTCGCGCGTGCCTGTTTCGCCCGTGCTTGCTTCGCCCGTCTTTGCTTCGGGCGTGTCCGCCGTGCCCGCGTCCGTTTCGGGTGCCGTCGTTCCTGGGTCGCACGCGGCTTTTACATCTGCGGGCGCCGCCACCGCTGATGACCACGCCGCTCGTACTCCGACCGCTTCGCGCGCAGCCGCTTACCCGCACGAGCATGACGCGCTGATCGCGGCGCTGTCGCAGCGCGCGTCATCGATACCCGGCAACTACGGCGCTTTGCGTCGCGATGAGGTATCGCCGTCCGCGGCGGCGCGGTTCAACATCGGAGCAGGGGATCCTCGCGCTGGCGCAACCACGCGCTAAGCGATTCCAGGCGCGGAGCTTGCCGGCCGCACGTACCGTACAACTTCGGCCAGGGTTGAACGCCCGGCCCGGCCATGGTCATGGTGAAAGCGTTCGCCGACCGATCGCTGCGCTAAAACGTCGGCTGGATCGACTTATCGACTTGGCGGCGGATCATCACGCATTCCCGCCCCACTCCGGTTGGTTTCGCGCAGCCACATCGCCAGGCCATACGGCTTCGCCGTCGCGGCGTGCGCATCGACGCGAACGCCTCCGGCGGGGTCCGTATCTGCCTGATAACCGATTGGCCCGTCGGGCGACACCGACATTCGCGTTTACCGTTGTCGACGCGTTGCACCCACCTGCGCGTGCACGTTCACAAACCTGCGCGCGCCCGATGCAATCCGCCGCCCGCAATCGCGATCCGGCATTCGCACTTGCCGCCATCGCCGCAATGCAGCTCCCGTTGCTCACTAGCGACCTCGCGCGCCCTTCTCAGGGTTTTCTCGCTCCGCGTCGCGTTCCTGCGTCGCAACACCACGTCTCCCACACACGCTGATCCGATCGGCATAGCCAAGCGACCGCGGCCATGGGCGATGAAATCAACGCGGCAGCGCGCGACTCAGCACCACTTCGCAAGCAAAAAAAACGGGTATCCGCACCCATCCGGATACCCGTTCATGACAACAGTTGCCGCGTTCGGAGAGAGACGCCCGCGGCATCGGGCACGCGAAGCCGCGGACGGGGTGCGGACCGGTACGACGAGAGCGGCCGGTCCGAACTCGGTGGATCAGTAAGCGTTCGCGACCCCGACCGCCTCGTAGGCGTCGACGTGGCCGCTGCCGACTTCGAAACGCTGCCGGCCCGCCATCGGGTTGGCGGTCTGGCTGAGGATCTGCTTGACCTCCAGCGGCTTGAGTGAAGGCTTGGCCTCGAACAGCAGCGCGACGATGCCGGCCACGTGCGGGGTCGCCATCGAGGTGCCGCTCATGTGGGTGTAGAACGGCAGCCGCGCGCCGAGCGAGGCGTCCTGCTGGATCGCCAGCAGCGGCAGCGCGCCGGTCAAGGCGCGGGTCGAGACGATGTCGACGCCAGTCGCGACCAGGGTCGGTTCGTTGACGTAGGTCCAGCTCTGGCCGTCGGGCATGGTGAAGCTGGCGGTCTCGCCGGGATTGCCGCGCGAGGAGAAGTCGGCCAGGGTGCCGTCCTTGTTGCCGGCGCCGACCGAGATCACCCACGGCGCCTGCGCATAAGGATTGTGGGTATTGGCGCCGGGGCCGTCGTTGCCGGCGGCGAACACGCTGACGATGCCGTTCTTGTAGGCCTCGTACGTCGCCAGGCTGACCGGATCGGTCGGGTCGAAGGTGCCCGAGGAACCCCAGGAATTGGAGATCACCTTGATCGGCGAGGCGAAGCTGTTCTTGTGTGAGATCGCATAGTCGAACCCGCCGACCGCATCGAGGATCGAAATCACCGCGCCCGAGCCGTAACCGACCAGATCCGCGCCGGTGGCGACGCCGCGGTACAGCCCGGCGGACTGCGCGCCGCTGCCGCCGACGGTGCCGGCGCAGTGGGTGCCGTGACCGGAACTGATGTCGGTGTTGAGCTGGTTTTCCAGCACCGTCACCGGCAGGAAGTCGACCACCGAGTGCAGATTGGTCAACGCCTGCACGTTCTGGACCACGCGCTGGCCGTACTTGAGATCGGCGTGGGTGGCGTCGATGCCCGAGTCGTTGATCATCACCGTCACGCCCTTGCCGGTGAACGGCGTGGTGCGGCCGAAGTCGCCCGGGTTGGCCTGCACGCGGTTGACGCCCGACAGCTCGCGCGCTTCCTGGTTGTAATAGGTCAGCGGCTTGTTGAGATGGATCGACAGCACGTCGCCGCGCTGGGCCAGGGCGCGGATCTGCGCCGGAGTGGCCAGGGCGCCGGCGATCGGCAGCGCGCGCATGCTCACGCCGGTGTCGATGCCGAGCAGCTTGAGCGCCTGCAACTGGCTCGCGCGCAGCGGGCCGTTCTGGTTGTAGGAGACGATCACTTCCAGCGGCTTGGCGGCCTGGGCGGTGCTCAGCGCGGTTTCCAGCGCGGCGCCGAGGCGGGCTTCGGCCAGGCTCATGCCGCTGGCCATCATGCCGACGGCCAGAGCGGAGAATTTGATGAGGGTGCGGCGGCTGAGTTGCATGTTCGGCGAAACTCCCTGTTGACCCCCACGGCTGGGGTGGCTCACCTTGGCGCGCATGGCGGTTGCGGCAACATCCGGAAGACCGCCCAGCCGGCATAGGGAAAAACCCCTACAGACCGGCCGGGAAACCCGCAGTAGGCTGTGCAAACCCGGACCGATACCGCAACATCGCTGCGACGGGGAACCCGGATTCGTACCGAGCCCGGGCTTGGCAGTCACGCCGGGGCGGAAACCTGATTCGCACCGGTACGCAACAGGGGGAAGGACCATGAGACACACGTTCGCGCAGTCGCCGGCCTCGCGCCGGGGCGCCGCCTGGCTCGCCTGGACACTCACCGCCCTGTGGCTGTTCGCCGCCAGCGCGCAGGCGCAAACCCTGCCGGTCAGCGTGAGCGCCAGCGGCAACCACGCCGAGGCGAGCATCACCCTGCCCGGCCTGCCGGGGTCGCCCTTGGTCGAGGTGCTGCTGGATTTCGAAGACGCCAGCGGCCTGAGCCCCTACAGCCTCGGCATCAGCGCGCGCGCGGTCAGCCTCAGCGACGCCGAACTGCTCGCACGCCTGCCCGATTTCGACCTGACCACCCTGCAATCGACGCTGCCGGTGATGGTCACGATCGAACCGCCCCGCTACGGCGGCCTGCGCTTCAACGGCACCGGCCGGGTCGAATTGCACACCCACCTGCTGCCCTACACCGCCGGCAGCCGGCTGCGTCTGTTCAAGGCGCCGCTCGGCGGCGCGTTCCGCGACATCACCGACGAAATCGCCGCCGGCAGCGTGCGCGCGCGCGGCACCTACGGCGGGTTCTCGCAGTTCCTGATACTGGCCGACCTGCGTCCGACCGGCACGGTCATCGCCAACAAGATCGCGCGCCTGCGCAACCGGGTCGAGCTGCTGCCGCTGGCCGAGCGCGCGGCCTTCGACGACCTGCTCGACGACGTCGAAAGCGCCTTGGCGGTGGCCGACTACGCCGCGGCCCTGGCCGCGACCGACGATGTCCGCGGCCGCGCGCAGACCCGCGCCGGCAGCTACATCGCCAACACCTGGCGCGCGACCCGCACTCACCGCAACCATGCCGGCGAGCTAGCCGCCGGCGCCGCCACCCTGCGTTTCAGCATCGCCTTCCTGCGCGACCACGGCCCGTAACGCCGGCGTTGCCACGGCTGTCCCAAACACGACGGTGACCAGGCGCGGGACGTCATGGCCGCGCGCTAAGATGCGGCCATGCCGGCTCGCCTGATCGCTTACCCGCCCGAAGCCGCCGCCATCAGCCGATGGATCGCCGACGGCTCGCGCGTGCAGATCGGCCGCGACAGCGACTGCGGGCTGCGCATCGATCACCCGACCGTGTCGCGCAGCCACGCCGAATTGCTGCACGACGAAAACGGCTGGCAGTTGCTCGACCTGGGCAGCAAGAACGGCTCGCACGTCGACGGCCTGGAGATCAGCCGCGCCCGCCTCGACCAGGGCGAATGCTGGCTGCGCTTCGGCGATGTGCTGTGCGAGTTCTCGGTGATCGACGAGGTGTCCGCGCTCGACCAGCAACAACGCCAGCGCGCGCAGCGCGACCTGTCGGCGGCGTGGACGCGCCGGATCGAGGTCGAACGGCTCGGCATCGGCGCGACCGCGATCGCGGTGGCCGAAGCGCGCGCCGAACCCGCCGCCACGCCCGCGCCTACGCCCACACCTAGCGCTGCCCCGCCCGCAAACGCCGACGCCGGGCGCCGCGATCCCGGTGCCGGCCTTGCCGACGACATCCTGCGCGGAGTGGTCGAACTGGCCGGCTGCAGCCGCGGTTTCCTGCTGCTGGCGCAGGACGGCGACTTCATCGTGCGCGCCAGCCTGATGCTCGATCGCGACGCGCTGCAGCAGCGCGCGTTCTCCGGCAGCGTCGGCGCGGTCCAGCGCTGCCTGGCCGAACGCCGGCCGATCGTGGTCAATTGGATCGCCGACGAACTGTGGCTGGCGCGACGCGCATCGGTGCTCGCAGGCGGCCTCAAGAGTCTGGTCTGCCTGCCGCTGCTGCACGCCGGGCGCGTGCTCGGCGCGGTCTATGCCGATCGCCGCGGCGCCGGCGAGGCGATCAGCGAATTCGACCTGGAACTGCTGTGCGCCTTCGCCGACAGCGCCGCGCTGTGGCTGCTCGCGCAGCGCGCGTTCGACGCGCTCGCGCCGGATTCGGCCGGGTCGGCGCCACGCTGGGGCCGGATCGTCGACGCGCAGGTCACCACGCCGTGAGCGAACCGACCGCGACCGGCATCTACACCCAGCACAGCCTCAAGCCCGGCGCGATGCTGGCCGGCCGCTTCCGCATCGAAGCGCTGCTCGGCGTCGGCGGCATGGGCGTGGTCTACCGCGCCCACGACACCGCGCTCGACGTCGAGGTGGCGTTGAAACTGCTGCGGCCGGAACTGGCCGCGCGCGGCGACGCGTTCGAACGCTTCCGCCAGGAGCTGCTGACCGCGCGCCAAGTGTCGAGCCCGCGGGTGGTGCGCATCCACGACCTGATCCGGCACGAACAGCAGTGGCTGATCGGCATGGACCTGATCGACGGCGAGGCGCTGGACAAGCGCCTGGATCGCGACGGCGCCTTGCCGATCGACGATGCGATCGCGATCGCGCGGCAGATCGCCGAAGGCCTGGCCGCGGCGCATGCGCGTGGGGTGATCCATCGTGATCTCAAACCCGCGAACGTATTGATCGACCGCGCCGGCGACGCCTACATCAGCGATTTCGGCGTGGCCCGTTCGCTCGCCGGCAGCGGCCTGACCCAGACCGGCGCGATCGTCGGCACACCTGATTACCTATCGCCGGAACAGGCGCGCGGCGAACCCAGCGACGGCCGCAGCGACCTGTACGCGCTCGGCCTGATCCTGCACGAAATGCTGACCGGCAAGATGCCGTTCGACGGCGGCACGATCAGCGAAATCCTGGCCCAGCGCATGCTGCGCACGCCGCCGCCGGTCAGCCGTCTGCGCGCCGACACGCCGGTGTGGCTGGTGCGATTGGTCGACCGCTTGCTGCGTTCGCAACCCGCGCACCGGCTGCAAAGCGCGCAGGCGGTGATGCAGGCGATCGATACCCGCCACGTGGCGCGCGATTGGCGGCCGGGCAGGACGTTGTGGATCGGCGCGGCGAGCGCTGCGTTGCTTGCTGCGTCAGGCGTGGGCGCGTGGTTATGGCGCCCGTCCGCGCCATCACCCGCAGCTCCGGCGTCGGTCTCCGCCGCGCCGGTAGTGGCGGCCTTGCATCGGATCGTGGTGTCTCCGTTGCAGGCACCGGCCGGCGCGATCAACGCCGAAGAGTCCCGCGCTTTCACCTCCCTGCTGCGCGAAGCGCTCGCCACCCTGCCCGGCCTGGCCGTGGTCGACGACGAACGCAGCCAGCAGGCGATCCGCCAGCTCGATCCCAGCGGCGCCGCGCCGCCGAGCGCCGCCGATCTGGCCCGGATCGCGCGCGCCGATCGCATCGTCTCGCTGCAACTGAACCGGCACGAGGGCAAGTGGCGAATGCAGGCGCGATTGCACGACGGCGCCGCCGCGCCGCGCATCGTCGCGACCGGTGATGGCACGAGCGCGTTGAACGCTTTCAAGGAACTGATCGCCTCGCGGCGCTTGACCGATCTGCCCGGCGTGCAAGCCTCGCCGCCGCCGTTACCGCTGCCTTCGTCCGATGCGGCCTTGCGGGCGTACGGCGCAGGCCTGCTCGCGCGCCAGAACAGCGACATCGCCGCGGCCGTCGCCGGTTTCACCGAAGCCACCGCGCAAGCACCGAACTTCGTTTCGGCCTGGCTGGCCCTGGCCGATGCGAATCAGGCCGCCGGCGATCTCGACGCCGCGTATACCGCGCTGGAAAACAGCGACCGCCCGGGCCAGGGCAACGAACCGATGCGCGCCTACGTATCGGCGCAACGCGCGCAACTCGACGGCGACGCCGAAGCGGCGACGAACTACTGGCGCCAGCGTTTGCGCACGACGCCCGACGACACTTACGCCGCGCTGGGCCTGACCCGCGCGCTCGGCGCCGGCGGCGATCCGGCCGCCGCGATCGCGCAGGCGCGCACGCTGAGCGAGCGCGATCCCGACGATCCGCGCGCCTGGTTCGAACGCGGCAAGTTCTCGATCCTGCACGGCCAGGCGCAGCAGGCGGTCGACGACTATCTGGTGCGCGCACTGGTGCTGTACAAGCGCAGCGGCAATCGCTACGGCGAAGGCGAAACCGTCAACGCGCTCGGCATCGGCTACGCCCGGCTGGGCCAGAACGATCACGCCCAGGCGCAGTACCGTCAGGCGGTGGAACTGCGCCGCGCGGTCGGCAACCGGCGCGGGCTCGCGACCAGTCTGCGCAATCTCGGCAACGTGCTGGTGCTGACCGGCCAGTTCGACGAAGCCCAGCGCAGCCTGCAACAAGCGCGCGAACTGCACGCCGCGCTCGACGATCGTCACGGCCTGGCCGCGGTCGAGAACGAACTCGGCCTGCTCGCCGAAGAACGCGGCGACTACCCCGGCGCATTGGCCGCGTTCCGCCGCGCGCTGTCGGCCTGGCAGCAGGCCGGCGATGCCAGCGGCACCGCGCAGGCGCTCAACGACATCGGCTTCGCCCATTACCAACTCGGCGCCTACGACGACGCCGAGGCCTATCTGCAGCAATCGCAGGCGGCTTACGCCAAGCTCGACGACGAGACCGGGCGCATCCGCACCTCGCAGAATCTCGGCCAACTCGCCGCCGCGCGCGGGCAATGGCCGCTGGCGCGCGAACGCCTGCAGACCTCGCTGCGCGACGCGTTGGCCAAGCAGATGATGGAAGAGGCCGCGGTGAGCCGGCGCAATCTGGCCGAACTGGAATTGATGCAGGGCCATCTCGGCGCGGCGCTGGAACAAATCGCGCAGGCCGATGCCTTGTTCCGCCAGCGCAGCGACGCGCGCGGCCAGGTCGATGTCGGCCTGCTGCGCACGCAGGCACTGCTGCGCGCCGACGCCGACGATCAGGCGCGCAACAGCCTGGCCGAACTGACCGCGCAGATCGCCGCGGCCTCGTCCGAGCAACGCGGCATCGCCGCCTTGCTGCAGGCCGAGCTGGCGCGGCGCGCGAACGATACCGACGGCGCGCGGCGCGCGCTGGCCGAAGCGCAGCGCGACGCGCAGGCCTCGGGCGTGCGTCTGCTGCAATTGCAGGTGGCGTTGCAGATGGCCGGCGATGGTCGCTTGCCCGCGGCTCTAGACACGCAGATCGCCGCGCTCGGCCATGCCGGCCTGCGCCTGCAATGGACTCAGGCGCGCATGCGCGACGCGCTCGCACGGAACGATCCGAGCGCCGCGCTGCGCATCTATCGCGAGGTCCAACCGGTGCTGCGCCGCGGCGACAATCTCGAAGCGTTCGCGCTGCACACGCTGGCCGCCAACGCCGCGCGCGCAGCCGGCGACAACACGCTCGCGGCCACGGCCGAGAACGATGCCTCGACCGCGCGACAACGCCTGCGCGACCAATTGCCGCCGGCCTTGCGCACCGGCGCGGATCGCGCGGCATTGGCGCAAACCCCGAACCACGCGCCACCGCAAGCCGAACCCGCTGCGGCGCCGCGCCCATGAACGACGCCGCCGAACTGCGCGAGCTGTACCAGCAACTGCTCGAGCGGCTGGAACGCAACGAGCGCGAGTTCCGCCGGCTCGGCCGCGCGGTGTGGAAAGTGCAGGAAGACGAACGTCGCCGGATCGCGCGCGAGCTGCACGACGGGGTCGGTCAAAACCTCACCGTGCTCAAGCATCGCCTGCACGAACTCGACGCGGCCTTGCCCGCGCAGCCGGCCGGCTTGCGCGACACCGTCGGCGCCGCGCTGGCGCTGTGCGGCGACACCCTGGAAGACACCCGCGAACTGTCGCGCCTGCTGCGGCCGCCGATCCTCGACGACCTCGGCCTGGAAGCGGCATTGCGCTGGCTGGTGCGCAGCCAGAGCCAGGCCAGCGGCGCGCGGGTCGAGCTGCAGATCGAGGCCCTGCCCGAGCTCGACGGCGAACTGCAGACCCTGCTGTTCCGGGTCACCCAGGAAGCGCTGACCAATGCCGCCAAGCACGCCGCCGCGAGCCATGTGCAGGTGCGCCTGCAACGCCAGGGCGCGGCCTTGTCGCTGGAAATCGAAGACGACGGCCGCGGTTGCGATCCGGCGCTCGCGCTCGGCAGCGGCGGCACCGGCCTGGGCGGCATGCGCGAACGCCTGCGCCTGTACGGCGGTCGCCTGCAGTTGCGCGGCGCGCCCGGCGCGGGTTTGCGGGTGAGCGCGCAGGTGCCGCTGGATTACACGTGAAACTCACTTGATCGACACATCGCCATTCGCCGCGCCGACGCCCGCGCTTGACGCCCGCCGCGAGCCTGCCCACCCTGCGACGATGCAGTCTTCGCCCGTACGCGTTCTGATCGCCGACGACCACACCATGGTCCGCGAAAGCCTGGTCCAGTTGCTGCGCGGCGGTGGCATCGATGTCGTCGCCCAGGCCGCCGACGGCCTGGACACGCTCAGGCAGGCCGAGGCCACGCGCCCGGACGTGGTGGTCACCGACCTGTCGATGCCGCGGCTGAGCGGGCTGGAAGTGATCCGCCGCCTGTACGAAACCCTGCCCGACACGCGCGTGCTGGTGCTGACCATGCACCAGGAAGACGAATACATCCTGCAGGCGGTGCGGGCCGGCGCGACCGGTTACATGGTCAAGGACAGCCCGGCCGCCGAACTGCTCGCCGCGGTCCACAGCGTGCATGCCGGCAAGGGCTATTTCGGCCCGCAGGCGGCGCGCGCGCTGGCCGAGCAACTGCGTCATCCCGAACGCGATCTGGGCGATCCCTACGGCCGCCTGACCGCGCGCGAACGCGAGGTGTTCCATCTGATCGCCGAGGGGCTGACCACCAAGGAGATCGCGCGCCAGCTCAGCATCAGCGTGAAGACCGCGGAGAACCACCGGGCGCGGGTGCTGGACAAGCTGGGGGTGCGCAATACCGTGGAGTTGGTGCGGTATGCGTTGCGCAAGCGGTTGCTGGATTGAGCCGGGGCGGTGGGGCTTGCGGGGTGAAGCGAATCCCCCGCGCGGTGCGATGACCTGATCGCCACCCTGCGCCGGGCGCTTGCCCCCTTTTCCAAAGTGGGCACCGGTTAACGCGCGGCACCAAGGTCGCTGCGAACCAAGCCGAAGACTTCGCCCCTTTAAAAAGGGAGCCAGGGGGGATTTGCTTCACCCGCCACAAACCGCCGACCCCAGCCCTGCCGGCCCCACCATGCGCCGTAGTATCCTCGCCTGCCAATCTGGCGATAGCGACGGAGCAGCGGCATGAAAGCAGGGGCCTGGGTGCGGTTAGTCGGTCTGACGATGATGGTGGCGTTGCTGGCCAGTTGCGGCACCGGGCCGGTCCGCCGTGTCTCCGAGCCGGCCGCGCGCATTCAGCAGCTGACCGTGCGCGCCAACGGCAGTTGGGCGGTGGAAGTGCGGATCGAGAACTTCAGCAGCATCCCGATGCGCTTTGACCGCTTCGACCTGCAGCTCAAGCTCGGCGAGGACGCCGCCGGCCAGTTGCAGGCCCAGCCGGGCCTGTCGATCGGCCCGGAATCGGCCGACGTGATCAAGGTCGAACTGACCCCGAGCGGCGCGGCCAAGCTCGCCATCGCCGACGCCCTGTCCGGCGGCCGCAGCCTCAACTACAGCCTCAAGGGCGACATCTTCGCCACCCCCGACGAAGCCAAGCAGCGCACCTTCACCATCGAGCGCAGCAGCGCGCTGAGCCCGGCGCCCGGGTTGCCCGGGGTGATGCGTTGACGGCCGGGATTAGGGATTGGGGATTCGAGATTCGTAGACCCGACACTCCTTTCCCGCCACCCGCCTGACAGCTCCCTCGCTCTTCGAATCCCGAATCCCCAATCACTAATCCCGGCCTTAAACCATGAGCACCTACAAAGCCCCCCTCACCGACATGCGTTTCGTGCTGTTCGACCTGCTCGGCGCCGAAGCGCAGTTCGAGCGCCTGGGTTACGCCGACGCGACCCGCGACACGCTCGATGCCGTGCTCGAAGAAGGCGCGCGCTTCAACGAAACCGTGCTCGCCCCGCTCAACAGCATCGGCGACCAGATCGGTTGCAGCCACGACAAGGCCACCGGCGCGGTCACCACGCCGCCGGGCTTCAAGCAGGCCTACACCCAGTTCGTCGAAGGCGGCTGGTCGGGTCTCACCGCCGAAGTGAAGTTCGGCGGCCAGGGCCTGCCGCACGCGGCCGGCGTGCCGCTCAAGGAAATGATCGACGCGGCCAACCTGGCCTGGGGCAACTTCCCGCTGCTGTCGCACGGCGCGACCGAAGCGCTGCTGCACCACGGCGAGGAATGGCAGCAGGAGGTGTTCCTCAAGCCGCTGGTCGAAGGCCGCTGGACCGGCACCATGTGCCTCACCGAACCGCATTGCGGCACCGACCTGGGCCTGCTCAAGACCAAGGCCGAACCGCAGGCCGACGGTTCGTATTCGATCAGCGGCACCAAGATCTTCATCACCGCCGGCGAGCACGACCTCACCGAAAACATCATCCACCTGGTGCTCGCGCGCCTGCCCGACGCACCGACCGGCAGCAAGGGCATTTCCTTGTTCATCGTGCCGAAGATCAAGGTCGCGCGCGACGGCAGCGTCGGCGAGGCCAACGCCGTGCGCTGCGGCAGCCTCGAACACAAGATGGGCATCCACGGCTCGGCCACCTGCGTGATGAATTTCGACGGCGCGCAGGGCTATCTGATCGGTCAGCCGAACAAGGGCCTGATGGCCATGTTTACGATGATGAATACCGCGCGTCTCGCGGTCGGTCTGCAGGGCCTCGGCTTGTCCGACCGCGCGCTGCAGAACGCGCTGCGCTATTCGCGCGACCGTCTGCAGATGCGCTCGCTGTCGGGCACCAAGTTCCCCGAGTTGCCGGCCGATCCGATCATCGTCCACCCCGACGTGCGCCGCATGCTGCTGACCTGCAAGGCGCTGGTCGAAGGCGGCCGCGCGATGGGCTACGACGCCGCGCTGCAGGTCGACATCGCCCACGCCGCGCCGGACGAAAAGGAACGCGCTCAAGCAGATGCGCTGATCGGATTCATGACCCCGATCGTCAAGGCCTGCCTCACCGAGTGGGGCGTGGAATGCACCTACAACGCGCTGCAATGCTTCGGCGGCCACGGCTACATCGCCGAGCACGGCATCGAGCAGCTCGCCCGCGACGCGCGCATCACCACTTTGTACGAAGGCACCACCGGCATCCAGGCGCTCGACCTGCTCGGCCGCAAGGTCATGCAGCTGCAAGGCGCGGGCCTGCAGGTGATGCTGGCGAAGATCGAAGCGTTCTGCGCCGAAAACGAAGGCAATGCCGCGGTCGCCGAATTCGTCGCGCCGCTGCGCAAGATCGCGGCCGAATGGATGCAGCTGACCATGAGCATCGGCAAGCGCGCCGCGGCGAATGCCGACGAAGTCGGCGCGGCGGCGTACGACTACCTGTTCTATTCGGGTTACGTGTCGCTGGCCTACTGGTGGGCGCGCAGCGTCGCCGCGGCCGAAGCCTCCAAGCAGTCGCAGGGCTTCAAGGACAGCAAGCGCGAAACCGCGCGTTTCTACTTCAGCCGCATCCTGCCGCGCACCCAGGCGCACAAGGCCGCGATCGACAGCGGCACCGCGCCGCTGATGAACCTGTCGGCCGAAGGCTTCGGCGACTGATTCGTCCGGCCCGGAAAGCGTCGACGCCTGAGGCCTCATGCAAGAGGCGCTCAGGCTCGACGCTGCCGCATTGCGCCCAAGCCTGGTACCGCGAATCACCGCGACCGCCGCACCTCCCACTGTAGGAGCTGCGCAAGCTGCGACCGCGAACCCAGAAAGCCCCGGGCGCAAGCTTCGATCCAGCGAACACCGACAAGCGCAGCTCATCGCCCAGGGTGAGCACGCACGATCGCCCACCGAGCCCGCCCCTATGCCGCCGGTCGGTCGACAACAGGTCGCCCCGTCTACACAAAATGTAATCCAGAGGGTATAAGCTGGGTCCCCGATGGAGACCGATAGAGCGAAGATCCGCCTGGTCCGAACCGGAACCCACGCTGAAATGCTTCAGCGTGAGCCGGATGCCTCGGGTGTCCCCGATCCTTACTCGCCCTGGCTCGGTCCGCGCGCGGTACCGCGCAACGCCCTGGAACGACTCAACTCGGTGCGACTGCTGTCGCTCGACGCGCATGGGCGGGTGCTGGACTGGATGAACTGGCAGGAAGCCAGCTGCCTGTACGCACGCGGCGCGGTCGCCTGGACCCTCGGCGAACCCTGCCTGGAAGTGCATGGCGGCATCAACCGCTTCACCGGCGAGCGCAGCGTGCTCGAATTGCATCCCATCGTCGCCGCGCGCGGCCATGCGCGGCCCGGCGCGCTCGATCCCACGCCCACCCTGACCAACGCCGCGCTGTTCGCGCGCGACGGCCATCTATGCATGTACTGCGGCCACGACTTCCACCGCCCGCACCTGACCCGCGACCACGTCGTGCCGGTGTCCAAGGGCGGCCGCGACCTGTGGGAGAACGTGGTCGCCGCCTGCTTCGCCTGCAATTCGCGCAAGGGCAACCGCACCCCGCAGCAGGCGAGCATGCCGCTGCTGGCGGTGCCGTACCGGCCCAGTTGGGTCGAGCATCTGATCCTGTCGAACAGGAACATCCTGGCCGATCAGATGGCGTTCTTGAAAAACCAGCTGCCGAAGAAAGCCCGCCTCAACGGCTGAAGTCGTGAAGCGCGTCGCAGTATTCACAAAATAGCTGCAGCGAATGTGCCAATCAGTGCGCATATGCGACGTCAAGCGCGCGTTGACGACAATCCAGTCGTCCCGGACACTCGTCGCCATCGACTTACGGATGTAATCAAGATGCCTTTGACCCTCGGTCTGACCGGCATGGACCCGGCGACGGAGTCTGCTTTGCAGACGGCCTTCAAGGTCGCCAACGCACAACTCGGCGGTCACTGGACCATCGTGCCCGAGCAACAGGCCGATTTCGTCGTGGTCGACATGGACAGCATGTACGGCCCGATGAGCTGGTTGCGTTTGCACGCCGCGGGCAAGTCGGTGATTGCGCTGACCGCCGCGCAGCGCACCCAGGCCGATTATCTGTTGGCGCATCCGTTCAGTGCCGACTCGATGTCGACCCTGCTCGGCGAGATCGCGACCCTCAGCGGCCACGCGATCGCCAAGCCCGCGCCCGCCGCGGCGCCGACCGCGGTCGAGATTCCCAAGCAGCCGCGCACCGACCCGACCGCGGCGCTGCCCGACGTGGTGGTGGACCTGCTCGAAACCGACCTGGCCCAGGCCAAGGCGGCCGCGCAGCAGGCCGCGCCCGCACCGATGACCGCAGCGCCTCCGGCGGCGGTTCCGGCTCCCGCCGCACCCACGCCTGCTGCGCCTGCACCGGTTGCGCCCGCTCCTGTCGCCGCAGCGCCTGCCGCACCCGCGCCGACGCCGATCGCGCCTGCCGCGGCGCCCGTGGCCGCGAACCCGGCCGTGCCCAGCATCACCGCGCGCGGCGATGGCCTGCTCGACTGGTTGGTCGCCGGCCGCCTGCGCGGCCTATTGCGCGTCGGCAGCGGCGAAGAACGCCTGCTGATCGATGCCGATCAGCGCAAATACCACGGCCCGGCCGCGCTCAAGCCGCTGGCCGGCTTGTTCGACCGCGGCTTCGCCCCGTCCGAATTCGAACTGCTGCCGGCCGCGCAGTGGGACGCCGCCGCCGTCCAGCTCGGCGCGGCGATGCCGCTGACCCGGCTGGTGTGGTTCGGCAACCTGCTGGCCGGCCACGGCCGCCTCGCCCCGGGCTACGACCCGCAGCGCCGCTATCGCATGACCAAGTGGCCGCAGACCGAACGCGAATACCCCAAGCACTTCCGCATCGCCACGGTGATGATGAAGGCGCCGGCGACGGTGACCGAGATCGCCGAGGCCAGCGGCGTGACCGAGGCCGAAGTCGCCGATTTCATCAACGCCAACCTCGCCACCGGCTTCGCCGAGGCCGAGGGCGATCCGACCCCGGCCGAACCGGCCAAGTCCGGCGGCCTGTTCGGGCGCCTGCGCGGTCGCTGAGGCGGCTGCGACGAACCGTCGCGGCCCCTCGCAGGCGCGGTCCGGACAACGTCCGGCAACGCCGCGATATATCCACGAACGCCGCTGAATCGAGCGGCTTGTCGGTCCGGACTGCGGTGCCAGTCGACGCAGACCGACTCTGGCGGCTTCGATTGGGCCTGAACATCAAACCGTCACACTTCTTGCTCGCCTCACGCGGGGGCGGGACAATGCCCGACTAGCAGAAAGCCAGATGGTCGGAATGATCGATTCGCAGCGCTACCCGCGTCTTTCCCGCATCCAGGTCCCCGCCGATCTGCGCCGCTTTCCTGAAGAGGAACTGCCGGCCATCGCCGAGGAGCTGCGGGCCTATTTGATCGAACAGGTCGCGCTGGTCGGCGGCCACTTCGGCGCCGGCCTGGGCGTGATCGAACTCACCGTCGCCCTGCACTGGCTGTACGAGACTCCGATCGATCGTCTGGTCTGGGATGTCGGCCATCAGTGCTACCCGCACAAGATCCTGACCGGCCGCCGCGACGAGATCCACACCGTCAAGCAACAAGGCGGCGTCGCGCCGTTCCCGAAGCGCGACGAATCCGACTACGACACCTTCGGCGTCGGTCACAGCTCGACCTCGATCTCGGCCGCGCTCGGCATGGCGATCGCCGCGCAGCGCAAGAACGACGAGCGCAAGATCGTCGCGGTGATCGGCGACGGCGCGATGACCGCCGGCATGGCGTTCGAAGCGCTCGCCCACGCCGGCGGCATGACCGATCCGGAACCGAACCTGCTGGTGATCCTCAACGACAACCAGATGTCGATCTCCGAGAACGTCGGTGGCGTGACCAAGATGCTCGGCCAGCTCACCGGCAGCCGCACGCTCAACGCGATCCGCGAAGGCGGCAAGAAGCTGCTCGGCGACAAGCGCAAGCCGGCGGCCAAGTTCGTGCGCCGCTGGGAAGAACACTGGAAGGGCATGTTCGTGCCGTCCACGTTCTTCGAGGAAGTCGGCTTCCATTACACCGGCCCGATCGACGGCCACGACCTGCCCGCCCTGCTCGGCGCGATGAAGACGCTCAAGGGCCTCAAGGGCCCGCAGCTGCTGCACATCATCACCACCAAGGGCAAAGGCTACGAACTCGCCGAAGGCGATCAGATCGGCTATCACGCGGTCGGCCCGTTCGATCCCGAGAAGGGCCTGATCAGCAAGCCCGGCGCGAAGAAGCCGACCTACACCGACATCTTCAGTGAATGGCTGTGCGACATGGCCGCCGCCGACGAGCGCCTGATGGGCATCACGCCTGCGATGCGCGAAGGCTCGGGCCTGGTGCGTTTCAGCAAGGAATACCCACAACGCTATTTCGACGTCGCCATCGCCGAGCAGCACGCGGTGACGCTCGCCGCCGGCATGGCCTGCGAAGGCGCCAAACCTGTCGTCGCGATTTACTCGACCTTCCTGCAGCGCGGCTACGACCAACTCGTGCACGACGTCGCGATCCAGAACCTCGACGTGCTGTTCGCGATCGATCGCGGCGGCGTGGTCGGCCCGGACGGTGCCACTCACGCCGGCAATCTCGACCTGTCCTACCTGCGCTGCGTGCCGAACATGGTGGTGATGGCGCCGGCCGACGAAGACGAATGCCGCAAGATGCTCAGCACCGGCCATCGCTACGAAGGCCCGGCCGCGGTGCGTTATCCGCGCGGCACCGGCCCCGGCACCACGATCCAGCCCGGCCTGGACACCTTGCCGATCGGCAAGGCCGAACTGCGCCGCCAAGGTTCGCGCATCGCCCTGCTCGCGTTCGGCGCGATCGTGCCCGCGGCTGAAGCCGTCGCCGCCGAACTCGGGCTGACCGTCGTCAACATGCGCTTCGTCAAACCCCTGGATCGTTCGCTGATTCTCGAGTTGGCCAAGAGCCACGAAGGCTTCGTCACCCTCGAAGACAACGTCGTCGCCGGCGGCGCCGGCAGCGGCGTGGCCGAATTGCTCGCGGCCGAAGGCATCGTGCTGCCGGTGCTGCACCTGGGCCTGCCCGACGAATTCCAGCACCACGCCAGCCGCGAACAGCTGCTGGCTGAAGCGGGATTGGATGCGGCGTCGATTCGCGCGTCGGTGCTCAAGCGCTGGCCGCAGTTGCTGGCGGTGCCGGCGCAGACCGCGATCAGGTGAGCGACGCGATCGGATGAGCGAACCGGCCGCATCGTCGATGGCGATGAAGCGGCTGCTCGCCCTGCTCGGATCGATCGCCGCGTACAACGACAAAGGCTGGGAGTGGTCCGGCCACGACGCCGCGCACAGCGAAGCCTTGCGCGCCGGTTGGTCGCTGGAGATACGCGGCTTGCTCGACAGCATCGAGGCCGATGCGCTGCCAGCGCAACTCAGACAGGAACTGCTGACTCGCGCGCCGGTTCAAGACGGCGACGGTGTCTATGTCGAGAAATTGATGCGCTGGATCGCGTGAGACGCGGGCGACGGTCGCGTCGACGCTGCGGTCAGCGTTTCAACCGGCCCAGAGCGGAATCAATACCACGGCGCTGAGCAGCGCGATCGCGACGATCTTCGTGCTCACACGCGGCAGCATCGTCATCAGCAGACTCCACGCCAACGCCGAAATAATCAGCGCGGCGGTCCAGAAGATCGGCCCCTGCGCCCAGCCCCAGCCGTACACGAACAAGCCGAAATCCACCGCCAGCAACAACCATCCGGCACCGCGCAACAGGCGCGCGCGCGAGGCGTCGAACGCTTCCGCGAACACCTGCCGATGGTGCTTTTCCAGCCCCAGGCTCAACAGGCACCACGCGGCGATTCCCAGGCACAGACCCAACCAAAGCATGCGTGTTCCTCAGCGATCCGCGAGCGCGGGCTGGTTGCCCGACTCGTTGCCGCGCTCGGCGCGACGCGGTTTGCGCTCGACGATCGGCTGCCGCGCCTTGACGAAACTGTTGCGCGCCAGCAGCGCGAACCCGGCGCCCAGCGCGAACGCGGTCAGGTCGACCGCGGCCAGCGACCAGTCGCCGCGCGCGATGGTCGCGAGCAGATGGCTGTTCGACGCGGTCGCCAGATTCACCAGCGGAATCAGCGCGAACGCCACCGCATTGATCGCGAAGAACTGGCCCCAGCCGCGCTTGTGCACCGCCGGGAT
Source organism: Lysobacter sp. Soil_N_51 (assembly GCF_057655755.1). Taxonomy (NCBI): domain Bacteria; kingdom Pseudomonadati; phylum Pseudomonadota; class Gammaproteobacteria; order Lysobacterales; family Lysobacteraceae; genus Lysobacter; species Lysobacter sp. Soil_N_51. Next base: position 178,701 of record NZ_JBDGLR010000003.1, on the reverse strand, counting down.
CGCCGCGTACAGCGTGGCCACGATCCAGACCGCGCAGAACACGGTGATCTCGGCGTTGGCGCGCTGCGCGATCTCGGCCGGGATCAGTCGATTGGCGATCACCATCGCCGCGCTCGCCAACGGCAGGCCGCCGACGACGCCGAGATTGAGCGCCTGCACCAGACCGTAGCCCGATGCGCTGCCGGCCTCGGCGATCTTCTTCGCGCGCTTGCTCACCCACACCTGCATGCCGCTGGCGATCATCACGCAGCCGGCCAGGCCCATCACGAAATACAGCCAGCGCAGCGCGCTGCCGCCCCACTGCGCCATGTGCATGCCGCCGAGGAAGGTATAGGTCTTGTAGCCGGCCTGCGGCGCGCCCGACTGGTGCAGGAACTTGCCGTCGTTGGCGTCGTAGAACACCGAGTCGAAATTCCAGGCCACATTGCGGCTGTGATCGCCGCCGAAGGAAATCGTCGCGCTGGTGTCGTCGGGATGATGCACGCTGACCCAGGTGATCGGCTGGCCCAGACGCTGACGCGCATCCGCGACGAGTTTGTCGACCGGATAAATCGTCTTCAATTCCTTGCCGGTTTCCGGACGCTCGTAACTGTCCGCGGCCTCGACGAAGAATTTCTCGACATCGCCGTTGTACGCCGCGTTCAACCCGGCCGGCATGTAGTTGGCGACGAAGATCGCCACGCCGGTGTAGGCGATCATCAGATGAAACGGCAGACCGAGCACACCGGTCAGATTGTGTCCGTCCAGCCAGGCGCGCTGGCCGCCGGTCTTCGGCCGGAAGGTAAAGAAGTCCTTGAAGATACGCTTGTGGATCACGATGCCGGTCAGGATCGCGATCAGCATGAACATGCCGGCGATGCCGACGATGTACATCCCCCAGACCGGCGAATGCAGGTTGAAATGCAGGGTGAAGAAGAACTCGCCGCCGGCGGTTTCGGGAATCTTCTTGCCGGTCGCCGGATCGAGACTGAGCAGGTCCGGATCGCCGGCGTCGTAGTACACGCCGCCTTCCAGCGACTTGCTGCGCTCGCTCGGCAAAGTCACGTAGTACGCATGCGGGTGCGGCTTGGACACTTGCTGCAGCTGGACGATGGCCTGGTCCAGATCGATGCTTTCGCCGCTGCGCTCATGGCCGTGCAGCGCCGGCTGCATCCAATGCGTGAGCTCCTTGTCGAAGCAGGCGATGGTGCCGCCGACGAAGATCACGAACAGCAGCCAGCCGATCACCAGCCCGGCCCAGGTATGCAACCAGGCCATCGCCTGGGAGAAGGAATTCTTCATGCGTGCGCCCTCACGGTGCTCATGGCCGCGCCGCGGCTTCGGGGAACAGCAACGCCACCGCGTACATCGCGCCCGCCCACAGCGCCAGCACCCAGCACGCGCGCCAGGCGCTGCGCGCGGCGAAGGCGTACATCGCCGCCGCGCACCACACGAAGAAGCAGAGCAGACTTGCCGCAACCACCCTGTCGTTGCGATCAAACGGCAAAACCACGGTGCCGAACGCGGTGAATCCATACGCGACCAGATAACCGATCACGATCGCGGCCAGCGCGCGCAACGCGACGCCGCCGCGATAACCCCACGACAGGGTCGGACGCGGTTTGCGCGAAGCAACGGATGCGGAGGCCGTGGGGGCGAGCGTGTCGGTCATGCGGTTTCGTAGGCGGACGAGGGCCGGGCCGGCTTCCTGCCGCGCGGTCGGACGCCCGCGGCGGCGGGCCAGTGCCCAGTCTAGTTGCCAATGGTTCTCATTTGCAAACCATTCGCGGTCGCGATTCGGATCGAACCGACGGCGCAAACCCGCCTTGCCGCAGCGGTCCGGTTACAGATGAGTACACAGCGACGACCGGGGAACGGCTACGATCCGGCTTCCGCCGAGTCCTCATCCCCCGCTCAGGAGCGTTACGGATGCGTCGTGCCCTCATCGTCCTCGCCTTGCTGGCGCTGCTGCCCGGCGCCGCCGCCGCGCAGACCGCCCCGACCCAACCCGCCGCCGCCCCGCCGGGCGGCGATATCCGCGACTTCGACACCCTGGTGGTCACCGGCGAACAGCCCGGCCCCGGGCTGTGGAAAGTCATGCGCGGCGGTCACGTGCTGTGGATCCTCGGCACCCTGAGCCCGCTGCCGAAGGACATGACCTGGCTGTCGCGACAGGTCGAGGCGACCATCGCCGAATCGCAGGAAGTCATCGCCCCGCCCTCGGTCAGCTTCGGCACCGAACTGGGCGTGGTGCGCACGATGATGCTGATCCCGACCGCGCTCAAGGCGCGCAAGAACCCGGACGGCAAAACCTTGCAGGAAGTCGTCCCGGCCGACCTCTACGCGCGCTGGACCACGCTCAAGGCGCGCTACATCGGCCGCGACGGCGGAGTCGAGAAATGGCGCCCGATCTTCGCCGCGCAGGAGTTGTACGAAGCGGCGATCAAGCAGTCCGGAATGTCGCTCAAGGGCGTGGTCCAGCCGGTGGTCGACAAGGCCGCCAAGCAGCACGACGTGCCGATCACCGAAGCGCGCGTGACCCTGAAAATCGACGATCCCAAGGCCACCTTGAAGGAATTCTCGGCCAGCGCGCTCGACGACCGCGAATGCTTCGCCAAGACCTTGTCGCGGATCGAAAGCGACCTCGAATCGATGCGCGCGCGCGGCAACGCCTGGGCGATCGGCGACATCGCCACCCTGCGCACCCTGCCGCAGGGCGACCAATACCGCACCTGCCTGGAAGCGCTCGCCGCGACCGGCGTGGCCAAGCGCCTCAACCTGGGCGACCTGCGCCAGCGCGTCACCGCGCAATGGCTGGAACGCGCCGAAGACGCGATCGCGAAGAACAACAGCACCTTCGCGACCTTGCCGGTGGCCGACCTGCTGGAAACCGGCGGGCTGCTGGATAAGCTGCGCGCGGCGGGGTATACGGTCGAGGATCCCTGAGCCGTGACCCATGCGGCCGGGAACGCGGCGAAAACGGCAGGGCGTCAGCCGCCATGCCGCCTGGATGCCGCGGACTGATCGCTGACGTCGACCGTCACGACGACATCGCCAGCGGCATGGCCCGACGCCGGCGGCGGCGTCCCCGGCAACCCGTTGCAATACGAGCGCAGGCCCATCAGCGGACGCTCCACCAGCCGGTGAATGACCACGCCCACCAGCGCCGCCGTTGTTAGCGCCGCGAAGGCGCCCGCGAACGTCGTCATGTCGAACAGCCCGGTGCGCGGGAACACGACCTTGCGCAGCCCCTCGATGACGAAGATATGCGACAGGTAGATCGAGTAACTCGCATCGCCCAGGATCAACGCCACCCGGTTCTTCAGCGCCGCAACCGCGCGGCACCGCCCATCCAGCAATGCGGCCGATAAAACCAACGCCGCCGCCGGCACCCCGAACAGGAAAAGCCGATCTGCAAACGCCGTCGCGGCACCACGCTGCCACTCCAGAATCGGCAGCGACAGCGCCGAAAGCGCAGCCGTAACAGCCAGCACGGGCACCCACAATTCAAGCTTGCGTAACCGCGACCAGGCCATGAACGCCAGCACGCCGAATAAAAATTCGGCCATGACCGGCTGGCTGTAGAACCACGCGGCCGGTGAGTCGGCCAAATCGGCACGCACCACAATCGGCAACATCGCCAGCCCCGCCGCTGCGGCCAGGGCCGCGCGCTTGCGCCCGAACCCCAGGCATGCGCTCATCGCTAGATAAAACAGCATTTCGCAATTCAAGGTCCAGCCGACCGGAATCACCGGCATTACTGTCCCGTTCTCCTTGAGATAGGGAATGAACAGCAGCGACTTGAGCAGGTTCGACCAGTTCCCCGTCGTCGAATTGAACAAATGCGGCGCCAGCAGCGCGAGGCCGAACGCGGCGCAGGTCACCAGCCAGTACAAGGGCGCGATCCTCAGCGTGCGCCGCAACAAGAACCGGCCGGGAGTCACGGCTTGATCGGCGCAGATATACGCCATGATGAAGCCGCTGATCACGAAAAATACATCGACCCCAAAAACACCGACTTCAAACCCCTGGTAATAAGTGTGCCGCCACACAACCCACAGTGCCGCATAGGCACGCAGCACTTGAATCAAACCAATTTTTTCCATGCCGCTTCATCGATGTTCGATAAAGAAATTCTAGTTAAAATCAAATTTTGCTCTAGGCCTAAAAATAACGCCTATATCTGCACATAAATACGCATGCTTGATATCGCGACAATCGAGCGACCACTGTCGACCAGCGAAAGTCGAATGCAAAGATCGTCGGCGCAATCCGCAGATACCAAGGCCGGCGAAAACAAAAAGCCCGCCGATTACGGCGGGCAGCGCATCGACATCGAACGTCTGCAAGCCCCACAGCCCGGTCGGCGCGTTCTGGACGATATCGTCGTTGCCGCGCAGGAAACGGCCGATCACATGCCAGTTGGCGCTCTGCCCGCAGGCGCCCGGCGCGCTCAGCAGCAGGGCCGTGCCCGCGCCCGAGGGATTGACGATCTTGCAACGCGAAATCTCGCACTCCTCGAAGCCGCGCAGACGAAATGCGTTGAACCAGCCGCTGAGCTTGAGATCCTGAAATATCGACCGCCGCTCCGCCAACAGGTCGAAATGGGCGCCGTCGGTCTTGGCGACGGTGCTGCCCAGGGTGAAATTGCTGAACTTGCGATACTTGCGGTCGGCGCCGCAAAAGAAAATCGACGCGGTCGCCGAGGTCGTGCGGATGGTCGTGTTGTCCTGGCCGCAGCCATCGATCCACAGGTGATCGATCGCGGACAGGTCGAGCGCCGCGCCGACGTCGTAGATACCCGGCCGGCAGAAACAATCAGCCGCCGCCGAGCGAGTGCAGCTGATCGATCGCGGCGAGATCGTCGGCGACGCCATCGGCGACCGCGCCGAAATCCTTGACGCTGACCTGCTCGCGTAACTTGTCGCGCACGGTGCGCTCGACCGCGGCCGCGCCCAACGGCTGGTAACTGACCTGATCGGAGGAAAGCGCGGCAGCGGCCCGACTCTGCCCCGGGGCGAACGTCATGCAAGCCGCCGCGATCCCCACGGTGCCGCCGATAAATAGTTTGCCTCGATCGTTGTCCATACTCATCTCCAGGAAAACATCGGCTGTCCTTGCTATCGCGATAACGCATCGGCCGCGCCGCCATCGGCCCAGTACCAAATCACTCGACCTCTGGAAAAAAGCGCATGGGCATCACCGCCCATTTTCCGCACACCGCTCGCAGCGGCCGCGACGGGATCGAACAGCCGAATGCATGCAGCCGATCTATCGATCAAAGCGATCGCGAGGCGAACGGGGCGTGTACAGGAAACTCAGCCGCGCATAGGACGAGCCACGTAGTGGCGCTATGCAGTCTCGCAATCTGTCTGGCCACGGCGCGCATAGCTATCGCCACGCGCGAGCAAGGTCGAGCACTGCGAGGGAACACGCAGCCCCAACATTCGCCGGGGCTGTGCTTACGCCTCGATCAGCGCCCAGGAAGAGCGGACTTGAAAAATATTGATACGAAATAGCGACACCGGAGTGCATCAATAAATCCGTCCAATCCCTTCAGTCGCTTATTTTTCGCACCCACACTTGTTGGGCCACGTCCAACACTTCCAGCTTGTGTGAATACATCTGCAAGAAGGCGTCGACAGCCGGCTTGGGGCAACCATGCTGGTTGTATTTTGGATCATTCCAAAGATAATCATCGAAAGCGATAATTCCGCCAACCTTCACACGACGAAATCCGAGCACGGCATCTTCCAGCACGTCGCAGGACCAATGACTGCCGTCAATATAGACGAAGTCGTAGATTTCGGCGGGAAGCGAAGCCAAGCCCCGATAAGAATACCCCAATATCATTTCGACCTTGGCCCGTGCCCCAGTCTGCTCGACATTGGGCCAGAACTTTTCCTGCAGATGATAATCAATGCAAATCAAACGCGCATCGTTATGCGTGAGAACGTTATCCAGCAGCCATGTGGTCGACCGACCTTCGTGACTGCCTATTTCCACGACGTTGATCGGCGTGTCCCGCAATGGCCCTAGATGCTTCTCGAAAAGCGGAATATTCCAACTAAACCAGTCATAAGTAAAATCGTAACCCATGCGCCTTCCCCGACCTGAAACGATAAACGCTTCGAGCGTACTTGTTTTCACTGCATGTATTCAAGCCCGATCCAAATCGATTAACGACATGAAGGTCGCATAATTGAGCCAATGAAATGCCGCGAGCGTGTATCCGTCAACTTATTTACTACACATAATTTGCATGTTCGGAATGCAAAAAATTTCACGCAAACAGAGAAGCGTGCTCGGGGGACGAAGAAAGCGAGCCAAGTCAAAATACTCTCGGACCACGTCGTTATCAGCAGCCCCAGTGGTTACACCCTTTGCGGACACCAGTTCGGCGACGACAAGCTGCGTCCTGGCTTCGAATGCCCTGGCGCACATTTAACGCACTCGATTACGCCAAATGATTGACCAAACGTGACTTATTTAAGTGCCATCGCGATCGGCCGTCGTAGTAAGCGCTCTACCGGCAAGGTAACGCATTCGAAATGATTGATTAACGGCTCGATTCACGAATAGAGGCGCGACGATCCGATCTGGTTCGCATCGTGGACGAGGACGTCAAGGAAGTGCCGCAACAGCATTGATATGTCGTTGAAAAGTTATGGCGCGAACCGAATCCCTCCAAGCCCCATACCCTGTGCACAAACCACCGCCGATACACTCATCTTCGTCGCTTCATCCGGCCCCGGTCCAATGACCGCCTGCAGCGTCGTGCGCCTTGCCAGGCCGGTTCATACATGTGTCTGCCAGCCTGCAGCCCCTCGTCGACGATGATCGGGACGCAACTGCCAAGAATAAAGAACGAAACCCCGGCTTTCGCCGGGGCTTCGTTTACGACTCGAGGGCGGTGGAAACCTCAGAAACTGAGCTGATATTTCGCTACTTCAGACCGAACCAGACGACGGGAAGCGACCGCAGACATGGCCTTGCGCGATGCGATTGAAAAAACACGGTCAATCGCGTCCCCAAGAGCTACTTCGTTCCACGACTTCAGAAAACTTCGCTGATCTCCACCACATGCCCATCACGAACCGTGATCAGCACCGTCTTATTGCCGACGTAGTACTCGAAGCGTTCGCCGTTATTGGCGCCGAACTTGTTCTGCAGCTGCACGACGCGGTCGGGCTTGCCCGCGACTTGATAGACCTTGCCGGTGCTGTCGCCGACGGTGACCAGCTTGCTGCCGAAGGCGACCGACTGGGCCCAAGCGGGCACTGCCAGCAGCAGCGAAAGGACGATTGCGGCCAGATAGCGCATTGGAACTCCTTTCCACATTGGGGGAGCGCCGAGCATACCCTCGCGGCTTCCACGCTGTCGTCGACCAATAGTCGGAATCGATAAGACCGGGACGCACCACCGGCACGCGATTCGGCGCCGACGCGCGGCGGGCGCTCGCGCGCGCAAAGCCTCGCGCGGCAGGGCCTCATATGCCCCCCCCCATCGCCGCACCGGCATCGTCGCGCGGCCGGCGGACGCCGATCCCCAGAAACACGAAACCCCGGCTTTCGCCAGGGCTGCGTTTACGGCTCGATCAGTGGTCGGGACGGCCGGATTTGAACCGACGACCCTCTGCCCCCCAGGCAGATGCGCTACCAGGCTGCGCTACGCCCCGACATGGTGCTGATCCGCTCTTGCGAACGGGCCGCAAGTATAGCCGTAACTGCGGAGATTCGGGATACGGGATTAGGGATTCGTAGCGATTCGGCCCAAGCCGCTACCAATCCCGAATCCCCAATCTCAAATCCCGTGTTGCGGCAGCTTCACCGCCGCAACAGTTGCAGCACCTCTTCCAGCTCCATCCGCACCTGCTTGACGATCTGCGAACTCAGCGCCGATTCGTCCTTCGCCGACTCGCCTTCCAGGCGCAGGCGCGCGCCGCCGATGGTGTAGCCCTGCTCGTACAGCAGGCCGCGGATCTGCCGCACCATCAGCACTTCGTGGCGCTGGTAGTAGCGGCGGTTGCCGCGACGCTTGACCGGGTTGAGGGTCGGAAATTCGGTTTCCCAGTAACGCAGCACGTGCGGCTTGACGTCGCACAGCTCGCTGACCTCACCGATGGTGAAGTAGCGCTTCGCCGGGATCGGCGGAAGTTCGCGGTTACTGCCCGGATCCAGCATGCTCGCCTCCGCTGTAAGCCTCGACGCGTTCCTTCAGCTTCTGGCCCGGACGGAAGGTGACCACCGTGCGCGCCGAAATCGGGATTTCTTCGCCGGTCTTGGGATTGCGGCCGGGTCGCTGGTTCTTGCGGCGCAGGTCGAAGTTGCCGAAGCCCGACAGCTTGACCTGACGGCCCTGTTCCAATGCTTCGCGCAGCGCATCGAAGAACGCGTCGACGAATTCCTTGGCCTCGCGCTTGTTCAGCCCGACTTCGTCGAACAACCGCTCCGCCATTTCCGCTTTCGTTAGTGCCATGTTGTCCTCTGCGCGACGCCCGGGCTGGGACGTCCATGCCAGTGATGCCGGATCGGGGTCAGGCGCGCAGTTTCGCGCCGTGTTCCCGCTCCACCGCGGCCGTCACTTCAGCCACGACCGCATCCACATCCCGGTCAGTCAGGGTGCGCGATTCATCCTGCACAATCAAGCCCATAGCGAGACTCTTGAATCCGGTTTCCACGCCCTTGCCCTGGTAGCGGTCGAACAGCACCAACTCACGCAGGATCGGGCCGGCGGCCGCCTTCACGGTGGCCTGAATGGCCGCCCAGGGGACCGAATCGGCGACGATGAACGCGCGATCGCGGCGCACCGACGGGTACTTGGACTGTGCCCCGGCCTTCGGGATGGCGCGCTCGACCAGCGGCGCGAGATCCAGCTCGAACGCGAGCACGTCCTGATCCAGGTCCAGCGCGCGCTGCAGGCGCGGGTGCAGCTGGCCGATCCAGCCCAGCCGCTGCTCGCGGCCGCCGTCGACCCGGTACACATCGGCGGAACGGCCCGGATGCGCCCAGGCCGGCTGCGACGGACGGTACTCGAGCTGCGCGCCGGCGCTGACCGCCAGGCTGTCCAGATCGCCGCGCAGGTCGTGGAAGCCGACCGGCGCCGACGCGACCGCCCACTGCTCCGCCCGCGCCGCCCCGCACACCGCCGCGGCCACCCGCTGCGTCTCGACCGGCGCCAAGCTTTGCTGTTCCGAATCCCGAATCCCGAATCCCGAATCCCGGCTCGAAAACACATTGCCCAGCTCGAACAAGCGCACCCGGTCCTGCTGGCGCGAGGCGTTGCGGCCCAGCGCGGCGACCAGACCCGGCAGCAGCATCGTGCGCATGACCCCGAGCTCGGCGCTGAGCGGATTGGCCAGCGGCACCGCGCCGGCCTCGGCCTGCCACAACTGCAACCAGGCAGCGTCGACGAAGGCGTAGTTGATCGCTTCCAGATAGTCGCGCGCGGCCAGTTGGCGGCGCACGGTGGCGCTGTCGACGCGGGTCTCGGTCGGCGCGATCAGGCGCGCGGCGCCACCGGGCAAGGTGGTCGGGATCGCGTCGTAGCCGTGGATGCGGGCGATTTCCTCGATCAGGTCTTCCTCGATCGCGATATCGAAACGGCGGCTGGGCGGGATCACCGACCAGCCTTCGTCGCTGCGCTCGACCGCCAGGCCCAGCGCCTGCAGGATGCGTTCGACATCGGTGTCGGCGACGCTCAGGCCGAGCACCCGCGCCAGACGCGCGCGACGCAACACGACCGGAAGCGGATACGGCAGGTGGTCGGGCAGCGCCGACTCGACCACCGGGCCGGGGGTGCCGCCGGCGATGTCGAGAATCAGGCGGGTCGCGTATTCGATCGCGGTACGCGGCAGTTCGGGATCGACGCCGCGTTCGAAGCGGTGGCCGGCGTCGGTGTGCAGGCCGAGCTTGCGGCCGCGGCCGATGATCGCGGCCGGCGCGAAATGCGCCGCCTCCAGGAACACGTTGCGGGTCGTGTCGGTCACCCGGCTGTCGAAGCCGCCCATGATCCCGCCGAGCGCGATCACCCGCTGCGCGGCGCCCTCGCCGTCGGTGATCGCGATGAACTGTTCGTCCAGGCTCGCGTCCTGGCCGTTGAGCAGCTTGGTGACCTCGCCCGCGCGCGCATGGCGCACGCCGACCGGGCCGCTCAGGGTGTCGCGGTCGAAAGCGTGCATGGGCTGGCCGAGATCGAGCATCACGTACTGGGTGATGTCGACCAGCAGCGACACCGGGCGCACGCCGCTGCGGCGCAGGCGCTCGGCCATCCATACCGGGGTCGGCGCGGTCGCGTCGACGCCTTCGATCACCCGGCCGCAGTAGCGCGGCACGTCCGCGCCGGCGCTGAGTTCGACATGCAGCGCCGAGTCGGTCACCGCCGGCACCGGCACGATATCGAGCGCGGCCACGGTGCTGCCGGTCGCCGCGGCGACGTCGAAGGCGATGCCGCGCACGCTGAAGCAGTCGGCGCGATTGGGCGTGAGCTTGATCTCGATGCTGGCGTCGGGCAGACCGAGGTACTGCGCCAGCGCGGTGCCGGGCGCGGCATCGGCCGGCAGTTCCAGCAAGCCCGAGGCATCGGCGTCGATGCCCAGTTCCTTGGCCGAACACAGCATGCCGAACGACTCCACGCCGCGCAGCTTGGCCGCCTTGATCGCGATCCCGCCGGGCAGCGTGGCGCCGACCGTGGCCAGCGGCGCGACCAGTCCGGCGCGCGCGTTCGGCGCGCCGCAGACGATCTGGACCGTGCCGTTGCCGGTATCGACCTGACACACCTGCAGGCGATCGGCTTCCGGATGTTTCTCGGCGCTGATGATGCGCGCGACCACCACGCCGTCCAGCGTCGCGCCGAGCGCGGTGACTTCTTCGACTTCCAATCCGATCGCGGTCAGGGTCGCGGCGAGCTGCTCGCGCGTGGCGGCGGTCGGGACGTGCTGGCGGAGCCAGTTTTCGCTGAATTTCATTTGAAGGCCGGGATTAGGGATTCGGGATTGGGGATTCGCAGAGCGGGATCGGATTCGCTATTGCGAATCCCGAATCCCAAATCCCGAATCCCGGTTTCTCAAGCAAATTGCTTGAGAAACCTGACATCGTTCTCGAAGAAGCTGCGCAGATCGTCGACGCCGTAGCGCAGCATGGTCAGGCGCTCCACACCCATGCCGAAGGCATAGCCGGTGTAGCGCTCCGGGTCGATGCCGACGTTGCGCAGCACGTTCGGGTGGACCATGCCGCAGCCCAGCACTTCCAGCCAGCGGGTGCTGCCGTCGGGCTGCTGCCAGGCGATGTCGACTTCGGCCGAGGGTTCGGTGAACGGGAAATAGCTCGGGCGGAAGCGCATTTCGAAATCGCGCTCGAAGAACGCGCGTACGAATTCGGCCAGGGTGCCCTTGAGGTCGGCGAAGCTGGAATGCTCGTCGATCAGCAGGCCTTCGCACTGGTGGAACATCGGCGTGTGGGTCTGGTCGCTGTCGCTGCGGTACACCTTGCCCAGCGCGATCATGCGCAGCGGCGGCTTGTGCTCGAGCATGTAGCGCACCTGCATGCCCGAGGTATGGGTGCGCAGCAGGCGGGCTTCGCCGGCGCTGTCGGGCGGGAAGTAGAAGGTGTCGTGCATCGCCCGCGCCGGATGGTGCGGCGGGAAGTTCAGCGCTTCGAAGTTATGCCAGTCGTCTTCGATCTCGGGGCCGTCGGCCAGTTCGAAACCCAGACGGCCGAAGATGTCCGCCATGCGCTCCATGGTCCGGCTCACCGGATGCAGGCCGCCACGCACCGCATCGACGCCGGGCAAGGTGACATCGATGGTTTCCGACGCCAGGCGCGCGTCGAGCGCGGCATCGTCGAGCGCGCTCTTGCGTTCGGCCAGCGCGGCGGTCAGCGCGTCGCGCGTCTTGTTGATCGCCTCGCCCGCAGCCTTGCGCGCGTCGGCGGGCAAGGCGCCGAGCTGCTTGAGCTGGGCGGTGACGCTGCCGGACTTGCCGAGCAGCGAAACGCGCAGCGCTTCGATGGCGTCCGGAGAGTCGGCCGCGGCGATGTCGGCCAGCGCGCGCTGCGTCAGTTGCTCGATCTCAGCCATGTGCTGTGGTTTCCTTCACTTTGCTCTGCGTTGTGTGTCCCGCGATCGGACCGGGCGGATCTCGTTCGCCCAATCCCTCGCCTGTTCGCTGGCCGCCTCGACGGCCTGTCTGGTCGCTTCGTCGCAGCCCGCGGCATGCTCCGGCGCGGCGGTCGCGACCGAGGCATTGATGACCACCCCGAGCAGTTTCTCACCTGACACCTGGCGTTCCAGCTTCCTGGTGATCGTGGCCACGTCGTCCGAATACTGCTGGCTGCGCGCCTCGTCCAGCACCTTGCACTGTTCGTTGCGCGCCATTCCACCCATCACGTCACCGAACCGCTTGAGCGCATCGGCTTCGCGCTGTTGGCGCGCGCCCAGTTCCTGCGCCGACACCGACATCGACAGCAGCGCCAGGCCCAGCAGCGCCGGCAATCGGTGGTTCGAGATTCCTTTCATCGCATATTTCCTGGGGTCGATGCCGCGCCGGGCAGCCTGTTTGCCGGGTCCAGAAACGACAATGGGGAAGGACTTGCGCCCTTCCCCATGCCTAAGCTCCTCGCTGAAAGCCCGCACACCAAGGCGCGGGCTTTCGCGGAGGGATCCGCATTAAGCCGCGAGCGCGCTCTTCGCCTTTTCGGCCAGCGCCGCAAAACCCACCGCGTCGTGCACGGCGATGTCCGCCAGCACCTTGCGGTCGAGGGTGATGCCGGACTTCAGCAGGCCGTTCATGAAACGGCTGTAGCTCAGACCGTTGATGCGGGCCGCCGCGTTGATACGCGTGATCCACAGCGAACGGAAATTGCGCTTCTTCTGCTTGCGGCCGATGTAGGCGTACTGCAGCGCCTTCGTGACCGCCTGCTTGGCGACGCGGAAGACCTTGCGACGGGCGTGATAGTAGCCCTTGGCCTGCTTCAGGATTTTCTTGTGGCGGCGACGCGCCGTAACACCACGTTTAACTCGTGCCATTGTTCAGTCTCCTCACAAATACGGAAGCATGCGGTCCAGACGGCCAGCGTCCTCGGCACGAACATGGTTCGTCTGCCGCAGGTTGCGCTTCCGCTTGGTCGCTTTCTTGGTGAGGATGTGGCTCTTGTTGGCGTGGCCGCACTTGTACTTGCCGGAAGCGGTCTTCCGGAAGCGTTTGGCTGCCGCCCGATTGGTCTTGATCTTGGGCATTGCGATGTCCTTTCGGAGGTTTATGTCACTGGCCTGGGCGGTGGCACGATGCGCGATGAAGCGCGGCCACTCTTTCCGTCCTGCCCTTGCCGGCTTGTAAGTCGTTGATTCAAAAGGAATCCACAACAGGTCCGTGATGCAGCAAACAACAAACCCGGAGAACCGGGCCGCACATTATGCCTACGGTGCTATCCCCTTGCAAATCAGGGGCTTGATGCGCGGACGAATCGCCGGACGCGGCCGAGGCGGCGCGCTGCGCTGAACCGCGCGGGCTGGCCGCATCGATAGTGCGCGGGACCTTGGGAGTGCGCAGCACCTCGAAAGTGCGCGGGACCTGGGGCGCGGGCGGCGCCCGTCGCGGCGTTTTGCGCGGCGCCGGCGATCACCGACGCATCGGATCGGTGCGCCGGACAGGACCGCGTCGCACCCACGGCCACGCATCCATCGCCCACAAAGAAACAGCCCCCGGGGTTGCCGGGGGCTGCTGCATTCGAGCTTCAGATCTTCTTCTTCGGCGCGATCATCATGACCATCTGCCGCCCTTCCAGGCGCGGACGCGATTCGACCACGATGTCCTCGCCGAGGTCGGCCTCGATCCGGGCCGCCATCTCGCGACCGAGTTCCTGGTGGCTCATTTCGCGGCCACGGAAACGGATGTTGACCTTGACCTTGTCGCCTTCTTCCAGGAAACGGCGCATGTTGCGCAGCTTGATCTGGTAGTCGCCCTCGTCGGTGACCGGACGGAACTTGAGTTCCTTGATCTCGACCTGTTTCTGCTTCTTTTTGGCCTCGTTGGCCTTCTTCTGCTGCTCGAAGCGGAACTTGCCGAAGTCCATGATCTTGCAGACCGGCGGATCGGCGTTGGGCTGAATTTCGACCAGATCCAGTTCTTCCTCTTCGGCCATGCGCAGCGCTTCGTCGCGCGTGAGCACGCCGATCATTTCGCCATCGCTGCCGATCACGCGCACGCGCGGTACACGGATTTCCTGGTTCTTACGATTCGGCTTCTCGGGGGTACTGATTGTTGAATCTCCAAAGTGGTTCACGCCGTCCCGGACTGCCGCCGGGACGGGATCTTTTGCACGCTGTGCGCGGTTAGAAGGCTGACTCAGCGTTCAAACGCGAGGCGAACTCGGCGACGGTCATCGTCCCCAGGTCTTCCCCTGCCCGCGTACGCACTGCAATCATGCCATTGTCCTTCTCGCGGTCGCCGGCCACAAGCAGGTACGGCACGCGATCGAGCGTGTGCTCGCGGATCTTACGGCCGATCTTTTCGTTGCGCAAATCGGCCTCTACCCGGAACCCTTGATTTGCAAGGATTTTCCGGACGTCCGCCACATAATCGGCCTGGGCGTCGGTGATGTTCATGACCGTGGCCTGGACCGGGGCCAGCCAGGCCGGGAACTGGCCGGCGTGGTGCTCGATCAGGATGCCGATAAAGCGCTCCATCGAGCCGACGATGGCCCGGTGCAGCATGACCGGGGTCTGGCGCTGGCTGTTTTCATCGACGTATTCGGCGCCCAGGCGGCCGGGCATCATGAAATCGACCTGCATCGTGCCCAACTGCCAGGTGCGGCCGATCGCGTCCTTGAGGTGGTATTCGATCTTCGGGCCGTAGAACGCGCCCTCGCCCGGCAGCTCCTGCCACTCGACGCCGCAGGCCGACAGCGCGCTGCGCAGGGCGCCTTCGGCCTTGTCCCACGTCGCATCGTCGCCCAGGCGCGAATCCGGACGCAGCGCGATCTTGATCTGGATCTCGTCGAAGCCGAAGTGCTGGTACACCGCCAGCGCCTGCTGGTGGAACGCGGTCACCTCGGCCTCGATCTGGTTTTCCAGGCAGAAGATGTGGCCGTCGTCCTGGGTGAAGCCGCGCACGCGCAGGATGCCGTGCAGCGCGCCGGACGGCTCGTTGCGATGGCACGAGCCGAACTCGCCGTAGCGGATCGGCAGGTCGCGGTAGCTGTGCAGGCCCTGGTTGAACACCTGGATGTGGCCCGGGCAGTTCATCGGCTTGAGCGCGTAGGTGCGCTTCTCCGACTCGGTGAAGAACATGTTCTCCTTGTAGTTGTCCCAGTGGCCGGACTTCTGCCACAGCGACACGTCGAGGATCTGCGGGCAACGCACTTCGCCGTAGCCGCTGTCGCGGTAGACCTTGCGCATGTACTGCTCGACCACCTGCCACACCGACCAGCCCTTCGGATGCCAGAAGATCAGGCCCGGGGCTTCTTCCTGCAGATGGAACAGGTCCTGCTGCTTGGCGATCTTGCGGTGGTCGCGCTTCTCGGCTTCCTCGACCCGCTCGATGTAGGCGGCGAGTTGCTTCTTGTCGGCCCAGGCGGTGCCGTAGATGCGCTGCAGCTGTTCGTTCTTGGAATCGCCGCGCCAGTACGCGCCGGAAATGCGCGTGAGCTTGAACGCCTTGAGGAAGCGCGTATTCGGCACGTGCGGGCCGCGGCACATGTCGACGTATTCCTCGTGGTAGTACAGGCCCATGGCTTTTTCGTCGGGCATGTCCTCGACCAGGCGCAGCTTGTAGTCCTCGCCGCGCGAGGCGAACACTTCGATCACTTCGGCGCGCGGCGTGACCTTCTTGATCACGTCGTAGTCCTTGTCGATCAGCTGGACCATGCGCGCTTCGATCGCGGCCATGTCCTCGGGCGTGAACGGGCGCTCGAACCAGATGTCGTAATAAAAGCCTTCCTCGATGACCGGGCCGATCACCATCTTCGCGCTCGGGTACAACTGCTTGACCGCGTGGCCGACCAGGTGGGCGCAGGAGTGGCGGATGATCTCGACGCCCTCCGGGTCCTTGGGCGTGATGATGCGCAGCCTGGCGTCGTGGTCGATGCGGTCGCTGGCGTCGACCAGCTTGCCGTCGACTTCGCCGGCGACGGTGGCCTTGGCCAGGCCGGCGCCGATCGAGGCGGCGACGTCCATCACGGACACGGGGTTTTCGAATTCGCGGCGGCTGCCGTCGGGAAGGGTAATGGCGATCATGGCGTTGAGGTCTTGATTGGGCAGGCGTGGCGATGAGGTGGCCGCATCGGCTGGCGCCGACCTGGGATCGGCTGCACGGCGGGTTCGACGACCCGGGATCGGGCAATCGGAGCGGTGGCACGACGGCGCAGGTCGTTTACGGACCGGCCGGCGGGTGGGTTGAGCGAATCGGCGGACAAGAAAAAAGCGCCGCGAGGGCGCCTGCGCTTGCGGGAGCCTGCGACGGTTCAGCGATGGGCGCGGGTAGTGTCCATGTCGCACGCTCGGCCGGCGATCGGTCGCGGGCCACCTCGATTCGGGACACGGCCGGATGCCGTGTCGCAGACGCCAATAGTTGGGGACGCCGCCGGGCAAGTCAACCGCCGGCGCAATCGCCGGCACTGTGATGCCCGTACACGATCGGCCTGGCGCCGACGAATGCCGCCGATAGGCAATAACCCAGCCTTCCGGTACCGTAAACCGCACAGGGAAGCCATCTGCTTGGGGCGTGATGGGACATAACAAAGCCAGCCGCGACGGACGCGGCCGTTGCCACGACACGCGCGCGAAGCCCACTCAGCCGGGCCAGGGATGAGCGCGGACGCCATTCCTCCCACCCCAGCGCCGGACACCGCAGCGCCCTCTTCGCCTCCGTCCCGCGGCGGCGCCGGCGCGATGACGCTGATTCGTCGGCTGTGGCCGACGATCTGGTATTACCGCGGCCGGGTCGTGCTGGGCGTGAGCCTGGTGCTGGCGACCAAGCTGGCGACCACCGGCGTCCCGCTGCTGCTCAAGCAGTTGATCGACGCGCTGGATCAAAAACCCACCCCGCTGACCGTGCCGGTGCTGTTGCTGTGCACGTACGGCGCGCTGCGCCTGGCGTCGTCGGTGTTTCAGGAGCTGCGCGGCATCGTGTTCGCGCGGGTGCTGGCGCGCACCTCGCGCGAGGTCGCGCTGCGGGTGTTCGCGCATGTGCACATGCTGAGCCTGCGCTTCCATATGGACCGGCGCACCGGCGCGGTGATCCGCGATCTCGAGCGAGGCATGTCCTCGGTTTCGGAACTGCTCGATACCGCGCTGTACACCGTGGTGCCCACGGTGATCGAGATCGTGCTGGTCACCGCGATCCTGGTCGGCCGCTACGACATGAGCTTCGCCGCGATCACCCTGGGCACGCTGGCGGCCTATCTGCTGTTCACCGTGCGCATGACCGAGTGGCGCCAGCGCTACTACAAGGCCATGAACGAGGCCGATACCGAGGCCAACGCCAGCGCGGTGGATTCGCTGCTGAACTACGAAACGGTCAAGTACTTCAACAACGAACGCTTCGAAGCCCAACGTTTCGACCAGCGCCTGCGCAGCCTGGAGGACACCGGGGTCAAAAGCCTCAAGGCCGCGTCGCTGCTCGGCATCGGTCAGGCCGCGATCATCGCCACCGGCCTGAGCTTGCTGCTGTGGCGCGCGACCGACGGCGTGGTCGCCGGACGCATGAGCCTGGGCGATCTGGTGCTGGTCAACGCGTTCCTGCTGCAACTGGCCGCGCCGCTGAGTTACCTCGGCATGATCTACCGCGAGACCAAGCAGACCCTGGCCAACCTGGAGCGGATGTTCGCGTTGCTCGACGAACCGGTCGAGGTGCGCGATCGCGACGGTGCGCCGGAATTGGCCGTGTCCGGCGGCGAAGTGCGCTTCGAGCAAGTCTCGTTCAACTACGGCGAACGCGAAGTGCTGGCGGCGATCGACTTCGTGATTCCGGCCGGCCGCACCGTGGCCGTGGTCGGCAGCACCGGCGCCGGCAAATCGACCCTGGCGCGCCTGCTGTATCGCTCCTACGACGTCGCCGGCGGTCGCATCACCGTCGACGGCCAGGACCTGCGCGAAGTCACCCAGGATTCGCTGCGCCGGCAGATCGGCGTGGTCCCGCAGGACACGGTGCTGTTCAACGATTCGCTGTACTACAACATCGCCTACGGCCGCCCCGACGCCAGCCGCGAGGAAGTGTTCGACGCCGCCCGCGCCGCGCATATCCACGAGTTCATCCAGACCCTGCCGCAAGGCTACGAAACCAACGTCGGCGAACGCGGGCTGAAACTGTCGGGCGGCGAGAAACAGCGCATCGCGATCGCGCGCACCTTGCTCAAGCGGCCGGCGATCCTGATCTTCGACGAAGCGACCTCGGCGCTGGACACGCATACCGAACACGGCATCCAGCGCGAACTCGATCAGGCCGCGCAAGGCCGCACTACCCTGGTGATCGCGCACCGCCTGTCGACCGTGGTCGGCGCCGACGAAATCCTGGTGCTCGAACGCGGCCGCATCGTCGAGCGCGGCAGCCACGCGTCGCTGCTGGCCGCGTCGGGCCGCTACGCCGCGCTATGGGCGATGCAGCAGCGCGGACACGACACCGGCGAATCCGAACCCAACACCCCACCCTCCTCCACCGTTACGACACAGGACCTGTCATGACGACATTGATAGTCAGCGATCCCTGGGACATCCACGCGCGCGCCGTGGCCTGGGCGCTGGAACACGAAGGCGAGACCGTACACGTCTGGTACACCCACGATTTCCCGCAGAAACACGGGGTCAGCCTGCGCGTGGACGGCGCCGGCGCGAACGCCGATCCGGCCCAGGTGACGCTGCATTGCGCGCGCCATCATCGCGACTTCGGCTCGCACGACATCGACACCGTGTGGCTGCGGCGCTGGTATCTGCCGCAGGCATCGCCCGACCTGCATCCGGCCGACACGCGCTTCGCCCAGACCGAGGCCAACGAGTTCATCCGCGCGACCGTCGGCCTGCTCGACGAGAGCCCGCGTTTCTGGATCAACCCGGTCGCGGCCAAGGCGCGCGCCGACCGCAAGGCGGCGCAGCTGAAAGTCGCGGCCGATGTCGGCCTGCCGGTGCCGAGCACCTTGATCTCCAATGACCCGGCCGCGATCCGCGCGTTTTTCCATGAGCACGGCGGCAAGCTGATCTACAAGCCGATGACCGGGGCATCGTGGGTCTCGGACGAAAAGGCGATGGCCACCTACACCGCGGCGATCAGCGAGGAACTGCTCGGCAACGATGCCTCGCTGTCCAACGCGCCGGGCATCTATCAGCCCTTGCTCGACAAGAGCTACGAACTGCGGGTCACGGTCATCGGCCGCACGGTGATCGCCGCGCAGATCAAATCGCAGAATTCAGGCGGTTACCTGGTCGACTGGCGCGCGAACGATTTCAGCGAATCCATGGGCTACGAGCGCTACGCGCTGCCCGAAGCGATCGAACAACGCTGCCTGGCGTTGATGGCGCGGATGGGCCTGGTGTTCGGCTGCATCGACTTCGTGGTCACCACCCAGGGCGAGTACATGTTCCTGGAAGTCAACGAGATGGGCCAGTTCCTGTGGCTGGAGGGGGTCAACCCCGAACTGCAGTTGCTCGACTGCTTCGTGCAGTTCAGCCAGAGCCGCGACCCGAACTTCGTCTACGACTGGCGCCAGCCGGTGTACCGATATCGTGAGTACTGGGATTCGATGGAGCAGCGCGGCGATGTCGATCCGGCCGAGCACCTGCACCTCGCGCTGCCGCGTTCGTTCGAAATGCGCGAGTGAGCGTGCGGCGGGCGGCGGCGTTCCGCGTCGCCCGCTCCCGCCGTCGGGGCCGAAGCGTTCGGCGCGAGCGGGGGCGGCGGCTTGCGCGGCATCTGGCCACGGGCAATCCGCAAGCCGACCGATGCCGCATGCAAATAGAGCCGGGAGGCATGCCTCCCGGCTCTATCGTCTTGATAATCCGGGGTGCGCGGATTACGGGATCTGATCACCGTTGTCGGCGCGATCGATCTCGTTGAACGGCTTGGTGCGGACAAACGTCGACGCGGCGGCGAAAGAGACTTCGTTACCAGCGTCTTCGGACATCGAAACCTCGATGGCGACCATGCGGCCGATCAAGCGGGTCTGTTCGTTCTGCGACATTGCCTACTCCTTAGCTATGCGCGGCGGGATGGCCGCAGCTTGAGCATAGGAAGCAACGCAGAGGCTTAACAAGACATCGCATGCGGTTTCGACAGCGGATCAGTGTGATGCAACTCAAGAAACCCACAAACAATCCGTGTCTTAGCTGATCTTTGACCGCAATTTGCGCACATCGAATTCGGCATACGAGGCTAGTTTGACCATGCGATCGCGCGGCGGCGGCGGGTCGCCGGAGCATCTCGACGAGCAGTTTCGACGAATGCATGCGAGTTCAGGTCCGGCTGCGGCGCCGGCGTTTCAATTGTCTGGAATATGCGGAGAATCGCGAGCATCCGCCGTGCTCGCATCGCGACTCGACCGAGATGCGACGACGCGTTGAAGCCATCGCTCTCGAGGCGGCATCGCCCGTCGCGCGAACCGCGACCGCCGCCGGCACGGAGCGCCCGGGCGCGCGAAGCGGCCGACCACGACCGCGCGATTCAGCCGCGTGTCCGAAGCCGGAATGACGACTGCCGGACCGCAGCGGCTTACTCGGCGGCATCGCGGCTTCCTTCGCGTGTGTGTCGTCTATGGAACCTGGCGTCGCCGCCCTGCCGTGGCGATGCCGTCTCGCCGCAAGCGGCGCGGATACCGACCGATGCGAAGCGTTCGGTCGCAACGCGGCAATCCGCGCGCCGCCGAGTGCCGGCGTTCGATTCGCCTGCGCTCGCTGCGCGGGTTCGCCTCCGCGCAACGCCATGGCCGCCGAAGCGAAACGATGATGGGGATCGGCGAGATCGCCTTCGCAAGCGCGGCGGATCGGTTCGCCATTGCGGGTCGGACACGATTTGAGCCGGCACAAGGAAAGTCGCGGAAATCAGCCGCGGCACATGCGCCGCCTCAAGCCCAAGGCGCGCAGTGATCGAGTTGCGTGGCCATGCCGGCATCGGCGTGCGCGGCCCGCGTGGGCGTGCACAGGCGCCGAACGGCTCAAGCGACGGCCAAAACGAAAAACCGCCGCTTCGAGGCGACGGTTTTCTGGATGCTTCGTTTGTCCCAACCTCTTCCGGCGCGAACAGCCCGGAGATCGGTTGGTGGGCGGTACAGGGTTCGAACCTGTGACCCCTACCATGTCAAGGTAGTGCTCTACCGCTGAGCTAACCGCCCGCATCGCCGTATTACTGCAATTCCCCGGCGAAGGGGGCGCAGTTTAGCCCAGCGCGCGGCGAGCGACAAGCCTTTTTGTCGTCGCCGTGCGGGCCGGGCCGGCCGGCTCAGGCGCCGAGTCCGGCGTCCTTGAGTTTGCGCAGTTGATCGCGCACCGCCGCGGCCTGTTCGAACTCCAGATCGCGGGCGTGCTGGTACATCTGCTGCTCCAGCGCCTTGATCCTGGCGGCGAACTGGGCCGGGCTGAGGCTCGCGACGTCCGCCGCGTCCTCGGCCACCCGACGGCCCTTGCCGCGCGCCTTGAGCGCTTCGGGATCGACCCGGGCGCCTTCCATGATGTCGACCACCGCCTTGTCCACCGACTTGGGGGTGATGCCGTGCGCTTCGTTGTACTCGACCTGCTTCTGCCGGCGGCGGTCGGTTTCCTCGATCGCGCGCTGCATCGAATTGGTGATGCGGTCGGCGTACAGAATCGCCTTGCCGCGCAGGTTGCGCGCGGCGCGGCCGATGGTCTGGATCAGCGAGCCGGTCGAACGCAGGAAGCCTTCCTTGTCGGCGTCGAGGATCGCGACCAGCGACACCTCGGGCATGTCCAGGCCTTCGCGCAGCAGGTTGATGCCGACCAGCACGTCGAACTTGCCCAGGCGCAGGTCGCGGATGATTTCCACCCGCTCCACGGTATCGATGTCCGAATGCAGGTAGCGCACCTTGACCCCGTGTTCGCCGAGGTATTCGGTGAGGTTTTCCGACATGCGCTTGGTCAGGGTGGTGATCAGCACGCGATCACCCATCGCCACGCGCTCGCGGATCTCGCCGAGCACATCGTCGACCTGGGTCGCGACCGGGCGGATCTCGACCACCGGATCGATCAGGCCGGTCGGCCGCACCACCAACTCGGTGATCTGCCCTTCGGATTTCTTCAGCTCGTACGGACCGGGCGTGGCCGAGACGTAGATCGCGCGCGGCGAGCGCCCTTCCCACTCTTCAAAGCGCAACGGCCGGTTGTCCAGCGCCGAGGGCATGCGGAAACCGAACTCGACCAGGGTTTCCTTGCGCGAGCGGTCGCCTTTGTACATCGCGCCGATCTGCGGAATGGTCACGTGCGATTCGTCGACCACCAGCAGCGCGTCGGGCGGCAGGTAGTCGAACAGGCACGGCGGCGGCTCGCCGGGCATGTGCCCGCTCAGATGCCGCGAGTAGTTCTCGATGCCGTTGCAGTAGCCCACCTCGGCCAGCATCTCCAGATCGAACTGGGTGCGCTGGGCCAGGCGCTGCGCTTCGACCAGTTTGTTGTTGGCGTACAGATACTCAAGACGCTCGCGCAGCTCTTCCTTGATCGTCTCGATCGCATCGAGCACGGTGCGCCGGGTGGTGACGTAATGCGAACCGGGGTAGATGGTGAAGCGCGGCACCCGTTCCAGGGTTTCGCCGGTCAGCGGATCGAACAGGG
Source organism: Lysobacter sp. Soil_N_51 (assembly GCF_057655755.1). Classification (NCBI taxonomy): domain Bacteria; kingdom Pseudomonadati; phylum Pseudomonadota; class Gammaproteobacteria; order Lysobacterales; family Lysobacteraceae; genus Lysobacter; species Lysobacter sp. Soil_N_51. The sequence continues at coordinate 155,961 of NZ_JBDGLR010000003.1, read as the reverse complement.
TCAGGTTCTCGATCTCGCCGTCGAACAGCTCCACGCGCAGTGCCTGCGAATCGCTTTCGGCCGGATGCACGTCGATGACTTCGCCGCGCACGCGGTAGGTCGCGCGGCGCAGTTCGGTGTCGTTGCGGGTGTACTGCATCTCGGTCAGGCGGCGGATCAGCTCGCGCTGGTCGATGCGCTCGCCACGGACCATGTGCAGGACCATGCGGAAGTATTCGTTCGGATCGCCCAGGCCGTAGATCGCCGAGACGGTGCACACGATCAGCGAGTCGCGACGCTCGAGCAGGGCCTTGGTCGCCGACAACCGCATCTGTTCGATGTGCTCGTTGACCGAGCTGTCCTTCTCGATGAAGGTGTCGCTCGACGGCACGTAGGCTTCGGGCTGGTAGTAATCGTAGTAGCTGACGAAGTACTCGACCGCGTTATGCGGGAAGAACGCCTTGAACTCGCCGTACAACTGCGCGGCCAGGGTCTTGTTCGGCGCCATCACCAGGGTCGGCTTCTGCACCGCCTGGACCACGTTGGCGATGGTGTAGGTCTTGCCCGAGCCGGTCACGCCGAGCAAGGTCTGCTGCGCGAGGCCGCCTTCGAAGCCGGCGACCAGTTTTTCTATCGCCTGCGGCTGATCGCCGGCTGGCGAATACGGCGAAACCAGCTGGAAACCGGCGGACTGCTGACTGTCGTCCATCGTGCTACCCGAGCGATGCGAATCGGGCAGTTTATCCAACTCGGTCTCAGCGGGTGAGAATGGCGGCTGTCTGAGGGCGCGTGCGGCGCGCTGGCCGGGGTTCGCACAATGCAAACGGCCCGCCCCGGTGAAGGAGCGGGCCGCAAGCTGAACCGGTCAGGTTATTGCAGGTTCCAGCATTCGGGCATGGTCTGCGCATCCGGCGTTTTCGCGCCGGTATTGCTCAGGGTCAAGGTGCCGCAATCGTCGCCTACCTGCCCGCCCACCGGCTGCGCGCTCAACACGAAGGTGCTCGCGGTCGTGGCGCCGGAGAACGAGATCGTGTAACGCGCATCGCCGGTCTTCGGCGACTGGGTCATGGCGATGTCAGCGAGATTGGCGCCGACATAGCTGTTATTGACCGTGTAGTAGCGCTCCATCGCCTGCGCAACCTCGGCCAGATCGGCCTTGGCCTGGCCACGACGGCTCTTGCGCACGCTGTCCTGGTAGGTCGGCACCGCGATGCCGACCAGGATGCCGATGATGGCCACCACGACCATGAGTTCGATCAGGGTGAAACCCCGGATCGATCGTGCGCCCCTGTAGTGAAACTGCTTCATGTCGCTTCCTCGTTATCGGATCTGGCGCCAGGACTGGCGACCGCAGGGACGTGGCAGGTAAAGCGGTTGCGAACCGGAGGTCTGCACCATGATCGAGCACTTCGACGCCACCGCCTGGGCGATCTGCTCCTCGGTCGCGTTCGCCGGCAGGATGTCGCTCTTGGGCGTCGCCACCACGACCACGTCCTTGACCGGCGCCGAACCGCCGTTGAGCTTGGCCGCGCCGACCCCGGCGCCGAGATTGTTGCCGAGCGCCGAATTGACCTTGGCATTGGCCAGCGCCGAACCGCCGCTGAGCGCATCCAGGCCGTACAGCCAGTTGTTGCCGTCGGTCGAACAGCCGTCGGTGCTGGTCGGGTCGTAGGTCGGGAAGAACAGGATGCCGTTCTGCAGCCGCAGGTTGCCGACCGAGCGCTCGCCGGTGCCGACCGGGTTGCCGGCGCTTCCGGCATCCACGCCCAAGTCGAGGTACCAGCCCTTCTTGGTCGCATCCAGGCGCTCGCCGGTGATCATGCGCACCTGCAGGCCCTGCGAGGTGGTCTGCTCGAGGATGTACTGGCGCTGCAGTTCGCTGCGACCGGCCACCTGCGAACCGCGGTCCATTACGCCGTAAATCGTCTGCATGGTGCGATCGCTGGGATCGCCGGTGAACGAGAACGCGCCGGTGCCGAAGAACACCATCACGTTGTCGCCGGCCATGGTCGCTTCCAGGCCGCCGACGATCGGCTGACGCTCGTTGAAGTTGTCCTTGTTGCGGGCGATGAACAAGGGCTTGTTGGCATTGGCCACGGTGTTATTGCGCAGGTCGAACTTCCACACCGCGCCGTTGAGATCGGCCGCGTACGCGGTGTCGGCGTAGCCATCGCGGCCGACCGTCGTACCGGTGCCGTCGAAGCGGTCGATCACCACCAGGTTGCCCAGGCCGTTCTTGGTCCGGGTCGGCAGCGGCGCATCGGTTTCCTGCGCCTGGATCCGGTCCACCGCGCCGGTGGCGATATCGACCAGGAACAGCACGGCCTTGCCGTTGACGCTTTCGTAGCCGTTGCCGAACACCGCCTTCCACCTGACCACGCCGCTGCTGAGCTTGACCGGCACGATCGCGATCTTGCCCAGCACGCTGCCGATGTCCTTGCCGCCGTTGGCGTCGGACACCTTGTCGTTGATCTCCCACAGCACCCGCAGGGTGTTCTGGTCGGTCACGTCGAGCGCGAACACGCCGCGACCGCCGGCGCCGACGCTGGCCGCGACCACGGTCTTCCAGGCGCTGCCGTCGTGCGCGTCGGACACCGTGGCCAGACCGTCGACGTAATAGCGATGCTGGAATACCTGATCGTTACGGTCTTCGGGGCGATATGGGAACAACAGATTGCCCATGTGGCCGACCGACGTGGCCGGGATGTAGGCGAACACTTCGCGGCCGGTGTCGCCGTTGAAGGCATGGAACATGCCGTCGTTGGCGCCGACGTAGACGAACGCGCTGCGGGTGTTCTGCTTGGTCCGCAGGTAGTTGGCGTAGTTGAGCGCGTCGGCGGCGCCCGCGCTGGTGCGCAGGCCGCGATAACCGTAGTCGTCGCCCTTGGCCGAAACCAGCGGCGTCGAGTTGACGATGTCGCCCAGCAGCGTGGTGCGCTTGCGCAGCTTGCCGCCGTTGTTGCCGTCGTTGGCGCGCGAACCGCGCAGGTAGGCGACCGCTTCGGTGCCGGTGACGCCGCCCGGGATGCGGTTGAACTTGCCGGCGCAGTTCTGCAGGGCATCGCTGCACAGCGCGGCGAGCACGGCGGTATCGCTGCCGCCGAGCGCGGCGACGGTGAAGTCGCTGACCAGCGGCACCACGTTGCCCGACAGGGTCTTGCCGAAGTTGATCGTGCGGCTGCCCGTTTCCAGGCCCGAAGACGCTTCCCACAGATTGGTGAAGGTGATCGTGCCGGTCACCGCGTCGTGGGTGGCCTTGGACGCGTTGAGGCGACTGAACCAGTCGGTGCCGTTGTTGGCCGACTGATAGGTCGGCTCCACCGACAAGGTGTTGTTGCCGATGCGCGAACCGGTCAGGCCGATCGTACCCGACGGCGTGTTCGCCGCGCCCACCGAGGCCAGGATCTCGCGCATCGCCGAGGTGATGTCGGCCGGCGTGGTGGCGTTGATGAACTTGCCGCGCGCGTTCATGGTCGCGTGCCAGATTTCATCGACCGTGCTCGGCGCATCGTTCTGATACGCGCGCCACGGCGGCTGATATCCGGCGTAGGGATTGGGCGTGTTGGTGACCGGATCGTAGGCGCGGCCGTAGATCTCGCCCTTGGCGCCGAGGGTCACGCCATAGAAGTTCATGTGCGGATCGGCGCGGCAATCGAGCTTGGGATCGTTCGGCGTGGTCTTGCACTGCTCCGGCACCGGCACCTTGCCCAGGCCCAGGTCGGTGCGCAGCGTGTCCTTGTAGTAGAACGCGGCGGTGTCGGCCAGGGTGTTCGGGAACGCGTCGGCCAACGGCGCGGGCATGTCGGCGTCCTGCGAGCCGACCGCCGGGCCGTCGGTATTGCTGTAGCCGTCGGTGAACAGCATGCCGGCGTTGATCTGGCAGGCGAACTTGACCGGCGCGCCGGCGTCGGTGCGCTTGAACTGGCGACCGATGTGCTGCACCGCCCAACGGTTGGGCGTGCCGCCGCTGGCGCCGATCTTGAGCAACTGGTCGTTGTACAGCGAGGCCTTGTCGGTCGCGACCGACATGTCGCGCATCGTCACGTTGGCGTAGTTGTAGCTGCCGCCGCCGCTGTTGATGGTGAACATGCCGACGCGCATCTTCTCGGTCTTTTCCAGCGACAGCGTCAGCGCGGCGCGCATCGCGCGCACGCGGTTGCCGTAAAAGCTGAACCAGTTGGCGAAATTCTGGATCGCCTTGTTGTACTGGGCCGCGCTGCCGAAATTGCCGGGACGGATTTCGTAGCGGTACAGATTGCAACCGTCGCCGCAGGCATTGGTGGCGGTGACCGGCGTGCCGGTATAGCCGAACAGTTCGGCGGCCGGCGTTCCCGGCGGCTGCACCACGGTCGCGGTCTTCAGATAGAACGTAGCCGGGTAGTAGCGGATGGCGACGTTGCAGTTCGCGTTCAAGGTCACCGCGTTGTTCAGCGTGCGCCAATTGTTCGAGCCGCTGAGGCCGCCGCAGGCCTGATCGATCCAATACACGGTGTTGCGCGGCAAGGTCGCGCCGTTGGGCACGTAGAAGCGCTCATCGTTGTTGTTGGCCGACCAGTCCGAGGCCAGGCCGATGGTGGGCGTGGCCGAATCGGGATTGACCCGGGTCGCGCCGACATTGGCCTGCGGATAATCGACGATCTCGTTCGCCCCGTTGGGCCGCTTCCAAGGCGAATACGTCACCAGCGGACTGAAATACGCCGGGTTGTAGTCGGGCGAGCGGGCGAAGCCGAAATTGTCGATCGGCGCGATCGCCACCCGCGAGGTGTCGATGCGATAGCCGACCGACGGAATGGTGTGGTGATAGCCGCGCGAATCGAAGCCATCGGCTTGGGTGCGCAGGCGCGCGTTGGCGCCGCTGCCGGTGAAATAGCCGTTGGTCGCGCGCGCGTCGTACTCCCAGAACGCGGCGCCGTCGGCGCCTGGGAACAGGGTCTGGAAGGTCATCGAGCCCGAGTCGTCGACCGCCATGACGAAGGCCGGCGGAATGGTGACGCTCGAATTCAAAGGCGCCTGCGCCAACGTGCCGTCGGCTTGCAGGGCGTTGGCGTTGTACAGCCAGTACCCGGCGCCGGCGGCGGCCAGCATCAGCGGGATCGCGAAATAAACGCGGGGGGATGCCATGGCGGAACCCTCAGGGTACGAAGATGGTGTCGATGACGGCGTCCGAACCGGGGTTCGTGCCGCGGTCCACGGCATAGGCCGTGACCTGGAAGATCAGGTTGGTGTTCTCGCTGATCGGAACGGTGCCCATGCCGATGCCGGTGCCGCCGGAAACGCATTCGTCGATGCGGCGGGTATGGCTCAGCTTCGCCGGCAACGGATCGGAGTACTTCATCGTGCGCGCCCAACCGCTGGGATCGAAGCCGGCCACGCAGAAAGGTTCGTCGATGGCGATCACCTCGGCGCCACCGCTTTGCACCTGACGCTGCAGATCCGCCTCATTGCTGCGCGCGCGGCCCTCGGCGTTCTGGAAGGCATTGTTGGTCGAGCGGTAGCTCGAGGTCATGCGCTCCTGCAGACCGGTCACCTGCAACGCGGTGATGCCGATCAGCGCCAGCAGCACCAGCATCATCAAGGCGACATACAGCACGGCGCCGCGCTGCCTGCGCAGCGGGCTCATGGCGGCGGAACGACGGCTACGGACGATAGTCATGGTGGGCCTCAATTTCCGTACAGCCGGTTGCGCAGGGCGATATTGGTTTCGTAGACGCTGCGGTAGCGTCCGTCCGCGGGCAGTTGCAGACGGGTTCCCAGCGAGCGGGTCGGCGCGGTCTTCTGCGCGGCCGCGGCGCGGTCGTTGCCGCGCACCAGCAAGCCCACCTGGACGCCGCCGACGCGCTGCCAGCCGGCCTGGCTTTGGCTGTCGGGCAACAGGCCGGCCGCGGTGCGGATGCCGTTGATCACGCCGGTGGGCGCCTGCGCCGGATTGGTGACGATGTCCTGGGCGAACAGCAGTTGCATGTTCTCCACGCCTTCGACCACTTCCTCGGCCAGGCCGGTGTCGAGTTCCACCGCGCCCGCGCCGGGCGGCACGTTGAGGCGCGCGCGGAACAGCGAAGGCTCGCCAACCTCATTGAGCCCGATGTAGTAGACGAAGCTCTCGGCGCGATACAGACGCGCCTGGCCCGAAGCGAAGGTGTCGGAACCGTCGAACGCGATCTGGTTCACGCCGGTGTTGCGCACGGTGATCTGCACCGTGCCCGCTGCGTTGGTGATCGCGCTGGCCTGGAACATCACCGCCGAACGGCAGTCGGCGATGCCGAATATGCCCGGCGTGGGCGTGGCGGCGGTCAATACCGGCCATTGCGCGGCGTTGACCAGGATCGTGGCGGGATTACCGGTCGTGAAACCGGTGACTTCGGCGCTTTCCGGCGACAGGAACCGCAGCATCAGGATGTCGCTGCCGCGGATCGGAGCGGGTTGCAGACGCTGGGTACCGGTCAGGAACGCGTTCGGCAATGCCGGCGACCAGTCGGCCGACGCACCCGGAGTCGGCGTGGCGCTGATCGCGACGCTGTCGTTCGGCGCGCTGGCGAGCGCTTCGTAGCCGCGGATCGAATAATCGAAACGCAGAGCCTCGCGTTCGGCCGGAATGGCGCTGAAATCGGCGCGGTCGGACAGGAACAACTCGCCGAATTTGCCGTTGCCGGCGTAGAAGTGCGCCTGGTCGGACACGCAACCGAAGTGACCGCTCATGCGCACGTCGCGCTGCAGCGAATCGATCGCGAAACGCGAGCTTTCCTGCGCGCGTGACAGCCCCTGCGCCATCAGGTACGAGGCGCGCGAGGCCGAGAAGATTTCGATCAATCCCAGCACCAGCACGGTGCTCAGCAGCAACGCCACCATGAGTTCGATCAAGGACAAGCCTGCTTGCAGACGACGGTTCATAGCGCGCTGTCCATTTCGAATTCGGTGACTGGCTTGGTCGGATCCCAGCGTTGGGCATCGCCCCATCGGATTCTGATGTTGACGGTCTTGTCGGTGCGCACGTCCACTATCGCCACCCCGGTTTCACCCAACGCCTCACGCATGCGACAGGTGAACGCGGTCTTGCGCTGATCCGGGGTGACCGTGTTCAGCACCGCGCACGAGGTATTCGCCGCGACCGACGACGCGTTGTACGTGCCGGAGTACTGCGCCGCGAGCAAGCGGTTGGAACGGATGTCGTCGAGCAGATCGCTCGACAGATTGGTCGCGATCGTGCGCTGGTTCGCGCTCTGCGCCAGACGCAGGTTGGTCGCCTGCAGCATCGCCAACCCGAGCAGCCCCAGACCGAGCACGAGCACGGCCACCAATACTTCGATCAGGCTCAGGCCGCGCATCCGACCGGAGCTTCGCGGCGCGCGCCGCCGTACCGCCGAGACATTCACTGGCAGGTCTCCTTGGTCACCGCGACCCGGCCGATCCGGTTGATCGCGAACGAGCGCCGGTTATAGACCCCGGGCTTGCATTCGTGCGCCTGCAGGGCGAAGGAATAGGTGGCCCGGTCCAGGGTGCGGCCACGCTCGTCGAAGCTGATCTGGGTCACGCCGGTCGGCGGGGTGAAATCGATGCTGTTCTGCGGATCGACCACCCGCTTGATCTCGTTCGCGGTCAACGCGCCGTCGCCGTTCTCGTCGGTCCAGATCAACAGGCCGGCGCTCCAGTCGCTGCCGCAGCCGGTTCCGTTGTTGTTCGGGCAGATACGCGCACTGCTCTTGCTGCGCACTGCTTCGGAGCGGGCGAAGTTGAGCGTCGCCAGCATCTGGTTGGTCGCGGTGGAAACGCGGTTGGCGCGTATGGATTCGGTGAAGGTAGGAAGTGCCAGGGCGAGCAGAATCGCGGCGATCGCGATCGTCACCAAGAGTTCGATCAATGTGAAGCCGGCGGACCGACGCAGAGCCATAGCGCTTCTCTTCCCCAGAGGACGCCTGGATGCTAACAGTCGGAATTACCTAGAAAAGGTGCCACACCGACGAGCGGTCGGGCGGAGTTGGTCAAAGGTTTTGTGCCTAGGAATACTCCGACACCGGTCACGCCTGGGCCCCTACCCACGAACGCGGCGCCACCTGCTTCCGATCACAGTCTGCGCCGGCGACTCTGTCCACCCCGCGACCGCCAAGGAATGGCCATGCGAAACAAAGGCTTCGCCCTGCTCGAGTTCGTCTTCGCAATCGTCTGCACCGGCGTGCTGACCTTGGTCGCCAGTTCGATCTTCGGCGCCCTGGCCGGCACCTCCCGCGTCGCCGCGGTGCGCAGCGGCCTGGCCGACAGCGTCGAGCAGGCCCACCAGTATGCCGCCGAGCACGCCAGCACCGTCTGGCTATGCCCGTCCCGCGAGGGCTTCGCCTGCGCAGACGACACCGATTGGAGCCACGGCTGGCTGGGCTTCGCCGATCGCAACGGCAACGCCCGCTTCGACGAGGGCGACGAACTGCTGCACAAGACCCCGCCCCTGCTCGACGGCCTGCGCCTGTGCAGCGCCCGCCGCCAGACCCGGATCCGGTTCCGGCCCCACGACGGCCGCCCGGACTCGGCGATCGGCTTCACCTTGTGCGACCTGCGCTGCCCGCAGGAGGCGGTCGCCCTGGCGCTGACCGAGGAAGGCCGGATCAGCGAGCGTCCCGCGAGCCTGCGCGCGGCGCAGGATTGCCAACTCGAGTAACTGCGGCAGTGCGCGGGCCGGTCCGGCCCGGTCGGCAGGCAAGCGCTAACGAGCTATGAGCGGAGTCGGATTTGGCGAGTTCGGCCGCGCCGCGCGCCATCGATTCGACGCGTCGTCGCTGCGACAACCACCGCGACGAAAAACCAGGCAGTCGGCGCGCGGCGCGATCGGCGCAAGCCGTCGCCGATGAAAAACCGCGGCCAATGAAAAAGGCCGCGATTGCTCGCGGCCGTTTTCGTATTTGGCGCCCGAAGTTGGACCTCGAACCAACGCCACCTGATTACGGCCAGCTGACTAAGTAACGCTAAGTGGCTAATACATGTAAAGCAAGTCGCTTAAAAAGCGGCGCCCAGGGTTGAAGCTCCGTAATATTCAGAGGATCTAACTCTGATTTTGGACGTTTGGCTGTTCCGGTACGCGCCGGCTAGCGGCTATGGCTTCACCGACTATGAGTTGACCCAGCGCCATGCCGATATGAAGCGCGAGCATTTAGTGCGTCGTAACCACTCAGCGATCGATAAATTTCCACCAGGCGATCAAAGCGCCTACGCACCAGTGCCCCAATCGTAGATCCCATAAGTCTCTGGCGTTACGTAAAACACGTCGACTGAATTCCACTTCGATGATAAGAACAGGCCGCAAAGCACAGGCGAGCCCGGCCTCTCTTCTATTCGACTGAGGCCGGCCTTTTGCCCATTGATGTGCAATTCGCTTGCGCATGCATGGTTTGCCCTTTCCAACGCGCACTCGCGCACGGACTCAAGGGACCCATTGATCAGATCCTGGGCCTTGGCTCCGGATACCGCCACCAGTTCGCTTTCACGAAACAATGGAGTGAGCCACAGATCGGCAAACCCTTCAAAGTCCTCCACCCGGGTTTCAATGATTTCCCATTCCTCCAGCCAATACAGACGCCGGGTAACCAGCATCACCAAGGCTTCGAGCTCGGAATCGGCCGAGGTCCTGGGCATTTCCATGATGTTAGCGGCACACCACATTTCGTCCCGCGTGGATATCTGCAAAGTCGTCACCGATTGGGAGAGCGACTTGAGCATCATCGACTCCAACGCAATCGTTCCGGCCCGTAGCGACTCAAGTGGCAACTGCGGCAGGGTGATTTCATCGCCCACTTGTGCGCGCTCATGATCGTTCTTCTTGCCGAGTTCCAGCCGTGAGAGCAGTCCCGTTACTTTTCCCAGCATGCGATATCCTCAGCTAACCCGTTAACGGCACTACCGAGCCACGGTGGGCACCATCTGGAAAAGCGTACACCGGCATGGACCGACGTTTCGCCAAACCTGCGTCGTGGCGAAATATGGAGTTTGAGGCCGACCCATCTTCTGGCTTATGCGCTTACCCGAGTACGGACACCAGATCCTGCAGGAGGTAGCCACTGACAAATGCCCCGCACTTTCGCGCCGCGTCATGCGATGGAGCAGACGAAGCGCCGGTATCGACTCAATTGCCGCGATCGTGCCGCAACAAGGCGCCCGCGACATCGACCAAAGTGCTGGCCGCGCGCCGACTCGCCACGGTCACACTGTAGCGGCCGCCGAGCCGCGCCCCAGGCCGGCAGCGACAGAGAGACCGGCGCTGAAGCGGCCGGCTTGTGGGTCGCCAGGATATGAAATCATCAAGCGCCATGTCCGCGCGAAGCCGAAAACCACGAAGCCGGCCCGATAATTTGGGAGAAGTGGCGGAATTTGTGAGAAACAAAAAAGGGCTGCGATTGCTCGCAGCCCTTGGTATTACTGGCGCCCGAAGTTGGACTCGAACCAACGACCCCCTGATTAACAGTCAAGTGCTCTAACCGGCTGAGCTATTCGGGCGGGGCTGCATATGATGCTTACTGAGTCGACCGGCGTCAACACTCTTGTGCAAAAAAGTGAAAAACCCCGGTTTTTCAGCGACCCCGGCTCAGGTCACCACGCGGTAGCACGGGCGGTATTCGCCGGCGATCTTCATCCGGCGCTGCTCGACGAAGGCGCGCAGCAACTCGTCCAGCGACTGCATCATGTCCGGGTCGCCGTGGATCTCGAACGGGCCGAATTCCTCGATCCGGCGCATGCCGTCCTCCTTGACGTTGCCGGCGACGATGCCCGAGAACGCGCGGCGCAGATCGGCCGCCAGTTCGTGCGGCTTGCGGCCGTGGTGCAGGTCCAGCGCGGCCATCGCCTCGTGAGTCGGGACGAACGGGCGCTGGAAGGTCAGCGGGATGTCGATCGACCAGTTGAAGAAGAACGAATCCTTCTGCTCGATGCGGTACTCGCGGACCTTGCGGATGCCGTGGCTCATGCGCTTGGCGACCTGCTCGGGGTCGCCGACGATGATCTCGTAGCGCGAGGTCGCCGCGTCGCCCAGGGTCAGGCGGATGAACTTGTCGATCTGCTCGAAATACGGCGCCGACGCGGTCGGGCCGGTCAGGATCAGCGGGAACGGCAGGCCTGCGTTTTCCTCGCGCAGCAGGATGCCGAGCAGGTAGAGAATCTCCTCGGCGGTGCCGACGCCGCCCGGGAACACGATGATGCCGTGGCCCATGCGGACGAAGGCCTCCAGGCGCTTCTCGATGTCCGGCATGATCACCAGGTGGTTGACGATCGGGTTCGGCGATTCGGCGGCGATGATGCCCGGCTCGGTGATGCCGATGTAGCGCATGTTGCGCTTGCGCTGCTTGGCGTGGGCGATGGTCGCGCCCTTCATCGGGCCCTTCATCGCGCCCGGGCCGCAGCCGGTGCAGATGTCCAGCCCGCGCAGGCCCAGCTCGTAGCCGACCTGCTTGGTGTAGATGTACTCGTCGCGCGAGATCGAGTGGCCGCCCCAGCACACCACCAGGTTCGGGTCGGCCGGATGCAGGATGCGCGCGTTGCGCAGCAGCCCGAACACCGAGTCGGTCAGGCCGTCGCTGCTGTCGAGATCGCGGCCGCCGCCCTTGCCCAGCTCGATCGCGGTGTAGGCCAGGTCGCGGACCACCGCGAACAGCAGTTCGGCGACGCCGCGGATGATGTCGCCGTCGACGAAAGCCATCGCCGGCGCCTTGACCAGGTCGATGCGCATGCCGCGGTCTTGCTGATGCACTTCGATATCGAAATCGGGATACAGCTCACGCGCCGCGCGCGGGTCGTCGGAAGCGCTGCCGCTGGTCAGCACCGCCAGGGCGCAGCGACGCAGCAGGTCGTGCATGCCGGTGGACGCGTCGCGCAGGCGCGCGACCTCGTCGCGGGACAGAACGTCGAGCCCGCCCTTGGGATAGATGCGGGCGTTGACCGTCGGCAGGACGGCCGGAATGGAAGGTGCGGTCATTGCGTTTTTCTCTGTTTTCTTCATCGATTAGTGGGGAGGACTCTAGCAGTTTGCTCTGCGGCTGCGGCGGCCGTGGCGCGCGCCGGACCGGTCCGCGGCCGTGCCGCCCCACCCTGTCCGGCCGCGAAACCCACGGCCCCATAAAAAGAAAAACGGCCGGGGTCGCCCCCGGCCGTTTCACTGGTTCGCGTCGGCGGTGCCGATCAGAACGTGTAGCGCAGCGTCAGCAGCAGCGACCAACGCTGCGACGGGTTGAAGCTTTCGTTGACCGGCAGACGCGCCGGGGTGTACTTGCCGCCGACGTTGTAGGTCGCGGTGGAGATGTCGTAGATGTACTTGCCGTTGGCGTCGACGCCGCGCACGTCGGCGAGGCGACGCTCCAGCGGGAAGTCGGCGCGACGCTCCACGCCCCAGCTCTTGTCGATCATGTTGAGCACGTTGAAGATGTCCAGACGGATCTGGCCCTTGTGCTCCTTCATGAAGCCCGGGATTTCCTGGCTGATCGACAGATCGAGCTGGTTGACCCACGGCGCGCGGCCGGCGTTGCGCTTGAAAATATCGCCCTGGTAACGCGCCAGTTCCGGGTTCTGGGCGATGTAATCGAAGAACGACTGCTTCATCGCATCGGTCACGCCGGGCGCCCACGACACGTCGTTCGGGCCGGCCGGGATGTAGGCCAGATCGCGGGTGTAGGAATCGCCGTTGACGTCGTTGCCGAAGACCCAGCTGTAAGGCGCGCCGCTATGGCCGTCGTAGAACGCCGAGACGTTGGTCTTGTAGTCGCCGAAGAACGCCTTCTCCCAGGTCACCGACGCGATGATGCGGTTCGGGATGGAGTAGTTCGAGATCGACTCGTAATCGTCGTTCGGGTTGATCCACGAGCGGTTCTGGAAGCTCGAGTTGGCGACCGAGGACGTGCCCGGGTTGACGTCGGTGGCGCGGCTGAAGGTGTAGCCGATCATCGCGCTCCAGTTGTCGGCGAACGGCTTCTTCAACGACAGGGTGAAGCTGTCGGAATGACCCTTGTCGGTGTTGGTCAGATAGATCACCTGCTGACCGAACGACGGGTTGGCGTTCCAACGCGTGGTGTTGGCGCTGCCCGGGGCCTGGTTCGGGAAGCGGGCGTAGCTCAGACGGCCGTCCGGCAGCACGCCGGTCGGCGCGCCCAGGTTGATGTTCTGGTAGCTGATGCCCTTGAGCGTGTCGAGGTACTGGTACTCGGCGCTGACGACCATGTCCCACCACGGCAGCTGGTGATCCAGGCCGAGGGTGTACTTGGCGACCTTCGGGATGTCGAAGTCGGGATCGACCACGCTCACGTTCATCTGGGTGCTGCCCAGGCCCGGCTTGGTCAGCGAACCCGGCAGGTTCTGGTTGAACGGGTCGGAACTGAACGCCGGATCGGTCGCCACGCGGCGACGGTTGATGTCGTAGCTGGCCACCGCGACGCCGTTGTTGGAGTACGGGTTCGCCACCCACACCGCCGGGGTGTTGGAGATGAACACACCCGCGCCGCCGCGCAACTGGGTGAAGCGCTCGGTGTCGAAGGCGTAGTTGAACGAGAAGCGCGGCTGGATCGCGCCGTTGCCGTCGATCGTGCCCTGGTTGCTGAAGCCGTAGCCGCCGAACGCCGAGTTGACGTTGGCGGTGCCGGTGTTACGACGCAGACCGCAGGGGCCGAGGTCGCCGGTGGTGCCCGGAGCGGCGGCGAAGCACGGGTTGAAGGTCGGATCGCGATCGATCTTCGGGATGTCGTAACGCACGCCGTACTGGACCGACAGCTTGTCGTTGACCTGCCAGGTGTCCTGCAGGAAGAAGCCGTACTGCTTCATCTTGAACTCGGCCGCGACGTTGCCCAGGCTGTAGCCCGGCGCCGGCACGTTGACGCGGTAACGGCGGTAGGTGCCGTTCTGGAAGTCGGCGATCGAGTTGAACTCGTAGGAACCGTTGTAGTTCTGCAGGAACAGGTTGTAGAGCTCGTCGCTCTGGTAGTCCAGACCGGCCTTGACCACGTGGTCGCCGATGAACCAGCTGCCGGCGAAGTAGGCGTTCCAGGACTTCACCGCCAGATCGTTGGCCTGGCTGGAGAACTCGGTGCCCATGACCACGGCCGGGCCGGTGTCGGCGCCGCTGGTGCGCACGGTCACTTCCGGCTGGTAGCCGCCGGTCAGCGGGCCGCGGGTCTGCTTGAAGTCGCTGTAGCCGATCGACATTTCGGTCGAGAAGTTTTCGGTCCAGTCGTCGTACAGGCTCAGCGCGTAGGAGGTGCTGGTCTTGTCGAACACGTACCAGTTGCTCGACAGGTTCAGGCGCGAGGTGTTGCCCTGGACGATGATCGGCTCGAGCTCTTCGGTGCGGCTGATGCGGAAGCTGGCGCGGTGGAAATCGTTGATGTTCCAGTCGAACTTGATCAGGCCGCGCTTGGCTTCGATGTCGGCGTTGGCCGAGGACGAGCTGCCCGGGGTCAGACCCTTGGCGGACGCGGCGGCGCTGATCGCGTCGACCTGGGCCTGGCTCAGGCCGATGACTTCATTGGTCGAACCCGAACCCTGCGGGCCCCAGATCGCGCCCGGGCTGGTCTTGGTGCTTTCTTCGTACGAGGCGAAGAAGAACAGCTTGTCCTTGATGATCGGGCCGCCGAGGGTGGCGCCGATGGTCGAGTCCTTGGTGAAGCCGGTCCACTTACGGTCGGCTTCGTTCTTGCCGATCATGTCGTCGGCATTCTGGTAGGTGTAGTACACCGAACCGTGGAAGTCGTTGGTACCGCTCTTGGTGACCGCGTTGACCCACGCGCCGACGCCGCGACGGGTGGCGACGTCGAAGTTGGCGGTCGAGATGTTGTAGCTCTCGATCGCGTCCTGCGAGATCGGCGTGCCCTTGGTCGGCAGGCCGTTGTCGTTCAGGCCGAAGGGGTCGCCGGCGTTGACGGTGTCGATGGTGATGCTGTTGTAGCGGAAGTTCTGGCCCGCGGCCGAGAACGCGCCGCGGTCGCGGTCGGTGATGACGATGCGCGGATCGGCGCGGACGATGTTCTGGATCGAGCGGTCCGGGGACGGCATGCGGTCCATTTCGACGCGCGACAGGTTGGTGCTCAGACCCTTGTTGTCGGCGTTGAAGGTCTTCAGCGAAGCCGACGCGACCGCCTGGACCGCGTCGAGCGTGGCGACCTGGCCGAGCTGCGCGTCGACGTTGCCGACCTGGTCGAGGCTGAGGTACACGCCATCCTGGGTGGCGGTGCCGCCGCCGTCCTTGCTGATGGTGATCGTGTAGGGACCGCCGACGCGCAGACCGCGCGCGTTGTAGCGGCCGTCGTCGCCGGTGGTAGCGCGGCTGACCGTGCCCGACTCGGAGTGGGTAATCGTCACCACGGCACCGGCGACCGGCTGGCCATCGGCACTGGTGATGCGACCGGCGACGCCAGCGGAGGTGGACTGCGCGAAGACAGGAGCGGTGGCGAGTACGGCGAGCAGGCCAAGCGTGAGCTTGGACATGCGGACGCGGTTCGGATGGGTCATTACGGTGGCCTCAGGACGTGAAATGCGTGGCGGATTATCGGCAGGCGCAGCTCTGCGCCGCAGCCTTGCACGAAGATTTGGATTGGCTAGCCCCTACCCGCGCGACCAGTGGCCCGCCGGGTTAACAGCAGTTTAACAGGCTAGGGACGCTGTGTGACAGAGACGTGACCGGCATCAAGCCTTGTCACACGGTGATGGCGGCCACAACTGAACCGGCACGCACGGCAAAGTTGTATAAGCGGGCGCCCTTGGGGTGCCTGGTTGCGTGCTGGGGCGTATGGGCGCCCGCTCGGGATTGGGGATTCGTGATTAGGGATTCGGTGGAAAGCCGAGCCACCCGCCTGCCGCATGAAAAGGCCCGCCTCACGGCGGGCCTCTCAGCTGTTGCTCTTACCAATCCCGAATCCCCAATCCCGAATCCCGGCTCAAGGCGGCCCCGGCAAAAACGCCGCGAACCCGTCCAGGATCATCTGCACCGAAATCGCCACCAGCAGCATGCCCATCAGGCGCTCGATCGCGATCAGGGCGCGGCGGCCTAGCAGCTTGTACAACAAGGTCGCCGAGAACAGGATCGCCGCGGTCGCGCCCCAGGCGATCATCAGCGCCAGGCTCCAGTCGCCCAGGCGCGCGGGGTCGTTGCTGCCCATCAGCATCACCGCGGCCATGCCCGAAGGGCCGGCGACCAGCGGGATCGCCATCGGCACGATGAAGGGCTCGCCGTCCGGGATCTCGCCCATCAGGCCTTCCGGCGGCGGGAAGATCATGCGGATGCCGATCAGGAACAGCACGATGCCGCCGGCGATCGAGACCGATTCCTGACGCAGGTGCATCAGCTCCAGCGCGTACTTGCCGCCCCACAGGAACAGCATCAGCACGCCGAGCGCTATCAATAATTCGCGCGCGAGCACGATCCGCTGGCGCTTGGGCGGCAGCCCGCGCAGCAGGCTCAGGAACACCGGAATGTTCCCGAGCGGATCGAGAATGATGAACAGCAGCAGCGCCGCCGAAGCGATGGTCATGGCGGCGCAGCCGTTGTCAGCGTTGCAGTCACGGAACCGGCGACCAGACCTGGCCGCGATGCACCGCGCCGTCGGCCGACAACAAGCTCACACACGCCTGCGCGTACGCGGACGGATCGCGCGCGGCGCGGTCGCTGTCTTCCACATAGGCGCGCGCGCGCAGCGGGGTGCGCATCGGGCCCGGTCGCAGTCCGGCCACGCGGATGCTGGAATTGAGCAGTTCGGCATGCAGCATGCCGACCAGCGCGGCGAGCGCGTGCTGGGCGGCGCCATAGCCGCCCCAATAGGCCTGACCGACCCGTTGCGGGTCGTCCAGCGCGAACACCAGCGCCGCATCGGGCGCCTTGGCCAGCAGCGGCAGACAGGCCTGCGACAGCCACCACGGCGCGGTCAGGTTGACGTGGACGGCACGCGCGAACGCGGCCGGGTCGGTCTGCGCCAGCGGGGTCAGGCCGGGGAAATCGGCGGCGCAGTGCAGCACGCCGTCGAGCCGGCCCAGCTCGCTGTCGATGCGCGCGACCATTTCGGCGTAGTCGTCGGGCTGCGCGCCTTCCAGGTCCAGCGGGTACAGCAACGGCTCCGGACCGCGCTTGGCCACCGCGTCGTAGACCTTGTTCAACTTGGGCAGCTTGCGGCCGAGCAGCACCACCGTCGCCCCCGCGTCCGCGCAGGCGCCGGCCGCGGCCGAACCCAGCCCGCCGTTGGCACCGGTGACGAGCACCACCCGCCCGGCCAGGGCGTGCGGCGCGTGGGCATCGCCCGCGGCGTTGGTGGCGGTCGAACTCACTGCGACTGGGTCTCGCTGATCATGCGCGCCAGTTCGCCGGACTCGAACAGCTCGAGGGTGATGTCGCACCCGCCGATCAGCTCGCCGTGGATGAACAACTGCGGGAAGGTCGGCCAATTCGAATAACGCGGCAGATTGGCGCGCACTTCGGCGTCTTCGAGCACGTTGACGGTATGCAGCTTGGTCGCGCCGGCGGACTTGAGCGCCTGCACCGCGCGGCTGGAGAAGCCGCACATCGGGAACTGCGCGGTGCCCTTCATGAAAAGGACGATCGGATGGGCTTCGACTTCGGCCTGGATCCGTTCCATAACGGACATGGGTACTGCTCCTGACGAGGTTTGTTGCCGACCTTGACGGTTAGGCAACGAAACGTGGGGATAGAATATGAATTGTAAGCCTTCATGGCGTCGCCGACGCGTCGGCCCCGGAACTCCATCGTCCCGGCGGCGGAACAGCGGCCGCGGCGCCCCTCCGCTAGCCAGCCCCCTCTCGAATCTAGGAGCCCGCCAATGGCCATCGAATTGCCTGCCCTGCCCTACGACCGCACCGCGCTCGAACCCACCATCTCCGGCGAGACCATCGACTACCACTACGGCAAGCACCACAAGGCCTACGTCGACAATCTCAACAAGATGATCGAAGGCACCGAGTTCGCCTCGCTGTCGCTGGAAGAGATCATCAAGAAGTCCCAGGGCGGCATGTTCAACAACGCCGCGCAGATCTGGAACCACACTTTCTATTGGAACTGCCTGTCGCCCAAGGGCGGCGGCGAGCCGACCGGCAAGCTGGCCGAACTGATCAACAAGGCCTTCGGCGACTTCGCCAAGTTCAAGGAAGAGTTCACCAAGACCGCCGTCGGCACCTTCGGCTCGGGCTGGGGTTGGCTGGTGCAGCGTCCGGACGGCTCGCTGGCCCTGGTCAGCACCCCGAACGCGGCCACCCCGCTGACCGGCGAAGACACCGCGCTGCTGACCTGCGACGTGTGGGAACACGCCTACTACATCGACTACCGCAACGCGCGTCCGAAGTACGTCGAGGCGTTCTGGAACCTGGTCAACTGGGACTTCGTGGCTGCGAACCTGAAGTAAGCCGACGGCGTCATCGCGTTACCGAAACGGCCGGGGCAACCCGGCCGTTTTTGTTTTGGATTGCCAGATTGGTGCCGCATGGCCTACCTGTAGGAGCGGCGCGAACCGCGACCGCGAACGTCCGACAACGACGCCCGCTACCTACTTGCGCCGCAACCGGCAACCTCGCGGTCGCGGCTTGCGCCGCTCCTACAGGGGGTTATCGGGAAGACTCAGCGATCCGGCCGCAGGACGGCGTGGGAACGCACTTGCTGCGTTGGCCGAGTCCGCTCACCCTCGGCCTGGCCGCGGTGCTGATCGTGTATTCGTTGGCGTATCTGATCGGCTTGATGCTGCAGATGCGCAAGCTCGCCTCAGCGCAGGCGTGCGAGGCGAAAGCGGTGGCGGATCAGACCCGTCTTTGACGCTCGGCCACACAGCGTGACGATCCACCGCTTCCGTCCCACGTCTTGATGGGGGTTCGCTAGTCCACCCGTGCGCAAGCCGGGCCGAAATCGGCACGGCGCCAGCGAAATGGGATGCGCAACACGCCGATGCGGTAGCGGCACTGCATGATCTGACCGATGCGGGCGCGTTGGTAATCCGCCGGCGCCAGCGCGACCGACAGTTCGCCGCGTCCGCCGGTATCGCGAATCGTCACGACCGATGCGCGCGAACGAACACCGGCGATGTGTTTATCGATCACCGGCCCGCGATAAACGGCCCATCCGTGGTCGGCGAACGAATTGATCAGCAACAGATACGGCGCCGATGCCAGCATCAACATCGGCCACATGACGACCGCCAGCAGCGGGCCTCTCCAACCCGGCCGGCCCGAGCGCAACCAGGGCCAGTAGCGGGCGGCGAACGCCGCCACGACGAGCAGCCACGGCGCCCATAGCCAAGCGAAAGCCTTGTGATAACCGACGTTCATCGGCATGTCGTACACGAACAACACGCCGATGCCGCCGATCAGCAGCGTCGCGAACAACGCCGTCCCGTATTTCGCCAGCCACCACGGCCTGCGCGGCGGGCGATGAAACCAACCCGCGGCCGTCATCCCAGCCGTGCGATGACCGGCGCGACCTGTTCCTGGCGGCCGAGCGAATCGCCGACACGTCGCAGCGCGTCGGCGAGTTCCCGCGGCGAATCCGCGCGCAAGGTCGCATGTCCCACCTTGCGTCCTTCGCGCGAGGACTTGCCGTAATCGTGCCAATGCCCGCCGGCTTCGCTCAGCACCGCGTTCGCATCGGGCATCGCGCCGATCCAGTTGAGCATGCAGGCGTGGCCGAGCACGCGGGTGTCGCCCAGCGGCAGGCCGAGCACGGCGCGCAGGTGGTTCTGGAACTGCGAAGTTTCGCTGCCTTCGATGGTCCAGTGGCCGGAGTTGTGTACGCGCGGCGCGAGTTCGTTGGCCAGCAGCACGCCGTCGCGGCAGAACAGTTCCAGCGCGAACACGCCGACGTAATCCAGCGCTTCGGCCAATTTGCTCGCGTAGCCGATCGCGGTCGCGCTGAGCGCGTCGTCGACGCGCGCCGGCGCCAGGCTTGCCGACAGCACGCCGTCGACATGCCAGTTCTCGGTGATCGGCCAGGCGCGGAATTCGCCGTCGCGGCCGCGCACGGCGACCACCGACAGCTCGCGTTCGAACGCGACGAAACCTTCGAGTATCAAACCGACCTTGTCGGCCTGCGGACCCAGCGCGGCCCAGGCCGCGTCGGCGTCGGCCGGGGTCTTGATGCGGAACTGGCCCTTGCCGTCGTAGCCCAGGCGGCGGGTCTTGAGGATGCACGGCGTGCCGATCTTGAGCAGCGCCGCGTCGAGCGATTCGCGCGTGCCGATCGCGGCGAAATCCGGTACCGGGATGCCGAGATCGAGAAACAGGGTTTTTTCGGCCAGACGATCCTGAGCGACCGCCAGCGCGCGCGGGCTCGGAAACACCGGCCGGCGTTCGGCCAGCCAGTGCGCGGACTCGGCCGGCACGTTTTCGAAATCGAAGGTGGCCACGTCGATGTTCGAGGCGAACTGGTCGAGCGCGGCCTGATCGGTGTAATCGCCGACCACCATCGGCGCGAACTGGCCGGCGCACGCGTCTTGCGCGCTGTCGAGCACCAGGAAACGCAAGCCCAGCGGCGCGCCGGAAAGCGCGAGCATGCGGGCCAGCTGCCCGCCTCCGAGAATGCCGACGGTGGTCATTGGCGCGGGTCGTCGTGGGCGAGCACGTCGTCGGTCTGGCGCGCGCGGAACGCGCTCAACGCCGCGCCGATCGCGGGGTGTTCCGACGCCAGCAGCGCCGCGGCGAACAGCGCCGCGTTGGCCGCGCCGGCATTACCGATGGCGAAGGTCGCGACCGGGATGCCGGCCGGCATCTGCACGATCGACAACAGCGAGTCCATGCCGTTGAGCGCCTTGGACTGCACCGGCACGCCGAGCACCGGCACCGCGGTCTTCGCCGCGAGCATGCCCGGCAGATGCGCCGCGCCGCCGGCGCCGGCGATGATCGCGCGCAAGCCGCGCGCGGCCGCCGTGTCGGCGTATTCGAACAACACGTCCGGCGTGCGATGCGCCGAAACCACCCGGACTTCGTGCGGCACGCCCAGCGCCTCGAGTTTGGCGGCGGCGTGCTGCATGGTCTCCCAGTCCGAGCGCGAGCCCATGACGATGCCGACCAGCGGCGGCGGTGCATTCGACGGGGAGTCGGACGAAGAAGCGGAAGACTGGGCTGGGGACATGGGGCGTGCCTTGGCGCAAAGACGTATTCTAACGCCCTGTCCCGTCGTACCGGCACCGCACCGTATGGATCGCAAACTGCTCGACCTGCTCGTCTGCCCCACCACCCGCCAACCGCTGTTCCCGCTGGAAAGCCGCGGCCTGCAGGCGCTCAACGCCGCGATCGCGGCCGGCGGCCTGGTCCGCGGCGGCGGCGAGGCCCAATCCGAGGCGCTGCGCGAAGCGCTGATCACCCGCGACCGCAAGATCGTCTACATCGTCGACGACGGCATTCCGCTGCTGGATTCGGAAAACGCCATCGCCACCGCCCAAGTCAGCGACTTCCCGAGCGCATGAGCGCGCCCGTCCGCGACCTGACCCCGCCGCCCTCGGCCGAAATCGAGGCCGACGTGGCTGACGCGCTGGCCGAAGACCTCGGCGGCGGCGACGTCACCGCCGACCTGCTGCCGGATTCGGCCGACATCGCCTACCTGTTGTGCAAGGAAGACGCGGTGGTGTGCGGACGGCCGTGGTTCGATGCCTGCCATCGCGCGCTCGATCCGAACGTGCGGATCGACTGGCGGGTCGAGGAAGGCGACCGGGTCGCCAAGGGCACGGTGCTTGCGACCTTGCAAGGCCGGTCCCGCGCCTTGGTCAGCGCCGAACGCGCCTCGCTGAATTTCCTGCAGACCCTGTCGGGCACCGCCACCACCACCGCGGCCCATGTCGCGGCGGTCGAAGGCACCGGCACGCGCATCCTCGACACCCGCAAGACCCTGCCCGGCCTGCGCCTGGCGCAGAAGTACGCGGTCCGGGTCGGCGGCGGGGTCAACCATCGCATCGGTTTGTACGACGCGGTGATGCTTAAGGAAAACCACGTGCGCGCGGCCGGTTCGCTGACCGCGGCGATTCGCGGAGCACGCGCCAAGCATCCGCAGTTGCCGCTGATCGTCGAGGTCGAATCGCTGGAGCAGCTGCGCGAAGCTTTGAGCGAGGGCTGCGACCGCATCCTGATCGACGATTTCGATGCGCCGACCCGGCGCGAAGCAGTGCGGATAGCGCGCGCCGCGCCGTTCGACGGGCGCATTCCGCTGGAAGTCTCCGGTGGCGTGGACCTGGCCGGGCTGCGCGCCATCGCCGAGGACGGGGTCGACTGCATTTCGATCGGCGGCCTGACCAAACATGTGCGGGCGATCGATCTTTCGTTGAAACTCGGTCCGCCGCCGGGCTGAGGCCCTTGGCTTTGCCCCTCGCCGCCGCCAGACATTCGCCATGCCCAGCCTGATCTTCCTGATGATATTCGGCGCCGCCGCGTTCTCGTTCTGGAGCGCCGGCCGCGCCGCCGCCGAACGCGCCGAAGCGGTCGGCCGCGACGCCTGCCGCGCGGCCGGGGTGCAATGGCTCGATCAGAGCGTGCACGCGATCGGGCTGAAGGTCATCCGGCGCGAGAACGGCTGGCTCGGTTTCGAGCGCACCTTCCGCTTCGATTATTCGATCGACGGCGAAGACCGCCATGTCGGCCGATTGGTGTTGCGCGGCGAGCGGCTGATCGCGTTCAGCGGGCCGATCACGCGCGAGCCGTCGCAGCTGCACTAGGCGCTTCGGGCCGCGCCCTCATCCGCCCTTCGGGCACCTTCTCCCGCAAAGCGGGAGAAGGAAAAAGCAGCGGCAGCTCACTTACCTCGCATCTCCATCTGTCGCCCTCTCCCGCTTGCGGGAGAGGGCTGGGGTGAGGGCACGCAGCATCGATCAAGCAAGACAGTTCGACCTTCGGCCGCGACGCAGCCCTCCGCCTCTGCGGCGAAGTAGTCCAAGGGCAATTTCGCGGCTCCGCCTTTCCTTCAATCATTCGCCGTAAGCGAGGGAAGGAAACCGCAAGACTTACTTGACGATCCGCAAATGCCCGCCGCGACGCGGCGACGGCGGCTGCGGGCCGTCGTCGTCGCCCTCGGGCGCCGGATCGTTCGGCACCGCGCTCAACACCGGCGGCGAACCCGTCTCGGTTTCGTCCTGGCCTTCGTCCAAGGCCGACTCTTCCATGCTGCTGTCTTCCGGCAAGGCCATGCCCTGACCGGTTTCGCGGGCGTAGATCGCCAGCACCGCGCCGACCGGCACCGAGACCGCATGGCTGACGCCGCCGAAGCGGGCGCTGAAGCGGATCAGGTCGTTGCCCATTTCCAGATGCGAGACCGCGCGCGCGGCGACGTTGAGGACGATCTTGCCGTCCTTGACCGCATGCGCCGGCACCTGCACCGCCGGGCGCGTGGCATCGACCAGCAGGTGCGGGGTCATGCCGTTGTCGGCGATCCATTCGTACAGTGCCCGCAACAGATAGGGGCGGTGGCTGGTCATCGGCGTGCTGCTTTCGGTCATATACGCATTTTAAGCTAAAGCACCGGCCGGCAGGCGGCCAGGAGCGCATTCACGCGGCGCCGCGTTCGGCGACGAACGCCCGTCGGCGGCGGATTGCGAGCTGACTGCATTAGGGGCGAGTCCGGCGACAACGAAGCGATGCCTGTCCTGCCCGCGCAACTGATGCTTCATCTATCCGGCAAGGATTTCAGACGGATTGATATTCAGAACAACGACGCTGCGGCGCATTCGGAACTAAAGACATCGAGTCTGAAGCTCCACCCACGAAATCTCCGTCGCCGCGAACCCGCTTCTCGCTTTCCCAATCCCGAATCTGAATCCCCAATCCCGGCCTTCAACCCGGCAACTCGCGCAGCTTGCGCTCCTGGTCGGTCAGGCTGCGGGTGAAACCGGGGTTGCGGAAGATCCGGTTGCCGTAGTCCTCGATCGCCTTGCCGTCCTTCGGCAACGGCACGTCCAACGACGGCAGGCGCCAGATGATCGGCGCCATGGCGCAGTCGGCCAGGCTCATTTCCGGGTTCAGGAAGAACTTGCTGGCCTTGAACAGCGGCACCGACGCGGTCAGCAGTTCCTTCAGCCGCTTGCGCGCGGCCTCGGCCTGGGCCTTGTTGCCCATCTGGATGGCCTGCACCTGCGGCACCCAGTCGTGCTCGAGCCGCAGCATCGCCAGGCGCAGACGCGCGCGCGACAGCGGATCGACCGGCATCAGCGGCGGATGCGGATAGCGCTCGTCCAGGTACTCGCACACGACGCTGGCCGCATACAGCACCAGATCGCGCTCGACCAGGGTCGGCACCGAGTGATAGGGATTGAGGTCGACCAGGTCTTCGGGCGGATTCTGCGGGTCGACCGGGATCAGGTCGTAGGTGACGCCCTTGGCCGCCAGTACCAGCCGGACGCGATGACACAGCACGCAATCGGTGGACGAAAACAGAGTCAGTGCATTACGCATACGGGGGCTCGCCGCCATCATCGACCTCTCCAACGACCGGAATCCGCCAGTCGCAAGACGCCCCCCACCCGCTGTGGAAGGTCATCACGGCCTCGAGCCTGCATTGGACTTTGCCAAGGCTGTCGACTCGGTGGAGCCGACACCCTAGCGGAAAACCCACGCTTGTGGCGTGGGTTTTCCAGTCGAACGACGTCAGTGCTCCACGTCGCGCCAGTACTCGGTCTTCAACAGATACGCGATGAAGGTGAACAACGCCAGGAACAGGATCACCCAAACGCCGAGACTCTGGCGCTTCAGGGCGGCCGGTTCGCCGGCGTACTCGAGGAATGTGGTGATGTCGCGCGTGGCCGTCTTGAAGCCTTCGGCGTCGAGCTTGCCGGGCTGGGTCACCTTGAGCGCACGGACCGGGCGTTCGCCCGTGGCCTTGTCGAGCTCGCCGTATTCCGCGTGCTGCAGGCCCTGCAGTTCCCACAGCGGGTTGGGCATCGAGGCGTTCGGGAACAGCTTGTTGTTCCAGCCCAGCGGACGGGTCTCGTCGAGATAGAACTCGTTGAGGTAGGTGTAGATCCAGTCGCTGCCGCGCACGCGCGCGATCACGCTCAGGTCCGGCGGCATCTTGCCGAACCACTGGCTGGCGTGTTCGGCGGTCATGTTGACCTGAACCTGCTCGCCGAACTTGGCGCCGGTGAAGTTGAGGTTGTTCATCACCTCTTCTTCGGTCAGCCCCAGGTCCTCGGCCATGCGCGAATAGCGCAGGTACTTGAGCGAGTGGCAGCCCGAGCAGTAGTTCATGTACAGCTGCGCGCCGCGCTGCAGCGAGGCGCGGTTGCTCAGGTCGGTCTCCGACTGCATCAGGTTGCCGCCGCCGGCAGCGAAGGCGGTGGCCGACACGAGCAGTCCGGCGACGAAGGTGGCGAGCTTCTTCACGATGCGATTCTTCTGCAGAGGCTGGCTGTTTGGAAAGTCGGCGGCAACCGCCGCGGACTCTTGCAGACGGACCTGGGTACTGGAGTTAGTCATGCATCGTCACCCGTTCCGGCACCGGCTTGGTCTTGTCGAGCTTGGTCCACAGCGGCATGGTGATGAAGAAGGCGAAGTACAGGAAGGTCAGCACGCGGCCGATGATGGTCTCGACCGGGTCGGTACCCGGACCGGCGCCGATCTTGCCCAGCCACACGAAGCACACCGCCAGCAGCATCAGCATGAACTTGCTGATCCAGCCGCGGTAACGCACCGACTTGACCTTGCAGCGGTCCAGCCACGGCACCAGGAACAGGATCGCGATCGCCGCGAACATCACGATCACGCCGCCGAGCTTGTCGGGGATGACGCGCAACATCGCGTAGTACGGCGTGTAGTACCACACCGGCTTGATGTGCTCCGGCGTCACCAGACGGTTGGCCTCGGTGAAGTTGTCGTGCTCGAGGAACCAGCCGCCCATCGCCGGGGCGAAGAAGATGATGAACGCGGCGATGATCAGGAAGAAGCCGACGCCGACCAGATCCTTGACCGTGTAGTACGGGTGGAACGGAATGCCGTCGAGCGGCTTGTTCGCGTCCCAGCGGTTGCCCTTCGGGCCCTTCTTGATGTCGACGCCGTCGGGGTTGTTGGAACCCACTTCGTGCAGCGCGCCCAGGTGCAGCACCACCAGCAGCAACAGCACCAGCGGCAGCGCGATCACGTGCAGGGCGAAGAAGCGGTTGAGGGTGGCGTCGCCGGGCAGGTAGTCGCCCATGATCCACTCGGTCAGGCCGTTGCCGATCACCGGGATCGCGCCGAACAGCGAGATGATGACCTTGGCGCCCCAGAACGACATCTGGCCCCACGGCAGCACGTAACCCATGAAGGCTTCGGCCATCAGCACCAGATAGATCAGCATGCCGAGGATCCACACCAGCTCGCGCGGCTTCTGGTACGAGCCGTACAGCAGGCCGCGGAACATGTGCAGGTAGACGACGATGAAGAACAGCGATGCGCCGGTGGAGTGCATGTAGCGGATCAGCCAGCCCCACTCCACGTCGCGCATGATGTATTCGACCGACGAGAACGCTTCGGCCGCGGACGGCTTGAAGTGCATCGTCAGGAAGATGCCGGTGACGATCTGGTTGACCAGCACCAGCAGCGCCAGCGAGCCGAAGTAGTACCAGATGTTGAAGTTCTTCGGCGCGTAGTACTCGGTCATGTGCTTGCGGTAGACCGGCATCATGCCGGGCGCGCGAGCGGTGACCCAATCGAAAACGTTGTTGGCGGTTCGGGTAAGGATGTTGGACATGACTTACGCCGCTCCCTTCGGATCAACGCCGATGATGATGGTGTTGTCGTCTGCGTAGTAGTGCGGTGGCACCAGCAGGTTGGTCGGCGCGGGCACGCCCTGGAACACTCGGCCGGCCATGTCGAAACGCGACTTGTGGCAGGGGCAGAAGTAGCCGCCCTTCCACTCGGGGTCGAAGGCTTCGGGCCGGATCTCGGCCTTCATTTCCGGCGAACAGCCCAGGTGGGTGCACAGGCCGACCAGCACCGAGATGCCGGGCTTGATCGAACGCAGTTCCGGATTGGCTTCGCGGACGTAGGCCGGCTGTTGATCCGGATTTTCGGACTTCGGATCGCGCAGATGCCCGTCCAGGGTCGGCAGCGCCTTGAGGATCGCGTCGGAGCGCTTGACGATCCAGATCGGCTGGCCGCGCCATTCCAGGACCAGGCGCTGGCCCTCGGCCAGGGCGCTGATGTCCGCGGTCACCGGCGCGCCGGCGAGCTTGGCGCGCGCGCTGGGGTTCCAGGACTTGATGAAGGGTACCGCCGCAAAACCGGCCCCGACCGCACCGACCACTGCCGTGGTCGCCGTCAGGAACCGACGTCGGCCCGTGTTAATAGGATCGTGGACCCCTTGGTTGGCCATCCGGCACTCCGCGAAAGCTGCAATTCGAAGTTACGCCGCACCGACCGGGCACCATGGGGAACTGCTTAACCACTGGCGAAAGGCTGGCGGCACAAAAGACGGGGAAGTGTAGCGGAACCGTTAAGGGCGCGACAATCGGCGGTATTGCAAAACCACGACGCGGTGGCTCGCGGCGGCGGCGATATCCGCCGTCGGGGCCGCAAAAGGCGGCTTATTCGCGTTTAATCGGTCAAGGGCGGGCAGGAGCAGCGGGAGAACGGCACCGCACCCGGCACGGGTTGCGTGGGCATCGCGCCGCCGCGCGGTGCGCGATCGGCCGCATCGCCGGTATTTCAGCCTCGACGGCGGCCTTGCACGCGACCACGAACCGCATCGGCCGGAACTCGACGACTCAGGTCGGCCGACCGAAACCGCATTCAGCGCGCGACCACCGCCGAGCGATAGCGCTGCGCCAGCACCGCCACCCGCTGCACATAGCGCTGGGTCTCGGCGTACGGCGGCACCCCGCGGTACTTGTCGACCGCGCCCTCGCCGGCGTTGTAGCCGGCCGCGGCCAGGGTCAGGTCGCCGTTGAAGCGCTTGAGCAGCCAGGCCAGGTACTGCACCCCGCCCTGGATGTTCTGGTTGGCGTCGAAGGCATTGCCGACCCCGAACCGGCGCGCGGTGGCCGGCATCAGCTGCATCAGCCCCTGCGCGCCGACCCGCGAAATCGCATTGGGGTTGTAGGCCGATTCGGCGTGGATGATCGCGCGCACGATCGCTTCCTCGACCCCGTGCTGGCGCGCGGCCGCGGCGATCTCGGCCGAGAACGCCGCCGTGTTCAGACGCAGCGTGCCGAAGTTGACCCCGGGTTGGCTGGCGCAGGCGAAGCAGGTCTCGATGAAGCTGTAGCGGATGGTCCGCACCGCGCTGGCGTTGGCCAGCCCCTGCGGCCGCTTGCTGGTGTAGTGGCGCACGCCATCCTTGATATAGGAATAGACCTGACCCTGGACCAGCCGGGTCGGCGCTTGCTGCGGTTTGGGAATCTGCACCGGCGCGCTGACCGGCGCGATCGCGGCCGCGCTGGCGCCTGCATCCCCAGCCGTCGGAGCGGCCGCGCCGGGCCGCAGCCCGGCCGCGGCCATGGTCGCGGCCGCGCCGTTGAACGTGGCCGGCGGGTTGTTATGGGCCGACACCGGCACCCCGCCCGTTCCCGCGCCGGCGGTGACCGCGCCCATCGCCGGCGCCGGCGGCGCGTACGACACCGGGGTCGGGTTGCGCGGCCGGCGGGCGGCATTGCTGTAGGAGCTGGCGACCGTGCAGGTCGCGCCCTTGACCTTCTTGCTGACGTAGCTGCGCTCGCCGGCGGCGGTCTCGCAACGCCAAATGGTGCCCGCACCCGCCGGCGCGAACGCCAACAGGCAGACCAGTCCCAACAGCAGCGAGCTCCCCCTCATTCGGCGGAGTGTCCCCTGCCCGGCCGGGCCTGCCAAGCCCTTGATTCGAAAACGTGACCTGCGGCGCGTCCTGGACCCACCCGCGCCGGCTAGCGGCTACACTGACGCCCCGCTGCACCTAGCCACTCCGGCGCGGATTAACCGCCGCCCTTCCCGGACCCGGACCGCCATGACCGACCTGCATCCCCTGCCCACGGCGCCCGCCGCGGACGCCGCCCGCCCTTCCATGCCGGGCGCCAAGAAGCTCTTCATCGAGACCCACGGCTGCCAGATGAACGAGTACGACTCGGCCAAGATGGCCGACGTGCTCGCCGCCAGCGACGGCCTGGAGCTCACCACCGACGCCAGCGAAGCCGACGTCATCCTGATCAACACCTGCTCGATCCGCGAGAAGGCCCAGGAAAAGGTGTTCAGCCAGCTCGGCCGCTGGAAGCAGCACAAGCAGGGCGATCGCCAGGTCATCATCGGCGTCGGCGGCTGCGTCGCCTCGCAGGAAGGCGCGGCGATCGTCAAGCGCGCGCCCTACGTCGACCTGGTGTTCGGCCCGCAGACCCTGCACCGCCTGCCCGAGCTGATCCGCGCCAAGCGCGACACCGGCCTGCCGCAGGTCGACATCAGTTTTCCCGAGATCGAAAAATTCGACCGCATGCCCGAGCCGCGCGCCGAAGGGCCGAGCGCGTTCGTCTCGATCATGGAAGGCTGCAGCAAGTACTGCTCGTTCTGCGTGGTGCCCTACACCCGCGGCGAAGAAGTCAGCCGTCCGTTCGAGGACGTGCTGGTCGAAGTCGCGCAACTCGCCGCGCAGGGCGTGCGCGAGGTCAATCTGCTCGGTCAGAACGTCAACGCCTACCGCGGGCCGTACGGCGAAGACGGCGAGATCGCCGACCTGGGCCTGCTGATCCGCACCATCGCCGAAATCGACGGCATCGACCGCATCCGCTTCACCACCTCGCACCCGCTGGAATTCAGCGATTCGCTGGTCGAGGCCTACCGCGACGTGCCGCAACTGGCGAACTACCTGCACCTGCCGGTGCAGGCCGGCAGCGACCGCATCCTGTCGGCGATGAAGCGCGGCTACACCGCGCTGGAGTTCAAACAGAAGATCCGCAAGCTGCGCGCGGTGCGTCCGGACATCTCGATCTCCTCGGACTTCATCGTCGGTTTCCCCGGCGAGACCGACGCGGATTTCGAAAAGACCATGAAGCTGATCGAGGACGTCGGTTTCGACCAGTCGTTCTCCTTCATCTACTCGCGCCGCCCCGGCACCCCGGCCGCGGATCTGGAGGACAGCGTGACCGACGCCGAGAAACATGCGCGCCTGTCGCGTCTGCAGGCGACGATCAACGCCAATTCGCTGCGCATCTCGCAAAGCATGGTCGGCAGCGTCCAGCGCGTGCTGGTCGAAGGCCCGTCGCGCAAGGACCCGAACGAACTCACCGGCAAGACCGAGAACATGCGCTCGGTGAATTTCCCGGCCCCGCCGCGGCTGATCGGCCAGTTCGTCGACGTGCTGATCACGCAGGCTTTGTCGAATTCGCTGCGCGGACGGATTCAGTTGAGCGGCGATCAAGCCGCGGCGTGAGTCGCGGGCGTCAGAGCAAAGGCATGGAGCGCGACTTGGTCATTCGCGACGCGGTTATTCGTAAGCAAGCCGTACCCGATGTTGTCATTCGCGAGATCGGCGCCGACGAATTTCCGCGGATCTGGCCGATCTTCGGCGAAGTGCTGACGCGCGGGGAGAGCTACAACTACCCGCCCGATCTGTCGATGCAGCGCGCGCAGGCGATGTGGACCTCGCCGCCGTATCGCAGCTTCATCGCCGAATCCGAAGCGGGCGAAGTCCTGGGCTGCTACAAACTCGGCCCCAACCAACTCGGCCGCGGCGACCACGTCGCCAACGCCAGCTACATGGTCGCCGAACGCGCCTGGGGCCAGGGCATCGGTGGCGCGCTATGCGAACACTCGTTGGCCCAGGCCCGCGACGCCGGCTTCCTGGCGATGCAGTTCAACTACGTGGTCAGCAGCAACAGCGCCGCGGTGCATCTGTGGCAAAAGCATGGCTTCGCGATCGTCGGGCGGGTGCCGGGCGCGTTCCGGCATGACCTGCTAGGAATGGTCGATGTGCTGGTGATGCATCGGGTGCTTTGAGGAACGGCTTTGCTTTTGGCTGTCGTTGTGGTTGCGATCGCAGCCACGGGCTTGTTGATGGTGCCAGACCCGCCGAAACCCACCTACCGTCATTCCCGCGAACGCGGGCTCCGCTTTACTTCGGCAAAGCCGAACATCCAGTCACTTTAGTTCGCATATCCATTTGCTGAGTCAGCTCATGAAGCGAGCTTCCGCAAACCTTCGTGCAAGTGCGCTCAAAGTCGCTGGATTCCCGCCTTCGCGGGAATGACGGCCTGGAGGGCCACCAGCAATGCAGGCTAGGTCGCAAGCCCGAACGCTCAAGCCATAAACCCAAGATCGCGCACCGCGAAATTCCCCAGGTTCGGGAAAATCAGATCCAGATCCGCATCCGCCACTCCGAACCACTTCGCCAGCGTCGCCGCATACTGATCCACCGCGGTGGTCGGAATGATCTGCCCCCAGCCCGCGTCGTCGTCGCCGCCGTTGACCAGGGTCGGCATCGTGCCGAAGAACCGCCCGCCGCGCACCGCGCCGCCGACGGCGAAGTGGTGCCCACCCCAGCCGTGATCGGAGCCGTCGCCGTTCGACGACAGGGTGCGGCCGAAATCAGAGGCGGTGAACGCGGTGACCTTGTCGGCCACGCCCAGTTCGACGGTCGCGGCGTGAAACGCGGTCAGCGCCTGCGACAGCCGCGACAGCAGCGCCGGCTGTTCGCTGAGCAGACGATCGTGATTATCGAAGCCGCCCATCGACACGAAGTACACCTGCCGCTTCAGGCCCAGCACCTCGCGCACCTTGATCATGCGCGCGACCATCTTGAGCTGCTCGGCCAGGTCGCTGTTCGGAAACACGGTCTGCAGGTCCGAGGACGAATCCAGCGCGGTGCCGACCGCATCGGCGTTCTCGCGCGCGCGCCGGAACGACGTGGCGTAGCTGCGACCGAACGCATGCGGCTGCGCGTTCGGCGCCATCAGCGCCAGGAACGCGCGCCGGCTGTCGCCGTCCCATTCGAACCGGCTGAAATAGCGCGGCCCGCCGTTGCCGATCACATACTGGCTGCCGTTGCCGGCGCGCTGCAGGATGCTTTCGAAATTCAGCGACACCGACATCGGAATGAACGCATCGGGATTGGCGTCGTGGAGCAGATCGGCGATGCGGCCGCCCCAGCCCAGGTTGCGCCCATCGCCGGTGCGCGACACCTGCCAGTACTGCTGCTGATCGTTGTGCGAGAACAACTGCGGCGGCAGCTCGACCGCGTGATTGAGGT
Source organism: Lysobacter sp. Soil_N_51 (assembly GCF_057655755.1). NCBI lineage: Bacteria > Pseudomonadati > Pseudomonadota > Gammaproteobacteria > Lysobacterales > Lysobacteraceae > Lysobacter > Lysobacter sp. Soil_N_51. The sequence continues at coordinate 123,887 of NZ_JBDGLR010000003.1, read as the reverse complement.
AATCGATCTTGCGGGTCGGCCGGATCAGCGTGCCGACATTGCCCAGCACCGCCGCGTGGCCGCTGTTGAACAGGCCTTGCAGACCGCTCATGCCCACGGTGTCCTCGCCGCCGGTCGATGCCTGCAATCCGTAGTCGGCCCCGTCGGACGCACCACCGCCGGTTTGCGGCAGCAGCGGCAGCAATTGATCCCGCTCCACCGCCAGGGTCGCGCGGGCACTGCGGTACTGCGCGTAATGGTCGCTGTCGCGCGGAATCACCATGTTCAACGAGTCGTTGCCGCCGAACAGGAACACGCACACCAGCGCCTTGTAGTCGTCGAAGCTGGCCGGCCCGTAGGCGCGCGTCGCCGCCTCGACCAGGCGCAGATTGCCGAGCGCCGAATACAGGCCGGCGCCGCCGAGCGAGGTCAGGATCGCATTGCGCAGGAATTCACGACGTTTCATCACAGTGCCCTCCAGGGACGCATCACTTCTGCACCACGTATTCGGGCGAGTTGACGATCAGGTACAAGGCTTCCTGCACCCGCTCGCGCTTGGCCGCGGTGGTGTTGGCCGGCATGCCGTTGAGCCGTTCCAGCAACACCTGGCGCATCGATGCGCTCATCTGCCCGGACAGGAACAAGGTGTTGTAGCGATCGATCAGCGCGCCCGGATTGGTCGCGAGCGCCACGTCGCGACTGAGGTCGATCGCGATCTCGTCGTCGCCGATGCCGCCGGGATTGCCGACATACGCATCGAAGATCTTGCGCATCAGATAGCTTTCGTTGGCCGGCAGCATGTAGTCGGTGGCCAGTTGCAGTTCCGGCGCGGCCAGTTGCAGTTGCGAGAGCTCGCCGATCGGGCTGTAGCGCGGGCTGAAGAAATTGAACACCGATGAGGCGTACATCGGCGATTGGCCGAGGTTGCCGTCCAGAGTCCAGAACTCGTCGAGAAAGCCCGACTTCGATTTCGCTTTCAAGGCGCGCCACAGATGGGTCAGGCGCAGGATCGGCTCGCGCACCTTGCCGAAATGCTCGGGCTGCGAGGCCGGATCGCGCGCCTCCGCGTCCATCAGCACCGCGGTCACGACCGCGCGCAGATCGCCGCGCACGCCCTGACCGTTGTCGTTGAACGCCGCGGCTACGCGGCCGACGTAGGCCGGACTCGGATTGCTGGTGACCAGCCGCTGGATCAACTGACGCCCGATGAATGGCCCGACATTCGGATGCTGGAAGATATTGTCGAGCGCCGCGTCCAGATCGCCACGCCCGCTGCCGCCGGCCGCGAGTACGCCGCCGGGCAGCGACACGCCGGTGTAGTTCAGCAATTGCTTCGCCTGCGCGGAGGCGTGATACGCGGCTTGGTTCTCCATCGGCGTGACCCAGGCCGGCGCGCTGGAATCGTAGTAATAGCAATCGAAATAGCCCTGCGCCTGGCAGCCGTTGAAGGTCCAGCCGGTGAACACATGGGCGAAGCCCTTGACCGTGTCCTGGTCATAGGCGGGGATCGGTTGCTGGTTCGCGTCCAGCAGCGGCGTGCCGTCGGCATTGAGCCGCACCAGCCCGACGCTGAACAACTGCAACACTTCGCGCGCGTAGTTTTCGTCGGGACGGATGTTGTTGACCGGGTCGGGTTTCTGGTTCTGCATCATCGACAGGTAGATGCCCATCACCGGATGCAGGGTCACGTCTTCCAGCAGGGTGCGGAAATTGCCGAAGCAATCGCGCGCAAGCGTGTCGTAGTAATGGGTCATCCCATGCGGCGCATTGCCGAGCAGATCCGAGCTCGCATCCGACACCACGAAGATTTCGCTGAGCGCGAACGCCACCCGCTGCCGCAGTTGATCGCGATGCACCACGGTGGGCTTGATCGGGTCCTTGCCGCCGAGCGCGTTGACGAACCACGCATCCAGCCGCCAGTCGCGGCGCACGCTGTCGCCGGTGCGCTGCGCGGCGTTCTTCATGAAGGTCAGTTGCGACGACACCGGGAAACCGACCTGTTCGTTGATCCAGGCCGAGTAACCGATCTGCCGCAGCCGCGCGATGTCTTCCAGGGTCGGGCCGAAGGTCGCCTGCGACAGGAAGCGCGCCGCTTCGGCGTCGCTGGCCACGGTGTCCGACACTACGCGCGGCGCGGGTGCCGCGCCTGATGCGCTTGCCGAGCCGTCCGCTCGGTCCGCCGCTCCCGGATAGGGGCCCGCGTAATCCGGTGTCGGCGTCACTGCGCGCAAGGCGACGATCAGGCCCAGCACCAACAACACGCGCGGCATGCCCATCCACGCAGCGCGCAGAAATATCGAGTTCATTGCGGCCCCCACAGGCTGGCAGTTCGCGCTCGATGCTAGGCGCGCGCTCGAGGCCGAAGCTTGATTGGCGACACACTCGGTGTCATGCCGACGCCGGGAATCCGGATCGGAAATCACGAAATCCGATACCGGTGACAATCGTCATCGCCGGCGCGTGATCGCTACGGCCGGCTCACAGCACTTCGCGTTTCGCCCCGGGATAGCGATCGGGCTTGAGCACCACGTCGCCGACGCCGAGATAGTCGTTCACCTCGACCGCTTTGCCGTCGCGGATGAGTTCGATCTCGGTCTGCGGCACGCAGTAACGCCAATCGGGAAAGTAGATCGGATGCGGAGTCTTGAAACAGTACAAGCCGCGGTCGCGACGGTAGAGCAGCCAGTACCCGTAGGAATTGCCGACGGCCGGATTGAGCACGCGCTTGAACTCATCGCCGCTGAGTCGGTACTCGCGCAACATCGACCAGACAATCAGCGCGACCACGGCCGCGAACGCCAGCACCACGGGCAGTGCGCGCTTCGACTCGCGCATCGGGTTCGCATTGAAGCGCGAGCCCGAAACCTTGCGTGAATTCGTTTCCATCGCGGTGTCCTCTCTCTTCGACGCAATCCGTTTTTGGGCCGCCGCGTTACGGCGTTCGACGCAGCGTGAACGCGGCCTGTCCGCGCAATTAACTTTAAGTTAACAACTTATTTCGGCAGGTCTTGCTGCGCCGGTCGCGGGTGATAGAACACGTCCACCCCACACCCTCCGCAGTTTTAAGGAAAAAACGCCATGAGCAAGTACGCACTGCTTTGCATCGGTTTGTTGTTGGCGATCGTCACCGGTCCGGCCTGGGCGAAGGAAGGCACCGTGGTTCACAACCCCGATGGCTCTTGGGGCTGCGTCGGCGAGGACGGCAAGCCGATTCCGCCGGGCAGCAACGGCCGCTGGGAAGGCAAGCTGGTGGTGGGATCGCCGTGCAAACCGGCCACACTGAGAGTCACCGGCGACATCGGCGTCGATCCCGGCAGCACCTCGGGCGGCGTGCGGCCGACCCGCGCGGTGCAGGCCGGTGCCGCGACCGCGGCGCAGGTTCGCGACGTGCAGGCCGCGCCGGCCAGGGCCGCCGACGTCGCCACGGCGTCGTTCGACGCCAGGGGCAGCCTCGGCCTGGTCACCGAACCCGCGGGCAAGAGCATCAGCGAGAAGGGCGTCAGCTCCACCAAGTCGCGCTGAGCGCGCGGCGGCATGAATCCATCCGGGCGCCGCATCCGCGGCGTCCGGATTGAACACGACGCGCATTCGCGGCGATCAATCCAGACGCTTGCTGAAACGCGTCACCGCCGCGCTCATCATCACCGCGATGAATACCGACAGATACAGCACGTCCTGCCACAGTTCCCACAGGTTCGCGCCGCGCAGCATCACCCCACGGATCAAGCGAAGGAAATGGGTCATCGGCAACACTTCGGCCAGCCATTGCGCGGCCACCGGCATGCCGGCGTAGGGGAACATGAAACCCGACAGCAGAATCGACGGCAGCAGGATGAACACCGTCATCTGCATGGCCTGGAACTGCGAGGCGGCCTTGGTCGAAATCATCAGGCCCAAAGCCAGATTGGCCAGGATCAACAGCACCGCGGCCAGATAGACGTCGAGCACGCTGCCCTTGATCGGCACCGCGAACAACCACGTACCCAGCAATAACACCACGGTCGTCTGGATCAGGCCGATCACCGCATACGGCAACACCTTGCCGATCATCAGTTCGGTGCGACTGACCGGGGTGGTGATCAGCAATTCCATGTTGCCGCGCTCGCGTTCGCGCACGATCGCCACCGATGTGAACATCACCATGGTCATGGTCAATATCACCCCGATCAGGCCCGGCACGATGTTGACCGGCGAACGCCGCTGCGGGTTGTAGAACGCAACCACGCCGATCGGCGCCACCTTGCGCGGCGCGGTCACCGAACTGTCGATCGGCAACTGCGCCAGTTGCGCGGCCGCGCTCTGCACCACCGTGTCGCTGCCGTCGACCATGACCTGGGCGACTTCGCGGCCGTCGATGCGGCGACGCTCGAAATCCGGCGGCACATGCACGCCGACGCTGATCCGGCCCTGGCGCAGCATTTCCACCAGTTGCTGCGGGGTCCGCGCCTGCGCGACCGGCGCGATCACGCCGGTGGCGAGCATGTCCATGACCAGCGCGCGCGAGGCGGCGGTGTTGGATTGATCGGCGATCGCGGCATTGAGGCCGCGCGGATTGAGGTTGATCGCGTAGCCGAACAACACCAGCTGCCCGACCGGGATCATCACGATCATCGCCAGGGTGATGCGGTCGCGGCGCAGTTGGCGGATTTCCTTGAGCACGATCGCCCACAGACGGCGCAGTTTCATGGCGTGGCCTTCGTTGCTTGCTGGACCGGCGTCGGCGGTTCGTGGCCGCGGGTGGCCGAGACGAACACGTCTTCGAGATTGGGCTTGGCCTTGTCGACTTCGGCCGGCAGTCCGGCGTCGCGCAACGCCTGTTCCAGACTTTGCTCGGCGGTGTGCGCATCGGCCAGCAGCACGCGCAGGCTGTTGCCGACCTGGGCGACGCTGAGCACGCCGGGCAGTCCGACCAGCACCCGCTGCGCCTTGCGCGGTTGCGCGGCGCGCACTTCGATCGCGCGATCGGCGAGCGCGCCGGTCAATTCGGCCGGGGTGCCGTCGGCGACCAGCTGGCCTTGGTCGAGAATCGCCAGGCGATGGCAGCGTTCGGCTTCGTCCATGTAATGCGTCGACACCAGCAAGGTGGTGCCGGCGTCGGCGAGTTCGAACAGTTTTTCCCAGAAGTCGCGGCGCGATTCGGGATCGACCGCGCTGGTCGGCTCGTCCAGGAACAACAGTTCCGGGCCATGAATCACCGCGCCGGCCAAGGCGAGGCGCTGCTTCTGGCCGCCGCTCATGGTGCCGGCGAGCTGTTTCTGGCGATCGGCGAAATGGTATTGCTCGACCAGTTCGTCGATGCGCTGGCGCGCTTTCGCTTTCGGAATGTCCTGCACCGCGGCGAGGAATTCCAGGTTCTCGCGCACGGTGAGGTCTTCGAACAGCGAGAACTTCTGGGTCATGTAGCCGATGCGCCGGCGCAGCGCTTCGGCCTGTTCGGGAATTTTCAGGCCCAGCACTTCGATCTCGCCCGCGCTCGGCGTCAGCAAACCGCACAGCATGCGGATGGTGGTCGACTTGCCCGAACCGTTCGGGCCGAGGAAGCCGTACACGCAGGCGCGCGGCACGGTCAGGTCGACGTCGTCGACCGCGCGCAATTCGCCGAACTGCTTGCTCATGCCGCGGGCGTTGATCGCGGGCGCTTGATCGGCGGCCGGCGTGCGATCGGAGTCGGCGAGCGCGGCGTCGCTCATGGCGCGAACTCGACCCGCACCGGCAAGCCGGCCGGCAGATCGGCGGATTTCGCGTCGCTCAGTTCGACTTCGGCCAGATAACTCAGGCGCGCGGCGTCTTCGCCGGTCAGCGCGTAGTACGGCGTGAAGCTGGACTCGCTGCGGATCATCCGCACGCGCCCGTTCCAAGCCTGCTCGCGGCCTTCGATGTAGACCCGCGCCTGAGTCCCGACACGCACGTCCTGGCGGATCGGTTCGGGCACGTACACCCGCGCATACGGGCGCGCGCCGACCAGCATCACCGCCAACGGCGAACCCACCGGGGCCTGATCGCCGAGTTTGTACGGCAGGCTGTCGACGACGCCGTCGCGCGGCGCGAGCACATCGAGTTTGCCGAACGTCACCGCCTGCACCTGCGCTTGCGCCTGGGCCGCGGCGAGCGCGGATTGGCCCTGCGCGATCTGTTCGCGGCGGGTGCCGTGTTCGAGTTCGAGCAACGCGGCCTGGGCGACGCCTACCTGCGCCTGCGCGTTGCCGGCGGCGGCGCGCGCGCGATCGACTTCGGCCGCGGCGATCAACTGCCGCCGGCCAAGCGGCTGCACCCGCGCGTAGTAGGCGCTGGCGTCGCGCTGCTGCGCCTGCGCGGCGGCGAGGTTGGCTCGCGCCTGGGCGATGGTTTCGCTGCGCGGGCCGGCTTCGAGTTCGGCCAGCGCATCGGCCGATTGGCGCGCCTGCGCCTGCGCGGCGTTCAATTGCGAACGGGTACGGTCGAGTTCGAGCTGCAGCACGCGGGTGCCGGCTTTGATCCGCTGGCCTTCGCGCACATCGATCTGCACGATTTTTTCCGCGGCCGGCGCGGGCAAGGTCACCCGATCCCATTCCAGCGTGCCCAGCGCCTGCGGTTCGTGCTTGGCGCAGGCGCCGAGCAGGGTCGCGGCGAACGCTGCGAGCAGCCAGGCTTTCGTCTTCGCGCTCGGGCGCGAAGCGATTCGCGTCGAACCGACCGGACCGCGATCCGCGGGATCCATGACCGACTTGGTTTTCATGTAAGCGCCCTCGCTTCTCATGGCGTCAATCCCCGGTCGAGCAAGGCCAGCGCATGCCGGCGCTGGGCGTCCAGATCGAGATCGTCCGCGTCGAACATATGCCGCCAGATCGGCGCGCTCGCGGCCGGAAACAGGGTCAGCCCGATCAGGCTGACCATCAGCAGGCGCGGGTCCAGATCGGCGTTGATCCGGCCCTCGGCCTGGGCCTGGGCGAAGCGCTTGGCCATCATCCGCGGCAGCACCGGACCGATCTGCTGGAACAGGATGCTTTCGCGCAACGCGCCGCCCTCGCACAGCACCTCGCGCACCCACAGCGACGGCAGCCAGGGATGCAGGGCGACGATGCGGCCGATGCCGGCGACGAAGCCGCCGATCAGGTCGAACACGTCCTTGCCCTCGCCCATCAGGCCATCGCGCAGGCTCAGGAACACCGGCACCAGGCGCTCGCTGCTGACCGCTTCCTGCAATTGTTGTTTATCGCCGAAGTAGTAGTGCAGCAGCGCCGGGTTGACCCCGGCCTCGGTGGCGATCGCGCGCAGCGAGGTCGCGGCGATGCCGTGGCGGACATAGCAGGCGATCGCCGCATCGAGCAGGCGCGCGCGCAGGTCGGGATTGTCGGCCGCGGCCGGACGGCCCGGTGCGCGCTTGGGGGCGGCGGTCTTGCGCGGGCGGCCGCGCTTGGTGGGGGTGGGGGCATCCATGCGACATATTTAATTCAATGATTAATTAGTTCGCAAGCGGCAACCGATGAGCGGTCGGATGACCCGCTGCCTGACTGATCGAACGCTGGGCCTCGGCGACCTTGCCGGGCATCGGCCATTTCAGCCGGTCACGATCTCTTGCGCCGCCAAATCGCCCTCGCCCGTGGCCTCATCCAGCACCGCCGACGGATGCCGTTGCCGCCACGCGGCCAGGGTGTCGGCGCAATGCGAGGGGATCACCCAGGCGCCGGGGTGGCTGTCGCGGAACCGGGCGAGCCGGCGCACGGTGTCGAGGTAAGCGGCGGCATCGTCCATTACCAGGCGCTGGGTCAGCCACGGCAACGGCCGATCGCGGTCGAGCTGCTCGCGCCGCCAGAACGCATCGGCGGCCAGCACCACGCGTTCACCGTCGCCGGTGCGCACCGCCAGGCCGATCTGGCCGCGCGCATGCCCGGGCAAGGCAACCACGTGCAGGCTGCCGTCGCCGAACAGATCCCAGCCCTCGCCCAGCCCGCTCCAGTCCACCGGCAAGGGGCGGCGGCCGTGTTCGTCGAGCAATTGCAGGCGCGCGGCGAAATCGTCCGGCAGCAGCTCCTTCCATATCTGCGCATGCAGCAGGCCGAACCAACTCAGTTCGCGCAGGTGATTCCAGGCGTCGGCATGGGCGACGAAACGCGCGCGACGGAATTGATCGAGCCCGCCGATATGATCGGGATGGAAATGGCTGATCACGACCATCCGCACTTGCTCGGCGTCGATGCCGCGCTGGCGCAGCAACGGCGCGGCATCGGTATGCGCGGACGAACAGGCATGGATCGCGCGCCGGTAAATCCAGCGCAAGCCGCCGCGCATCGCCGCGCGCGCGCTCGGGCCGTAGCCGCAGTCGAACAGGATCGCGCCCTGCACCGGATGTTCGATCAGCGCCCAACCGGCGGGAAACCGCATCGCTGGTCCGGCCTCGAAGCCCAGATGACGCGGGTCGGCGCAACTATGGCCAGACGCGGCCAGCGTCAACGCGACCTCGCCGCTCACCGGCGGGCCTCGGCGCGCGCCAGTTCGCTCAGGGTTTTGTCGAGGGCGTCGTCCATGTTCACGCGCGGACGATACCCCAGCTCGTCGCGGGCGCGTGTTATGTCCAAGGTCATGTCGACGCTGAGCAATTCGATGCCGTAACGCAGCAGCGGTGGTTCGCCGTCGGGCTTGAAGCGGCGATAGAACGCTTCGACCGTGCCCGCCAATGCCAGCGCGACCGGTTTGGGCATGCGCTTGTTTGGACGCGGCAGCGACAGCGCGTCGGCGAGCCGGTCGATCACGCTCCAGATCGCCACCGGTTCGCCGTTGCTGATGTTGTAGACGCGGCCGTTCAAGCGCCATGACGCGTCCATCGCCAGCACGACCGCATCGACCACGTTGTCGATATAGCTCAGGTCGACCGTGCAATCGTCCGCGCCGATCCGGCGCAGGCGGCCGCTGCGCAATGCCTGGGCGATGCGCGGCAGGATCGCGCTGTCGCCGGGGCCGAAGATCGCGCGCGGCCGCAGCGCCAGCGCCGATACGCCGCCGCCGGCGCAACGTTCGAACAGGCGGCGTTCGGCGATCAGCTTGGTCGCGGCGTAATCGTTGACCGCGCGCGCCGGCAGCGGATGGTCTTCGCGGATGCCGTGATGCGGCTGGCCGTCGTGGTAGATGCCGGGCGTGGAGATGTGCACCAGGCGCCGCACTTGCCGCGCGATGCAGGCGGTCACGACGTGATCGGTGGCGTCGATGTTCGCCGCGACGAAAGCCTCGCGCCGGCCCCAGGGGCTCGACAACGCGGCCGAATGCACCACGGTGTCGGCGCCGCGCAGGGCGCGATGCACGGCGCCTTCGTCGGTGAGGTCGACGGCGAGGAATTCGATGCCCTGCGCCTGCAGCGCGCGGCCGCGCTCAAGGTCGCGGCCGAGGCCGACCACTTGCGTCCACGGCCGCGTGGCGAGCAGATGGCGGGCGAGCGCGCCGCCGAGAAAACCGGTGGCGCCGGTGATGACGATGCGTTGCGTACTCATGCGCGGTCGCCTGCGCGATTACCTGCGCAATCGCCCGCGTCGTCGCGCAACATCCGCGCCGCAGGCATCGACCGCATCGCAACGCCGCTCGTCATGGCGTCAGTACGTCATGGTCAGGCCGACACCGGACAGGCCGGCGCCGGTGCCGAGCAAGACCCCGGGTTCGCCGCGGCGGATCGTGCCTTCGCGCACGCCCTGCTCCAGCGCCAGCGGAATCGATGCGGCGATGCAGTTGCCGGTGTTTTCGAGCGTATTCACCATGCGCGCGTGCTCGAAGCCGATCTGTGCGATCACGTCGAGCGCGGCGCGGCTGGCCTGATGCGCGGCGACCCAGCGCAAGGCGTCGCGCGCGGCGCGATCGTCCAGACCGAGCTGACGCATCACGTACGGCACCAGACGGATGCCGCTGCGCAGCGCGGCCTGTCCCTGCATCGAGAACACCGCATCGGCCGGGGTGGTCAGCGGTCCCAACGGCGGACGCCAGCTGCCGCCGCCGCGCAGGGTGGTGATTTCGACGCCCTCGCCCATCGTGCGCCAGGCGATGCGGTGGATGCGGCTGGGGCTGTCGTCGGGCGCGCGCGCGAGCACTGCCGCGGCCGCGCCGTCGCCGAACAGCGTGCAGACCTCGGGGCTTTCGAAATCCAGGCCGACCGAGGCGATTTCGCTGCTGACGATCAGCGCGCGCTCGATGCGGCCGTGATGGATGCGTTCGGCGGCCAGTTCCAGCGCGGCGACGAAACTCAGGCAGGTCGCATGCACCGACAAGGATGGAATGCCGGAACGGCCGAGGCCGAGTTCGCGTTGCAGCAGCGGCCCGCCGTCGGGAATCGCGCGCTCGGCCGAACCTGAAGCATTAACGATCAGATCGACGTCGCCGACCGCGATGCCGGCCTGTTCGCAGGCCATGCGCGCGGCCTGCGCGCCCATCCAGCTGGCGCGCTCGTGTTCGGGTTCGGCCCAGTGGCGGAACGCGACGCCGCTGTTTTGCAGCGCCCAGCCCGCGGGCAGGCCGACGCGCTGCTCGATCTCGGCGCTGGCGACGCGGCGCTGCGGCAGATAACGGCCCAGGCCGGCGATGCGCACGCGCCAATCCAGGTCGGGGCCCGGGCCGTGCCCCGGGACGCGCCTGCGCTGCGCGCCGTGTGGTTGATCGGCGCGCGCGCGCGCCGTGTCCTTCGATTCGGTATCCATGTGCGCCGGCAGTATGAGCCAGTGCGGCGCGTTTGCCGATATGGGACGGGAATTCTGAATCAGGTCGGCCGCGGCGGCATGACGCGGCTGACGGAAGCTTGGCGCGGCGAAGCGAGGTTTCGTATCTGCTGGCGACTCAGGCGTCCATCACGGGAGCGCCTTCACCCACGACGCCACTGCTCCGTGCGCGTGCAAGCGTCATCGTTCCTCGGCGAAACGTCACGGCAAGGCCTTGCCGCTGGCGCAAATGCGCCGAGCGTCGCTGCGCGTCCGAATGCATCGTGACAGCGCCATCGTACAGCCGCGTTCGCATCGCTTATCGCGTCGAACCGAAACAACACTCGCCAACGTGCGCAAAGCCTCATGTCTGACGCCCTCGCACAAGAATCGGGCTCCGTCGACAATGAGATCATCGCGCAACAACGCTGCGACACTGGCGTCGCCATGCCCGCATCGAACATGCTGAGCGGATAAATCGCCGCCGGACCAACCACCGCAGATGCTCGCCGCCGATGTCCGCACCCGCGCCGCCGCCGGCACCGATACGGTCGCGCTGTCGCGGCGCATCGCCATCGTGGTGATCGCGATGACGATCAACACCGCGCTGTACCTGGGCATCAACGCCTATCCGCTGAGCGAGCCTCGATTGTTGCCGTACACCGCGCTCGATCACGCGCTGGGCCGGCAGGCGTGGACGATCTGGCCGTACTGGCTGCTGCTGTTGGCCGGCCCGGCGCTGGTGCTGGCGATTCGCGAGCGCCGCTACCTGCTGGCGACGATGCACGCCTATGTCGTCGCGATCCTGCTCGACGCCGCAATCTGGCTGCTGTGGCCGACCCGGATCGTGCGTCCGCCGTTGCCGCAGGGGCTGGATCCGCTGACCGAGGCCGCCTGGCGTTGCCTGCACGCGCTCGACGGGGTCAACAACTGCTTTCCGTCGGGCCACATCACCATTCCGGTGGTGGCCGCGGCCGGGTTCGCCGCGCAATATCCGCGGCTGCGGCCCTGGGTCTGGTCGGCGCTCGTCGTGCTGACCCCCAGCGTGATCACCACCGGCCAGCACTATGTGTGGGACATCGCCGGCGGTCTGGCCACTGCGACGCTCGGCCTCTTGCTCGCGGGCACGCCGCTGTGGCGAACTGGACGCCCTGAGCTGGATCCGATCCGCGCCTGATCGATTCGCGTCGGACAACGGCCGACAGTGGCCCGATCCGCTGCTCACCGAAGGAGCTCCCCATGCCCGATGCCCCCGCCCCCTCGAATCCGCCCGGCCTGTTTTCCCGCGGCGCGATCGGTTTCTGGTTTCTCGGCCTGGGCCTGCTCGGCCTGGTGCGCTCGTGGATGCGCGCCACCCGCCACGGCCCGTTCGACGCCGATGCGATCACCTTGCTGTGGCTGATCGGCTCGATCCTGCTGACCCTGATGGGCGCGCTGCGGATCTGGCGGGCCTGGCGAGAAGGCCGCCCGCCGCGCGATTGATGTCGGCGCGTCGCCGGCCCGGCACCGCGCCGGCCGACGCGCTTCGCACCGCCCCGGACCGGCCGCAACGGCCCGCGCGGCTTTGCGAAAACGTCGCGACAGGCGCAAGCTGTGACGCCCCGGCGCGCATTGCGTGCTCGAATCTGCTTACGCTTTGTCTATGTCTGCCCGAACCGTTTCCGAATTCACCCTCGATCCTGCCGACAGCGAACGTCTGGCCAACCTCAGCGGACCGTTCGACGCGCATCTGCGCATGATCGAACTGCGACTGGGCGTGGAAATCGCCAATCGCGGCAACATCTTCCGCATCGACGGCCCCGAGCGCGTGGTCGGCGAGGCCGAGAAGCTGCTGCGCCGGCTGTGGAAGGACGCCGCCGAGGAAACCCTCGACGAATCCGCGATCCATCTGGCCCTGACCGAAACCGGCGCCGAGCAACTGGTGGCGCAGGACATCGAACCGCAGGAAGTCGCGATCCGGGTCAAGCGCGGCACCATCCGCGGCCGCGGGGTCAATCAGGCCAAGTACCTGCATGCGATCGCCACCCACGACATCAATTTCGGCATCGGCCCGGCCGGTACCGGCAAGACCTTTCTCGCCGTCGCCAGCGCGGTCGAAGCGCTGAACGAATCGCGCGTGCAGCGCTTGATCCTGGTGCGCCCCGCGGTCGAGGCCGGCGAAAAGCTCGGCTTCCTGCCGGGCGACCTGACCCAGAAAGTCGACCCCTACCTGCGCCCGCTGTACGACGCGCTGTACGAGATGCTCGGGGTCGAGAAGGTGGTCAAGCTGCTGGAACGCAACGTCATCGAGATCGCGCCGCTGGCCTACATGCGCGGGCGCACGCTCAACGATGCCTATGTGATCCTCGACGAAGCGCAGAACACCACCATCGAACAAATGAAGATGTTCCTGACCCGCATCGGCTACGGCAGCACCGCGGTGGTCACCGGCGACATGACCCAGGGCGATCTGCCCAAGCACATCAAGTCGGGATTGAAAGACGCCCTCGAGGTGTTGCGCAACGTCAACGGAATCAGCTTCACCTTCTTCGAAGCCAAGGACGTGGTCCGCCATCCGCTGGTCGCACGCATCGTGAGCGCCTATGACGCGCGCGATGCGAAGGACGCGCAGACCGGCCCGGCGGCCTGATCGGCGCGATGCCGGTGTTGTGCCGGCGACGTGCGACGTTCGTTGCCGGCGCTGCGATAGTGTTCGCGCCGGCGCGGCCTGCATCGCCGCCCGCGTTGGCGTCACGGGTCGCGGCCCGGTCCCGCGATCGGCCAGTCCATTCCGTGCACTACCGATGAACCCTTAGCGTTGCGTCTCCCCCATCAGCCCGCACCGCAGTGAGTACCACGATGACCCAAGGTCCCGTCCGTCTCGATGTCGCCGTCAGCTACGCCCTGCCGCGCAAGGGCCTGCCGGCGGCGAACAGTTTCCGCAAGTGGGTCGCCGCCGCGTTGAAAGGCCGCATCCGCGAAGCCGACCTGGCGATCCGCATCGTCGGCAGCAAGGAGGGCCGTTCGCTCAACCGCCACTACCGCGACCGCGACTACGCCACCAATGTGCTGAGCTTCCCCGCCGACCTGCCCGAAGGCCTGCCGAAGGGCGTCAAGCTGCCGCTGCTCGGCGACCTGGTGATCTGCGCGCCGGTGGTCGTACGCGAAGCGCGCGAACAGAAGAAGCCGCTCAACGATCATTACGCGCACCTGACCGTGCACGGCACCCTGCACCTGCTCGGCTGGGATCACGAGGACGAGCGCGAAGCCGAATGCATGGAGCAACTGGAGCGCGAGATCCTGGCGTCGTTGGGGATCGCGGATCCTTATCTGGAAGAGTGATCGTTGGCTGGAAGAGTGATCCTCGGCGGGCAGGCCGATCGGTTTCGCGGGAATGACCGACGAACGCGGGTCGGGGTTTGCTCCGATTCGCGCATGGGGCCTGGAATCACTGGGGCACCTTGATACGCGAAGTCGATGACGCGGCGATTCATCTCAGGCATAGCCCGAGAGAACCATGGCGGCGCCTAAAGGCCCGCGCGGCCAGAGGTTCCGCGCCGCGGCTCGACAACAAGACCTTCATGCCTTTGATGCGGCCTCGCCAACGAGGCAGCATTCGCCATCAACCGCAGCGACCAACCGCTGCGATCAAAGGCAGTCGATCAGCCCGTCGTAAATCGACACCGTCGTCCCCGGCAAGGTCGCGTACAAAGGCCGCTCGCCTGCCAACGCGCCCAGCAAAGCCGACACCGTGGTCTTGGGCGCCAGCGGCGCGCGGCAACGCCAGACCTTCGGCGTCACCTGGATCTTGCCGGTGGCCGGATCGATCTCCTCGTTGCTCGCCGCGAACACCCACACGCAACGCCCGATCACGCCGCTGGACTGCTCGACCGAGCATCGGAAACGCAAGGCGTAGATGTTGCTGTAGTCGCCTTCGCAGAAGGTGTCGCCGCAGATTTCGTCGAAGTTTTCGCGCAGGTGATGCTGCATTTCATACCAAGCGTTGATCTCGGAGTCATCGGTCAAATAGCCACCGACGTCCACGTATTCATACGCCTGCGCTGCATTGACGGAAGCAAATGCCGAAGGGGCGGCAATCGCCATCGTGAGCGCCATGGCCGTGCATAAAACAACATTTGACTTACGCATGCGTTTCCTCGTCCTTGAATGATATTTATCGATCGTTTCGGCCGACATCCATCGGCACTGAGCAATGCTAGATCCGGCCGCGGGCAGCGGAAATCGGATTTCCGCCGCACGCCTCGTAGGAATTAGCGAAATCGTCGGCAACGGCGTCCATACCGGTCGCGTCTTCGCTCACCAACAGTCGAGCACATTCGTTGCCGTTCCGGACTTGGCCTTAATTCCCTTGTCGTTGATCGACATCGTCATGCATTTTCCATCGCCACTGGCCTGCGCCCCCGCCGGGGTCGCGGTCAAGGTGTAAGACGTCGTGTCTATGACGCTACCAAACGTGTAGAAGCCATTGAGCTCGGTGACGCAGCCACCGGCTGGCACAGTCGCGCCAGTGTAGGTGAACCTGGTCGTGTAGTACCGCTCCATGTACTGCACCTGCCCCATCAGGCACGCCGTGGCAGTGGCACGGCGCGACTTGATGACTTGGGCTTGGTAGGACGAGTAAGCGAGCCCAGCGAGAATCGCCACTATGGCAACGACGATCATCAACTCGATGAGCGTAAAACCCGAGCATTTACGATTTGACACAGCAGTTCCCCTGGAAGACGACAACTTCATGCAGATCGATGCTGTCCAGCGCTATCCGTCCCGCAGGATTTCTCGCCACGCGACACGTTTCGCGCCCAATCCCGTGACCGGTGTCGGCACCCCTTCGATCTTGTCGTCTTGATTGGAGCCCTCGATCAAGTTGCCGTTCTTGCCTGGAATGATGACGACCGGGTTCAACGAGCCGTCGGTACGCTTTCCGGACGGATACCTGGAAGGGTTATCGCCTGTGCCCACCACGGCGTCATTGTTGTCGATTATTCCGTCGCCGTTGATGTCGAAGATGCCGGAGTCGATGCGTCCGCCGGTGAACGGATCGATTTCCATCAACCAACCGTTGCCGCCGACGTTACATGGATCGCTGTTGTTCGGAATCCGACTGATGCCCAGCAGGCGGTTGCCATCGAACAGGTTGGGAACCACCATTCGCTCACCCATCGCGGTTCCCGCGGGCGTGACCAGGTCGAGCTTCCAGCCGAACTTTTCGACCATATCGCCTTCCTTCGAAGCCGATATCACGCGGACTTCGACATTATTGCCATCTTTATCCTTGAGCGGCCCCTCGTACTCGATCGTGCGAGTGGCGAGGTTCGCGGCGGTCACCAAGGCTCCGGTATCCCTGATTCCGTACCAGGTCTGAACCGACTTGTCGCTCAAGTCGGCGCCACCCAGAAACCGCCCGGTGCCGAAGAACACCCAGGTTTCCAAGGAGTCCGGCTTGCGGCCGACCAACGGAGTGGCGGTGATTGCCTGTGCGTTCCCGCCCGAATCCACCGCGCGGAAAAGCACCGTCGCTCTGGCGGTTCCGGTACCGATATTGCTGAACTTCCACAGATTGCCCTTGAAGTCACCGGCGTAGGCACTGTCGATGAAGCCGTCTCCATTGGAATCCCAGGCCCGCACACCCGACAATCCGTTGTCGGAGCCGACTCCGGTATCGATAGCGCCCACCGCGCCGGTACCTACATCCAAGGTCACCAACTGCGCCTTTCCGTCCGTGCTATTAGGACCATTGCCCAGCAGGACCTGCCAGACGCCATTGGCCGTCTGCGCGATCACCGGCTTGCCCAGGTTGTTGCCCAGGCTCGGAACCTGTGCGCCGTACTTTTCCCACAAGAATTTGATGTCGCCCGGATCGGTGATGTCGAGCGCGAAAACCCCCTTCCCGCCGCGCCCCATGGTCCCTACCAGCACGGTCTTCCACGCACCGTCCAGGTAGACGTCGGCCACCGTAAGCTCGCCGTCCACGAAATAGCGATGCGGATAACCGGGCGTCGCATATCCGGTCAGGCCACCTGGGATATTGAGGGCTGCGGCGGGCACGAAGGCATACGCTTCCGCCCCCGTGGCCGCATTGAATCCATGCAGCATGCCGTCATTGCCGCCGACGTAAACGAGTGGTGTCCGCGTTGCCTTGGCTGCGGCAAAGTCGTTATAGGGCTTGCCACCGCCGGTAAACGTCGCATAGCTGTACTGATTCGGCGAGGGCTTGCCGACATAGACCGGCGACGAGTTGACGAAATCCCCGAGTACGCCGCCGCGATTGCGCAAGGGGCCGCCATTGGAGACTTCCTTGGTCCGTACTCCGCGCAGGTAATCCACAACGTCGGCCGCGGTCGCACCCGAGAAGCTGCCGCTCCCGAGGTTGGTCTTGTCGGCAGCCGACAACAGGTCGTACCGGAATTCCCGATAGCCGTCGCTGTTGGCGAATATCTTCCGGGCAGCCGGCGCAGGCACGACCGCTCCTGCCGTCCAGACCGGGATGTTCGCCTTGGTCACCGGATCGATACGATACGACGTCAGATCGCCGTGCCAGTCATTGAAATAGGTCGGCGAATAGATCGTCGCCCCCTGCTCCAAGGTCGCGCCATTGGTGCCCAGGCCCGCGGCCGCGCCACGGCGATCGGCGCCGGCACTTTCAAAGGCCCGGGTCAGACCGGACACCATCTGTTCGGCCTGGTAGGCCACGTAGAAATTGCGCGGACGCTTTTCATTCACCTGGTCGTTGAGCCCGACCTTGTCGCCGTCTGTCCACAGAGCATCCGGAAGTGGATCGACGCGTGTATCCGGATCGAATCCCGCCGGCACATCGAAGCCGCCGTATTTCGTCGCGAGGTAGTACTGATTATCTTCACGCCTCACTACCGTCTTAAATGGAAGAACATCGACCCAATAGGTACTCAAGGTCTGCATTCCGGGCATGTTCGGCTGCATGTCCTTGGTGTGGGAGTAATACGCGAGCCCTGCAATGAAACCCGAATTGACATTGCCGCCGGAATTGAACGTGGCAATAGTCGATTTACTAATACCCTCCAATCGGAACACATTTCCCAGCGCGGTCTCGACATTGACCATCGTATCCGCCGCCACCTTCGGCGGCATGGCCGGAGTCGAATCCTTCTTCGTCGACCCGGGCAGATTTCTGTCGAGATGGGTATAGGTATCGCCGATGCCGACCGCAACGTTGCGCTGGCACTGGTACTGGACCGGATTGACCCAGTCGGTGATCACAGGAAACAGATCAGTCTGTTTGGCCGCCTGCCCGGCCGGAATATTGGTGTACTCGGGAACATTGTCCTGCCCCCTGAAGTACCGCACCGCCGCATAGTAAAGCTCGCTGACGTTATCCATCCCCTTGGCGTCGTTGGCGGTGGTCTGCGCGAACTTGTTTAGATAATTGATCACACCGCTATTGACTACGACGCTGGTGCTGTTGCGAGTATTGGTCGCCGTTGCGTCAACCGGGTCCGGATTATTATAAGTACCAAGCTGTATGCCAGTGACGGGATCCCACTCCTTATTGGGGTTGTCCTTCGGCCCCGCCACGGGATCGTAGCTGTACGGCCCCACGTATTTCTGCCTGGCCCGAAGGACGCCGCCGTCGCGGCCCGGACTGGAGTCGTTCAAATATCCAAATATGCTGAAACGCAATTTATCGTTATATTTCTGAATCAGACCTTCGGGCTTCCACGTGTTCCCATATTGCTTGCAATTCGCCTCGGGCGTTACCGCACCCGAATTGACGCAAACAGCGACCCGCACGCTTACCTCATACACGGTCGTGTCGCTGGCTGAGCCGGACTTACCACTGAGAGCATGCGCAGCTGGGTTATAAGAAACTGCGGCGCCGTCGATGTTGCCGGAGCCATCCCGAGTGAAGCGCATTTTGTTGCCTAGATTACGCACCTTCATGCGCAACGGCCACTGATCGCTGGCAGGAAACACGCTTTGAATCTGGGCAGCCGGAATCCCCACATCCGGAAAAAATTCCTTGCCGTAGTCGTTATTGTCGTGCCTCGCCTTTTCGAGCCAGACTTGGGTGGTAGTGTCGCGAACGCGATAGCCACCCGTCAGCGCCTTACGGAACGGGTCGATGGTCTGGGTGACAGCCCAATTCAAGAAGTTTCCGCTCCACTGCTTAAGCGCTCCGGAGCATTGGTGATTAGCGGTTACCCCAACCGGCTCGAAAAATCGATCTCTCTCGTTGGTAGCAAAATTGTACTTGTAACACTTGGCTGAATCGAAATAACCCACATACGTAGTGCTTGCGTTATAAACGTCTACGTTACCGACCATGGTGAAGTTGGCCTTGGCGTTGACAGTGGGAAACTCGACCGAGGGCACCAATACAAGATTGTTGGGCACGTCGTTACCCAGCGCCAACGGCCTCGACTGGATCGGCACCTCCGACACCGCCGGTGTCGCGCTCAGCGCGGCCAACATGCCGATGAGGACGGCGGCCAGTCGCGGCGCCATATCGCGAACACGCCCGATGCAATGCTTACCGAAAGATCTCATGCTCTTGCTCCCGAGCGGACGCGTGTTGGGTTCAGATATTTCGCCGAGTAGTCGCGGTCTCATGTCAGTAGCTCATCAAAGTGGACTGCAAGACCACGACAGCGCGATCCGAAACCTTGGACGGATCGTGACTGCGCGCGGTTACTCGATAAAACGCGGCCGTGGCCTGCGGCACGCTTCCAGGTTCGTACGGATTGCCGTTTACATCACCCATGTCGTCGGCACTGGTACGCCGCCCCATGAATTCGACGTAGTACTGCGGTGTACCCGCGGCAGGCATTTCGGAAGCACCTGCACTCGCGTTGGCCCAGCACCCCACACCCGAAGCATTCGCACACGCAGTTCCACCACCGACATACGTATCGGCCGGAATCGTGGGGCATGCCGTTGTGGGTACCGAGCAGTCTCTGCCGATCGGGTTGCCGTTTTTTACCGCCGCATCCACCGACTGTTCGGCTTCGCGCAATGCGCGCTCGGCCGACTCGAACGCGATACCGCGGTCGTACATACCCGCGCTCATACGCTCTTCGAGCATGGTGCTGCGCAATATGGCCAGCCCGAGCAGCATCATGACCAGCAGCATGATCATGATGACGGCCAAGGCCGCGCCTTTCTGACTGGAACGTACGGCGAACGAAGTTCGGCGTGACGACATGACGATGCTCCTCACAAGTTTCGATTGCGCATGGCCAGCACCGCGGTGACGCTGCGGCTGATGCTCTCTTGGCCGACACCGCTCTTACGCTCGCTTTCGAGCGTCAACACCACGCGCGCGGCCTTGACCTTCGCCCAGTCGGCTGCTGCGACCGACCCGGCCGGCTGATAGTCGGTTCGACCATTCACCAGATAGGTCAGGACCATTTGATTGACACCCTCGGCCACTTCATCCGGCGTCGATTGAATTCCCTTGGAATCGACTACCGCGCGAAACAGAGACTTGCTCCCGCTGTCGTTGTTGCCAATGAACCAGCGCACCAGGTGAGGCCTGACGACGATCGCGCTGGCGCCATATCGATGCCAGGACGTATCGGGAATCGCGGTATCGTCCTTGCACAGCAGAGCAGTTTCGCGACTGAAGCCGTTGCTGCAGTTACCGCCCGTTCCATGCGCGATCGCATTCGCACCCACACTGGTCGCCTTGAACAGAGAGGCGAGGCGGAAATCGCAGACCATCAGCACGTCATCAGCCTTGACGTCTGAGGGAACGGCGCTGACCGTCAGATCGGAGTCCTTGGCCGTCATTGGCGCGGTGACATACAAGCCGAGATCTTCGGTGGAATGAATTTCCAGGCCATCCGTTCCGGATACCCTGCCGCCAGCGGCGCTGCCAAATCCGAACGCGGGGGTGGCGAATGCGGTTGAACCGTTGACGCCAGTCAGGCTGTTGTTCCAGTTCGTCCAGAATGCGTTGTCCCGCTCCGTTACCACATTGCCGAGACGAATCGTGGATGCGCAGTGGTTCCCCCCGGCTTCACGTACATCCCTGGCCATCAATTCGAAGGCGATGCGACCCGCTTCCTGCACGCGTGACAGATCTTCAGTCGTGCGAAAGGCGGCCCGCCCGGACAGGAAGATCGACAGCGCCCCCATGGTCAACAGCAATCCGAGCACCAGCGCGATCATGAGTTCGATCACACTGAAACCCGATGCACGGCGCACCACGCTCGCGCGATACGAGAGACCGCTCATAGCCGTACCTGCAAGGTGTAAGTCAATTTATCCGCATTCGATTCTCCGCCTGCGGTCCCGCCCCGCGTATCGTCCCAGCGCACGCTGACCGTGCACAGGCCGGCGGTATCGCAACTCACCTGACCGCAGGTCGAATCGCGCGCGCCCAAGCTCGCGGCCAGGCCCTGCATCCATGCCGCCTGATCGGCGACGGCCAGGGTCGCGGTCGAATCGGGTTTGGGTATCACCCCATTCGCGCAGCGCGGCGCGGCCATGTTGTAGGCCCCCTTCTTGGCCTCCGCGGCGTTGGCGCGCATAGAATCGACGATGGCATAGGCTTGCACGACGGCCTGGCTGCGCTGCATGGAACTTTGACTGTTCCTCAACGCAAGGCTTTGCATCGCGGCCACACCCAGAAGGCCGAAACCCAGCACCAGCACAGCGACCAGAATCTCGACCAGACCGACACCGGCCTGCAGGCGTCGCGAAGGTCTGCGCATCGCGGTTTTCGTCGATCCGAGTTTTTTCGATTCTCGTGTACGCATGTCAACTGCACCGTCCATTGCCGTCGAGGGAGTCGGTCGCGACGCGCCCGCCGGAAATCAGCCGCACGCGGCGCAGGTTTTCCGCCGGGTAACTGGTCGCGATGCAAATGTCGAAACTGGTGTTGAGGAAGGCGCCGCGCGGGGTATCGCTGGCGCGGGCGAAACCATCCGGCCGATAGGTGAATTTGCCGTTGCCGACCGCGCTGCGGACTTCGACCGGCGATTTCACCTGGAACGACTGAAGCACCCGGGAATCGTTGGCAGTGCCGTTACCGTCTCCGTCGGGGACGACCACGATCCAGGCAGCCCAAGGTCCGGAGCCGCTGCTGCAGGTGCTTTGATCGGTGCTTCGGCACACTTCGACACTGGCGTTGCGCTTGATCGCCTCCAGGCGCGCGTACTGCAACGAAGCGACCAGTTCGTTGGCGGTTCCACTGAGTCGGTTGCGATTGATCGTGGAAACCAGACTGGGCACGGCCATGGCCAACATGATGGAAGCCACTGTCACCGCGACGATCAACTCCAGCAATGTGAATCCGGCGGAACGCTTCGATTTCATGGCGAGCCCCTGACTAACTTCGTGTGGAAGTTAACGACGACCCACCGACAATCACTATCTTTCGAGGGACGAACGGTTCAAGCATTCGGGCGAACGGCGAGCGATACACAATTGATGTGATAGCAATCAGCAATAAAGATTTGATAGCACCACACGACGCTTTCTCTATCGCTAGCCACCGCCACCACCATCGATCGACATCGACTTATTTCCAAGTGCCAAGTAGCACCACAGGCACATAACAAACACGAAACGGCACTCGATTACTGCGGACTCATGACGCACACAATCGCTTCGTTCGCTGGTTTCGTCCACATGGGCAAACTCCCAATGCCGCATAGGCGTAATCCGATACGCGTTCGGGACGATCTCCGGTTCACGCGCACGATCCGTGCCTGCCATGCTGCAGCTCTCTCACATGCAAAGGAATGCATATGCAGCGGATGCGCGGACTGTCTGTTATCGAAGTAGTGGTAGCGCTTACGATCGCGACGCTTGTGCTGGGATTCGCACTACCGGCGTTGGGGCGGATCATCGACCGCACCCACGTCGCTCAAACTCAAACCCTGCTGGGTGAAAGCTTCCTGACCGCCACGCGCCACGCGGTAGCAAGCGGAAGCGCCACCGTCATCTGCCCTTTGAATGAGGCGGGCGATTGCGAAGAAACGCGGGACTGGAGCCGAGGTTGGTTGGTCTTCGCCGACCTCGACAACGATCGGCGATCCGGCGGCCGCGACATCGTGATCCGGCGCTTCGCACCGGTCGTCGGCGGCTTGCGGCTTTACAGCACTGAAGGCCGCAAGCGCATCGTCTTCCAACCGCAAGGCGACAGCGCCGGAACCAATGTCACTTTCACTCTCTGCTCGCGCCGACACAATGCGATCGGGCTGCTGACGCTTTCGAACTCCGGACGATTTCGTGTCGCCGAAATCTCATCCGATAGCGATCGGCTATGTATCTAGCCGCGCGCAGGCCGATTCCGGCATCGAATGTCCCCGTGCGAATCCGTCGATCCGAGGAAACGAAGGATCAAACAATGAGTGACATCGAAAGCTCCTTGAATTCGGCTGGCACCATCTTTCGGATCGACGCCGACCGTCACCGACGTTTCGTGGCGGCATCAGATTTGTCGTAAGCCCGGTCAGGCGCAAACGCCACGATCCAGTTGGACCCGCCCGACCCTGCTCACCACAATCTTGCGTACGTTTTCGGCGCCGGGCGTGCATGCCGTCGGCTTGAGGGTGAAACTAGGTGACGCGGCCCCCACAAGACGGCCGCGCTCATCGAACGACAGCACCTTGCCGCCGCCGGACATCCCGCTCGCGATGATGTCTATTTGAGCCGTGGCCGACACTTGACGTAATACTTCGGCCGAGGATGGCGCCCCATCGCCGTCGCGATCGCTCCATACGATCCAGCCGTCGTTCCAGTTTTCGCCGCAACTCAGTCCGTCGGCGCTGGCGCAGACATAGCCGCCGTGTGAGTTACGAAACCCCACATTGCGGGCGAGGCTGACCGCGGCGACCAACTCGTTGGCCGAAACCGCAACGCGATTGGAATTCCATGCGTCGCGCATGCCCGGCACCGCCAATGCCGCCAGAACTCCGACAATCGCGACCGCGACCAGCAATTCAATCGCGGTAAAACCGCCGATATGACGTGTATGCATCTCCGCTCCCAGATCCCCTGAGAAATACATCTCCTTGGAACCGGGTAGGAGGACGGCCACGCCGATAAGCGGTAAATCATCCGGAGCGAGCGGAAAACCGGCCTCGTATCGGACATAAAAAAATCACATGAAATCATTCAACATTAGATTTCATGCGCAGTTCGTCGAACGCGCCGTGAGTGGGCCGGCGCATGTGAACTCATCATTCCGAGCGATATCGAGCGATGAATCCGCCCCCGTACCACAAATCGGTATTTGGGCCGCGCCCGAAACGTCGCCGGGGCGATGGCGCTGGATGTCGGGCGAACGCCATACGCCTCCCGAATGCGGTCTGTCGCCGGCAGATACAGGGATCAGTGTCACCTTCTCACCCCCCTCTTTGAAACCGCGCTTACTGGCGTGAACTTTGCTGCAATCGCCTATTCAGGAAGAGGTACTCCTCATCGGCGGAACCATTCATCCCACCACCTGAACCGGGTCCGGGTTAAACTGCTACCCGTACACCCTCCCCCCGAGGGGCGCAGCCAAGAACCGAATGTCCGAGGACGACAGTAGTAGCACCCACCCGCCGGAACACCACGAGAAACGGCGCTCCTGGCTAGACCGCATCAGCTCCGCGCTGTCGGGCGAACCCAGTTCCCGCGAAGATCTGGTCGAGTTGTTGCGCGATGCGCAATCCGACGGGCTGATCGCCGCCGATACCTTGCGCATGATGGAAGGCGCGATCGCGGTGTCCGACCTCACCGTCGGCGATGTGATGATCCCGCGCTCGCAGATGATCGCGCTGCCGGCCGACGCCAAGTTCCTCGACCTGATGAAGATGGTGGTCGAGTCCGGCCATTCGCGCTTCCCGGTGCATGGCGAGGACAAGGACGAGATTCTCGGCATCCTGCTGGCCAAGGACCTGCTACGCGGCGTGGTCGCCGACAACGGTCCGGGCACCATCCACGAACTGCTGCGCCCGGCGGTGCTGATTCCCGAGTCCAAGCGCCTGGACGTGCTGCTGCGCGAGTTCCGCCAGTCGCGCAACCACATGGCGATCGTGATCGACGAGCACGGCGGCGTCGCCGGCCTGCTCACGATCGAGGACGTGCTCGAGCAGATCGTCGGCGAGATCGACGACGAGCACGACGAAGCCGAGAATCCCGATGCCTTGATCGCGGCCCAGGCCGACGGTCAGTACGTGGTCGATGCATTGACCCCGATCGACGATTTCAACGAACGCTTCGGCGCGAATTTCGACGACGACGAGTACGACACGATCGGCGGCCTGGTGACCGCGGCGATCGGGCACCTGCCCGAGGCCGGCGAGGAACTGACCCTGGACCGCTTCGTGTTCCGCGTGGCCAGCGCCGATGCGCGGCGCGTGCATGCGTTTCATGTCGGGGTGTTGGGTAGTTTGTGAGGGCGGATCGCGGTTATCGGGTCCGACGCGTATGAGGCTTGAGGCCAATGCGTTAAATCCGACTCAGATCTGCATCCGGTCTGCCGGGAACGCTTCACGGCTGATCGCATGGCGCGCGCCCTCATCCGGCCCTTCGGGCCACCTTCTCCCGCTTGCGGGAGAAGGGCATGTCGAATGCTCGCATCTTGGGGTTTTGTTCTCGGCGGTCTAGCTCCGTTGCGGTCGTTTTCCGTTGTTGTCGGCGCCGCTGAGCCGGCTCGCTCATAATCACCGCAGGCAGTACAAAACCGTGCGGCCCTGGACGAGTAACCGGAATGCCGCCGACCATGTCGGCGGGCCCTGCCGCCCGTAGGGTGCCCACGTCGCCCAGCAAGTAGAAACGAATCGATGCGATTCGCCGCGCCGGCTCGCTGCATCGGCTCGCTGCAAAAGAGCCGATGACCGCGCCTACCGGACCGCGTCGCCGGCCTTGCTCGACCTAAGCGCCCTGCTGAGCAACTATCCAAGCAAACGGGCGATGTCCAGACCCCATAGCACATCTGCCTGGGGGCAGAAGATCGCGACAAACCACGGCACCCGAAATCCCCACTCCAGCCACGGCACACCCCGGCCGGCTGTTTACAATGGCCGCCACCCGCCCCGCCGGACCCAGCCCCTCGTGACCTTCCTGCCCCGTGTCGTCCGGCTGTTCGCCCTGGCCGTGTTGCTGTCGCTGTCCGCCGCGGTCTTCGCCGCTCCCGCCGATGCGCCGCCGGAAGCGCCGAACCGCGCTGGGGCGCAGTCGGCCGAGTCACCGTCGGCCGATTCAACGCCCACTGCGGCCGCGAACACCGCCCCCGCCCCGACCGGCCCGCAGCCGCCACGCGTCGGCATGGTCACCATGCAGCCGGGTCAGGAATTCTGGTCGCGTTTCGGCCACGACGCGCTGGTCGTGCTCGATCCGAACACCGACAAGGCCATCTCCTACAACTTCGGCTACTTCGACCCGAGCGAGCCCGACTTCGTGCCGCGCTTCATCCGCAACGACATGCGCTATCGCCTGCTCGCGCTGCCGTTCGAGGCCGATATCGGCCAGTACGGCCTGGAAGGCCGCGGCGTGTCGGTGCAGTGGCTCGACCTCACCCCGGCGCAGGCGCGCGAAATCTCCGAAGCGCTGCGGGTCAACGCGCTGCCGGAGAATTCCTACTACCGCTATCAGTACTTCGACGACAACTGCGCCACCCGCGTGCGCGACGCGATCGACCGCGCGCTCGGCGGCGGGCTGCGGCGCCAGATCGAAGGCCGCTCGCACGGCAACACCCTGCGCAGCGAGGCGCTGCGCCTGTCCAAGCCCGAGCCGTGGATGTGGCTGGTGCTGGACGTGATGATGGGTCCGGAAGCGGACAAGCCGGTGCCGGTGTGGGCCGAGTCCTACGTGCCCGGCCGCCTCGCCGCGGCCCTGCGCGAGGTCAAGAACAACGAAGGCCGGCCGCTGGTCAGCGAGGAACGTCAGTTGCTGCCGCACCAGATTTCGCCCGACCCCGAGGCCACCCCGCTGCCGTGGTGGCCGTGGGCGCTGACCGGCTTGGTGCTGGGTGCGGCGCTGGCCTGGATCGGCGACCGCAGCCCGCGCGTGCTCGCGGTCGTCGCGCTGCCGCTGTGGGGCGTGCTCGGCCTGATCGGCGCGGTCCTGGTCTATGCCTGGGTCGACACCAACCACAACTACATCTGGGCCAACCGTAACCTGCTGCTGTTCAACCCGCTGTGCCTGCTGCTGTGGTTCGGCGGTTTGCGCGCGCTGCGCGGGCGCGAAACCGGCCCGGTGTTCGTGTGGCTGACCGCACTGGTCGCGCTGAGCTCGCTGGCGGCGTTGTTCATGTACTGGCTGCCGGTGTATCCGCAGCGCAACGCGCACTGGATCGCCCTGTGGCTGCCGATCCACGCCGGCCTGTGGCTGGGCTTCCGCAAGGCCGCCCGATTGCGACTGGCGTGACGGCTTGCCGCTGCCGCCGCGCGCGGGCACGATTCGCGGATGAAAGATCCCGCCCTGCCCCAATGCGTCATCAACTGCGCGGCCTATAGCCGCGACGGGACCCGCCGCGACATCAGTCTGGATGCGATCAGCGACGTGCTCGCGGTCGACGACGGCAGCTTCGTCTGGGTCGGCCTGTACGAGCCCGACGAAGGCATCCTGGAGAAGCTGCAGGAGGAGTTCTGCCTGCACGACCTCGCGGTCGAGGACGCGCACAACGCGCACCAGCGGCCGAAGATCGAGGCCTACGGCAACTCGCTGTTCGTCGCCATCCACACCGCGCAGAAGATCGACAACCGCATCCGCTTCGGCGAGACGCACATGTTCGTCGGCCCGCGCTATCTGGTCACCGTGCGCCACGGCGCCTCGATCAGCTACAAGGCCGCGCGCGCGCGCATGGAGCGCGAGCCGGACTTGCTCGAACACGGGCCGGGCGCGGCGCTGTACGCGGTGTTCGACAGCGTGGTCGACAATTTCATGCCTATCGTCGAGGGCTTCACCCAGGAACTCAACGAACTGGAAAAGGACATCTTCGCCGAGGATTTCAGCAAGGAGACCGTGCAGGAACTGTACGACCTCAAGCGCGAACTGACCCGGCTGCGGATGGCGGTGGCGCCGCTGCAGGACATCCTCGGCCAGCTCGCGCGTTCGCGCGGCGGGCTGATCGACGAAGAGATCCAGTTGTATTTCCGCGACGTGCTCGATCACGCCGTGCGCATCAACGAAACCACCGACACCTTGCGCGAGATGCTGACCGCCGCGGTCAGCGTGAACCTGTCGCTGGTCACGGTACGCCAGGGCGAGACGGTCAAGCGCCTGGGCGCCTGGGCCGCGCTGTTGGCCGCGCCGACCTTGATCACCAGCTGGTACGGCATGAACTTCAAGTACATGCCCGAGCTTGAGGGCCAGTGGAGTTACGGCATTCTGGTCGGGGTGATCGCGCTGACTTGCGTGGTGTTGTATGTGGGGTTCAAGCGGGCTAAGTGGCTTTGAGCCGGGATTTGGGATTTGGGATTGGAAAGCCGGGAATCGGGAATCGGATCGAGCTTGAGGTTGTTGTCGCTTTCTGACATCCCCCGCTTGAAGCCGATCGCTCAGTAGATCCCCGCGCGTTAATTAGCCCACTTTGCAAAAGGGGGCTGGCGCCTGCGTCGCTGCGATCGCCGAAAGAAATCCAATGCGCCGGGGGATTCGCTTTTCGATCGGGCGACGCAGTTGTAGAGCTAAAAGCGAATCCCCCCTGCCCCCCTTTTCCAAAGGGGGGAACAGCAACGGCAAACACCCAGCCAATCGCGGCGATCGAGCCACCTAAGACCAAAGTATCAGCCCAATTAGTGCCGCTTTGCCGCACTGCGCATTGACCCGCCCGGACGCAGGGGCGACGCTTCGGTAGTTGAAAAACCGGGAGGGTCGTCATGAAAGGTGGCATCGGCAAGGTGGGCTGGGCGGCCCTGGCAG
The DNA here is from genome assembly GCF_057655755.1 of Lysobacter sp. Soil_N_51. Classification (NCBI taxonomy): domain Bacteria; kingdom Pseudomonadati; phylum Pseudomonadota; class Gammaproteobacteria; order Lysobacterales; family Lysobacteraceae; genus Lysobacter; species Lysobacter sp. Soil_N_51. Next base: position 95,424 of record NZ_JBDGLR010000003.1, on the reverse strand, counting down.
TTCTCGGGGCGTTCTGCCTCGGCACGATCGCGCTGCGGCGCGGCGAACAGATCAACGCGCTGTGGATCGTGGTCGCGGCGGTGTCGATCTATCTGGTCGCGTATCGCTACTACTCCCTGTTCATCGCCAACAAGGTGATGCAGATCGATACGACCCGGGCCACGCCCGCGGTCCTCAACAACGACGGCCTGGACTACGTTCCGACCAACAAGCACGTGCTGTTCGGCCATCACTTCGCCGCGATCGCCGGCGCCGGGCCGCTGGTCGGGCCGGTGCTCGCCGCGCAGATGGGCTATCTGCCCGGGCTGTTGTGGCTGATCGTCGGCGTGGTCCTGGCCGGCGCGGTGCAGGACTTCATGGTCCTGTTCGTCTCCAGCCGCCGCAACGGCCGTTCGCTCGGCGATCTGGTGCGCGAGGAAATGGGCCGCGTGCCCGGGACCATCGCGCTGTTCGGCGCGTTCCTGATCATGATCATCATCCTCGCGGTGCTGGCGATGATCGTGGTCAAGGCGCTCGCGGAAAGTCCCTGGGGCATGTTCACGGTGATCGCGACCCTGCCGATCGCGGTGCTGATGGGCGTGTACATGCGCTACATCCGCCCGGGCAAGATCGGCGAGATCTCGATCGTCGGGCTGATCCTGCTGCTCGCGGCGATCTGGTACGGCGGGGTGATCGCGGCCGATCCGGTGTGGGGCCCGCGCTTCACCTTCACCGGCACCCAGATCACCTGGATGCTGATCGGCTACGGCTTCGTCGCCGCGGTGTTGCCGGTGTGGCTGCTGCTGGCGCCGCGCGATTACCTGTCCACGTTCTTGAAGATCGGCACCATCATCGCGCTGGCGATCGGCATCGTGATCGTGATGCCCGACCTGCGCATGCCGGCGCTGACCCAGTTCACCGACGGCACCGGCCCGGTGTGGAAAGGCGGGTTGTTCCCGTTCCTGTTCATCACCATCGCCTGCGGCGCGGTCTCGGGTTTCCATGCGCTGATCTCCTCGGGCACCACGCCCAAGCTGCTCGCCAACGAAGGCCATATGCGCTACATCGGCTACGGCGGCATGCTGATGGAATCGTTCGTCGCGATCATGGCGCTGGTCGCCGCTTCGGTGATCGATCCGGGCGTGTACTTCGCCATGAACAGCCCAGCCGCGCTGGTCGGCACCGATGTACACGCGGTGGCGCAGACCATCACCAGTTGGGGCTTCACCGTGACGCCCGAAGTGCTGGAAGCGACCGCCAAGGACATCGGCGAACACACCATCCTCGCCCGCGCCGGTGGCGCGCCCACGCTCGCGGTCGGCATCGCCCAGATCCTGCACAACGTGTTGCCGGGCGAGAACACGATGGCGTTCTGGTACCACTTCGCGATTCTGTTCGAGGCCTTGTTCATCCTGACCGCGGTCGATGCCGGCACCCGCGCCGGCCGCTTCATGCTGCAGGACCTGCTCGGCAGTTTCGTGCCGGCGCTGCGCCGCACCGAGGCCTGGGGCCCGAACCTGCTCGCCACCGGCGGCTGCGTCGCGCTGTGGGGCTACTTCCTGTATCAGGGCGTGGTCGATCCGCTCGGCGGCATCAACACCTTGTGGCCGTTGTTCGGCATCGCCAACCAGATGCTCGCCGGCATCGCGTTGATGCTGTGCACGGTGGTGCTGTTCAAGATGAAACGCGACCGCTACGCCTGGGTCACCATGCTGCCGACCGCATGGCTGCTGATCTGCACCACCGCCGCGGGTCTGATCAAGATCTTCGACGGCAATCCGGCGGTCGGCTTCCTCGCCCAGGCGCACAAGTACCAGGACGCGATCGCCAAGGGCACCGTGGTCGCGCCGGCCAAGAGCATCGAGCAGATGCAGCAGATCATGGTCAACAGCTACGTCAACACCGGGCTGACCATGCTGTTCCTGTTCGTGGTGTTCTCGGTGCTGGTGTACGCGATCGGCGCGATCCTCAAGGCGCGCGCCAATCCGGAGCGCAGCGATCGCGAATCGCCGTACGTGGCGTTGACGCCCGCGCAGATGGCGGACCGCTGACATGGGCACCGCACTCGTACCCGCCAGCCAATACCAGTTGTACAAGCGCACCTGGCGCCGCCTGGTGCAGACCGCGCGGCTGTGCTGCGGGGTGCCGGACTACGACAACTATGTCCGGCACCTGATGGAGAAACACCCCGAGCGGCCGATCCCGGATTACGCGACGTTCTTCCGCCAGCGCCAGGAGGCGCGTTATGGCGGCGGGCGGATCGGGTGTTGTTGAACCTGTCGGGTTGGATAGAGGGCCGCCGAAAGGCGGCCTTCTTGTTTGTGCGGGGGTGTGAGGGACAAGCGTGGGTTGCGTGTGTGGTGTCGTGTGGTCGCGTTGCAGACTGTAGGAGCGGCGCAAGCCGCGACCGCGAAACCACGGCTGCGTCGTAAGCGAGATGTCGCGGTCGCAGCTAGCGCAGCTCCTACAGTCGGACTTCGTTGCGAGGATGCGGCGGCGTGCGAACGCAGAGCGATATGGCCAGGCACGCGGGATGGTTCCTCCGACTTGGCTCTACCACCGCGAACGCGGGAATGACGGCGGATGAGGATGGGTAGGAGCGGCGTGAGCCGCGACCGCGAAACCTCACATGCGTCGTATGTGCGATGTCGCGGTCGCGGCTCGCGCCGCTCCTACAGTCGGACTTCAGGCCGGCGATGCGCCTGCGAGCGAGCGCAAGGTTATCCCGACGATGTACGCCAATCCGGTTCCGGTCGCGTAACCCAAGGTGCCCAGCAAGGCCCCGACCGGCGCCAGCGAGGGATGAAACGCCGACGCCACCACCGGCGCCGAGGCCGGGCCGCCGATATTGCTCTGCGAGCCGATCGCGAAATAGAAGAACGGCACCCGCAGCAGCCGGCCGACGCCCCACAGGATCGCGATGTGCACGATGATCCAGATCAGGCCCAGCGCGAACAGCCACGGCTTGTCGAGCAGCGCCAGAATATCCATCTGCAAACCGATGCAGGCTATGAGGAAGTACAGCAGCAGGCTGCCGATCTTCGACGCGCCCGCGCCTTCGAGTTCGCGCGCGCGGGTGAAGCTCAGCGCCAGGCCGGCGAAGGTCGATATCGCGACCACCCAGAAGAACGGTTCGTGCAGGCTCACCGTGCGCGCCCACGACACGTTCGCGGCGAACCAGGCCGACAACGGGCCGGCTATCGCGTGCGCCAATCCGACCACGCCGAAGGCGATGCCGACGATCATCGCCAGATCGGTCAGGCTGGCGATGCGCTGGTGCTGAGCCTGGAAACTTTCGATGCGTTGCTTGAGTTCCTCGATCCCCGAGGTATCGGCGCCGCTGCGCTCATCGATCTGCTTCGCGCGACTGGCCAGGAAAATCAACACCGCCATCCACACATAGCCCACGCCGACATCGACCACCGCGAACTGGCCGAACGTGGTCGCGTCGACCTGGAAGATCTCCTTCATCGCGAGCATGTTGGCGCCGCCGCCGATCCAGCTGCCGGCCAGGGCCGCCATGCCGCCCCAGGTGTCGCCGGACACGGTTTCGGGATGGAACGCGCGCATCGCGACGAAGGCGACGATCGCGCCGAGCATCACGCTGAGCGAGGACACCGCGTACATCAGCAACAGCTTGGGGCCGAGCTTGAGCACGCCTTTGAGGTCGATGGTCAGGGTCAGCAGCACCAGCGCCGCCGGCAGCAGCACGCGGCTGGCGACCGGGTTGTAGAGCTTGGTGTTCTCGCCGTCGACCAGGCCGACGGTGTTGTAGATGCCCGGGATGAAATAGCACAGCAGCAGCGCCGGCACGAAGGTGTAGAACTTTTTCCAAAAGCCGGTCTGCTTCGACGAGGTCCAGAACACCAGCCCCAGGGTGGCGGCGATGAGGCCGAGGACAACGATGTCGTTGCTGATGAGCGCCGTGTGGGCGGTATCGGGCATGCCGGGTGTCTCGTACGTTGGTGTCACCGCTTTTACTTCGAATCGCCCGCGCGGGGCAAGAGCCGGTGGTGCGGCGCGGCGAGTTCAGGTGACCAAACCACCTTCGTGTCGTTGCCACATCCGCCCCTGCAGGAGCGGCGTGAGCCGCGACCGCGACACCGAGGTTACGGCGCAAGCAAGTTTCGCGCGAAGCCACAGCCAGCGCCCACGCAGCTGTCGCCCACCCGTCGTTGCCTCACGTAAGCCCCTGCAGGAGCGGCGCGAGCCGCGACCGCGAAACCTCGCATGCGCCGTAGGTGCGATGGCGCGGTCGCGGCTTACGCCGCTCCTACAGTCGGAAACGAAGCAACGCTTTGCTTCGAAACAACGAAGGCCGCCCGGAGGCGGCCTTCGCAAACGTTGTTGCCGGATCGCGGGCGCTTACTGCCCGATATGCTGCTTCAACCACCCATTGACCGTGTCGTGCCACAGCACGCTGTTCTGCGGCTTGAGCACCCAATGGTTCTCGTCCGGGAAGTACAGGAACTTGGACTCGATGCCCTGGCGCTGCAACGCGGTGAACACGCCCAGGCCCTGCTCGACCGGGATGCGGTAATCGAGCTGGCCGTGGATCACCAGCATCGGCACCTTCCAATCCTTGACGTGATTGACCGGGTTGAACTTCTCGTAGTTCTTCGGCACGTCGAACGGGGTGCCGCCCTGCTCCCACTCGGTGAACCACAGCTCTTCGGTCGCGTAACCCATCATGCGCTGGTCGAACACGCCGTCGTGGCTGACCAGACACTTCCACGGCTGCTGCCAGTTGCCGGCGATCCAGTTGACCATGAAGCCGCCGTACGACGCGCCCAGCGCGCAGGCCTTGTCGCCGTTGAGGAAGGAATACTTCTTCTGCGCCGCGGCCCAGCCCTTCTGCAGATCCTCCAGCGGTCGGTCGCCCCAATGCTGGCTGATCGCATCGGTGAAGGCCTGGCCGTAACCGGTGGAGCCGTGGAAGTCGATCATCACCACCGCATAGCCCTGGCCGGCATAGGTCTGCGGGTTCCAGCGATAGCTCCAGCCGTCGCCGAAGCTGCCCTGCGGGCCGCCGTGGATCAGGAACGCGACCGGGTACTTCTGGCCTTCCTGGTAATTCCACGGCTTGACCACGTAACCGTACACGCTGTCGCCGTTCCAGCCCTTGAACTCGAACTGTTCGGCCTCGCCGAACTTCACGCCCGGCAGCAGTTCGCTCGCGCTCGGGGTGATCGCGCGCTGCGGCGCGCCGTCGAGGCCGCCGACGAAGATCTGGTCGCCGCTCTTGAGGCTGTTGCGGGTGAAGGCGAAGGTCTTGCCGGCCAACACCGGCGAACCGACGGTGCCGTCGGCGATCAGTTCGCTCGCCTTGCCGCTGGCGATGTCGACGCCGAACAACGGCTGCCGGCCCAGGTCATCGGCGGTGGTGTAGATGGTCTTGCCGTCGTCCGACAACACGATGCCGGTGGCCGAGCGATCCCACTGCGGCGCGATCTCGCGCGCCTTGCCGCTGGCCAGGTCGAGTTCGAACAGACCGAAACGGTCGGCTTCGAAACCCGGGCGCTTCATCGCGCGGTAGTACAGGGTCTTGCCGTCCTTGCCGAACACCGCGCCGGTGTCCCAGGCCGGGTTCGACGCGGTCAGGTTCTTCGCCGCGCCGCCGTCGGCGCCGACCAGGTAGAGGTCGAAATTGGTCGACCACGGTTCCTTCGCATCGGCCTTGCGCGCGCTGAACACCAGCGACTGGCTGTCGGGCGACCAGGTGTATTCGCTGCTGTCGCCGAACGGACGCGAGGGCACGTCGCCGATCACTTCGCCGCTGACGAGCTTGGCGCTGTTGACGGTCTTGCCCGCGGCGGGCAGATCGGTCACGAACAAACGGTTCAAGCGGCCATCGTTCCACGTATCCCAATGACGCACGAACATGCGGTCGAACACCTTGCCGCTGGCCTTGCTCTTCTCGGCCGCGTCGAGCTTCTTCTTGCTGCAGGCCAGATCGGCCGCGCAATCGGCATAGGCTTCGGCGTTGAACGCGATGCGCTTGCCGTCGGGCGACAACTGGAAACCGCCGACGTCGCCGTCGAACGCGGTGACCTGCTTCGGCGTGCCGCCGCTCAGCGGCAACGAATACAGCTGCGAGCTGCCGCCCTTGCTGCTGAGGAAGTACACGGTCTTGCCGTCGGCGGAAAACGCCGGCGAATTGACGTTCCAGCCGTCCGGAGTCAGACGCTTGGGCGGCGCGGCATCGCGCGCGAACAGGTCTTCGATCCACAGCGAGGTCGAGGACTTGTTGGCGCCGAAATCGACCACGCGCTTGGCGAACACCAGTTGCCGGCCGTCGGGCGACAGGGTCGGCGAGGAGAACCGGTCCATCGCGGCCAGGTCGCGCACTTCCAGGCCGCGCGCGAGCGGCGGCGTGAGGGACAAAACCGGCGCGGATGCGCAGGCCAGCAACAGGGCCATCGGCAGGAGGGCGTGGCGTGGCGTCATGGCGGAACCTCTAGCGTTATCGAAGGCGTGCGCGAGCACGCGACAGAAACAGGAACGGCCCGGCATCGCGCCGGGCCGTCGCAGGGATCAGGCGCTCGGCGCGGGCACCGGCGCGTTGCGGCTGCTGCGGTAGAACAGCCACACCACCGCCGCGAGCACCAGCAGGCCGATGCCGGCGCCGAAGTGGAACTGCTCGGGCAGCGCCAGCACGTCGGCGCGGGTCGAGATCACGATCGGGAACGCGATGGCGATGCCCATCAGCGCCTCACCGGTGATCAGGCCGGCCGCGAACAAGGTACCGGGACGATGCACGCGATCGACCTCGGCCTCGTCGCTGTGCTTGGTCAAGCCGCGACGGCGGCCGACGATGTGCGACAGCAGGCCGCCGAGGAAGATCGGCACCATCAGTTCCAGCGGCAGGTAGATGCCGATCGCCGCCGCCAGCACCGGCACGCGGAACTTGAACTTGCGCGACTTGAGCCATTCGTCGAAGGCGATGATCACAACACCGATGCCGGCGCCGATGCCGATCATCGTCCACGGCAGTTCGCCGCCGAACATGCCCTTGGCGACCGATGCCATCAGCGTGGCCTGCGGTGCGGCCAGCGAGTTCGGATGCTCCGGGGTCGGCGCGCCGATGCCGTAGGCGGCGGCGAGCAGGTTGAGGATCGGCGCCATGATCAGCGCGCACGAGAACGTGCCGATGCCGAGCATGAGCTGCTGCTTCCACGGCGTCGCGCCGACGATGTAGCCGGCCTTGAGGTCCTGCAGGTTGTCACCGCCGACCGCCGCCGCGCAGCACACCACCGCGCCGATCATGATCGCGGCGACGGCGCCGATCGGCGAGTCGCGGCCGAGCATCAGCACCAGCACCGCCGAGGCGAACAGGATGGTCGAGATGGTGATGCCCGAGACCGGGTTATTGGAGGAACCGATCAGGCCGGCCAGATACGCCGACACCGACACGAACAGGAAGCCGGCGACGATCATGATGATGGTCATCGGCACGCTGACGAACCAGTTGCCGACGATGGCCTGGTACAGCAGCAGCAGCGGCATCACGAACGCGACCAGCGCGATCAGCATCCACTTCATCGGCAGGTCGCGATCGGTTTCGGCGACCACGCCGCTGGTGCCCTTGCGCGCCGCGGCCAGGCCGCTCTTGACGCCCGACAGCAGCGACTTGCGCAGCGAGAACAAGGTCCACACGCCGCCGATCAGCATCGTGCCGACGCCGAGGTAACGCACCTTGGCCGACCAGATCGCGCGGCCGATCTGCTCGGCGCTGCCGTCGACGATGCGCGCGGCGAGTTCCGGATCGGAGTTGAGGAAGAAGGCGTGATAGATCGGAATCGCGAACTGCCACGACAGCACGCTGCCCGACAACACCACGATGCCGACGTTGAGACCGACGATGTAGCCCACGCCGAGCAGCGCCGGCGACAGGTTGGTGCCCATGAAGCCCAGGTACTTGCCGAGCCAGCCCGAGGCGATGGCGTTGTCGGGAATCATGCGCAACCCGCTCTCGGCGGCGAGCTTGACCAGCGCGCCGATGCCGCCGGCCAGGCCGAGGATCTTCAGGCCCGGGCCGGGGTTTTCGCCGGCCTTGAGCACTTCGGCCGCGGCCTTGCCTTCCGGGAAAGGAAGCGGGTCTTCGACGATCATCGAACGGCGCAGCGGCACCGAGAACAACACGCCGAGCAGACCGCCGAGACCGGCGATGGCGAGCACCCACGAGTAACGGAAGTCCTGCCAGTAGCCCAGGATCACCAGGGCCGGGATGGTGAAGATCACGCCGGCGGCGATCGACGAGCCGGCCGAGGCGCCGGTCTGGACGATGTTGTTTTCCAGGATGGTGCCGCCGCCGAGCAGGCGCAGCACGCCCATCGAGATCACCGCGGCGGGGATCGCGGTGGCGATGGTGAGGCCGGCGAACAGGCCCAGGTAGGCATTGGCCGCCGCCAGGATCACCGCCAGGAAGACGGATAGCAGGACGGCTCGGAGGGTCAGTTGCGGTTGTGCGGACGAGGCCATCGGCGTCTCCATCGCGGGTGATCGGGCAGTGCGGCGGTGTATGGGCGGACCCGGCCGGCAGGGGCCGGGCGCCACGCAATCCGCCGATGATCGCATCCGCCGCGGGCCGCTGTAAAAGTGCGGTGCGGCAAAAGGCGGGATTGGGCAAATGCGGGGATTTTGCGGATTTGGCTGGGGAAAGCAGCAAAGGTGGATGGTTGCCTCTCACTCCAGCCTGCCGGCCCGCCCGGCCCGAACGCAAAGCGTTCGGGCGTTCGGTGCCGCGCGAGCCAGTGACTCGCAAGCGCGGCCCCTCACCCCGCCCGCGGGAGAAGGTGCCCGAAGGGCGGATGAGGGCCGCCTCGGCCCATCGCCCTATACTCCGCGTCCCGGCCCGCTCCCGGACCGAAGGGAATCCACTCGTGCCCGCAGCCAGCACCCTGTCGACCCCGGCGCCCGCCGCGCCCCGCAGCCACGACTTCCTCGGCCACCCCAAGGGCCTGTACGTGTGCTTCTTCACCGAGATGTGGGAGCGCTTCTCGTTCTACGGAATGAAAGCGCTGCTGCTGCTGTACTTGCTGAAGTACCACCTGTTCGGCGACGACGCCGGCTACGACCTGATCGGCGCCTACGGCGGCCTGGTGTATGCGGTGCCGGTGATCGGCGGCCTGCTGGCCGACCGCTACCTGGGCATGCGCAAGGCGGTGGTGCTCGGCGGCGTGTTGCTGGTGCTCGGTCATCTGGGCATGGCCTACGAGGGCCACGCGGCGAAGCTGGTCGACGGCGTGGTGGTGCGCGACGAAACCGCGTTGCAGGTGTTCTACCTGTCGCTGGCGCTGATCATCGGCGGCGTGGGGTTCCTCAAGCCCAACATCTCGACCATCGTCGGCAAGCTGTACGCGCTCGACGATCCGCGCCGCGACTCGGGCTTCACCCTGTTCTACGCCGGCATCAACGTCGGCGCGCTGTTCTCGGCGCTGATCTGCGCCTTCCTCGGCGAAACTTACGGCTGGAAATACGGCTTCGGCGCGGCCGGCGTCGGCATGGTCGCGGGCCTGGCGATGTTCCTGTGGGGCCAGCGCTATCTGCAGGGCCACGCCGAACCGGCCGAGCCGGCCAGGCTGCGCGAGAAAGTCGGCCCGGCCGCTTTCAAGTTGTCGCGCGAGCTGTGGATTTACCTCGGCACCGCGCTCGGCGTGCTGGTGCTGTGGGGCACGATCCAGGTCGCCTCGCAGGTCACCATCGCGATCGGCAGCCTGAGCTTCACCGCGGCGCTGGGCATCATGCTCGCGACCTTGCTGGTGTTCCTGATCTGGTTCTTCGGCTTCATCGCGCGCGGCTGCGACCGTGTCGAACGCGAACGCATGCTCGCGCTGGTGATCCTGATCTTCGCGGTGCTGATCTTCTTCACCCTGTACGAGCAGACCTACGGCTCGTGGGTGACGTTCAACGACCGGCTGATGACCAAGGACATGTTCGGCATGGCGCTGGGCCAGTACTCGCCGACCTTGCCGTGGTCGCTGTTCTCGATGGCGCTGAGCCCGCCGCTGATGATCGCCGCGCTGACCGCGAGCGATCGCGGCCGCGACGGTCTGGCCAAGCTGCTGGTCGGCGTATTGACCCTCGGCCTGGCCCTGGCGACCGCGCACGACGTGGTGCTGGTGCCGCAGACCGCCGGTTCGCTGACGTATCTCGGCGCGTTCTTCATCGTCGTGCTGGCGCCGTTGTTCTCGTGGCTGTGGCCGTGGCTCGCGCGCAAGGGCCGCAACCCGAGCAAGCCGCTGACGATGTCGCTGGGCCTGATCTTCGCCGGCCTGTCGTTCCTGCCGCTGATGGCCGCGGCCAAGGTGTCCGGCGGCGGCGAGATGGCCAGCGTGTGGTACCTGGTCGCAGCGTATTTCATTCTCGAAGTCGGCGAGATGTGTTTGTCGCCGATCGGCCTGTCGGCGGTGACCCAGCTGTCGGTCGCACGCGTGGTCGGGCTGATGATGGGCGCGTTCTGGCTGGCGACCGCGTTTTCGGAAGTGCTGGCGGCGCAATTGGCGAAGATCGCTTCGGTCGAGATTCCCGAGGGCGGCACGATCGACATGGCCGCGGCTTCGGTCAAATACGGCGAACTGTTCTCGATGCTGATGTGGCTGGGGATCGGGTCGGGCGTGCTGTTCCTGTTATTGGCGCCGTTGCTGAAGCGGTGGATGCACGGGTTGAAGTGATGGGGGCCGGGATTCGGGATTTGGGATTCGGGATTTGCAGAACGAAAACGGCGCCCAGGTGGCGCCGTTTTTTTATTGCCGCGGTCGCGGCTTGCGCCGCTCCTACAGGGAGCCCATGTAGGAACGGCGTAAGCCGCGACCGCGAATCGGCAACTACGACGAAACTGTGTTCACTGGCGCAGTCCCGATCGCGGCGTCGCCCTGCTCCCGTGGCTCGCGTTATTTCTTCCCCGCCGCCTCGACCTTCGCCGGCGCCGCGGTCTTGCCGCCCAACGACCGCGACAGGAACGCCAACAACCGCGAATAGAACTCGCGCTTATGCGCTTCCTCGTAGAAGCCATGGCCCTCGGTCTTGTAATACAGCGTCTCCACCGGCACGCCGGCCTGGCGCAGCGCTTTCTCCATCTTCTCGCTGTGCGCCTGCGGCGCGCGCTGGTCTTCGCCGCCCGCGGCGAGGAACACCGGCACCTTGATCCGGTCGGCCAGGCGCGTGGGCGACACCTTGTCGAGCGTGTCCGGCGGGCCGAGCCAGTTGCGCAGATAGCTTTCGCCCGAGCCGCGCTTCTGCACGTCGCCGGTGGTATGCATCATCGGCAGGTCGTACACGCCGACATAGCCGGCCGCGCACTTGTACAAGGTCGGCTCCTTGGCCACGCCCATCAGCGAGGCATAGCCGCCGTAGCTCGCGCCGTACAAACAGATGCGCGACGGATCGGCGATGCCCTGCTCGATCGCCCAGCGCGTCGCGTCGGTCAGATCGTCCTGCATCTTGCCGCCCCACTCGCGCTTGCCCGCGTGCAGGAACGCGCGGCCGTAACCGCCCGAACCGCGGAAATTGAGCTGCAGCACCGCGTAACCGGCGGCCGCGAGCAACTGCGGGTCGTCGTCGAAATACCACAGGTCCTGGATCCCGAACGGACCGCCGTGCGGCATCACCACCAGCGGCAACGATTTGCCGCTGCTGCCGTTGGGCGTGGTCAACAGGCCCGACAGGCTCAGCCCGTCGCGCGCCTTGAGCGTGACCGCGCGCACCGGCGCGGACTTGGCCGGATCGAACCAGGCGCGCCGGCTGACCGCATGCGCGGCGTGCTTGCTCTCGTTGTCGAACAGGTACACATCGCCGGGATTGCGGTCGTTCCACACCTGCACCAACGCCAGCTTGCCGTCGTCGGTCTGCGAGGTGATGCGCACCGCGTCGCCGGCGAACGCCGCTTCCAGGCTGCGGTACTGGCGTGCTTCCGGCGAGGTCTTGTCGAAGAACGCTGTGCGCGGCTTGCCGTCGTAATAGAACACCCCGACCGGCACGTGGCTGCGCAGCTTGTAGATGATCCGCGCCGGGTCGGCGACCTTGTCGCGCAGCAGTTCCTTGCGGGTCTTCGCCACCGTGTCGTAAGCGACGATCGCATCGGGCCCCTGCGCTTGTTCGCTGCGGAAATACGCGGTGACGTTGTCGGCGGAGAAGCCGATCGGGATGTCCATGCCCTCGTCGTCATCGTCCGAGCGCAGCAGTTCCCAATCGGCCTTGTCGTTGCCGCGGTAGAACAGCTTGCGCACGTAGTCGGTGCCATAGCCGAGCGCGAAGCGGACCACGCCGGCGTTGTCGGTGTAATAGTCGGCGTTGCGCACCGGCGCGATGGTGATGGCGTTGCGACGGCCGCTGAAAACGTCCAGGTGTTCGGCGCGGGTGTAGGCGTCGGCGCTGAACTGCTGCACCGAGATCACCACGCGCTTGTCGTCGGTCGGCAGATCGTCGACCAGGTAGGCGGCCACCGCTTCGACTTTCTTCGGCTGGATGCGGGTGCCGGTGTTGTTCACCTGCAGGCGGTAACCGACCAGCACGTCGACACCGGTGCCGTTGGCGTTGATCGCGTAGATCTCGCCGGTCGGGACCGGCTCGTCGCGCGAGCCGAGTTTCTGCGCCATGCTGATCAGCAGCCGGGTCGGGCTTACCCAATCGAAATCGGCGACGTGGTTGTTCTTGCCGAGCCGGAACGAGCCGGCCATCTTCATGTCGGTGCGGGTGAAGATCACCAGACCGGTTTCATCGCCCATCGGCACCGAGGCGGCGTAGAACTCGCCGGTCGGCGACAGCTTGATGTCGCTGAAGGTGTCGGCCTTGACGAAGGCGTCGACATCGACGGTGGCGGCGCTGGCCGATTCAGTCGCCGCAAGCGCCGAAGTCGTGGCGACGGTCGTAAGCAAGCCCGCCAGCAGCAGCGCGCATCGCAGATGGTTCATGGTGGTCCCCTGTGACCGTATCGATTCGATCGCAACCGTCAGGCGGCGAAGTCCCTGTTCGTCCGCCGTGCGCGATGGCGCGTCCGGCGAACCCCGACCGCCGCGTCCTCCCCGGACCCGCGACAGCCGCCGCATCCGCGACGCGGCGATCATAGGCACGAGGGCGGGGCCGGCACAATCGGCCGGTGTGCGGTTGCATGGGCTCCCTGTAGGAGCGGCGTGAGCCGCGACCACGAGGTCGCCGGATCGCGTCGTCGCTACCGGTAACGCAGCGCCGACGGCAGTGCCACGATATTCCCGATATGCGCGTCGAATAACGGCGCGGGCGACCATGGTTGCGCCGCAGTTTCCGGTTCGCGGTCGCGGCTTGCGCCGCTCCTACAAGGCGACCATGTGGGCGACGCGAGGGGTTATGCGCCGGGCCTGTCGCGATCCAGGGTCGTGCGCAAGGCGTCGCGCCAATCCGGAATCGTCAGGCCGTACTCGTCCTGCAGATGACGGCTGTCGAGCACCGAATAGGCCGGACGGCGGGCCGGGGTCGGGTATTCGGCGGTGGTGATCGGCAGCACCCGCGGCTTGCGTTCGATCAGGCCGCGCGCATGGGCTTCGTCGAAGATCGCCTCGGCGAACCCGTGCCAGCTGGTCTGACCGGCGGCGACCAGATGGCGCACGCCCGATTCGGCGATACCCTGGCCCAGCACCCGCGCGGCCGCGTCGGCCAGCAGCCAGGCCGGAGTCGGCGAACCGTGCTGGTCGGCGACCACGCGCAGTTCCTCGCGCTCGGCGCCCAGGCGCAGCATGGTGCGCAGGAAGTTGCCGCCGCGGGTGGCGTAGACCCAGGCGGTGCGCAGGATCAGATGACGCGCGCCGCTGGCGCCGATCGCCTGTTCGCCGGCGAGCTTGCTCTGCCCGTACGCGCCGAGCGGGCCGGTGGGATCGGTGTCGAGGTACGGGCGGGTGCCGCTGCCGTCGAACACATAGTCGGTCGAGTAATGCAGCAGGCCGATGCCGTCGGCCGCGCACACCTCGGCGAGCCGGCCCGGCGCCTGCGCGTTGACGAGGAAGGCGAGCTCGCGTTCGGTTTCGGCGCGATCCACCGCGGTGTAAGCGGTGGCATTGACCACGTAATCGGGGCGCACCCGACGCAGCAGCGGCTCGATCGCGTCGACCTGGGCCAGATCGAGCGCTTCGCAAGCGCCGCCGTCGGCGAGCGTGCCGCCGCGGGTGGTGACGACGACCTCGCCCAGCGGCGCCAGCGCACGGCGCAATTCGAAACCGACCTGACCGTCGCCGCCGAGCAGCAACAGCTTCATGGCCGGCCCTGTCATGGCATGTACACCGGCAAACGGTCTTCGGCGATATCCTTGAGCAAGGGCGCGTTGGTGTCCTTGGCCGAGAGCAGCGGTTCGCTGACCGGCCAATCGATGGCCAGATCCGGGTCGTCCCAGCGCACCCCGGCATCGGCCTTGGGGTCGTAAGTGGCGGTGCACAGATAACTGAATACCGCGCGTTCGCTGAGCACAGCAAAGCCGTGGGCGAAGCCCTCGGGGATCCAGAACTGGCGCTTGTTCTCGGCGCTGAGCAACACCGCGGTCCAGCGCCCGAAATGCGGCGAACCGCGGCGGATGTCGACCGCGACATCCCATACCTCGCCCTCGATCACCGACATGAACTTGCCCTGCGGATTGGGCCACTGGTAATGCACGCCCCGCAGCACGCCGCGCGCCGAGGACGACACGTTGCCCTGGACGAAGTTCGGCTTCAGCCCCACCGCCGCCAGTTTGTCGTGATTGAACGATTCGTAGAAATACCCACGCGCATCGCCGAACACCTGCGGTTCGACGATCAGACAGCCCGGCAGATCGGTTTCGATGATCTTCAAAACGGTTTCCTCAGGGCACGAAGCCGCGCTCGGCCAGGCCGAGCAGGTATTGGCCGTAGCCGTTCTTGGCCAGCGGACGGGCCAGTTCGCTCAGTTGCGCGTTGTCGATCCAGCCGTTGTTCCAGGCGATCTCTTCCGGACAGCAGATACGCAAGCCCTGGCGCGCTTCGATGGTTTCGATGAAGTTGGACGCCTCCAGCAACGACTGATGGGTGCCGGTATCGAGCCAGGCGTAACCGCGGCCGAGCTGTTCCAGATGCAGCGAGCCTTCGTCCAGGTACAGGCGGTTGAGATCGGTGATCTCCAGTTCGCCGCGCGCCGAGGGTTTCAAGGTCGCGGCGAAGTCGCTGGCGCGGCCGTCGTAGAAATACAGTCCGGTGACGGCGTAGTTCGAACGCGGCTTGAGCGGTTTTTCCTCCAGCCCGATGACCTTGCGGTCGGCATCGAACTCGGCCACGCCGTAGCGCTCCGGATCGCGCACCCAGTAGCCGAACACGGTCGCGCCGTGCTCGCGCTGATCGGCGCGCTTGAGCATCGCGGTCAGGCCCGGGCCGTGGAAGATGTTGTCGCCGAGCACCAGACAGCTGGGCTGGCCGGCGACGAACTCGCGGCCGATCAGATACGCCTGCGCCAGTCCGTCCGGGCTGGGCTGCTGCGCGTATTCGATCTTCATGCCCCAGCGCGAACCGTCGCCGAGCAAGGTCTTGAACAGCGCCTGCTCGTGCGGGGTGTTGATGATCAGCACTTCGCGGATGCCCGCCAGCATCAGCACGCTGAGCGGGTAATAGATCATCGGCTTGTCGTACACCGGCAACAGCTGCTTGCTGATGCTCTGGGTCAGCGGATACAGCCGCGTGCCGGAGCCGCCGGCGAGGATGATGCCCTTGCGGTTCATGCCTAACTCCTCTTGTGCCGGGCTCAGGCCTGGCCGATGCGTTCGAGCCGGTAGCTGCCGTCGAGCACGCGCTGCACCCACGGCTGGTTGTCCAGGTACCAGTCGACGGTGCGGGCGATGCCTTGTTCGAAGGTCAACGTCGGGGTCCAGCCTAATTCGTTCTTGAGCTTGGACGCGTCGATCGCATAACGGCGATCGTGGCCCGGGCGGTCCTTGACGTAGGTGATCAGCGACTCGCGCGCGCGGCCGTCGGCGAGCGGGCGGCGCTGATCGAGCAAGGCGCAGATGGTCTGGACCACGACGATGTTGGGACGCTCGGCATCGCCGCCGACGTTGTAGGTCTCGCCGACGCGGCCGGCTTCGAGCACGCGCGCGATCGCCGAGCAGTGATCGCCGACGAACAGCCAGTCGCGCACGTTGAGGCCGTCGCCGTAGACCGGCAGCGGTTCGCCGGCCAAGGCCTTGGCGATGATCAGCGGAATGAGTTTTTCCGGGAACTGGAACGGCCCGTAATTGTTCGAGCAGTTGGTGGTCAGCACCGGCAGGCCGTAGGTGTGATGGAACGCGCGGACCAGATGATCCGACGCCGCCTTCGAAGCCGAGTACGGCGAATTCGGCGCATACGGCGTGGTCTCGCTGAACTTGCCGCTGTCGCCGAGCGAGCCGTAGACCTCGTCGGTCGATACGTGCAGGAAGCGGAACGCGTCGCGCGCCGGCGCATCAAGCGCCTTCCAATGGTCGCGCACCTGCTCGAGCAGGCTCAGGGTGCCGACCACGTTGGTCTGCACGAACGCGGCCGGGCCGTCGATGGAGCGGTCGACATGGCTCTCGGCGGCGAAATTGATCACCGCGTCGGGCCGGTGTTCGGCCAGCAGACGCTTGAGCAGGTCCGCATCGCCGATATCGCCCTGGACGAAGACGTGACGCGCATCGCCATCGAGGACGCTCAGGGTGTCGAGATTGCCGGCGTAGGTCAGGACGTCGAGGTTGACGACCTTGATGCCGCGCTGGACCGCATCGAGGACGAAATTACCGCCAATGAAGCCGGCGCCGCCGGTTACAAGCCAAGTAGGCACTCAGGACACTCCTTACAAATGATCGACGGGCGAAGTTCGATTGAGCCGGCCCGGGCCTCGTGTCGCGCGGCTCGGGATCGCCACCGGTTCACCTTGGCGGGGACGGCCCGAACAGTCGCGGGATTGTAAAGCCTATCGCCCCGCGGCCGGCGTCGACACGGTCGCATCGATAAGTTGCGCTACAGCTTCCATGCGGAAATCAACTAAAAAAACGGCATTTCGCCACGGCAACCCAGTCCAGCGATGCACAGTTGAAATCATCGAATCGGCCACAGATTTACGCCTGGCGATCACATCGAAAAACGCCGCGCGCTTTGCCGATCCGGCCGTCCGCGGCGACCGGGCCCGGCGAAATCCTGCCCCCGCAGTGACGGCCTGCGGCCTGCGTTCACGCCCCGGCCGCGCCCACCTCGAAATCGCGCTGCGCATCCCTCAGCCGGTCCAGGCCATCGCCCGGCGTCCACACCTCGAAGCGCGCGCGGGTCATAGCCAGGTAGGCGGCGCGGACCGGGCTGTGCGGTTCGCCGTCGCGGTTCACCAGGTAACAGCACGGGCTCAGCACCACCGCATCGGCCTCCATGTTCTTGCAGTGCTGGACCAGGCTGAGGGTGACCTGCTCGGTGCCCGGGTCGGCCTGCGCGGCCATCAGCGCATCGATATCGTCGCTACCGAAGCCGCGTTCGATCATCCGCGCCACCGACCCCAGCCCGCTGTCGGCCAGATGCTGCGAAAACGCCGGCCACGAGCGGAAATCGCCGAGGCTGCGGCGGCCGTAGGTATCGCCGCTCAGGTGCAGGGAAATCGCCGCCCGGGCCAGCCGGGCGACCTCGTCGGCCGAGGCCGGCACCAGGCGGAAGCGGCCGCCGCCGGCCTTGATCCGCAGCGCCTCTTCCAGCAAGGCCCAGGCGCCGCCGAACACGCGCAGCGCGCGACCCGGCAACTCGTCGCGGTTTCGGTAGATCCGGTGGCGGGTCAGGCGATCGGGCGCGCCGATCAGCGGAAACTCGATCAGCCGCTCCTGCGCCACCGCCAGGGTCTGGTCGATCAGCGGCGCGGCCTGCACGCCCATGCGCAGCGACTGGCTCATCACGACGGTCTTGGCCTGGGTCGCCCTCGGCACATGGCCGAACAAACGCTGATACGGGTCGCCCATCAGCACGCAGCCATGGGGATACGCCTGCAACAAGGCCCGCCACGGCGCGGACAGGTCGTGGGCTTCGTCGACCAGCAAGGTGCCGAAGCCGTCGGGAACCGCCGCGCCGCGCACCGACAGCCATTTGACCAGGTGCACGGTGTTGATATCGAAGGCCGCGCCGGCGTCGTTGCTGCCGAGCCCGGCGAACATGCACTCCCACACCCGCTGGCCGATCTCGATCCAGCGCTTGGCCTCGATCGCCGCATACGGCACATGGCGCGCGAAATGGAACTGGCCCAGCGCCGGCGCCGCGCTGTAGCACCATGCTCGCAGCGCCTTGTGCACGATCGCCAGCACCGCCTCGGGCGGGCGCCCGTCGATGCTCGGGACACCGGCGATCTTGGTCTGCGCGGTCAGGCTCTGGGTGGTCTTGATCACTCGCGGCGCCCAGCGCAGGCGCGCGGCGCGGGCGTGGGCCGCGGCGGTCGCGTTGGCCAGCACGGTCTGGGTCACGGTCTGGATGCCCGCCGCGGCGCCGCCCGCGCGGATCTTGAAGCCGTGGATATGCGCGACGGTGGGCGCCAGGTAGGTCATCCCGCCGGCCAGACCGCCGGCCATCGCCAGCAACAAATGGGTCTTGCCGGTGCCGGCGTAGGCGTCGAGGTTGACCAGTTCGTCCGGCGCCGCCGCGATCACCTGCGCGGCCACGGCCTGATCGCGGGTGCCCTCCATGACCAGCCGGGTCCTGCGCGGCGCGGCCTGGCTATCGGCGGCTTGTGTGTCGTAGGGAATATCCGCGTCGGTGGCCGGTTCGTCGATCTGGTCGGCGCGATCGAAGCCGATCTCGAAGCTGTCCATCGGCTGGCGATAGCGCTCCTGGAACGCGTGCGCGTAGCGGCCGTCGTCGTCGCGCCAGGCCTCGAGCCGCATGTCCTCGGGGTCGGCGAAATTCACGCCCTTGTCGGCCAGACGCTCCAGCATGTCGGCGCGCTGCGCTTGCGCGATGGCGCGTCGGCCCGTGTCCAGATGCGCCGCGGCGACCTCGGGCGAACTGGCCTGCATCAAGCCATGGGTCTCGAAGATCAGGCGACTGATCGCGGCGTTGGAATACTCCTGGGTCAGCACCACCAGCATCACCGACAGCGCCGCGCGCTCTATCGACGACTCGGGCAGTGTCCCGCCGTCGACGAAAGCCTGCGCGACCTCGCGGGTCACCGGCAGGTAGTAGGGAGTAGTGTTGGGGATCACGTGGCGATGCTCGGCGCGGTTGGCGTCATTGTCCATGACGAAGGGATTTTCGAGCGCCCGTCGCGCGTGAAGCGCCTGGAAACGAAAACTCCCGCGGAGTATCGCGGATCAGACCGGGCCCGGCTCGGACCGCGCTTGATCCTGGCGGCCGGCAACCTTAGCCTTGCGCCCGCAGTCGCCTCAAGCGAGCTGCCGCAGGCGTTACCGTCATCCAACGCACCACTCGTCGAACGGGCCCCAGCAGGGGATCTCGATGCAACAGGTGCCACGGTACGCCATCACGTCCCTGCTTCGCGGGCCTTCGCCCGATCGAGTTCGGCCTGATCGAGTTCGGCCCGATCGAGCTTCGTCCAAGAAAGTCCTCGCGACTGTCCCGCCGTCGCGGCCACGACAGCGCAACTACTCGCTTGAACTTCCGCGCGGCCATCGACATTGGCGTGGATATATCGCCCTCACGCATCGAACGGGCCTGCGTCACGCATCCGCGCGAAAGCGAGAAAGCTGTGGCGCAGCGCCCTGCGCGGGCGCATGCGCTCGCATAGGATCGAGCGCATCCGCGGCCGTACTGAAGAGCTCGCGGCAGCCGGAGGACGGAACGGATTCGCGCCGTCGCCGCACGCCGGATCGTTTTCGCGGGTGTCGCTCACGCGCGGGAGGTTTCGCGCCGCCTGGCGGCGTGATCCGGCACTCATGTTTCCCCACGAGGAGAAGACAGCATGAAACTGTTGATGAAAGGCGTGGTGTTCCTCGTCGTTTCCCTGTTCGCCGGCGGCGCCTGGGCGCAGAACTGGCAACTGGTATGGAGCGACGAGTTCAACGGATCGATCGGGCCGGACTGGGTGTTCGAAACCGGTAATGGCAGCAGCGGCTGGGGCAATAACGAGCTGGAGTATTACCGGCGCGAGAACGCCGGCATCGAGAACAACGCCTTGGCCATCACCGCCCGGCGTGAGGATTTCGGCGGTTTCCGCTACACCTCCGCGCGCATGAAGACCCAGGGCATCCGCAACTTCAAGTACGGCAAGATCGAAGCGCGGATGAAGCTGCCCTCGTTCATGGGCGCGTGGCCGGCGTTCTGGGCGCTGGGCGCCAATCTGCCGCAGGTCGGTTGGCCCGACTCGGGCGAGATCGACATCATGGAACACGTCAACAACGAAGACCGCACCTACGGCACCATCCATTGGCGCGACCACAACGGCAACTACGCCCAGTACGGCGGCAATACCCTGCTCAGCGTCACCGACTGGCATGTGTACTCGGTGGAATGGGACGCGAATGCGATCCGCTGGTACGTCGACGGCAACAAGTTCCACGAAGCCAGCATCCAGAACAGCGTCAACGGCACCGAGGAGTTCCATCGCGACTTCTTCCTGCTGCTGAACTTCGCCATCGGCGGCAACTGGCCGGGCTTCAACGTCGACGAAAGCAAGCTGCCGGCGAAGATGCTCGTCGACTACGTGCGCGTGTACAACGCCGGCGGCAGCAGCCCGTGGTCGCGGACGCTGGAAGCCGAAAGCTTCGCCGCGCAAAACGGCGTGCAGGTGGAAGCCTGCTCGGAAGGCGGCTCCAACGTCGGCTGGATCGACACCGGCGACTGGCTGTCGTACAGCAACGTCAACTTCCCCAGCAGCGGCAGCTATCGGGTCGAATATCGGGTGGCGAGCCCCAGTGGCGGCGCGCTGTCGCTCGACCTCAACGCCGGCGGCACGGTGCTGGGCCAGGTGCAGGTGCCGGCGACCGGCGGCTGGCAGAACTGGCAGACCGTCGCGCATACGGTCAACGTCAACGCGGGCACGTACAACCTCGGCGTGTACGCGCAGCAGGGCGGATGGAACATCAACTGGATTCGCATTACCCGGTTGTGAGTGTGGCCAGTATCGATTTTGGCAGGCTCGGTGGGCGTCGCCACGAAGCGGCGCACACCGCGGTCATCGGCAACGGGCGTTCGCCCGGTGTTCTTTAAACCGACGAAGATTCGACGCCCACATGAAAAAGCAAGGACGCCGAGGCGTCCTTGATTTGTTTCGATATACCACACGCGCCAGTTACATTTTGAATTGCCGGTTGTTCGACGCGACACGCATGCGACGGTGATCGCAGCGCCGGGATCGTGACCGCTTGAGCGCCTTGGTCATGAAGAACCGCATAGAATCACGGTCGATGTCGATGCGCGTCCGGATCTCGACGATCGCCGCGATGGCGCCACGGCGTTGCGGACATTCGTCACCGATCGATCGTGCTGCGGGTCCGTCGCGAATGCGCGGCGGCGCGGCGCGCGTCCGCATCGCCCCACTCCACTGCATGCGCCATCATGAAACCTTCGCCCTGGCTGGTCCGATCCGGCAATTCCGAACACGCGCGCCTGCGCTTGGTCGCCTTTCCTTTTTCCGGGGGCAGCGCGAGTTCGTACGCGTCCTGGCGCAAATGGCTGAGCCCGCAGGTCGAGCTGTTGTGCGTGCAACCGCCCGGGCGCGGCATGCGCATGGCCGAGCCGCTGATCCGCGACATAGACGACCTGCTGACGCAGCTGCTGCCCGACCTGCTGCCACTGCTCGACCGGCCTTACCTGCTGTACGGCCACAGCAACGGCGCGTTGATGGCCTTTTCCGCCGCCAACCGCCTGCTGCAACTCGGCGCGCCGCCGCCGCGCGCGAT
Organism: Lysobacter sp. Soil_N_51; assembly: GCF_057655755.1. Taxonomy (NCBI): domain Bacteria; kingdom Pseudomonadati; phylum Pseudomonadota; class Gammaproteobacteria; order Lysobacterales; family Lysobacteraceae; genus Lysobacter; species Lysobacter sp. Soil_N_51. The sequence goes on along the minus strand of NZ_JBDGLR010000003.1, from coordinate 73,643 downwards.
CGCATTGTCGGCCAAGTGTTCGCCCACCGTGGACCGCCCGCGCGAGTGGGTCAGCGAACTGCCGGACGATCGTTTTCTGGCCAAGCTGCGCAGCCTCAACGGCACGCCGCGCGAACTGCTCAACGACCCGGAGGTCATGCAACTGTTCTTCCCCGCGCTGCGCGCCGATTTCGCCCTCGGCGAGAACTTCCGCCTGCCGCCGCTGCATCCGGATCTGGCGCGGATCCCGGCGTTGATCCTGGCCGGGGAACAGGACGAAACCCGGGTCGACGACGTGTTCGCCTGGGCCGATCTGTTCGCGGATGCGCAACAGGCGGCGATGACCGGCGGTCATTTTTTCATCAACACCAATCCGGACTTCGTCCGCAGGCTGGACGCATTCGTGCGCGCGCACTGCCCGCCCGAAACCGAGCCGGTCGCGGGCTGAATGCATGGGCGGCGCCGCGGCCGGGCTATCGCACTCAAGCCGCGGGCTGCCGCGGCGGCCAGCCGATGTGCGCGGCGTGGCGCAGGCAGGAACGCACGATCATTCGGTGAAACGGCGCGATCACCGCGATATACGCACGACCGAGGCGGTTGTGGCAATGCACCGCGGTCGAGACGATCAATCGCCGCCGCGCGACCGCCACGTCGGGCGGCTGGCACAGCACCGACAGCTTGAAATTCAGATGCTTGTCGTCTTCGCCCATCACGATCTCACAGGGCAGTCGTTCGTAGATGCGGAACATGCCGACGCGCTCGCCGCCGTCCGCGCCGAGCCGCTGCAATCGCCGCGCGGTCTTCAGCCCGAGACCCGCCACCAGCGCATCGCGCACGCGCATCAGTCCGCCGATCCAGGCCGGACTGCGCGCGAACACGAATCGCGCCAAGGTTTCCGGATCGCCGGACGCCTCGTCCGGCAGCTCGATCGAATAGGCGTCGTACAAATCCATCGACGGGTACACGCCCGCCACCCGCGAATGCGGCGGCGGCACGACGTCGGTCACTCGATGCAGCGCAATCGACATGCTCCGGACTCCCTGTTTCGACCCGGTCCGCGGCCGCGCACCGTTGCCGACGTCAGTATCGTCCCATCGCCACCGCCGTGCCTGCGACGCAGGGTCGCAGGCGCCACGCTGCACGCAAGCGCTCGCCGGATCATGCGCATGCGCGCGTCCAGACCCGATGGCGGCGCTGTGGCGACATGCGCCGCCGCGATGCCCGCTATCGCCTCATCCATGCTTCGTATTCGAACGCGAAACCGGTGCTCCGGCCTGCGAACCTTCGCCGACGTGGTCGACAGCCACGAGTCTTTCACGGGCGAAGCCGCATCGCCCCGATCTGGCTTCGCCCGCGCTGACCGGGCTGGACGTCGCAACCGCCGATATCGCGCCGGGGCTCGCGCGCAACAAAAAGCCGCGCCCGAGGACGCGGCTTCGCGGCATTCACCGGCAAATTGCTTGTCGTCGCACCGCATACCCATCGGCCGCAAGCGACGAACCCAGCCGAAGATCGCGCCGGCGACTTCGCCGGCGCGATCCAACCCTCAGAACTTGTAGCCGACCGTGAAGCTGTAGCTGCGGCCGAAGATGCTGGCGTAGTCGCTGGAATCGCCTAGGAAGCTATTGGGATCGTAGAACGGCATGCGATCGAACAGGTTCTTGACGGTGACGCCTACGTTGAGCTTCTCGGTCGGACGCCAGGTCAGGCTCAGGTTGGCCGTCCACCACGACGGCACGCCGTCGCACTGGGCCTTGGCCACCGGCAGGTAACCGGCGGTGCAGGTCTGCGGGTTGTTGTCCTCCGCGTCGATGCGTTCCCAGGCCCACTTGGTGGTGCCGACGTAGTTCACGAAGAAGCTGGTGCTCACCTGGCGGTAGTTCCAGTCGGCGTTGATCGTCGCGCGCAGACGCGGATTGCCGTAATAGCCAACGGTGTTGCCGTAGTACCAGCCGTTTTCGTCGTCCAGATACGCCTGGTTGCGGCGCGCGATGGTCGCGGCCAAACCGATGTTGAGGCTGCCCCACTCGCCCAGCGAGAAGCGGCTGCGCGCGTCGACGTCGAAGCCGTCGATCAGGGTGCGACCCTTGTTCTTGTACTGGCCGACGACGCTGGCGACATTGCCGACGCTGTAGCCCGGCAGCGCGCCCGGACAGCTCACGCCGCTGGCCGGATCGGCGCACATCGCCGCCAGCGCGGCCACCGCGGCGCGGTCGGATTCGGTGATCGGCGAACGCGTCGACGACAGGATGTCTTCGTCCTTGCTGTAGTCCGGCGCGGCGATTTCGTTGCGGCGATAAATGAACCAGTAATCGGCCGACACCGACAGCCAGTCGAGCGGCTCGAACACGAAGCCCAGGGTGCCGATCTTGGCCTTCTCGGGCTTGAGGTCCTGGTTGGGCTGGGTCATGCGCGCCACGGTGCGGCTGCAGTCGGCGTTGAGCAGCGAATTGCCCAGGTCGACGTCGCCGCTGCGGCGCGATTGACGCAACAGGTTGGCGATGGCGTTGGTTTCGGCGCAGCGGACTTCGTCGCGGTAGCCGCCGAGCTGGGCGAACACGCCGCCGGTGCCGGACTCGGCCAGGCTCGGCGCGCGGAAGCCTTCCGAGTAGGTGCCGCGCAACAGCAGTTGCGGCAGCACCTGATACTTCAGGCCGATCTTCGGCGCGACGTTGGCGCTGAAGTTCGGGTACTTGTCCACGCGCAGCGCGGCGTCGAGTTCGAGCTTGTCGGTCAGCGGCGCGACCGCTTCGGCGAACACGGCATAGGTGTTGCGCTTGCCGTCGAACCACGAGCCGCCCTGCTGGGTGATCAGACCGTTGGCGGCGTCCGCGTTGCCCGGGGTGTAGAAGGTCTCGCGGCTGACGTTGAAGCCGAACGCCGCGCGCACTTCGCCGGCCGGCAGCTTGAACAGCGGGCCTTCGATCTTGCCGTCGAGGGTGTGCAGGCGGGTCCACGACTGGATATCGAAGGTCGGGAACGCGGCGCGGATCAGCGCCGCGTTGGCCTCGTTGATCTGACCGAACTTGTACGCCGGATGATCGGAGATGATCACCCGGCCGGTGCCCGGATCGGTGGTGTACGGGCCGAACGCTTTCTCGAAGCCTTCCAGATTGACGTTGATGGTCTGGTAGGTGGTCGAGTGGGTGCCGGCGGTGGCGAACGCGGTTTCCCAGTTCCAGTCGCCGATGGCGCCGCGCAAACCGCCGAGCGCGCGATAGCTCTTGTCGGTGTTGCGCTGACCGAAGTAGTTCGCGCCCGCGTCCTGCAACAGGTACTGCAGGCCCACCACGCCGCCCATCATCGCCTTGAGCTGCGGGCTGGCGTGGTTGTACTCGTTGTTCGGGCCGAGGAAGGGATACAGGAACTGATTGACCGAGGTGCCGGTGTTGCGCGAGAACCAGCTGGTCGGATTGCCGGTGGTAGTGCCGTAGGCGCGCGGCGTGCCGCCGTTGGCGCGCAGGTCGATGTCGGTGTAGGTCGCCTCGGCGAAGGCCTCGGTGCTGTCGCCGATCAGGAAGTGCGCGTTGACGTAGGCGGTGTTGCGTTCGGACTTGGCGCCGGCGTCGATCTCGTTGTTCATCCAGGTCTGCCAGATGCAACGCGGGCCCGCGGCTTCGGTGGTGAGCACGTTGTTGCAGCCCGGCGCGGGTTCCTGCACGCGCCGGCCGGTGGCCGGGTCGAAAGCGAAGTAGCTGCCGGGATTGAACACACCCGGCTTGCTGCCGGTACCCAGACGCAGATTGGTGAGGTAGTTCGGGTTGTTGACGTAGTACTGCTTGGGACGCTTGTCGTAGAAATCGCTCAGCGGGATCGCGTCGCGGCGGTACAGATTGACCGCGGCGTAGACGTTGTAGCGGTCTTCGTCGAGGTCGCCGAAACCGGCGGTGATGCTGGCCTGATGCTCGCCGTAGGAATCGATGCGCGAGGACATGTCGGTGGTCAGGTTGACCTCCGCGCCCTGGTAATTGCGCTTGGTGATCACGTTGATGACGCCGGCCACCGCGTCGGTGCCGTACACCGCCGAGGCGCCGTCGGTCAGCACCTCCATGCGTTCGATCGCCGCGGCCGGAATCGCGTCGATGTTGACGAACTGGGTCTGGAACCCGGCCGGCGCGCCGTAATACGACAGGCGCCGACCGTTCAACAGCACCAGCGTGCCCTGCGCGCCGAGGCCGCGCAGATTGGCCTGCGAGGCGCCGTCGGAACCGGTGAACAGCGAGCGCGAATCCTGCTGCGCTGGCCGCGCCGCCGGCAGGTTGTCGAGCACCTGCAACAGGGTGCGCGCGCCCATGTTCTCGATGTCCTGCTTGCTGACGATCTGCACCGGCGATGCGGTTTCCACGTCGGTGCGGCGGATGTTGGAACCGGTGACTTCGACCCGCGACAGTTCGGTGGTCTTGCCCTTGCTGTCCGTGCCGGCCGCGCCATCCTGTGCGGCAGCGAGGGACACATGACCCAGCAGCGCGACGGCCAGGGCCAGCGACAACGGGGTGGCGGGGATGCGGTTGGCGCGTTGACGGCGCGTACGGCGGCTTGCGGGCAACATCGGAACTCTCCTGGCAGGACTGCGGCGCGGATGGCGGACGAAGGGCAACAGCGATCCCGGGCCGCGGCCGGATGGCCGCAGTCGGTGTGGGCGGGGGAGGAGCGGTGTTACGGGTTCGGTTAGTGGTTCGGTGTTAGGGATTCGATGTGGGTGGTTCGGTGTTGCGTGTTGCGGTTATGGATTCGGATGGTTCATGGCGCGACGATGCTGGCGCTGTCGCCCTCCTGTCCGATCAGCACGGCGTTGGCCCAGTTCGCGCAGACCTGCGCGGGTTGGCTGCCCTGCGCGCCGAGCGTGCGCAGGCTCAAGGACGACAGACCGCGGATGTCGAGTTCCGGCTTGACCACGCCGGGCGCTTTCACCAATCCACTGTCGTAAAGCAGACGACTGTCGCCCCAGACCTGGAACTGCAGGCCGCCGGCGGCGCGGCAGGCATCGTCGATGCCGAGATCGGCGCGCAACAATCGCCACTGGCCTTGCAGGCGCAGATCGATGCGGCTGGTTGGACCAACACCCAGACCACGGCGGAACAGCAGTCCGTTCATGCGCAGCGCCTCGTCGCCGCGGAACGCGCGATCGGCATGCACCTGGCCCTTCAATGCGGCCGGCAGCGGCAACTCGGACAGATAACGCTGCTGCGCCGGACGCTCGGGCTCCTGGTGTTCGAGGATATGGAAGCTCGACAGCGCGATCGGGCCGACATCGCGCGGCTGCAGCGCATCGACCGCGCGCGCCGCATTGCCTTGCGCCGCGGTGACCATCGGATCGGTCGCAGACGCGCCATCGCCCTCGGGGTTCTGCACGCTGAGCACGCGAAAGCGCAACAGCCGGCCGGCGCGCGCGGGGAACTCGATGCGCTGCAGTTCCTGCTTGAGTTGCAGATGACCGCGCGCGATCGGTTCGCCCCATTCGCCGTTGCTGTCGCCCAGGTACACCTCGTAATCGCGGACCTGGCCGTGCTTCCAGTTCTTGTCGTTGCGCGGCGCGATTTCGATGCCGTCGATCAACTTGCGTTCGCCGAAGCCAACCGTCCATTCGTGCGCCCCGGTACGCACGGCTTGATTACGCACGCTGCGGAACCACGTCGCGGCATCGTCGTCGAACGCGTTTTCCAGCGCATGCCCGGGTTCTTCGGCCGGACGATTGACCACCAGCAAGCTGTCAGCGGGCAACGCGCGACCGAGCGCCGGCGCGGCCGGGAACGCATCGTCGGCGGGCGCCGCGGCGGTGGCGATATCCAGCGCCAACTGCAGCGGCTTGCGAATATCGACCGCGGCGGTGCGCACATGCACGCTGCCCTTGCGTTCGGCTGGATCGAAATACCAACCTTCGCTCGCCGCCTGTAACGCGGCGGCATCGGCAAGCTTCGGCAGCGCGCGACCGTCGACCGACACCGCGCGCGGCGCCTGCCGGCTGAGCACGCGCAAGCCGTAGCGACGTTGCGGCAACTGCCCTTTGTACTGGCCCTGCACCGCGTCGATCCGCACGCTGACCGGCCCACTGCCCTGCGCCGGCGCGCTCATCCGCACCTGCTGCGTGCTCGACTCGCCCTGCTCGTAGCGACGGGTGTTGCCGTCGTCTTCGTACAGCGTGTACTGCGAATCGCCCTGCGGATACAGGTCGAAGGTGATCTCGTCGAGCGGCTTTTCGCCGTCGAACAGCATCGCCGGATGCATCGGCACGATCGCACCGGCGCGCACGAACAGCGGCAGCGTGGCGAGGTCGACCTGACGATCGAGTTCGCGCCCGGCCGCGCCGGCCTGCACGCTGCGCCCGTCCCAGTAGTCGATCCAGCGGCCGGCCGGCAGATGGATGCCCCGCCGCCAGCCGCGGCTAGCGGCCTGACTGCGATACACCGGCGCCACCAGCAGATCGCGACCGAGCAGGAACTGGTACTTGTAGGCCTCGCCCTGCGCATGCGGGTCTTGCGGGTAATCCCACATCAACCCGCGCACCGGCGGCGCGCCGGTCTGCGCGGCGTCGTGGGTGAGGCCGTACATGTACGGCGTCAGCCGCATCTTCAATTTCAGATAATCGCGATTGATGCTGCGGTACGGCTCGTCGAACCACCACGGATGCTTGCGCGCATTCGACGACCAACCCGACATGCCCATCAGCACCGGGGTGAACGCCTTCCACTGCAGATCGCGGGTATAGGTTTCGGCGCTGCCGCCGAAGATCGCATCGACGTCTCCGGTCGCGTAGGCCATGCCCGACAAGCCCGAACCGATCAGGGTCGGCACATGCCAGCGGATGTAGTCCCAGCTCGCGCTCTGGTCGCCGGTCCAGGCCACCGCATAACGCTGGATGCCGGCCCAGCCCATCACCGTCCACAGGAACGGGCGCGAATCGGAGTTGTGCAGGATGCCGTTGAACGCCGATTGATTGGCGTCCATCGCGAACTGATAGCCCTTGCCGGTCCAGGCCACGTCGAGCTTCTGCACCCGGCTGCCGGCGGTGCCGACTTCCCAGGCGATCTTGTCGACGCCGTTCTCGGTCCACAGGCCGGTGCGGAAGCCGTATTTCGCGAGCCCCTTCACCGTTTCCGGCAATTGCTTGTAGCCGCAACCGTAGCCGTCGTTGGGCAGGATCCAGCCGCCGGGCATGTCGTGCTCGCGGTACTGGCGCGCGACGCTTTCGACCACATCGATCGTGGTGCCTGTCGGACCGTCGCGCCAGCCTTCGGGCACGGTGCCGGGTTTCTTGCCGTTGTCGCCGTCGTTGTAGCAATCGGCGTCGCCGTACGACAGCGCCCAACGCGGCAGCAGGCCGGGACGGCCGGTCAGCTGGGTGTAGCGTTCGAGCAGGCGCGGCAGTTCGCCGACGAAGTAATAGACGTCGAAGCGATCTTCGCGATGCAACAGCGTGGATTGATCGGGCTGACGCAGATCGTAACTGCCGTCGCTCCAGGTGTTGCGCAACATGCCCCAGCCGCGCGAGCTCAACAGCATCGGCGCCGGGCTCGGGCGATCGCCTTCTTCCCAACCGCCGGAATACGACACATCCAGTTCGCGGCCCTTGAATTGGTAACGGCCGTTCTGCTGGCCGCCGCCGTAGAACGCTTCGTCGGCCTGCGACGACAGCACCTGCACGCTCTGGGTCGCGTCGAGGTCGAGCGGTTGCAGTTCCTGCCACAGCGAGGTGCGACGTTCGCCGTCGATACGTTCCAGCCGCAGCTTCAACGGTTGCCGCTGCACATGCAGCACCAGCGCGCTGGTGCGCACGCGCACTTCGGCGGCATCTTCCTCGAGCGTGGCGTCGACCTTGGCCGCCGTTTGCGGCAGCACGATCGGCGCGGCCTTGTCGCCGGCCGGCGTCAGCTTGCCGCGACGCCCGGCCTGCACCCGCACGATGTCGTCGGCCAGCACGTCGATGCGCAGCACGCTGCCGGTGTCGGTGCTCAGTTCCCAGCCCGGCGTCGCGCCGGCATCGGCGCGGACCGCGCGCAGGTTGCCGACCGGCTCGGCCGCAACCGGCAGCGCCGACAACCACAGCGCGGCCGGGATCGTGATCGAGAGCATCGTTCTCGACAAACTCGCGATCGACAGACGCGGACGACGCATGCGGAATTTCACCTTGCCCCCAAGGAGCCCGCTCGGCGGGCATTCGAAACCTGTTGCGGCCGACTCTAGGGCAGTGATTCGAAAGCTGTCAATGAATTGAAAGAAAAAAGGAAGAATTTATCGGGCAAAACGAAAGATTGTGCAATGCAATACTTTCTAAACCTGGCGAAAATCCCTGTTAAGCAAGCAACGAAAGCTGATTCGCGCCGACCTTTCGTTTTTTCCGGGCGAGTTCGAAGAACAAACTCGTTCGGTCAATTTCTTTTGTTTTACTTTCGATAATTGACATTCCGAAAGAAAACGCAGATCGTCACCGCGCTCAACAGGGATTCTCCATGGACCTCACCCCGCTCCCCGACTCGACCGCCTGGCAGCGCCTGGGCGGAGCCGATACCGCCGCCGAAATCGCCCAGCAACCGGCCTTGTGGGATCAACTGGCCGGCGATCTGGCGCAGGCGCAAGAACGCGTGCAGGCCTTTCTCGGCGACTGCCTCGACGACCCGCGCCAGCGCGTGCTGTTCACCGGCGCCGGCAGTTCGGGCTTCATCGCCGACCTGGTCGCCGACAGCATCAACGCGCAGTGGCCGGCCGAAGTGCGCGCGCTGCACACCACCAACCTGCTGACCCATCCGGCGCTGTACCTGCAGCGCGACCGCCCGACCCTGCTGGTGTCGTTCGGCCGCAGCGGCTCCAGCCCGGAGAGCGTGGCCGCGGTCGAACTGGTGCGGGCGCAGGTCGAGCACGCGCGTTTTCTCGACATCACCTGCAATCCCGACGGCGAACTCGCGCGCCGCGGCGCCGGCCGCGACGACACCTGCACCGTGCTGATGCCGGCGGCGAGTTGCGACCGCGCCTTCGCCATGACCAGCAGCCTGAGCTGCATGCTGTTGACCGCGCTCAGCGTGTTCGACCGCGCGCCGTGGCCGCAGCGAATCGAACGCCTGCAGCAACTGGCCACACTCGCGCGCGATGGTCTGACGCAGTGGGATGCGCCGGTCGCAACCTTGGCGCAGCGTTCGTTCAATCGCGTGATCTACCTGGCCAGCGGCCCGCTGGAAGCCTTGGCGCGCGAAGCCGCGCTGAAGGTGCTCGAACTCACCGCCGGTCGCGTTCTGGCCTTGGCCAACACGCCGCTGGGGTTTCGCCACGGGCCCAAGTCCACGCTCGACGATCAGACCTTGGTGGTGGTGATGCGCAGCAACCACGCGCTCGCACGCCGTTACGAACACGACCTGCTTGACGAACTTCGCCGCGACGGCGTGGCCGGGCAAGTGCTGTCGATCGGCCCACGCGCCGATATCGGTGGCGACGACGACCACAGCCTGCACGTGCCGGCGTTGGAGGACACGTGGCTGGCGCCGGTGTGGCTGACCTTCGCGCAGATGTATGCGCTGCAACGTTCGGCCGCGCTCGGCCTGACGCCCGACAATCCCTTCCCGGACGGCACCGTCAACCGGGTGGTCAAGGGCGTCACCATCCACCATGGCTGACGCCGCCGCTCCCGCGATCTGCTACGGCATCGATATCGGCGGCACCAAGATCGAATTGGTCGCCTGCGATGCCGCGCTGGAAGTGCGCCATCGCCAGCGCATCGCCACGCCGCAGGGCAAATACCCGGCATTCCTCGCCGCGCTCGAAGCGCTGGTCGCCGCGGCCGATGCCGAACTCGGACTCGCCGACACCGCGATCGGCATCGCCCTGCCCGGCGTGCGCGACCCGCGCAGCGGCCGTCAGCTCAGCGCCAACGTGCCGGCCTTGACCGGCCGCACGGTCGCCGCCGACTTGCAGGCGCGACTGCGACGACCGCTGCACTTCGGCAACGATCTGCAGTGCTTCGCGCTGTCCGAAGCGCATGGCGGCGCCGCCGAAGGGTATCCGAGCATGTTCGGCGCGATCCTCGGCACCGGCGCGGGCGGCGGTTATTGCCTGCATGGTCGCTTGGTGACCGGCTTCAACGGCCTGGCCGGCGAATGGGGCCACTGGAGCGTGCCGGGACAACTGCTGCAACGCTATGCGCTGCCGGTGCTGGACTGCGCCTGCGGTCTGCGCGGTTGCGTCGAGCGCTATGTCTCAGGCAGCGGCCTGGTCGCGCTGCACCGCCATTTCGGCGGCGAAGCGGACGACGCCGCGGCGGTGCTCGCCCTGGCCGACGCGGGCGATGTGCGCGCACGCGAGGTGATGGCGATCCATCTGGATTTGCTCGGCCACAGTCTGGCCAAGTTGGTGCTGGTGCTGGATCCGCATGTGATCGTGCTCGGCGGTGGCTTGTCGCAACACGCACCGTTGTACGGCGTGTTGCCGGCGGCGGTCGCCGCGCATCTGTTCGATGGCGTGCAAGTGCCGCCGATCGTGCCGCCGCGCTTCGGCGGTGCCGGCGGCGCGCGCGGCGCCGCGTTGCTGGCGTGGGCGCCGGCCTTGTCCTGAGTTTGCCCGGCTCGTACCGGGTCGTCCTGAATCGCGTTGGAGTTTCGCCATGTCGCCCGTGCAATCGCTGATCGCCTCCCACCGCCAGGGCCGCAACGTCGGCCTGTACAGCGTGTGCTGCAGCAACGAACTGGTGCTGCGCGCCGCGATGGACGTGGCCCGCCGTCACGACACCTTGTTGCTGATCGAAGCGACCTCCAACCAGGTCGACCAGTTCGGCGGCTACACCGGCATGACCCCGCCGCAGTACCGCGACTACGTGCTGGCCTTGGCGCGCGACGAAAACTTCCCGGCCGATCGGCTGGTGCTCGGCGGCGATCATCTCGGCCCGAATGCCTGGCAGAAGCGTCCGGCCGAAGAAGCCATGGCGCATGCGCGGGTGCTGATCGAAGCTTATGTGGCCGCCGGTTTCCACAAGATCCATCTGGACTGCAGCATGTCCTGCGCCGACGATCCCACGCCGCTGCCCGACACGACCGTCGCCGCGCGCTCGGCCGAACTGGCGCGCATCGCCGAACGCACCGCCGCCGCGCACGGCCTGCCGCCGCCGGTGTACGTGATCGGCACCGAAGTGCCGATCCCCGGCGGCGAAGCCTCGCTGGCCGGCGGGCTCGCGGTGACCACGCCGCAAGCCGCCGAACAGACCCTGGCGATCCACCGCGACGCCTTCGCCGCGCCCGATCTGGCTCCGGCCTGGGAGCGGGTGATTGCGATGGTGGTGCAGCCGGGCGTCGACTTCGACCACAGCAGCGTGCACGACTACGATCCGCTCGCGGCGCGGGCGCTGGCCGATTTTCTCGAACGCCAGCCGCGCATCGTGTTCGAAGCGCACTCCACCGACTACCAGCGCGAGGACGGCCTGCACGCGCTGGTGCGCGATCACTTCGCCATCCTCAAGGTCGGCCCGGCCGCGACCTTCGCCTATCGCGAGGCGCTGTTCGCGCTGGCCGCGATCGAAGCCGAACTGCTGCCGCCAGAACAACGCTCGAACCTGCCGCAGGTGCTCGAACAGTGCATGCTCGACAACCCGCGCCACTGGCAGCAGCACTACCACGGCGACGAGCACGAACTGCATCTGCTGCGCCTGTACGCGCTCAGCGATCGCTGCCGTTATTACTGGGGCGAACCGGCCCTGCTCGCCGCCGTGCAGCGCCTGTTCGACAATCTGCGCGCGCATGCGCCGCCGGCGTTCCTGTTGAGCCAGCACCTGCCCGAGCAATACCGCGCGGTCCGCGCCGGCACCCTGGCCAACACGCCCGAGGCGCTGGTGCGGCATCGCATCGGCCTGTGCCTGGACGAATACGCCCGCGCCTGCTCGGCGAACACGGCCGGTGAGCGCGCATCCCGCGCCGCCGCCGCAGCGAACAGCTAATCTTCGACCTTCAGCGCTTCGACTTTCATGGCGGACCCACCGATGGCCATTCGCAACACCCGCGCCCGCCGGCAACAGATCCTGCAATGCCTGATCGAGCTCGGCTCGGTGCAGGTGGCCGAGCTGGTCGAGCGCTTCGGCGTGTCGGCGGTGACCATCCGCGCCGACCTGAGCCATATCGAATCGCAGGGCCTGGCCACCCGCACCCACGGCGGCGCCGCGCTGGTGCGCACGCCGCCGCAGGAACAGGACATCCACGAGAAAGACGCGCTGAACCTGCCGCTGAAAGAGCGCATCGGCGCGCGCGCCGCGCAACTGGTGCAGGCCGGCGACAACATCATCATCGACTCGGGTTCCACCACCATGACCCTGGCCCGCCATCTGCGCGGCCATCGCGACGTCACGGTGATGACCAACGGCCTCAACATCGCCTGGGAACTCGCCAACGCGCCCGGCGTCGACGTGCTGCTCAGCGGCGGCGTGCTGCGCAAGCAATCGCTGTCGCTGCAGGGCAGCCAGGCCGAGGCCAGCCTCAACGCCTACAGCTTCGACACCTTGTTTCTCGGCGTGGACGGCCTGGACCTGCAGTTCGGCCTGACCACCCACGACGAGGCCGAGGCGCGCCTCAATCACCGCATGGTCGAACACGCGCGCCGCATCGTGGTGCTGACCGACGCATCGAAATTCGGCCGGGTCAGCCTGCACCGCATCGCCCGGCTCGATCAGATCCACGCGATCATCACCGACGCCGGCATCGATGATCGCTATCGCGAAGGTCTGCAGCAACTGGGCATCGAAGTGATCATCGCCGAGGCGACGCCGTGAACGAATTGCGCAGCCTGCAAGGTCGGATCCTGACGTCCGAGGGTTGGCGCGTCGGCCGTATCGGCTTCGACCGCCAGATCCGCACCATCGAAGAGCGCGCTCTCGAAAACAGCGGTGACGAATTCATCGTCCTGCCCGGCTTCATCGACCTGCACGTGCACGGCGCCGCCGGTGTCGACCTGATGCAAGGCGGCGACGCCGCGCGCACCGTCGCGCGCGCGCACGTGCGCTACGGCACCACCGCCCTGCTCGGCACCACCATGACCGCGGCGGAACCCGATATCGTCCACGCGCTGCGCGGCCTCGCCACCGCCATCGCCGAACCCGATCCAAATGCGGCGCGCGTGCTCGGCGTGCATCTGGAAGGACCGTTCATCAGCCCGCAGCGTCTCGGCGCGCAACCACCGCTGACGGTGGAAGCCACCTTGGAATCGGTGCGACGCCTGCATGCGCTGGCGCCGATCAAGGTATTGACCTTGGCGCCGGAGATCGGCTCGCACACCGAATTGATTCCGCAATTGAGCGCAATGGGCATCCGCGTCCAGATCGGTCACAGCGCCGGCAGTTACGAAGACGGCGTCGCCGCGCTGCGCGCCGGCGCGACCGGCTTCACCCATCTGTTCAACGGCATGACCGGCGTCGACCACTACCAACCCGGCATCGCCGCGGCCGCGCTGGCCCATGCCGAATACGCCGAGCTGATTCCCGATCTGCAGCACGTGCATCCCGGCGCGATCCGCCTCGCCGTGCGCGCCATTCCGCGCGTGTACGCGGTCACCGACGCCACTGCCGCGACCGGCATGCCCGACGGCGAATACGCGCTGGGTTCGCAGCGCGTGCACAAATGCCTGGGCTGCGTGCGCCTGGCCAGCGGTTCGCTGGCCGGCAGCGCGCTGACCATGGACCAGGCGCTGCGCAATCTGGTCGAGGTCGGCCTGGACCTCGCCGACGCCGCGCATCGCGTCTCCACCTTCCCGGCCGATTACCTGGGCCTGTCCGACCGTGGCCGCATCGCGCCCGGCGCCTGCGCCGATTTCGTGGTGTTGGACGCGCAGTTGCGCATCGTCGAGGTATATGTCGCCGGGCGCCCGGTCGCCTTGTCCTGATACCTGCCGCGGGCGCGCTGTCAGCCACGGCAAGCGCTCCACCGAACAGCGACAGCTTGCGTGCCTGTGTGATGCAAGCTTCCGCCGACACTGCCATTCGGCGCATGCCATTCGCCCGAGTCCTGGCCCGAACGATTCGGTTTCGGAACTTGCCGCGGCGCGCGCACCCCCGCGCCGCGCAGGTTTCGCCGACCTGATCGCAGTAAAATCGGGCACAAGCCGCTAAAATTTTCCGCTTTCGCAATAACCGGGGAAAACCTATGTCCGTCTTCTCGAGATCCGCGCTCGTCGCGGCCCTGTGCCTGACGTCCGCTCAGGCGATGGCGCAGCAAGCGCGCAGCCACACGTATCTGGAAGCCGGCTACGTCGCCCAGAAGATCGAATCCGGCGACTCGGATCCGCTGCTCAAGCTCGACGACATCGATGTGGACGGCGCGTACGCCGCCGGCTCGGTCGAACTGGGCAGCCGATTCTTCCTGAGCGGCGGCCTGCACAAGGGCAGCGGCGATATCGACCTGCGCTTCGACGGCGCCAGCCTGGCGAAACTCGATGTCGATGCGCAGCAGGTCATCGTAGGCATCGGTTATTTCCAGCCGATCAACGAGCGGCTGGAGTGGACCGCCGAGCTGGGCTATCAGAACACCCGGCTCGAATTCGAGAACGACAACCTGGCGTTTCGGGAAAAGATCGACGGCGACGACTACCGGCTCTCGCTCGGCCTTCGCGGCGATCTGAGCGAGCACCTGGAGGGCTGGGTCAAAGGCAGCTACACCGACGGCGACGTCTACGAGCAGGCGTTCAGCGGCACCGTCGGCGTCTTGCTGAAGATCAACCCGATCTGGGGCCTGGTCGCCGAGGGCAACGCGGGCGCCGGCAATCACCGCTATACGGTCGGCTTCCGCGCGAGCTTCTGAGCGGCCTGGGGCTTGTGCGCGCCGCCCGATAAGCGCGGGCGGCGGGTGTAATCATCAAAAAAGCGGGAGGCACAAGCCTTCCGCTTTTTTTTGTCGGAAGCGCGATCGAACCAGACAACGAATGGGAACGGGATGCCGGCGTCGGCAAAGTCGTCGCCGCCATCGTTCGACTTGGCCGCAGCGATTCGCGGCGGGGCCAACCGAGCGGGGACGATCAACGCCATCGTCGGCCCGATCATGATGGTCGGGCGCAAGCGCAGCCTGAAACACGGCGCATGACCACGCCCGGTTCAAGCATGGGCGCCGACGATGAATGTCCTGCGTAGCGCCGCCTCAACCGCGCTCCGCCGGCACGCCGTCGGACAGCGAGGCTAACCACGACGCATACGGCGTATTGATCGCCAGCTTGCGGTTCAGATCGGGCGCACCGTCGCTCCACCACACCGGCCCGCGCTCGCCGAGCGCGACTTTGGCCAGATGCACGCGCCGCCGCGCGCGCGCCAGCGCGGCGGGGTCGTCGCGATCGTGCTTGACCGCGCGACGGGCCGCCATCAGTTCGGCGACGAGCGCAGCACGCTCGTGCTCGGCGAGATTCGGATTGGCCGCGCGCCACAGCCGGCCGCGCACGACCAGGTAACGCCCGTCGGGCGTGAACACTACGGCCGCTGCGGCGCCGCTCATGCCGTCAGGTCTCCATGTTGCCGCAATCGACGCGTGGCAATCGACGCGTGATGCAAGACTGAGTTCGCTCGCGCCAATCCAGTACCTCCGGCGGAATATTCGCTTGAGCAAGATTCCGATGCGCGCCCGCAACGCCATTCGCATCCGTACACGCGGCGAGCATGCGCCGCGTCACGTCATCGACGCGGGTGCCTCATAGTCCAGCCGCGTCGCGCCGTTGTTCGCCAATGCAGCGCCGAGCCGCTCGTGCACCGACGATTCGGCGTCGACCAACACCAGGATGCGACCGGCGGCGATCTCATCGTCGAACTTCTGCCGGACAGGATCGGGCAAGGCCGCGCCCATCAGCGCCGACGCCCAGGTGCCGACCAGCGCCCCGACCGCGCCGACCACCGCCGCGCCCGCCAGGGTGATGCCGACCGGGGTGATGACGGTCGCGGCCAGGCCGGCCAGCAACCCGGTCGCGCCGCCGACGCCGGCGCCGCGGATCGCCGCCGGCATGAAATCCGTATCGGCTTCCTTGTGCCGATTGGGAATGCTCTGCAGCTCGATATCCGAACGCGCCACCAGCGAAATGTCGTCGTCGCCGATGCCCTGGGCGCCCAATGCCTCGACGGCGCGCGTGGCCTGGGCGATATCGTCGGTTCGGTAAACGCGGCGCTGTTTCATATGAATCACCTGCCGTTGGATGACTCAAACCTGCACGGCCGTTCGTTAGCCGCCCGCGAAGATCGCGAGCCGTCGCGCATTCATCCGCTTCAACATTAACCGTACAGCTGCGATCGCATGTCGAGCACATCGCCGTCTATCTCATCGTCTGTTTCGCCGCTGATTTCACGTCGATGAAAGATGCGCTGGCTTAGGTTCGGTCTTGATCGCATCAACAGGAGGCGTCATGGCCAAGAAGACTCGGAATGGAGAACGCTCGATTCCGTCGCCGGACAGCCCATCGGTTCCAACGGGTTCCGACTCCGGCGCGGACGCGACCGCCCGCCGTCAAAAGGCCATCCAGCGCCGGGTCGACGCGCTCGATCGAGGCAAGCCCGACAAGCACGGGAAAACCGCGAAAAAAACGGCGGTCCAGGCCGGCGATCGCGCGCAACCGGAAAACCCGCTGCCGAAACAACATCAGATCAAACCCGGGCACGAGCACATGCTCAATCCGGCGCCGAAGTTCATGGCGCCCAGTTACCGCGGCAGCGGAAAACTGCAGGGCAAGGTCGCGCTGATCACCGGCGGCGATTCCGGCATAGGCCGCGCGGTGGCGGTGCTGTTCGCGCGCGAAGGCGCCGACGTCGCGATCGCCTACCTCAACGAGCATCAGGACGCGCAGGACACCCGCATGTTCATCGACCAGGAAGGCCAGCGCAGTCTGGCGATCAGCGGCGACGTGCGCGACCGGGCGTTCTGCGACGACGCGGTCGCGCAAACCGTCGCCGCGTTCGGCCGGCTCGACATCCTGGTCAACAACGCCGCGTTCCAGGCGCATTGCGACACGCTCGAAGACCTCGGCGACGAACATCTGCAGGAAACCCTGCAGACCAACATCGCCGGTTATTTTCATATGGCGCGCGCGGCCCTGCCGCACCTGGGCAACGGCTCGGCGATCATCAACACCGGCTCGGAGACCGGCCTGTTCGGCCACAAGACCTTGCTGGACTATTCGGCGACCAAGGGCGCGATCCACGCCTTCACCCTGTCGCTCGCCAGCCAGTTGCTGCCGCGCGGCATCCGCGTGAACGCGGTGGCGCCCGGCCCGGTCTGGACTGCGCTCAATCCCGCCGACAAATCGGCCGAGGAGGTGGCGAAATTCGGCGCCGACAGCGACATGGGCCGGCCCGCGCAGCCGGAGGAGATTTCTCCCGCCTACGTGTTTCTCGCTTCGCCGGTGACCGCGTCCTATATCAACGGCGTGGTGCTGCCGGTGATGGGCGGACCCCGCGGATGACCGAACGCGCGTCATCGTTGCCAGCGCGCGCGTACCGCGCTGAATCGTTCACGACGCCGCGTGGAGCTTCACGCCGATCGAATCCTTAAGCTTCTACGTTTTCGCATCGGCGTCATAAGGCGCTCTGAGGAGAACTTCAATGGCCAAGAACGCACAAGATTCCGCGCAAGTCGAAGAACTGTTGTATCAGGCATTGGAAACCGAACTCGGCGGCATACAGATATACGAAACCGCGATCCGTTGCGCGGTCAACGACGATCTGCGCAAGGAGTGGACCGAGTATCTGGACGAAACCCGCACCCATCGCAAGGTGCTGTTGAACGTGTTCGAGGAACTCGGCCTCGATCCCGATGTCTCGACACCCGGACGCAAAGTGGTCGGCCACATCGGCAAATCACTGGTCAAGGCGATGGAGATGGCCTTGGCGGCGGGCGACCCGGCCGCGGCCGAACTGGTCGCCGGCGAATGCGTGGTGCTGGCCGAGACCAAGGATCATCTGAATTGGGAACTCATCGGCCACGTCGCCAAGCACGGCAAGGGCCCGCACGTGAAAGTCCTTCAGGCCGCATTCGAAGCGGTCGAACAGGACGAGGACCATCACCTGTATCACACCCAGGGTTGGACCCGCGAGCTGTGGATCCAGTCGCTGGGCTTCCCCGCGGTGCTGCCGCCGCCGGAAGAGATCAAACAGGTCGAAACCGCGATCGGCGCATCGCGCGCCGAGCAGGCGCGCGATCAGATGTTGAAGAAGAACTGATCCGCAACCGACCAGCGACAGGCTGCGTGGTCCAACCGACGCCGTGACAGCGCGCACGCTCAAGCTGGCCGGCTTCAACATCAACGGATGTGTGCACGCGCCTTCCGCATCTTCTGCAATGGTTGCAACGCGAATCCGCGGACATCGTGTGTCTGCAAGAACTGAAGACCGACGACGCCGCGTTTGCGCTACAAGCGGTGAACGATGCGGGGTATGGCGCGCTGTGGCGCGGACAGCGGGCGTGGAATGGCGTCGCCATTCTCGCCCGCGACGCGGACCCGATCGAAAGCCGCAGGGCGCTTCCAGGCAATCGCAAAGACGATCGAGGCCATTACCTGGAAGCGGCCGTGCATGGCCTGATCGTTGCATGTCTTTATCTGCCCAACGGCAACCCGCGTCCGGGACCGAGATCCGCCTGCAAACTGCGTTGGTTCGATCGCTTGATCGCGCACGCGAACGAACTGCTGCACAGCGGCCATCCCGTGGTGCTGATCGCATTCGGCCTGCTGTTCGCGGCTTCGTTCGTGCTGCACCTGTGCGGAAGCTGGCGCGCGCATAACGCCGAGCAGGCGATGAAGGGCGAGCCTCAAGTCTCACTGGTGTCGTTCCTGGGCGATGCGCGGTTCTGGTTCGAATCGTTTCAAAACTGGCAGAGCGAATTTCTGGCGCTGGCGGCATTGGTGATCCTCACGATCTGGTTGCGTCAGAAAGAATCGCCGCAATCCAAGCCGGTCGAGGCGCCGCATTCGCAAACGGGTGTGTGATCCGGCGTTGATGTCTTAATGATTCAGCCGCATTACGCGCAGCGCGTTGTGAATACGAGGCGTCGGCGAGCGATGTTAAAAGCGCTTTCGCAACACGACGACATGACGCATATGCGTCGCGGTGAATTCTGGACTTCTATCCGCGGACGTTTCCGCCGAAGCCAAGGAGCGACAGAATGAGCAACAGCAACGACAAGCGAGACCTCAACCGCGATCCGATCACCGGAACGCCCGGCGCGCATCCGGTAGGCGTCGGCGTGGGCGGCGTGAGCGGCGCGGTGGCGGGCGCATTCGTCGGCGCGTTCGGCGGCCCGATCGGCATGCTGGTCGGCAGCGGCATCGGCGCGATCGCCGGCGCGGCCGCCGGCAAGGGCGTGGCCGAGCGCATCGATCCCACCGGCGAAGCGCAGTACTGGCAGGAAGAACATGTGCGTCGCCCCTACTACAACCCCGAATTCAACTACGCCACCGACTACGCGCCGGCGTATTCGTACGGCGCCGAAGCCAGATCGCGCCTGGGCGACCGGCCTTGGGACGAGCAGACCGCGGCCGAACTCGAACGCGATTGGGCCGGCGCGCGCGGCCAATCGAAGCTGGACTGGGAGGCCGCCTGGCCGGCCGTGCAGGATTCGTGGACCCGCGCCGATCGCACCTATCGCACCTACGACGCGAGCGATCGCTATCACCAGTCGCAGTTCGAGCAGACTTCGTATCGCGATCGAGACGCGGAGTTTTCCGATTATCGTCCGGCCTATCGCTACGGCACGCATGCGCGCCAGCAGTACCGCGATCGCGACTGGGACGACAAGCTCGAGGCCGAACTGGGACAGCGCTGGGACACGGTGAAGGGCGAATCCAGACTCGGCTGGGAGAAGGCCAAGGCCGCGACCAAGGACGCCTGGCACAGCGTCGAGCGCGCGCTGCCTGGCGACGCCGACAAAGACGGGCGATAAAAGACCGCCGATAATCCAATAGACCGTCACGCAAGCGGCGCGGATGCGCCGCTTGCGTCTGTTCGAAGCCAGCGACCGATCACCGCGCAAGGGAATTACACGATGCAAGCCGACCATCCACCGGCCACTCCGACCGACTACGCCGCTCGCGGCGCCTTCAATACACCGACCGTCGACGTCGCCAGCCCGATTCCGCCGCTCGATGTCGCCGATCGCGGCAAGCCGGCGGGGATGCTCGATCAGGCCGTCGCGATCGCGCGCCGACACCCAGCGCAGACCTTCCTTATCGCGGTCGTCGCGGGCTGGGCGATCGGCGCCTGGACGCGCCGACGGAATGGTCCTTCCGATCGATAGCAACCTGTGTCAGTGCGTCGCGGATGCGAAGGCAGCGCGTGTCCATTCACCAAGCAGCGACGTGGGCGTATCCAGGTTCACCTGGCACGGGGGACCGATCACCCATCGTTTTCAATATCGCGTCCACCGCGATCGACGCGCACATGCGCGCCAAGACGCCATGCACCAACCGGACCTCAGCGCACGATCAGCACCGGCACCGCATCGGCGCCCAGCACCTTGCTGGTCACCGAGCCCAGGAACAGGCTCTTGATCGGCGATCGGCCATGCGACCCCATGACGATCAGATCGCAACGATTGGATTGGGCCAGCTTGAGGATCGTGGCGGCCGGATCGCCCACGGACGGATGCTCGCGCACCTCGACCTTGGCGCGATTGAACGCCGCCCGGACCTTGCGCATCGCGGCGTCGCTGTTCTCGGCGTGATAACGGGCCGTGCCTTCCAGGCCGAGGTTGAGGGCGACGCTGCGCATGAGCGGCTCGTCGACGTACGCCAGATGCAGCTCGGGCGTCTGCTTCAGGTTGCCCGCGAGCTTTATCGCATAACGGGCCGCGCGCAGTGCGACGTCGCTGCCGTCGATCGCAATCAGGATACGCATCGATACTCTCCGGTCGACGCGAGCGCGTCTGTGAGTCGACAGCTTCGTTCAAGCAGGCCAGCGCCGATTTGATCCAGATCAATCCAGCGCGGTGCCCGCGCGGTGTTCAGAAGCTGCGCGCCCACAGAACGGCCAGTCCGAGCATCGCGGGCCAAAGCGCCAGCGGGTGCAGAAGCACGCGCAGCCACGGTCGCAGCGGCCGGTAACCGACGCCGTGGACGAATCCGGCGCAGATCGACAACAACAGCGGACTGAGCAGGCCGTGCGCGGCGGCGGTCATCTCGCCACCGCGCATCGCCGGCAGGAACAGCAGCCCGAGCGCCAGGCCGCAGGCCAGCAGCAAGGACACGACTCGCGCCATCAGTCGTCCTCCAGCACTTCGCGACGATCGCGCTCCTCGTCGCTGCGCAATTCGAACCACATGGCGTTCAGCACGCCGAAGCTGCAGGCCAGGGCCAAGCCCAATATCCAGGCGAAATACCACATCAGTAGCCTCCTCCGAGTTCGTCCTGCGACTCCACATGGGCGCGCGTCACGGTGCCGCGCATGACCCGGAACGCCCAACTGGTATAGGCCAGGATCAGCGGCAGAAAGATCGCCGCGGCGACCAGCATGATGCCCAGCGTGCGCTGGCTCGAAGACGCGTCCCACACCGTCAGGCCGTGACCCGGATGGGTCGAGGACGGCATCAGGAACGGAAACATCGCCAGACCGGCGGTCAGAATGATGCCCGTCACCGCTGCGCCGCTGGCCAGAAAGGCCAGCCAGCGCGCGCGGCACAGCACCACCGCGATCAGCAACAGCACGGTCAGCACCGGCACCGCGATCATCCACGGATTGAGCGCGTAGTTGGCGAACCATCCGCCGTCGATCAGCACCACATGCTTGAGCAGCGGGTCGGACGGCGCGTCCGCGTGCAGGCTGCCGACGATCGCCGGGGCCGGAAGGGAGCGAAGCCAGATCCCCGCCGCCACGAATCCGCTCGCGGCGATGGCCGCCGCGATACGGGCGATGCGCCGTGCGCGCAGGCCCACCGGATCCTCGACGCGCATGGCGGCGAAGCATGCGCCGTGCATCACCAGCATCGCCAGGCTGACCACGCCGGCGAGCAAGGCGAACGGCCGGAACAGGCCGATGAAACTGCCGTCGTAGATCGGCAGCAACTCATCGCTGAAGTGGAACGGCACGCCGAGCAGCAGATTGCCGAACGCCACGCCGAACACCAGCGACGGCACCACGCCCGCGATCGTCAGCGCCCAGTCCCAGGCGCCGCGCCAGCGCGCATGCGGCAAGCGGTTGCGGAAGGCGAAGCCGACCGGCCGCAGTATCAACGCCACCAGCAACAGCAACATGGCGAAGTAGAACGAGGAAAACGATGCCGCGTACAGCAGCGGCCAGGCGGCGAACACGGCGCCGCCGCCGAGAATGAACCACACCTGGTTACCTTCCCAGTTAGGCTCGATCGATTCCAGCGCCATGCGCCGTTCGACATCGTCTCGGCCGATCAATCGCAGGATCGCGCCCAGGCCCAGGTCGTAGCCGTCGGTCACGGCGAAACCGATCAGCAACACCCCGAGCAGCACCCACCAGATCATGCGCAGCAGCGAATAGTCGATCATCGGTCGGTCCTCGCGGATTGGGTCGGGGCGACGGCGTGGCCGCCATGCGACGCCGGCCAGAACTTGAGTCGATCCGGCCCGGAGCGGATCGCGCGCAGCATCAGCATCACGTCGACCACCGCCAGTCCGGTGTAAAGCACGACGAAACCCACCAGGCTCGCGATCACTTGCGTGGAACTGGTCGAGGACACGCCGAGAAAGGTCGGCAGCACGCCGTCGATCGCCCACGGCTGGCGGCCGTACTCGGCGACGATCCAGCCCAGTTCGGCCGCGACCCACGGCAACGGCAGACTCCACAGGGCGACACGCAGGAACAGCGGACGGTCCAATCGTCCGCGCGTGGCCAGATAGAACGCCCAGCCGAACAGCAGGATGAAGAACACGCCCAGCCCCACCATGATCCGGAACGACCAGAACAGCACCGGCACATTCGGCACCGTGCTCCAGGCCGCGCGATCGATGACCGCTTCGTCGGCGAGCGCGGGATCGGTGACATAGCGCAGGGTCAGCAAGCCGAAACCGAGATCCTCGCGCAAGGCCAGGAATGCGGCGGCCTTGTCCGGATCGTCGCGGTCGGCGCGCAATTCGCGCAGCGCCGCGTACGCGCCGATGCCGCGGCGGATGCGCTCGCGATTGACCTCGACCAGGTCGTGAATGCCGGGCACTTCCTTGTCCAGCGAGCGCGTGGCGATCAGGCCCAGCGCCCAGGGAATATGCACCGCGTGCGTGGTTTCGCGCCGTTGCATGTCGGGCCATCCGACCAGGGTGAACGAGGCCGGCGCCGGGTGGGTGCGCCATTCGGCCTCGATCGCGGCGACCTTCATCTTCTGGTTTTCCGAAGCGGTATAGCCGCTCTCGTCGCCCAGTACCGCGACCGACAAGGCCGATGCCAGACCGAAGCTCGCGGCCACCACGATGGAGCGGCGCGCGATCTCGATATTGCGTCCACGCAGCAGATACCAGGCGCTGATCGACAGCACGAACATCGCGCCGGTGACATAGCCTGCGCTGACGGTATGCACGAATTTCGCCTGCGCGACCGGATTGAACACCACCGCGGCGAAGTCGGTGACCTCCATGCGCATGGTCTGGAAGTTGAACTCCGCGCCGACCGGGTTCTGCATCCAACCGTTGGCGATCAGGATCCACAGCGCGGACAGGTTGGCGCCCAGCGCGGTGAGCCAGGTCACGATCAGGTGCTGCAGCTTGCTCAAGCGGTCCCAGCCGAAGAAGAACAGGCCGACGAAGGTGCTTTCCAGGAAGAACGCCATCATCCCTTCGATCGCCAACGGCGCGCCGAAGATATCGCCGACGTAATGCGAGTAATACGCCCAGTTGGTTCCGAACTGGAACTCCATGGTGATGCCGGTGGCCACGCCCATGGCGAAGTTGATGCCGAACAGCACGCCCCAGAACCGGGTCATCTGTTTCCAGATCACCCGGTTCGTCATCACGTACACGCTTTCCATGATCGCCATGATCAGGGCCAGGCCGATGGTCAACGGCACGAACAGGAAGTGGTACAGCGCGGTCAGCGCGAATTGCAGTCGGGACAGATCGACGACATGGAGATCCGGCATGAGGTTTACCTTGTGGGAATCAAATGCCGGTCCACCGCCGCATCGTCGATGCGCGGCCGGTGCGACGGCGAGAAGAACATCAGGTACAAAAAGGTCAACAAGACCAGCTTGGCGGCGATCGCCACGACGACGCGACGCTTGAGCCGGCCGCCGTTGCGCGCGGCCTTGTCGCGCTTGCGCGCGCCGCGGGCCGGCACGGCGGGCGTCGTCACCGGATGCGTACCCGGTTGTCGACATCCTTGACCCCGGCGATCAGCCACGCGGCGTCCTCGACCGCGTTTCGCGCCTGCCAGTCGTCGACCTTGCCCTTCAGGGTCACGCGCCCGCCCTCGTCCACGTCGACGCGGATATTCGAGGCCTGCACGTCGGCGCGGCGGTGCATCGCGTCCTTGATCGAACGCTTGACGTCCTGCTTGCAGGAAATCGCCCGGATCGCGATCTGGTTGTCGATGTCGATCACACCAGCCAGGCAACGCAGATCGCTCTCGATCCCGCTACGCTGGAATTGCCAGTCGACCGTGCCGGTCAGGGTCAGGCAGCCCTGGTCGACGGTGACCTTGACCGCTCCTTTCGGCAGCGAGGTGTCCCAGGCCAGCACGTCGGTGGCGCGTTTGACCAACACCTCGTCGGACACATGCGCATCGGGCGGGCAGCGCACCTCGACATCGAGCACCACGCCGCGCACGCCCTTCACCCGCTCCACCGCCTGCGCCACCGCGATCTTGTCGGCGAGGCTGTGGACGTGTCCGGTGAGCTTGACGATGCGCTCGTCCACGCCGACGCCGATGCCCGAAGCATCGACCCGCGGGTCGAACGCCAATTCCTCCAACACGTACTTGCGCAGACGTTCGCTGTTCATGTCCGGCTCCGGTGAAAAATCCGGTCTCATTACGCCAGCGGCCACGGCCGAATCACTTGATCCAGATCAATCGAACCGCACGACCAAACGGGCGCATACCCGCGACTGAGGTCGCTTGCCCGGGCTTGACCCAGATCAATACGCCGCGCCACCGCTGAATGGACAGTGCCATGTCGGCCGATTCCGGCCCGTGGAGCACGCGCATGTACAAGAATCTGATGATTCCCATGACCGGTAGCGAAGGCGACGTCGAGGCCTTGCAAGCGGCGATCGCGTTGACGAGGCTGCATGCCGCGCATCTGTCGGCGCTGGAGATGGTCGACCTGCCGATGCCGCTCGCTCATCCCTGGGGTTTGATTGCCGATACGGTCACCGCCGACGTCCACGACAGCCTTCGCGAGCGCGGCCGGGTGAACCTGGACAAACTCAGGCAACAACTCGCCGGCGAGACCATCTCGTCTGACGCGCGCGTGGTGGAGGCCCTGTACGCCGAATCGCCGAGAATGGCGGCGCGCGAGGCCTTCGATGCCGACCTCGTCGTCGTGGCCGGATCAGTCGGCGATACGGTCGAATCGATCGTGCCGCACGACTACTTCGTCGCCCTGCTGCTCGAATCGGGACGTCCGGTGCTGGTGATTCCGCCGCGCACCGTGGTCACCATGCCGATGAAGCGCATCACGATCGCCTGGCAGCCCACGCGTGAAACCACCCGCGCCGTGCACGATGCATTGCCCCTGTTGAAGGGTGCGGAGCGCGTGGACGTGCTCACCATCCACGACGACGGCGCGGCCGACACCGATGAGTCCGGACGGCGCATGGTGAAGTATCTCGCGCGGCATGGCGTCGAGGCCTATCTCGTCAGCCGGCCGACGCTCGGCCAGACCGTGGCCACCGCAATCCTGCAATACACCCGGGAAATGCATGCGCATCTGCTGGTCGCGGGCGGTTACGGCCACTCGCGTCTGCGCGAGTGGGCGCTGGGCGGGGTCACCCGCGAACTGCTGATCGCCACCGACCTTCCCATGTTGTTCGGACACTGACATGGATGTTTTCGCGCCCTTGCCGACACACCGATATCCACACACCGATATCCGCCGAGGCCCGCCATGACGAGCGCTGACGAGCAGGACGAATCCGTTCGCGTCGAACAAGATCTTCGACGCCAACTGCGCTGGATTGAAGATGACGTCATGATCGCGTTGCGCGGCCCCGATCCGGACGCCAATCCGAATGCCGATCATGCCGATGGGACATTGAAGCGTTTGACCGACGCGTTCGCGCCGGCGACCGCCCGGTCCGGGATCAAGAGCGCGATCCTGCGCGTTCGCCGCTGGTCGACGGCCTTGCTTGGTCGCGTCGGCGCCAAGGGCTAGCCGCTACCCACCGGCTGCGCCGCGATCAGGCCTCGAGCGGCGACGTCTGGGGTTGGGTATCGATCCACGGCTGGACCGCGCAACGGATCGCCCGTCGCACGGCCTGCATATCCGCCGACGCCGCTTCGATCGAATCGCTCGGACCCCGCTTCGGCAGGTCGAACGAATCGCTGGCGCCATTGGCAAGACGCGCGAGTTCGGACAAGCCATCGAGCCGCGTCAAGCATTCGTGCCGATGGTTACGCGCGACCGCGTCGGCCAGTTCGGCCGGCAACGCGCGCTGTCTCCAAAGGTCCGCCAGGCCCTGACCGCCTTGAGCGCGCCGGTCGCCGCGTTCCTCGACCATCTTCAGCGAACCGTGCAGACATCCCAGCGCCAGGCTGCGGGCGATGGCCTGGGCCGCGCGCGGCGCCTGCGTGCGATCGCAAGCCAGCCCCAGCGCGTCCAGGGCATCGCCCAGGCCGATGATTCCGATTCCGAAACGCATCGGCCGATCGTCGTCGGGTCCGAAGGCCAGCGCGGCATCGTCGAGCATCCGCACGGCCACCGCCGCGGCGGCGCCGAACCGTTGATGATCGAAGCGGGCGCGTCGCGTATGCGCATCGACGACGAACGCTCCGGCGTTGACCGCGGCGATCGGTTCGCGCAACGGGGGAACCGGCCTGTCGGTTCCGGCGAAACGAAGCAGCCTCGGATCGGGCAGCAACTGCCATTGGCCGAATGCGAACGCGTAGCGGCTGCGCCAGTACGCGCACTCTTCGCCCTCGGCATCCGCCACAGCGGTGGCGACGCGCTGCCATGTCGCATCGATCGTGCGGTCGCACAGCCGATTGCCGCTGCGCCAGCGGAATTGGCTGTCCCAAAGATCGACCGCATGCGGGTCGGTGAATCGCGTCGGGGAGGTCAAAGCCTGTTCCAGCGGCCAGCGCCGCACTGCGTTCTGTCCACTGTGACCGCCGCCGTCGATCGAGCCTTGATCCGGATCAAGCTTCGATGGCTGCGCGCGCCGGGTGCGCCGGCCGCCGGTTCAATCCGGTTGTTACAAACTGTTACCGCTGGTTACCGCGCTGGAATCATTCCGGCGGCATCGGCCTCTAGGCTGATCCCAACCCCGCCATCGGACCACCGCCATGTTGCTCGAAACCGCCTCCCGCCCAGAGCCGTCGTTCGAATCCTATTCCGGTGCCTCCTCGGCGGGACGCGCGCAGGAGACCCACAGTCTCGAGCAACTGTTGCAGCACTGGCCGCTGCAACGCCGGCGCGTCCACGCCAAGCAGCATGTGTTCCGCGCCGGTCAGCCTCGCCACGCCCTGTATCTGGTGCATGCCGGGTTCTTCAAGACCGCCCTGATCAGTGAAGACGGCCGCGAGAAGATCACCGGCTTTCGCATGCGCGGCGATCTGCTCGGACTGGACTCGCTGGACATGCCGACCTACACCTGCGATGCGATCGCGCTGGACACCGGCGAGTTGTGGGAACTGCCGTACGCGCAGTTACGCGACGAGATGCCGCAGTTCCAGGAACGCATCACCTGCTTGCTCGCGGGCGAGATCCGTCGCGACTGGGGCTGGATGCTGGCGCTGGGCACGCTCGGCGCCGATCAGCGCGTGATTACGTTTCTGTTCGATCTGGCATCGCGGCTCGAGTGCCTGGGCTTCAGCCCGAGCCATCTGCAACTGCGGATGACCCGCGCCGAACTCGGAAACTTTCTGTCGCTGACACTGGAGACGGTGACCCGGGTGCTGTCGCGCCTGCAGGCACGGGGCCTGATCGCGGTGGCCGGCCGCGAGATCCGCATCCAGAACCGCGCCGGACTGCAAACCGTGCTGCGCGAAAGCACCACCTGTCACTAAGGCGCGGGCGGCATCTGTTTGCGCGGATCGAGCGCCAGGCCGATCGCCGCCATGAGCTGTTCGCGCCGATACGGCTTGCGCAGCAATTCGAAACGCTCGGCCGGCGGGTCTTTTTCGCCGACGCCGCGGGTTTCGTAACCCGAGGTCAGCAACACCGGCAGGCCCGGTCGGAGCGCGCGCGCCGCCAAGGCCAGGTCCTTGCCGTTCATGCCTTCGCCGAGCATCACGTCGCTGAAAAGGATGCGGATCGACGCGTTCTCCGCCAGTGTGTCCAGCGCCGCCTCGGCCGAATCGACCGCTAGCACCTGATACCCGAACGAGCGCAAGAACGCGACGGCGATATTGCGCACGGCCTCGTCGTCCTCGACGACCAGTACCGTCTCGCCCTTGCCTTCGATACCTACCCCGCTGACCGGCGCCGCCGCGGTCGCGGTCGCCTGAGCGGCCGGTACGAACAAATTCACCCGCGTCCCGTAGCCAAGCGCGCTTTCGATCCGCAGATGCCCGCCGCTCTGCTTGGCGAAGCCGTAGACCATGCTCAGGCCCAGGCCGCTGCCGCGTCCGGCTTCCTTGGTGGTGAAGAACGGCTCCATCGCTCGGGCCAAAGTGTCCGGCCCCATGCCGCGGCCGGTATCGGTCACGCTGATCCTGACGTAGCGGCCGACGGCGAGTTCACCCGGCATGGTCTGCTCGCCATTGTGGTGCGAGCGCGCTTCGATGGTGATCTCCCCGCCGCGCGGCATCGCATCGCGTGCGTTCAGGGCCAGGTTCACCAGCGCCGCGTCCAATTGGGTGGGATCGACATAGGCTGCGGGCAGATCGTCATCGCAATGGACCTGCAGCCGGATGCTTTCGCCGAGGGTGCGCTTGAGCATCAGTTCCAGATCGCGCAGCAATGCGGCGGTATCGACGGCGTGCGGTATGAGTCGCTGCCGGCGCGCGAACGCCAGCAACTTGCTGGTGAGTTCCGCGCCGCGTCCCACCGAGCGCAACGCGCTGGCGATGATGTCGCTGGCGTCGGACTTGTCCTCGCACTCCATCTCCAGCAACTGCAGGCTGCCGGAGATCACGGTCAACAGATTATTGAAATCATGGGCGATGCCACCGGTCAGCTGGCCCACTGCGTCCAGGCGCTGGGAATGCGCCAACTGTTCCTCGGTGCGCCGTCGCTGCACGAAGGCCGCGATCAGATTGGCCACCGATTGCAGCAGGTGCAGCGCGTCGTGATCGAAGTGACGCGATTTTTCCGACATCACCAGCAAGGCGCCCATCGCCCAGCCGCGGTCCGACAACGGCAGCAGCACGCCACTGCCGGCGTGCGACGTGCTGATCGGAAAACCGCTCGCCGCACCGGCGGCCCCGTGCAGGTCATCGGCCACCAGGGTTTCGCCCTTGGCGATCAAGGCCAACAAGGCGGGCGAATCGAATCGGGCGAGCGATCCGGCGCCGGCGCCCGGGCCATTCAACCCGATCGAGGCCCGGGTCTCGACCGTTTGCCGATCGGTGGACACGAACACGACGGCGACGACTTGCGTATCCAATGCCGCGGCCAACAGTGCGGGCACATGATCGACCACACCGGACTCGTCCTGTGCCTCCAGTGCGAGCTGGCCGATTCTCGCGGCCAAGGCGTCGTAGCGCGCGCGCACCAGCGCCTGGCGCGCGCGTTGCGATTCGGAGATGTCGCGAACAGATGCCAGATAGCGTGGCCCCTGATCGCTGTCGATCGGACTCAACGCGATCTCGACCGGAAATTTCGTTCCGTCCAGTCGCTGCCCGATCAGGCTCTGGCCGCTCACCCCCATCGGGCGCACATGCGGCCGCGCCACATAGCCCGCGCGATGGGCGTGATGCCGCTCGCGTGCGTCCTCGGGAATGAGCTGTTCGACCGCGATGTGGTTCAAACCGCCTTGCGGATAACCGAACAGCCGTTCCGCCTGACGATTGGCCTGAACGATGCGGCCGTTGCCGTCGACGACGACGAGCGCATCGGGAACGGCTTCGAACAGGCCGTGCAGCAGCGCGTCTTCGGTCATGCCTTGCGCACCTCGGCGGCCAGCAGGTAGCCGGCGCCACGTACCGACTTGATCAACCGCGGCTCGCTGGGACTGTGTTCGATTTTTCGCCTGAGCCGGCCTATGCCGACGTCGATGGTTCGATCGAACGGACCGGCGTCGCGGCCATGCACGCTGGTCATCAGCTGATCGCGGCTGAGCACTTGACGCGGACGTTCCAGCAGCGCCTTGAGCAATTCGAATTCGCCGGTGGTCAATGGCACTTCGCTGCCCGACGCGTCGGTCAGGCGGCGCGCGGGAATGTCCAGGCTGAATCCTTCGAAGATCAGGCGCTCGCCCGCGATCGGCGCCTCCACCTTGGGCAGCGCGCGGCGCAATACCGACCGGGTTCGCGCCAACAACTCGCGCAGGTCGAAGGGCTTGGTCACGTAATCGTCGGCGCCCAGTTCCAGGCCGACGACGCGTTCGACCGCTTCGCCGCGCCCGCTGACCACGATCACCGGCCCTCGCCAGTTCATCTGCAGATGGCGCAGCAAGGACAGGCCGTCCTCGTCCGGCAGCCCCAGATCCAACAGCACCAGTTCGATCGTCTCCGCGACGATCAGCGCCCGCGCCTGGGCCGCATTGGCCGCACCGGTCACCCGATAGCCGTTGGCGCCGAAGTAACGCGACAACAGCGCGACGATATCGGGATCGTCGTCGATTATCAGCAGACCGGGCAGATGTCCGGCCGGCGATGCCTTGTCCTTCGCTTGCAGTGACATGGCGATCATCTGACTCCCAGGCTAGGTGGAAAGCATGGTCCGATCCCCCAGGCATCGCAACCACCGCCGGCCGGACTTGATCCAGATCAAGGCGCCGTTCGCGCGCGGGCGCAGACTG
The DNA here is from genome assembly GCF_057655755.1 of Lysobacter sp. Soil_N_51. Taxonomy (NCBI): domain Bacteria; kingdom Pseudomonadati; phylum Pseudomonadota; class Gammaproteobacteria; order Lysobacterales; family Lysobacteraceae; genus Lysobacter; species Lysobacter sp. Soil_N_51. The sequence goes on along the minus strand of NZ_JBDGLR010000003.1, from coordinate 42,674 downwards.
CTGATCGACTCGGCAGGTGGAGCACGCGATGAACGGCACAATGCGAGCGGCAGTCGGGCATCGCCTCGGGGCACCGCTGTCGATCGAGCACCTGCCCATCCCCAGCCCCGGCCGCGGCGAGGTGCTGGTCAAGATCCGCGCCAGCGGGGTCTGCCACACCGACCTGCATGCGGTACAAGGCGACTGGCCGGTCAAACCCGGCCTTCCGTTCATTCCCGGGCACGAGGGCGCCGGCGTCGTCGCCGAAGTCGGCGCGGGAGTGAAACATCTGCGCAGCGGCGACCCGGTGGGCATCGCCTGGCTGCACGACGCGTGCGGGCGTTGCGAATACTGCATCAGCGGCTGGGAAACCCTGTGCGAAGGCCAACGCAACAGCGGCTACAGCGTCAACGGCACTTTCAGCGACTATGCCATCGCCGACGCGGCCTACGTCGCGCGCCTGCCGGACAACTGCGACTTCATCTCCCTCGCGCCGATCCTGTGCGCGGGCGTCACCAGCTACAAGGGCATTCGCGAGACCGAGACGCGCCCCGGCGAGTGGATCGCGATTTCCGGTATCGGCGGCCTCGGCCACCTCGCCATCCAGTACGCGAAAGCCATGGGGCTGCACGTCGCGGCGATCGACGTCAGCGAAAGCAAGCTCGCACTGGCGCGCTCGCTGGGCGCGGAAATCGTCGTCAACGCCAACGATGCGAGCGCGCTGGAAGACATTCGCCGCGCCACCGGTGGCGGCGCGCAAGGCGTGCTCGTCACCGCCGTGTCGCCCAGCGCCTTCAGCCAGGCGCTGGGCATGGTCCGCCGCAAAGGCACGATCAGCCTGATCGGTTTGCCTCCGGGCGAATTCGCCACGCCGATCTTCGATGTCGTGCTCAAACGCATCACCTTGCGCGGGTCGATTGTCGGCAATCGTCAGGACCTGGCCGAAGCCGTCGCCATGGCGGCCTACGGCAAGGTGCGGGCCCAGGTCGAACCCTACCCGCTCAGTCAGGTCAACGCGGTGCTCGATCGTTTGCGGGTAGGCGCGATCGAAGGCCGCGCGGTGCTCGACATGAGCCTGATCGCTTAGACGCGTCGCCGCCCCATGATTCCGCTTTCGATCGCGTCCCCCTCTCCGATCACCGGCCTGAGCGTGGCGCTGGGCATCGGCCTGTTGGTGGGCCTGGATCGCGAACGCGCCAGGGGACGCGGCCCATTGCACGAACCGGCGGGCATTCGCAGCTTCGTACTGTGCAGCCTGGCCGGCGCGGTCGCGGTCAGTCTGGGCGAACTCGGCCTGCTGACGTCCGGACTGTTCCTGAGCGCGCTGGTCACCGCCGGTTATCTGAGCACGCGCGATCGCGACCCGGGACTGAGCACGGAAATCGCGTTGCTGGTCACCTGGCTGCTGGGCGCATTGTCGATGCGCTCACCCGACATCGCCGCCGCGCTCGGCGTGCTCGTCGCCATCGTGCTGGCCAGCAAACAGCGCCTGCACCGATTCAGCCGGCGGGTGCTGACGCGGCAGGAACTGCACGATCTGCTGTTGTTGACCGCGGCGGCATTCGTGGTGCTGCCGCTGCTGCCCGACCGGACCATCGACCCGTGGCGATCGATCAACCCGCATCGTCTGTGGGTGCTGGTGGTCGCGGTCATGGCGATCGGTTCGGTGGGTTATGTCGCGCTTCGGATCTTCGGCGCCCGACTGGGGCTTTCGATCGCAGGGCTGGCTGGCGGTTTCGTGTCGAGCACCGCCACGATCGCCGCGATGGCCGATCGCGCCCGCGCCGATCCCGCCCTGGCGCCGGCCGCGGCGAGCGCCGGCCTGATGTCCAATGTCGCCACGATCGTGCAACTGGCGGTCGTGCTCGGCGCGCTGTCGCCGGCGATGCTGCATTGGGCCACGCCGGCCTTGATCGCGGCGGGCGCGGCCGTCGCGGCGGCGGCATGGCTGTCCACCCGCTCAGCCGCCACCACAACGGCCGTTCCGATGCGCAAGCTGGTATCGCAACGGCCGTTCGAGCCGATGGCCGCGTTGCGATTCGTGGCCTTGCTCGGCGCGATCATGCTGGCATCGGCGATCGCGCGAAGCCATCTCGGCGGGGCCAGCCTGCCGTGGGTGCTAGCGTTGTCCGGACTGGCCGACGTGCATGCCGCCGCCGCATCGGCAGCGCAATCGATGGCGCGCGATCCGCTCGATGCGCGATTGGCCGAACAAGGACTGATGGGCGCGGTCATCGCCAATTCGCTGATGAAGTGCTTCGTGGCCGCGGTCCGGGGCGGGCGCGGTTTCGCCTGGCGGCTGATCCCGGGAACGCTGCTCATGACGGCCTGCTTCGTGCTCGTCGCCCTGCTGGGTTGAATGCAATCCCGACAGACCCTCGCGACGGCTTATCCCGCACGCGACTGACGCGCCAGCAGCTCGTACTTCAGCCGGTATCTGTCGAGCGTGGCTTCGTCCAACTCTTCCAGATCCATGAGCGAATTGCTGGCGGCCTCGGTCGCGCGGATCAACTCGTCGAGCTTGATCTGGATCGCCTCGGTGTCGCGGCTCTGCGTGTTCTGGATCAGAAACACCATCAGGAACGTGATCACCGTGGTCGCGGTGTTGATCACCAGCTGCCACGTATCGCTGAAGGCGAACAACGGCCCGGTCACCAGCCACACGACGATGATCGCGACCGCCGCGGTGAACGCCAGCGGCCGCCCGGAGAACCGCGCCGCCAGTTTCGAAAATCGATCGAACGCACTCGTGAGTTTCATCTGCATTCCCGCGCCGCGCCATCGCCAAAAAAACGCCGCGCTGAGCGCGGCGCCGTTGTCTACAGCGACAGCTCGTGTATGACCTGACCGGCATCGTCGGGATCGGCGCGCATATGAAAGCCGAGGTAAGCCGCCAGATCGCGCATCTGCAGGTTCTCCGCCAGATCCACCGAATACATCCGACGGATGCCGCGTTGTCTCGCGATCTCGATCAAGTGCTTCATCAAGGCGCTGCCCAGTCCCTTGTTCTGCCATTCATCGGCCACGGTCACGGCGCATTCGCAGGACTCGCCGTCCGCCGACGCGCTGTAGCGACTGGCGCCGACGATGCGCTCGGCGCTTCCTTCCGGAATCACCGCGACGAAGGCAATTTCGTGCTCGGGATCGATATCGGTGAGCTGATCGAGCAACTGCTCGCTGGGGCAACGCATCTGCCCGAGAAAACGGAATCGGCGGGTCTGCGCCGACAGCCCCTCCAGGAAACTGCGTTCGGCCGAGCGGTCCTGCGGCGAAATGGACCGGATCACGACGTGGCTGCGGTCGCGCAAGGTCTGGGTCCATCGCAGCGGTGCTGAAACGCGGGTGACGGGCGATGCGATGTTCATGACAGGCTCCTGTGATGGGTTCGAATCCAGCCTAGGCCTTCGCCGCCCGCCGCTCTTGATCTGGATCAATCCGCGCGAGCGCGCCACATCGGCTTCATTGATCCGTATCAATGCCGTCATCGCCGCGACTGGCACGCTGCCGCTACGGGTTTCGGAGCGAGCGCCATGTTCAAGGAATTCCTCGTACCGCTGTTGATGGGCGACATCCTCTCGCCGGTGCTGCAAACCACCTGCGCGATGGCCAAGGCTTGGCGCGGCCGGGTGGTGGCATTGGTCGGCGTCAGTCAGGTCGCGCCGATTCCGGAGGCCTGGGAGTACTACCCGGCGGGCGTCTACCAGAACATGCGCGAGTGCGCGCTGGCCACCATCGAACGCATGGCCGAAGCCGCCGACGCGCGATTGCGCTACGACGACGTGCCCTATGAGATCCGCCGCTCGGAATCGTTCTGGCTGACGCCGTCGGAGATCTCCATCGAACACGCCCGCTATGCCGACGTCACCGTGCTCGGCATGGACGCGAACGAGCGCGACGCCCGCCACCGCGTATTCGCCACCGTCGCCGCCGGCTCCGGCCGGCCGGTCCTGTGCGTGCCCGCCGCCAAGGCCCTGCCGACGACCTTCGGCCATGCGGTCGTGGCGTGGAAGGCCTCCCGGGAAGCCGCCCGGGCGCTGCACGATGCCCTGCCCTGGCTGGTCCGCATGCGCTCGGTCGACTTGCTGAGCGTCGACGAAACCTCATCGACCGCGTACCCGCTGGATGCGTTCTTGCGCAGCTATCTCGAGCGCCACGGGGTACAGGTCAAATGGGTTCGCAGATCCGCGGCGCACGCCAACGCCGGGCCCGTCATCGCCGAGTATGCGAGCGAATGCCACGCCGAATTGATCGTGGCCGGTGCCTATAGTCATTCGCGGCTGATCGAGCAGATCCTCGGCGGAACGACGCGGTATCTGCTGGACCATGCGCCTTGTCCGGTGTTGTTTTCGCGTTAGATCGCGATGCCGCGATCGCCGAGCCGAGAACGGTCGACGATACGGCGAGAGAAAGCAAAAGGCCCGCATCAGCGGGCCTTTTGCGGCAGAAGCGAGACGCTGCTCGACGCCGGAATCAGAACGGAATGTCGTCGTCCGCGAAATCATCGCCGAAATCGTTCGACTTGGCCGGGGGCGCTTCGCGGCGCGGCGGGCCGGCATCGCGATTGCCGCCGTAGTTGCCGCCACCACCACCACCGCCGCCGCGCGCCGGACGCTCGCCACCGCCACCACCACCACCACGGAAGTCGCTGCGGCCGCCGCCTTCGCGCGCGCCACCACCGCCGCCTTCACCGCCGCCGCCGAGCATCTGCATCTCGTCGGCGATGATGTCGGTGAAATACTTTTCGACGCCGTCTTGTCCGGTGAACTTGTCGTAGCGGATCGAGCCTTCGATGTAGACCTGACGGCCTTTCTTCAGGTACTCGCCGGCGATCTCGCCGAGCTTGCCGAACAGCTTGACCCGGTGCCACTCGGTACGTTCCTGCTGGTTGCCGTCCTTGTCCTTGCGGACGCTGGTGGTCGCCAGGCTGAGGGTGGTCACGGCCATGCCGCCCTGGGTGTATTTGGTCTCCGGATCGTTACCGAGGTTGCCGACCAGGATGACTTTGTTGACGCCGCGTGCCATGGGATTCCTTAACTATTGCCGGGATACGGCTGAGATGATGGATTATAGCCCCCCGCTCCGCCATGGGTCCCCGGCGCGGGGGCGGGTGGGACTAATCTGGTTGAGGCGTAGGTGGGACGGGCCTCGCCGGGCGGGCTCGGGGCTCGAACGGAGCCGCGGATGGATCTTCGCCGGCGCCTGTCGAAGCCGGCTTCGGCCCGGCGCGCCGGCCGGGGCAAGCACCGTAGCGCCTGCAACGCAAGGCATCGGGGCTCAAACCTCCGCCACCACAGGACCGGGCCAGCCGCGGTTTCGGTCGACAGGACGGCATAGTCGTGGTCAGGGGTCGGCACCGCGGTCCTGGGCTCAGTTCGCGCCGCGCTGCCCATGCCTCTCGCCCGGTCGCGGCCTTCGGCGCGATCTACCCCGTCCAGGCACGCGCCGAGCCGCGGCGATCCACGCCCCTCGCGCCCTACTGCATATCCCGCAAACTCTCGCGCAGCTTGGTCAAGGCCGCGTGGTGCAGTTGCGACACCCGGCCCTTGGTCAGGCCGAGGCTCTGGGCGATGTCCTGGAACGGGACATAGTGGAAATAGTGGGTCTGGATGATCAGCTTCAGGCGCTCGGGCAGGTTGTTCAGCGCCGCGCTCAGGCGATGCTCGGTCTGCTGGCGGTCGACATAGGCCAGCCCGTCGCGGGTGTCGCTGGCGCCGCCGTGGCGGCCGGCTTCGTCGAGCAGGAAGCCCAGGCCCAGGCCGACCACCGAGTCGACGATGCTTTCCAATGTGTCCTGGCCGCCGTTGTCCTGCAGGCTCTGCAGGCGCTCGCGGATGGTGGCCTCGTCGCGCGGCGGCGGACGGTCGCCGAGGATCGCGCGCAAGCCGTTGAACACCGCGCCGCGCACGCGCGGCTTGGCGTAGACGCGGAAGGTCACGCCGCGCTCGGGGTTGAAGCGGCTCATCGCATCGAGCAGGCCGATGGTCGCGTTCTGGATGAAATCCTGGCGGTCGACCGGATAGGCGCGAATGCGGCCGTGCACCTGCGAGGCGATCGCCTTGGCCCAGCCGACGTGACGCAGGAACAGCCGGTCGCGCGCGTCGTCGCTGCCGCCGCGGTAGCGCTGCCACAGTTCGGCGTCCTCCCCTTCGGCCGTCGCCGCTTCCATCACGTCGCGGCGTCCCTACGTCCAGTAACTGCTTAACAAGGCCCTGGACACCAGCACCCAGCCGTCGATCAATACGAACAGCAATATCTTCAGCGGCAGGCTGATCGTCGCCGGCGGCACCATGATCATGCCCAAGGCCATCAGCACCGCGCCCACCACCAGGTCGATCAACAGAAACGGCAAGAAAATCACGAAGCCGATCTGGAACGCGGTCTTGAGCTCGCTGAGCAGGAACGCCGGCAGCAGATGACGGAAGCGGATGTCGTCGATGGTTTTCGGCGCCGGCACGCGAGCCATTTCCAGCACCGCGGTCAGGTCCGATTCGCGGGTCTGGCCGACCATGAACTCGCGCATCGGCAGCAGCCCGCGCCGCACCGCTTCGCCGCTGCCGATCTGCTCGGCCATGTATGGCTGCAATGCGTTGTCGTTGACCTTGTCCAGCACCGGCGCCATCGAGAAATAGGTCAGGCAGATCGACAAGGTCACCACCACCGCGTTCGGCGGCGTCTGCGGCAGGCCCAGGGCGTGGCGCAGCAGCGACAGCACGATCACGATACGGGTGAACGAGGTCATCGCGATCAGCGCCACCGGCAACAGCGACAACGCAGTCAGCGCGATGAGATTGCGGATCGCCGGCGAATAGTCCTGCTTGAGCGCTTCGCCGACCAGGTCGCTCGGCGCGGTCGCGCCGGCGGCCACGGCGGCGCCGGCGAACAGCAGTGCGCCGGTCATCGCGCCGATCACGATCGGCCAACGGCGGCGGTCAGGCGTGCGGGTCATGGGACGGGGTCGCTTGATCGAGAGGTTGCGCGGGACCGAGCTGGGCGCTCGCGGTCGATTCGAGAATCAGATAACGGTTGCGTTCGTCGGCGACGCGATACAGCACGGTGCGCGGACTCAGTCGCAGCACCTGCTCCACGCGCAGGCGCGAAGCGTCGTCGGCCGCGCCGCTCGGCGCCGGCAGCCAACGGTTCAACCAGCCCTTGCGCTTGGCGAACAGCAGGCCGCCGAGGCAGGCGCCGAGCAGCACCACCAGCACCAGCAGCACGCCGACCGCCGAATCGGCGACCGATTCGTGCTCGTCGCGAAAGCCGATCGGCGCTGCGCTGTGCACCGCGCCGGGCGCAACGACAGGTGCGGTCACCGGCGCCGCGGTTTGCGTCGCGGCGGGTTGCGTTGCGTCCGCGCTCACGCCAGTTCCAGGATCCGCACGCCGAAGTGATCGTCGACCGCGAGCAGCTCGGCGCGCGCGACCGCGCGGCCGTTGAGCATCAAGGTGATCGGCGCCTCAAGCGCTTCGTTCATGTCGATCACATCGCCGGCCTTGAGGCCGAACAAACGCTCGACCGACAGATTGATCGTGCCGACCTGCGCGGCCAGCGAGACCTGCACATGGCCGATCAGGCCGATGTCCTGGCGCGCGCCGCTGTCGCGCAAGCTGCTGTCGCGGGTGTCGAGGGTGGTCTTGTCGGCCGGGATGACTTCGGCGGCTGCACTGTTCTTCATGAGGTTGCCCCTTGCTGCATGGAAATCGAGGAAATACGAATGGCGCGTTGGCCGTCCTGGGCGATCAGCTGACCGCGCGCGAGCGTCGCGCCGGTCGTCGAACGCAAGGTCAATGCGGTGTCGAGCTTGACCGCGGTGCGGATGATTTCGCCCGGGCGCAGATCGAAGGCCTGGCCGATCTCGGCCATGCCCAGATCGAGCACGACCTCCAGGCCGAGCTGGGCCTGGGTCATCGCGTCGCCGCGCTTGCTCAGCGCGAGCGCCGCGGCGGGTTTGTCGACCGGCACCAGCGCATCGCAGACGCCGGCGTCGAGGTACAAGGCGATGCGCACGCCGGCCACCTGCACCAGCAGACCGACCACGCCGTGACGCGCGGCCAGCGCGCGTTCGCTCGGCGCGGCCGCGTCGCTTAACGCGTCGGCGTCGGACGCGGCGGCGAACCAGGCGCGCATCAGATCGCTCCAGGCGCGGCGGCCGACGCCTTCGGCCAGGCCGAGCGTGTCGGATTCGTTGCTGCCGAGCAGGCGTCGTCCCAGCTGATCGAACGCGGCCGAGGCCATGCACGCATACACCAGCCCGCCGCTTGCGCGCGTCGCGAACCACTGGCCGGCGCCGACGCCGCTGTCGAGCGGTTCCAGATTGAACTCCAGCGCGGCCTTGTCGCTCGACCATTCGCGCAGCCATTCGCCGCCGCGCGCCGACAACAGCGAACGCAGACGCGCCAGCCGGCTCGCGCCGTGCCAGCGCACCGGCAACAACACGGCCATCAGCTGCCCCTCGTGCTGTTGTAGAGCTGCTCGATCATTTCGTTGCTCACGGTCATCACCCGCGAGCTGGCCTGATAGCCGCGCTGGATGATGATCATGTCGGCGAACTCGCGGGTCAGGTCGATGTTGGACAGCTCCAGGCTGCGGCCGACGATGCGGCCGTAGCGGCTTTCGCCCGGGCTACCAAGCTCCTTGTTCTGCACGCTGGGGCCGGACACCATGCGCCCGCCGTCGAGCTTGAGCGAACTTTCGTTGGGCAACAACGCCAGCGCCAGACGCGGGCCCTGACGCTTTTCCTTGGCCGAATACGACAGCTGCACCACGCCCTTCTCGTCGAAGGACACGTCGTTGTAGCCGAGGATGCCGTGGCCGTCGACGACGTTGGCGGTCAGGGTCTGGCCGCCGGTCATCACCATGATGCCGTCGAAGCCGTTAGGCGTTCCGAAATTGAAGGTGACCGGCTGCGGCGTGGTGCCACCGCCGAAATTGAAGTTGGCAATGAATTCGTTGGTATCGCGGGTCGGCGTGCCGAGGGTGTCGAATTTCAGGGTATGGGTAGCGATGGTGGCGTCGGTGGCATCCTTGATGACGACGTTGTACTCAGTCCCGAAGGTGTTGGCGGTGTTGCGGGTAAATACCGCGGACAATCTGCGAGGAGTGCCGTTGGAATCGAAGATGTCGATGGACGTGATCGTGACCGGCTGGGTCCCGCTCGGCGGCACCGACCCTTTGATCTTGACCTGGGTGGTCAGCACCGGCGGCAAGGTGCGGTACGGGGTCAGGTCGACGTTGGCGAGGTTGCCGGTGCTGTCGTAGCCCATGACTTCGTAGTCCGACACGGTGTCGACCAGCACGCCTTTGTCGTTGAAGCGGAACTGACCGGCGCGGGTGTAGTGCAACTCGCCGCTGGGATCGCGAAGAATGAAATAGCCCTCGCCGTCGACCGCCATGTCGGTGCCGTTGCCGGTCTGGCGGATGTCGCCGGGTTCGGTGCGCATGCCCTCGCCGCTGATGCGCGAGCCCAGGCCGCCGCGCACGTTCTCGAAGAACGCATCGCTGCCGCGGAACCCGGGCGTGTTCATGTTGGACACGTTGTTGCTGATCGTGTTGAGCCCGCGCGAGAAACTGAAAAGTCCCGACAGGCTGTTGAACAAGGCTTGGAACATGAGCGCGCTCCTGCGACTTAAGACTGCTGTTTAGTGCTGCTTGTTACGGCTGCTTGACCAGGGTGACCTGGGACAGACGGATGCCGGTGGTGACCTGCTTGTTGGCGTCGGTGACGCTCAGGGTCGGGCCGTTTTCGGTGAACTGCACCGCGGTCACCGAACCGGTCAGCGGGATCGCCTGACCCTGCACGTCGACGCCGCGGCCGATCAGCGCCAGGGCCTGGCTGGTGGCGTTCATCGACAGCAACTCGTTGGTGTTCTCGCTGGTCTGGCGCGATTGCTCCAGCGAAGTGAACTGCGCCAACTGGGCCAGGAACTCGCGGTTGTCGACCGGTTCCAGCGGGTCCTGGAACTGCAGCTGGGCCAGGAACAACTTGATGAAATCTTCCTGATCGATGCTCTTCTGCCGGGTCAGGACCTGGTTCTGCGGGTTCGGCGTGCTGCCGATGGCGTCGATGGCCATTAGACGTTCTCCTGTGGAGTGTTGCGATCGGCGCGCCAGTGTTCGCGGCCGTTGACGACGATGCGTTGCAGTCGGGTGCCGTGTTCTTCGGCGAGCGTGTGCATCAGGCGGCCGAGCCGTTGCGCGGCATCCGGGTCGAGCCGGTAGTCGCGGATCCACAAGGTGGCGTCGCCGCCTTCGCTCTCGATCCAGCGCAGCACGCGGCTGGCCCACGGCGCGGCCGCGCCGTCGGATGCGTTGCGCGGCGCGCTCGCCGAAGCGGTGGATTCGCCGGAACTCGCCGCGCTCGAGTGCAGCGGATCGGCCTGGTTCGGCATCGGCAACACTTGCGGCGCTGCCGCGTCGGCGTGAGCCAGATGGCGAATGCTGTATTCGACCCAGGCGTCGGCGAGGCTCGCGTTGGCGCGGGTCGCGGCATCGCGCGCGGGCGACGAGGCCAGGCCTTGCGCGCCCGGTCGCTGGTTTGCGCTGAGCAATTGCGACAGGCGGCCATTGGCCGACAAGCGCCACGGCAAAGCCAGCAATTCCTGCGCGCCGCCGCGGCCGCTGACGTGGAATTCCAGCAGCAGATCGGCCTGGTCGGCCGTGGCGATATCGAAGGCCAGCGACGGCGCATCGATGTCGTCGGCCGCGCGCGATTCGCGCTGGGCATCTCGGTTGGCATCCGGCGCAGCCGAAGTCGCCGCGCGGCCCTGGTCGGAACCGATCCAACGGCTGAAATCGGAGCCGCCTTCGCGCGGCGTCGCGTTGTGGCGCGGCAACAGCGCCGCGGCGGCGATGGAAGTGGGTTTGATCATGCGCGATCGCTCCGGTGACTCGCGTACAGATCGGCCATGCGGTCGAACATCAGTTTTTCCTCTTGATCGCGTTCGCCGGCGCGCAGGCGCTCGTGCCGGGTCTGGGCCACGCGGGTGCGGGCGCGCGCGGCGACGTGTTCGTCCTGCGCGGCGTCCTGTTGCCGGCGCGCGGCGGCGTGTTCGTCGCGGCGGGTATCGAGCCGACTCCAGGCCTGCGCTTCGAAACTATCCACCGCCTGCAGCAACACCAGGTCGACGCTGTCGGCGGCGAGCAATTCCTCGCGACGCGTATTGATCGCCTGCAGCACGTCCTGCGCTTCCCGCATGCGGCTGAGCGCCTGGCGGGTTTCGTGGCAGCGCTGCAGGAACGCGGTCGAGGCGCGCGCTTCTTCGAACTCGCGCCAGCGCAGCAGGGTCGAAACAGCGGCGGACGGTTTGCGGTTCATGCCGAGCCGCCTTCGTGCTTGATCGCGGCGGCGAGCTGGCGATAGGCCTCGGCGCGCGCGGTCGCTTCGAGCGGGGTCTGCTGCATGATCTTGTCCAGCGCCGGCTTCAGGTCGACCGCGCGATCCAGCGCCGGATTGGCGCCGCGCTGATGCGCGCCCAGTTCGATCAGATCGCGCGAAGCGGCATAGGCGGCGATCTGCTTGCGCGCATCGCGGGCGATCGCCTGTTCGGAGTCGCTGGCGACCTGACTCATCAGGCGGCTGGTGCTTTGCAGCAGGTCGATCGCCGGATGATGGCCGCGCGCGGCCAGGTCGCGGGTCAGCACGATGTGGCCGTCGAGAATCGCGCGCATGTGATCGGTGACCGGCTCGTTCATGTCGTCGCCTTCGACCAGCACGCTGTAGATGCCCGAGATCGAACCGCCGCCGCGCAAACGCCCGCAACGTTCGAGCAATTTCGGCAACTGGCTGAACACCGACGGGGTGTAGCCGCGGAAGGTCGGTGGCTCGCCGATCGCCAGGCCGATCTCTCGCTGGGCCATGGCGAAGCGGGTCATCGAATCGACGATCAGCAGCACCGAGCGGCCCTGGTCGCGGAAGTATTCGGCGATCGCGTGCGCGGCGTGCGCGGCATGCGCGCGCAGCAGCGCCGGTTCGTCGGACGTCGCCGCCACCACCACCGAACGCTTGAGGCCTTCCGCGCCGAGCGCGTGAGTGAGGAATTCGCCGACTTCGCGGCCGCGTTCGCCGACCAGCGCCAGCACGGTCACGTCGCTGCGCACCTGGCGCGCGAGCATGCCGAGCAAGGTGCTCTTGCCCACGCCGCTGCCGGCGAACACGCCCACGCGCTGGCCGGCGCCGAGGGTCAGCAAGGTGTCGATCGCGCGCACGCCGGTGTCGAGCGCGCTGTCGATCGGCGCGCGCGCCATCGGATTGATCGGCTCGCGGTACAGCGGGTATGCATCGGAATACGCGATCGGGCCGAGATCATCTAGCGGATTGCCGAACGCGCCGATGACCCGGCCGAGCATGGCTTCGCCGACCGGCACGGTGACCGGCTGACCGGTCGCGCGGATATGGCTTTCGGTGGAGATCGCGCCGACATGCCCGTACGGCATCAGCAGCACGCGTTCGTCGCGGAAGCCGACCACTTCGGCCATCACCCGCGGCCCCGGCACGGCCGATTCGATCTCGCACAATTCGCCCAGGTGCGCTTCCGGCCCCAGCGCTTCGATCACCAGACCGTTGAACGAGACGATGCGGCCCAGCCTGCGTCCCATCGGAGCAAGTTGGATATGGGCCTGGGCACGCGCCGTCAAAGCGTTCATGCGTCGGCGTCTCCGCCGTCGACGCTGCGCAGCAGCGCCTGCTTCAACGCGTCCAGACGCACTTCCAGGCTGGTGTCGTACAGGCCCTTGTGGGTTTCCAGGCGGCACTGTCCGGAACTCAGGCGCGCATCGGCGATCACCCGCACCTCGGCATCGGACGCGAGTTCGCTGACCGCTTCGACATCGGCCGCGGCCACACGCACGGTGACCGGGCGCTGGCGGTATTCGCTCAAGGCTTGTCGGCACAGGCGCTTCATCAATTCGCCGTCGGCGCCGATTTCGCCGAGCAGGCGGGTCACGCAGGCGAACGCGATGTCCAGCGACAGGGTTTCCAGGCGCTGATCCAGTTCGTCCGCGGCCGCGGGCCACGCCTTCAGCAAGGCAGCGAGCCGTTCGTTGGCGTTGTCCAGCTTGCGCGTCTGCGCGGCATGCGCCTGTTCGATCCGCGCCTCGGCCTTCTGCTGGCTGGCGAGGATCTGTTCGTCGGCGCGCTGCAGGCCGCGCTTGAGCCCTTCGGCTTCGGCGCGTTCGAAGATCGCTTTGCGTTCGCGTTCGAGTTCGGCGGCCGGATCCGGGCGCGGCTGCGACGGCGCCGCGTTCGGCGCGACGGTCGGCTGCAACAAGGTCGACAAGTCGACGATGCGCCCGTGGCTGGCGGGAATGCGTTCCATCAGCCGCGCCCCCTGGCCGGCGACGCGGCGACGGGCACGGCCATCGCCTCCGACACCAATTGCAGCGATTCGGCGCGCAGCGCATCGGCCAGCTTCGGCGGCATCCGGCCGATGCGATCGAGTTCCTCGCGCACCGAGGCGGCCACGCGGTTATCCAGCAACGCCAGGCAGAAATTGCGATCGACCCCGGTCCACACCGACAGCACCCGCGCGAACCAGGCATGCGGCAAGGTGGTCGACAACGCGACCAATTGATCGACATCCAGCGAGGTGCGCGCGGTCAGGCCGCGCATCTCGTCGCCGAGCAAGGCGTCGGCGAGTTCCGCCGCCGGCAGCTGGCTGCGGCGCAGGTCGTGCATCAACGCGCGGATCGTGCGCGCCGACGCCGCCGGCAGCCGCGCCAGCAACTGGCGCTGGTCGAACGCGCCCAGGCTCAGCAGCAACAGCGCGCTCTTGCGTTCGCCCAGGGTGCTCATGGGGTCTTGCTCGCGACGATGCGATGCTCGACCGGCATCTGCCCTTCCGACAGCCAGCCGCGCAGCTTGGCCAGCACCGCTTCGCGTTCTTCGGCGCTGAGCTTGCGCGGCTTGCGCTGCGCGGCGAAGGCGAAGATCGCGCCGAGCAGCAGGCCGACCGCGCCGGCCAGCGCCCACGGCATCCACGGTTGCAGTTCCAGCGAGCGGTTGGCGATCAGGTTGGCGTGCGGCGCGGCGAGGGCAACGCGATCGGCGGGTTGCGGCGTGGTCAACGCAGCCACCGCGGGCGGCGTCGCACGCACCTTGCCGCTCGGCAGGCGCGAGACCTCGAGACGATCGCCGCGATTGGTGTCGATGCCGGCGGCGGCCGAGATCAGCGAATGGATTCGCGCGACCTCCTGCTCGTCCAGATGCTGCGGCAGGATCACTGCGACCGACAAACGCTCGACCCGACCGGGCGCGCGCGAAATCTCTTCGCGCGACATGCCGTGCACGTACTCGGATTCTTCCTGGTTCTGGCTGCGACCGTTGGCGTCGGGCGCCTGGCTGGAGTTGACCCGCTTGCGCGCGAGCAGGCCGTTGCCGTCGTCGCCCTGAGCGATCGGACGCTCGCTGACTTCGCGCACCGCGTCGAAGTTCAGGCTCGCATCGACCGAGACCTTGAACTCCTCGTTGTTGAGCACCTGCCCCAGCAGTTCGACCACGCGCAGACGGATGCGGTCTTCCAGCCGCGCTTCCTCGTCGGAACGTTCGTCCAGCGCGATCGCGCCGCGTCCGCCATCGGCGCCGCCGGCCAGCAAGGTGCCGTTGGAATCGAGCACCGACACATCGGCCACCGCCAGCCCTTCCACCGCCGAGGCCACCAGGCTGCGGATGCCCTGCACCTGCGGCCGCGCCAGGGTCTCGCCGGGATTCATCGCCACCGCGACCGAGGCCTTGGAGCTTTCGCGATCGCCGACGAACATGCCCGGACGACGGATGGTCAGATGCACGCGCGCGGTCTGCACGCCGGGCAGCGAGGCCACGGTGCGTTCGATCTCGCCCTGCAGCGCGCGCTGGTAATTGACCCGCTGAGCGAACTCGGTGACGCCGAAATCGGCGTCGTCGAACAGCTCGAAACCGACATGGCCGCCGCGCGGCACGCCGGCCGAGAGCAGGCGCATGCGGGTTTCGTACACGCTGTCGGCGGCGACGGTGATGCCGGTGCCGCCGTCGATGATCTGATGCGGGACCTTCCACTCGTTGAGCGACTGCACGATCTCGGCGGTGTCGGCTTCGCGCAGCTTGCCGAACAGCAGTTGCTGGCGCGGCGCCATCAGCCACCACAGCATGCCGGCGGTCAGCGCCACGATCGCCAGCACGCCGACGATCAGGCTCACGCGAGCGGCCGGGGACAGGGAAACGAAATAGCTTTTGGGATTCATGGGCGTGGTTCAGGTCACAACTGCATGCGGGTCAGTTCCTGGTAGCTCTCGAGCATCCGATTACGGACCTCGACGACCAGGGTCAGGTCCATGCGCGCTTGTTCCATCGCGACCATCACCTCGTGGATCGGGATGTCCTGGCCGGCGGCGAGCGCGCGCAACTGGGTGTCGGCGCTGCGCAGGCTCTGGTCGGCGCGGCTCAGGCCGGCGCCCATCACGTTCATGAAATCGGCGCCTTTGATCGCGGTGGCGCCGGTCGGCGCGATCGCGTCGGTGCGGATGGGTTCGGGTTGCGCGAGCGCGCTCAGCGCGATCGCACCGATGGCTTCGACGCTCATCACTTGGCTCCTATTTCGAGCGCGCGCAGCATCATGCCGCGCAGCAGGTTGAACGAACGCACGTTGGCTTCGTAGCCGCGGCTGGCGGTCATCAGCGTGGTCATTTCGCCGACCATGTCGGTGGCCGGGTAATGCACCATGCCGTCCTTGTCGGCCATCGGATGCGCCGGGTCGTTGACTTCGCGCAGGCCGGTGGGTTGTTCGGACACGGCAGCGGCGAAGTCGCCGGGCGCGCCGGTCAAGCCGGACGCGCCGACGCTCAAGCGGGTCGCGCCGTGACCGGCGGCGACCGGCACGTTGGCCGCGGCGATGTTGCGGCTGGACGCGTCCAGGCGCAGGCGTTCGTACTGCATGCCGGCGCGCGCGGCGTCGAGGATCGATTCGATGGCCATGCTCAGCTCCTTCCGGTGACGGCCAGGCGCATCAGGCCGAAATGCCGGCTCAGCGCTTCGCTCAGGGATTGGTAGTTCAGGCTCGCCGCGACCATGTCGCCGACCTGTTCGTCGAGTTGCACGGTCTGTCCAACCGCAGCGACCGGCACCGATTCGGGGCTGGTCGTCGTCTGATGCAGACGCGCGGCGAGTTCGGAATCGCGACCGCCGGCTTGCGCGGCTTCGTTCAACAGACCTTGCAGGCGGCCGAAATCGGCACGCTGCACGCGCGCGTCGGCGCGGTTGGCACCGGCGATATTCGCGCTGGCCAGACGCGCCTGCAGGTCCTGCATGCCCAGCGCGAGCCGGACCGCTTCGGTGGTGATGTCGCTGCTCATTGCCGCTTCCCCTGAAAAATGCCGTAGACCGCCATCGATAAACCGCTGCTCGTAAACCCGTGCATCACTGGATCACCAGTTCGCCGTCCAAGGCGCCGGCGGCCTTGATCGACTGAAGTACCGCGATCACGTCGCGCGTGCTGAGCTTGATCGCGCGCAAGGCCGACACCAGTTCGGCCACGCTCGCACCCTCGCGCACGCTGACCAGCGGCGCCGGACCTTCGTCGGCCTTGATCTCGGTGCGCGGCACCACCACCGAACCGATGCTGCTGCCCGGACGCACGAACACGCCCTCGGGCTGCGACACGGTGTAGTCGGTGCGGATCTCGACCTTGAGATCGCCGTGCGACACGGTCACCTCGCCCAGGCGCACATCGCCGCCGGCGACCACGGTACCGGTGCGTTCGTTGACCACCACGCGCGCCTTGCGCTGCGGCTGCACCGACAGGTTTTCCAGGCGCGATATTTCCGAAACCAAATTGGCCGGCGCACTCGCATAAGCCACCGTGACCTTCCCGGCATGCTCAGCCCGCACACTCGCCCCCGACACCGACCCGCGAATCGCATCGGCGATGCGCTCGGCATTGGTGAAATCCGGCTCGTTGAGCAGGATGCTGAGCGAACGCCCGTCGCCGGCCACGCGCAACGGCGAGCCCTGTTCGACACTGGCGCCCTGCGGCACCCAGCCGACGGTCGGATGGTTTTTCTGCAGCGAGGCGGTGACGCCTTCGAACTGATAGCCACCGACCGAGATCGCGCCCTGCGCGATCGCATACACGCGACCGTCCGGGCCCGACAGCGGGGTGAGCATCAAGGTGCCGCCGGTCAGGCTGCGCGCGTCGCCGGACGAGGCGACCTGCACGTCGAGCATCTGCCCCGGCTCGGCGAACGCCGGCAGGCGCGCGGTCACGATCACCGCGGCGACGTTGCGGCTGGCAAGGTCGGCCTCGCTGACGTTGACGCCGAAATTGCGCAAGGTGTTGGCGACCGACTGCAAGGTCGCGCGATTGCGCGCCGAGTCGCCCGAGCCGGACAGACCGAACACCAGGCCGTAACCGGTCAACGGGTTGTCGCGCACGCCAGCGACGCGGGCGAGTTCCTTGACCCGCACGCCGGCCGCGGCCTGCACGACCGGCGACAAGCCGAGCAACACGCCGAACGCGATGCCGGTCAGCAACAGATTCTTGAAAGTCGTCATCGCGCTCACATCAACCTCAGCCACTTGAACATGCGATAGATCAGGCTCTGACGCTGCGACGAACTGACCACGCCGACGCCGACCAATTCCAGGTCGGCATTGGCGATGCGGTGCGAGAGCACGGTGTTGTCGGGGCCGACGTCTTCGGGACGGACCAGACCGCTGACCTTGATGGTCTGCTTCTCGCCGTTGACCTTGAGCGTCTGCAGACCCTGGATCTGCAGGCTACCGTCGGGGGTCACCCCGACCACTTGCGCGGAAATCTGCGTGCGCAGTTCGCCGACGCGGGTGGTCTGGGCGCCGGCGCGGTTGCTGCCGCCCAGGCCAAGACGCGCATCGAAGTCGGTCGACGGCGAGGTCAGGCCGGCGCGCATGTCCAGATCGCTGGACGCGTCGGTGGCGGCCTGCGACTTGGCCCGCGTGGCTTCGATCACGTACACCGTGATCACATCGCCGATGCGATGCGCGCGATGGTCGGCGGCCAGGCCGCGGTAGCCGTTCGCGTCGATCAGGCTTTCGCGCGATGCCGCGGGTGCCGACATCGGCATCGGCTCGATCGTCTGCTGCGGCATCGACGGCTGCTGCGCGAATGCCGGGGCGGCGCAGACGGCCGTGATGGCCAACGCGATCGCAACCCGCATCTGAGCCCGCATCGAAGTCGGCGCATGCCGCGCAGGGGCGTGCTTATTCATCCACTTGCACCTTTTGTTTTCCGGTGACGCGTGAAACCACGGTTCGTTCTCCATCGTCGGCCCGCACCGGGATGCGCTCGCCGACCCGGCCGTCGCGCAAGGCGACGCCGGGTACGCTGAGCCGCACCGCGCCGCGGGCGACATCGATACGCACGGGCTGTTGCGCCTGCACGTCGGGGATGACTTCGAAATCGGCGGCCATCGCCGGTTGCCCGGCGCGCACCGAACGCTTCAGGCGCAGCGACTGCACGGCATCGATCGATTCCAGCGCGTCGCCCGCGCAGCAATTCATATCGACCTGCGCCGTGGCCAGGGCGATGCCTTCACCGTCACGGCGTGCCGGGTAATCGGCGCTGTAGGTCGGCACGCTGCGCAGGTCCTGGCTTTCGACCCACACCGTCAAGCTGCGCGCGACCGCGCCGTCGACGCGTAACTGCACCGGCACGCCGACCCGCGCGCGCGGCCAGCGTCCGGCGATGGTGCCGACCACGGTGCTCAGCGCGCCCGCGGGCACGGTCTGATCGTCGATGCGTCCAGCTACTTTCACGCTGGCTTGGGTACGTCCCGCCGCCTGCAGGCGCGCGCGTAACTCGGCTTCGACCGTGCGCGCGATCGCGTCCGCGCTGACCTGCTGCATCGGCGCGGCGGCAGGCGCGGCCGCGCCCGTCGCCGATGGGGCGGCGAGCGTGGACAGCAACAGGGCGGCGCAGGCGGGCAGACGCATCACGGCAGGCTCAGCGACGCAGGTTGTTGATGGTTTCGAGAATCTGGTCGGCCGCCTGCAGCACGCGCGCATTGAGCTGATACGCGCGCTGCGCCAGCACCAGCGCCGACATCTCGTCGATCATCTCGACGTTGGCCAGTTCGACATAACCCTGCTGCAACCCGCCGAAGCCCGGTTCGTTGGGACGGCCATAGGACACCGTGCCCGACGCCTCGTTGGGCACGTAGCGGTTGTTGCCGATCGAGACCAGCGCATCGGGCGCGGCGAAGGTCGCCAGCTCGATGTCGCCGAGCACCGACCGCGCTTCGTCGCCGGCCAGCAGCGCGGTGATCTCGCCCTTGGCGTCGATGCGGATGTCCTTGGCGTCGGCCGGAATCTGCACCGAATGCGCCAGGCGCTGGCCGTGGATCGAGGCAAGGAAACCTTCGTCGTCGAGACGGAACTGACCGTCGCGGGTGTAAACCGTGCTGCCGTCGTCGGCTTCGAGTTCGAAGAAACCGTTGCCGTCGATCGCCAGGTCCAGCGCGCCCTGGGTCTGGCGCATTTCGCCGGGCGAAAACAGGGTCGAGGTCGAGATGACCCGCGCGCCGTTGCCGCGCATCAGCGACTGCGTCGTCAGTTCCGGCTCGTTGGACTGGGCGGCGACCGCCGCGGTCGCGACTTCGGCGAAGTTGACCCGGCTGCGCTTGAAGCCCGGGGTCTGCATGTTGGCGACGTTGTTGGAAATCACGTCGATCTGTTTCTGTTCGCCGCGCAGGCCGCTGGCGGAAATATAGAGTGCGTCGATCATGGTCGTGCTCCGTTGATTCAGTTGTCGCCGAGGCGGTTGATGCCGGTGTCCATGGCTTTGTCGTAGATCGAGATCGCGCGCTGCACCGACTCGGCGTGGCGCGTGGTTTCCATCAGGCGGATGGTTTCGCCGGCCGCGTCGATGTTCGCGGCCTCGAGCGCGCCCTGGATCACCTGACCGCTCCACTGCCCCTGTTCGCCTTCGTAGCGGTACGCGCCACCGCCGGCCGGACGCAGCGCGCTGGCGTCGGCGACGGTGATCAGTTCGAGTTGGCCCAGGCTCTGGGTGCCGTTCCACAACGCGCCGTCGGCGTCCACGCGCAAGGCATCGAGATCGGTTCCGATCGGCGCGTTCGGACCGCGCACGATGTCGCCGTTGGCGGTCACCAACTGTCCCTGCGCATCGACCCGGAACGCGCCCGAGCGCACCAGCAGCGGCTCGCCCTCGCGTTCGACCACGAAGAAGCCGGGGCCTTGCAGCGCCAGATCGAGCTTGCGCGCGGTCTGCATCACGCTGCCGTCGGTCTGATCCAATGAAGTGCGCAGCAGCGCCTGCTGACTGAACTCCGGTACCGCGCGCACGCCGCGATAGCCCGGGGTGTTCATGTTGGCGACGTTGTGGCTGATCGTGCTCAAGGTCTGCACGTCGGTGCTCAAGGCGCGGGCGATGGCTTGCAAGGTGTCGGTCATGGCGGGATCGATCAGTTGGCCTGGATGGCGGCGAAGGAACGCACCGAGGTGGTCGCGGGAATCTCGTTGAGACCCAGCACGGCGACGTAAGGCATCGAACGGTGCAGCAAGGCGCGCAGCGAACGCCGCACCGGCGAGGGACACAGCACGACCGGGCTGAGATTGCGGCCCATCATCGATTCGGCCTGGCGCCCGAGGTTTTTCATGAAGCCGTCGAGCTGGCCGACTTCGTTGAACAGCCCGCCCTTGAAATCGCCGGGCCGCGCGTTGGCCATCAGGCTGCGTTCGAGTTCCGGCGCGAGCGTGAGCACATGCAGGTCGCCCTGCGCGTCGCGCAGGCCCTGGCAGATCATCGGCCCGAGCCGTTCGCGCACGCGTTCGGCCAGATCGTCGGGCGACTTCAGCGTCTTGCCGGCATCGACCAGCACTTCCAGGATCGCCTCGATGTGGCGGATGCTGACTTGCTCGCGCAGCAGCAACTGCAGCACCTTCTGCACGTCGGAGAAACTCAGCACGTTCGGAATCAATTCATCGATCAGCGAACCGTGCTGATCGCGCACGCGCTGCAACAGGCGCTCGGTGTCGGCGCGGGTCAGCAGATCGGCGGCCTGGCGCTTGACCAGTTCGCTCAGGTGGGTCATCAGCACCGTGTCGGGATCGACCAGGGTGTAGCCGGCGCTGCGCGCGAACTGGCGCGCGTCCTTGGCGATCCACTGCGCCGGCAGGCCGTAGGCCGGATCGCGGGTATCCGGGCCTTCGAGCTTGGCGCGATTGCCGCCGGGATTGATCGCCATCACCCGGTCGACCGACAACTCGCCCTGCCCCACCCGGCAACCCTGGAAATGGATCTCGTAACGGTTGGCCGCCAGTTCGGTGCGCTGGCTGGTCTGCACCTTGGGCAGGACGAAGCCCAGGTCGAGCGCGAACTGCTTGCGCAGGTTGGCGATGCGTTCGACCAGATCGCTGTTGGCGCCGATCAGC
The DNA here is from genome assembly GCF_057655755.1 of Lysobacter sp. Soil_N_51. NCBI lineage: Bacteria > Pseudomonadati > Pseudomonadota > Gammaproteobacteria > Lysobacterales > Lysobacteraceae > Lysobacter > Lysobacter sp. Soil_N_51. The sequence continues at coordinate 21,304 of NZ_JBDGLR010000003.1, read as the reverse complement.
GCGGTCGACAGCTCGCTGCCCAGCCGCACTTCGATCGGTTCGATCTTCATCCACTGCTGCAGCTCGTCGGCCGGCTTGGCCGCGCCGCCGCTGGCGGACGCTTCGACGTTGTCGGGATCGTCCTCGGCCTTGGCCGCGCGCTGCGCGCGCATCGCCACCCAGATCAGCGCGCTGAGCACGATCAGCACGAACAGCACCGGCAGTTTCGGAAAGCCCGGCAGCAGCAGCACCGCGAACAGCGAGATCGCGACGATCAACAACGCGCGCGGGTTGTTGAGCACCTGCTTGGGAATTTCCGAACCCAGCTGCGCATCGGCCGCGGCGCGGGTGATGATGATGCCGGTGGCGACCGCGATCACCAACGACGGAATCTGGGTGACGATGCCGTCGCCGATGGTCAGCAGAGTGAAGCGCTGCACCGCCTCGCCCCACGACAGGCCGAGCTGGGCGATGCCGATCGCCAGACCGCCGACGATGTTGGTCAGGATGATGATGATGCCGGCGATCGCGTCGCCCTTGACGAACTTGGTCGCGCCGTCCATCGCGCCGTAGAAATTGGCTTCCTTCTCGACCATCGCGCGGCGGTGACGGGCCTCGTGTTCGTCGATCAGGCCCATGTTCATGTCGGCGTCGATGCTCATCTGCTTGCCGGGCATGCTGTCCAGGGTGAAGCGCGCGGCGACCTCGGCCACGCGCTGCGCGCCGCTGGTCACCACCACGTACTGCACCACCACCAGGATCAGGAACACCACGATGCCGACGATGTAGTTGCCGCCGACCACGAACTCGCCGATCGCGTTGATCACCCGGCCCGCGTCGGCGCCTTCCAGGATCAAGCGCGTCGCCGAGACGTTGAGCGCCAGCCGCAGCAGGGTCGACAGCAGCAGGATGGTCGGGAAGGTCGAGAACTTCAGCGGGGTTTCGGTGAAGAAGGTGATCAGCAGGATCAGCAGCGCGATCGAGATGTTGATCACCAGCAGGAAATCGAGCATCGGCGCCGGCACTGGCACGAACAGCACGGTCAGCACGCCGATCACCATCGCGATCAGGGCCAGGTCGCGCTTGCCGCTCCACAATTGGCCGAACAGGTCTTTCATGGTGCCGCGTCCTTCGCTTCGTTCGGTTGGTCGTGGTTCTGCGCGGCGTGATTCGGTGGGGCGTGATTCGTCGAAGCCTTCGCCGCGGCCTTGTCGGCCCACAGCTGCCGGTAGATCGGCGCCAGTTGCGCGTAGCGCTCTTCAGGCACCGGACCGTCGATTTCGCACTCCTGGTACAACGCGCGCGCCAGCGGCGGCACCCGCACGATCGGAATGCCGTGGCGCGCGGCGAGCGCGCGGATGCGCTGACTGAACATGCCCGCGCCCTTGGCCAGCACCACTGGCGCCAGCATCTGCCCGGGCCGATAACGCAGCGCCACCGCGACGTGGGTCGGATTGGTCAGGATCACGTCGGCTTCCTGCACCTTGCTCAGCGCGCGCGCCTTCTTGAGCAGATCGCGCAATTGCTGCCTCTGCTTGGATTTCACCGCCGGATCGCCGTCGCGGCGCTTGACCTCGTCGCGCAGTTCGCGCCGACTCATGCGCATGCGCTTCATGAATTCGCGCCGGCTGAACATCAGGTCGATCAGCGCCGCCAACCCGATCACCAGCAGCACGTAGACCGAGGTCTTGATGAAACCCGACAGCACCAGCGAGCCCAGCCGCTGCGGCAGGGTCATCGCGGTGGCCTCGGCCAGCGCGCGCGCCTTCCACACGAACAAGGCGCAGATGCCGGCGAGCATCAGGCACTTGACCACCAACTTGCCGAGCTCCCAGATCGTGCGCATCGAGAAGATCCGCTTGATCGTGTTGGCCGGGTTCATGCGCTTGAAATCGGGCTTGAGCGGATGGGTGGTGAACATCGGCCCGGTCTGCAGCACGTTGGCCACCACCGCCGCGATCAACAGCCCCAGCACCAGCGGCGTCAGCGCCTGCCACACCGGCGCGTACGAACGCATGACCCAATCGAAGAACGAACCGTTCAAGGCCGGCGCATTGCCCGACAACTGCAGCATGCGCCGGGTCGCGGTGGCCAAGGCGCTGGCCACGCCGGCGCCGGTCACCGCGATCACCGCGGCGAACACGATCATCACCAGCGCGCCGGCGACGTCGGGGCTCTTGGCCACTTCGCCGCGCTTGCGCGCTTCCTCCAGCCGATACGGGGTCGGTTGCTCGGTCTTGTCCTGATCGCCCTGCGACACGGTCAGCCTCCCAGGATCGCCGGCGCGCGAGCGAATGCATCGCGGAACAACCGCCCCATCAACCCGGGCACGAACGGCAGCGTCGCCACCAGCAGCAGCAGCGCGACCACGATCTTCAGCGGCAGCATCAGGAAGTACACGTTGGCCTGCGGCATCGAGCGGGTCGCGTAAGCCACGCCGATATCGACCGCGAACAGGCCCAGCATCACCGGCGCGACGATCATCAGCGCCAGCAGGAAACTGCTGCCGATCAATCCGAAAAACGCTTCCACGTCCAGATGCAGCCCCGCGCCGCCCACCGGCATCACCGCAGTACTCGCAACCAGCGCGCGATACAGCTCAAGGTGGAGGTCCAGGGTGAAAAACAGCACCGTCGCCAGCAGCATCAACGCGGTGCCGATCATCGACTGCATGTCGCCCTGCCCGCCCGGGTTGAAGATCGCCGCGGCGCTCAGGCCGGCCTGCACGTCGACCAGCCAGCCCGACAGATGCAGCGCGGCCTGCGGCATCATCACCACCAGCCCGAACACGAAGCCGATGCTCAATTCGACGATGGCCGCGGCGATCCAGCCGCCGGCCTGGGTCGGCATCACGCTCCACGCGTCGACCGGCATCGCCAGCACCGTCATCCACGCCAACGCCATCGCCAGGGCGATGCGCACCAGCAGCGGCGCCCAGTTCAACGGCGACAACGAGGCCAGCGCGATCGGCGGCAGATAGCGCAGGAAGGCCAGGCCGAGCATGCCGACGAAGCGTTCCAGCCCATCCACGGTGGTGGCGTTCATCGCTAAAGCCCTGCCGCCACTTCGAACATGCGCTTGGCCAGTTCGATCGCGACCGACAGCATCCAGCTGCCCAGCCCCAGGCAGACCACGACCACCACGCCCAGCTTGGGCACAAAGGTCAAAGTCATTTCCTGGACCTGGGTGACGACCTGCACGATCGAGATCAGCAGGCCGACGACCAGGGTCGCCAGCAGAATCGGCGCCGACATTTTGACGGCCGCCAACAGCGTGTCCGTCAGCAGACGGATCGCGAAATCGGAATCCATGGCACTGCTCCGAGCGGGGTTAGCGCGGTTGGATTCCGAGGGTGGCTTTCAATCGCTGGGCGAATTCATGCACCGGCAGCGGACTGCCCGGCATCAGCTCGCCCATCAAGGCATCGGCGGCGGCATTTTCGCCGCGCGCTTCGAGCACCAGCGTCTTGGCGTAGCGCGCGGTGACCGCCTGCGGATCCAGGCGCAACGCCCGCTTGATGCCCTGCTCGGCCGCGTCGTAATCGCCGCGCAAGGCGTCGATCAGCGCGAGCCCGCCATGGGTGTCGCCGAAATTTCGGTCGAGCTCGTAGGCCTTGCGGTAACTGGTTTCGGCCGCGTCGCGATCGTTCTGCAACAACTGCGTCCACGCCAGCGCATGCCAGGTGCCGATGTGATCGGGCATCGCCACGACCGCGTGATGCAAGGTGTCGCGCGCGGCTGGCAAGTCGTTGCGCAGCATCTGCAACTGGCCGTAACCCGACAGCGCGCGGCCCGAATTCGGATGCCGCTGCAGGCCGCGTTCGAACAACGCCTGCGCGCTGTCCAGATCGCTCTGCCACAACGACATGGTGCCGGCGACCAGCAGCGCTTCGTGTTGCTCGGGATAGCGCAGCAGGCAGTCGCGCGCGGCGACCGCGGCTTCTTCGAAACGGCTCGCGTCGAACAAGGCCAATGCACGCACGCCTTGAGTGGCTTCGTCGTCGGGATCGAGTTGCAGCGCGCGATCGAGCGCGGCGACCGCCTCGTCGTAGCGCTCGCGCATCAGTTCGATCCGGCCTTTGAGCACGAACAGCGCCGGCGCCGGTTCGAACCGCGCGAGCGCGGCCTCGACCGTGGCCGCGGCATCGTCGACATGACGCTGACACAGCTGGGCGAAGGCCAGATCGTGACGGATCGCGAGGTTGTCGTGGCCGTGTTCGACCAGGCCGCGATAACCGGCCTCGGCCTGCGCATGGCGGCCGTGGATCAGATCGATCCTGGCCAAGCGGAACGCCGGCCCGGGCGCGGTCTCGCCGTCCGGCAAGCCCCGCAGCACGGCTTCGGCCTGCGCGTACTCGGCCTGCGCGCACAAGGCGTCGGCCAGGTCGCAGGCGAGATTGATGTTGGTTGGATCTGTTGCAAGAAAGCCACGCAGCTGCGTGACCCGCACGTCCATGCGTTCCATATCCTGACGTCGTCTCCAAACGTCGAACTGCTGATTTCCGATCGACCCTCACCCATCCCCATGGACGATGGCCGACCCCCTGTACCTCGATACTGCTTCCGCCGTGTTACATAACTGATTCAGCAAATCGGCGGTGGCGAACGCTAACTCGATAAATTCGTGTCTGTCAACACAGATTGCGTCGAACCCGTCTCACGGTTTCAGACGCGAAGTTCGGAAAGCAAGCGCGACATGGCTTGGCGGTGGGAATCGTCGGCCTGGAGGGTTTCGACCAGCGAGTCCAACATCGGCTGCCATTGGCTGTGTTCGCGCAACTCACTGCCAAATTCCCATAGCAATATGGTGCGAATCACACGTGGTCTTGCCGCATCCAACGCCTCGACATCGCCGGCCGGCACGTCCTTGAGCAGTTCGGCCAGGTCGCGCCGCAGCGCGGCGAGGTCGCGCTTGCCGGTGCGCGCCGGCGGCGGCGTTTGCTCCGACGCGGGCGTGTTCTTGCCGCCGACGCGTTCGGTCTTGCGGCTCAGCTCCGATCGCAGCGCGGCGATCAGCGAAGCGGTCGTCGATAGACGGTCGATCGACATCGCCGATCAGTGCTCGCGCCCGTAACTGGCCAGGAACATCGGATTGGCGCCGATCGGATTGGTCTCGGCCAGGGCCGCCTCGGTGGCCTGCATCGTGGCGATGTCGGCGCCCTGCACGCTCAGGCGATCGCGCAGACGCTGCATGTCGCCGGCCAGCGCGGGAATTTCCTGCGGCAGGGCCAGACCCTGATCGAGCTCGCGCACCGCGGTCGGCGCGTCCTCGTTGGCGGCCGCGACCAGCGCGCGCGCATACGCGGCCAAGGCGTCGCCGCGATCGGCGAGCGGCGCCAGCATCTGCGTCGCTTCCTCGGTGGCGCCCTTCATGACCAGCAACTGACCGAGTTGGAAGCGCGCGATCGCCAGATCCGGCGCGCCCGCGACCGCGGCGCGGAAACCGGCCTCGGCGCGATCGAACATGCCCAGTTGCGCGTGCTGCGCGGCCAGCAGGTACTGCGCGTAGACGTGCTTGGGATCGCGTTCGAGCAAGGTCTTGAGCATCACCAGCGAGTCCGCGTCGCGACCGTTGTTGATCGCGTCCAGCGCCAAGCGCAGCAGTTCTTCGTTGTCCAGCTTGTCGTAACTCATTTGCTTTACCTGCCTTTACATCGGATGCGCCTTCGCGGCGCGGTCAATGCTTGAGTGTGGCCCGGGGCACCATTGGAGACTAGACGGTGCCGCGATGGATCGGGGATGCGGCATGGCACCCCGGGCCACAGTTTTGTATCCGCACCATGGGGCAAACGGTTTAGGGGCAATGCGCGTGGGTACTGCGGGGCGATTCAGGGGCGGGGGCTGTCGGGCCGGTCCCGCGCGAACTCGATTATCCCATTTACAGGCCCAATCCCGCTGGAAAATAAGAACCGAAATATCACTTCATCCGACCTAAACCTTTTCCCCGTCCCATGGATAGGTAGATAGGCCGCTGCAAGAAAGCGGCGAATCATCGAACCATCTTGGGGAAGTCGGCATGTCGGCAGTGATTTCGGGTAACGGTCTGGGCCTGTTCAACGGCTCGGCGAGTCAGATCGGCACCGGTCTGGGTGGTGGCGCGCGGTTGGGCCAGGGCCGCGACAACCAGTACGTCAATATCGCCACCGGCAATCTGCTGCTGCAAAGTCAGGACGAGCAGTTGCTGTTCCGCGGCATGAGCATCGCCGCGCAGCGCACTTACAACAGCCGGGGCCTGCTCGCGGATGTCGGCGCCGATGCCTGGATCACTGGCTTCGAGCGCCGGGTCGAGCTGCTGTCGGGCACGCTCAACGCCGCCGGCAGCGTGATGCGCCGCTACACCGGCGATGGCTCGTACCAGGATTTCGCGTTCGTCAGCACCGACCTGTACCGCTCGACTACCGGCGACGGCGCCCACGACACGCTCAACCGCGACGGCGCCACCAGCACCTGGACCTGGGTCGAAGGCAGCACGCGCCGCGAGGAGCAGTACGCCAACCACGCCGACGCCACACTCAAGGGGCGGTTGACGCGGATTCGCGATCTGAAGTCCGATGGCGTATCGGCCGCGACCTGGAACGTCGTCTACGACGCCAGCAACCGCGTCAGCGAAGTGCAGGCGGTCGAGGGCGGGCCGCAGGAAGCGCTGATCTTCGGTTACGACGCCAATGGCCGGCTGATTACGTTGTCGACCCGCATCAATGGCGTGGTCAACGAACAGGTGACCTACGGCTACGACGGTTCGGGCCGCCTGAGTTCGGTGCTGGTCGACCTGACCCCGGCCGATGCCGCGGGCGATCGCGATGTCTGGGACACCAGCAACTTCGCCAACAACGACGGCTACCGTCTCCACACGGTCTATACCTATGTCGACGCGAGCAGCCTGCAGCTGAGCCAGATGCGGCAGAGCGACGGCACGCTGGTCAGTTACACCTACGACGCGCAAGGCCGGGTGCGCACGCTGACCCGCGGCGACACCAACACCGACGACAGCGACGGCGCCGGTCAGACCCTGACCTTCACCTACGACACGGCCAATCGCAGCACCGAAGTCGCCGACTCGACCGGACGCTCGTGGGGCTATGTTTACGACTCCGCGGGGCAGTTGATCGAAGTGCGGTCGCCGGCGGTATCGGGCGTGCGCGATTTGACCCAGTACAGCTACGACGCCGGCGGCAACGTCACCCGGGTCAAGGCCGTGCGCGGCAGCGTCACCTTGAGCGAAACCGTGTATCAGTACGACGCCAACGGCAATGTGCTGTGGCAGTGGGACACGGTCAATCCGGCCGCCGGCGCCGCGGCAACTGCGGTGCAGCGCACCTACACCGCGACCAATCAACTGGCCAGCGAAACCGTCTACACCGGCCTGGATGCGGACCGCGAACTGAGCGCGCAGGCGCCCAGCGGCGGCCTGACCACTTCGTACGTCTACGACGCCCAGGACCGCGTGCGCTTCGTGATCGATCCTAGCGGCGCGGTGCGTGAGTTCGAGCACGAAACCGTCGGCGCCGGCGCGGGCCAGGTGTCGAAGTCGCGCCAATACCTGGGCGCGGCCTACGGCGGCGCGATGACCCTGGCCGGATTGACCGCCTGGGCGACCACCGCGCAACGCGCGCAGAGCACGCTGGTCGAATCGACCTACAACCACAAAGGCCGCCTGTCGGGAACGAAAACCTACGGCGCGGTCGACGCCTCCGGCAACGGCGTGGAGAACGACGCCACCGAGATCGTGCAGTACCTGTACGACGCGCACGGCCTGTTGACCCAGCGCCGGCTGATGCGCAGCTCGACCACGGCCGTCAACGACGGCCGCGACGTCAGCCACACCACGACCTACCTCTACGACGGCCTGGGCCGTGTGCTGTCGGAAGTGGTGACCGAGAAGGTCGGCGCCGGCGCCGATCAACTGCGCCGTATCGTCAGCCAATGGACCTACCAGGACTCCGGCGCAAGCGTGCGCATGGTGATCGAAGGCGGCACGGTCAACGATGGTGTGACCAGCAACGACCTGCTGCGGGTGGAAGTGCGCAACAAGGCCGGCCAGCTGATCAGCGTCACCGATTCGGCATTCAGCGGCGGCGCGGCGCGGACTGTGTCGAAGAATTACTACGACGGCGCCGGGCGCTTGCGCGCCAGCGAAGACGCGGGCGGCGCGCGCAACTATTTCTTCTACGACGAAGAAGGTCAGCTGGCCGCGCAGGTCGACGAAACCGGCGCGGTGGTCGAATTCGTACGCGACGACCTGGGCCGGGTGATCCAGACCAAGTCCTACGCGACGCGCGTCGATGCGAGCGCATGGTTGGTCGGCGGCAAGGTCGTGCCCGCGACGATAGCCGCGATCCGACCGGCCACGACCGCCGACGATCGCGTGAGCACGAGTACCTACGACGCACTGGGCCGCTTGCTCACCCAGCAGGCCGGCAGCGACGGCGCGATCACTACCCACAGCTACGACGGCGCAGGCCGCCTGGTGCAGACGACCGCGCAGGACGGCTCCGGCAACAGCCGCACGATCCGCTATTTCTACGACGCCAACGGCCGCCAGGCCGGCCTGCTCGACGCCGAAGGCTATTTGAGCGAACACAGCTACGACCTCGCCGGCCGCCGCATTGCCAGCAAGGCCTACGCGACGGTAACCGCGAGCGCGCAGCGCGCCGCCGGCACCCTGGCGCAACTGCGCCCGGCCAACGCCGCCGCTGACCAGCTCACCCGCTGGTTTTACGACGGCCGCGGCAACGTCGTCGGCGAGTTGAACGCCGAGGGCTATCTGACCGAATACGTATTCGACGAAGCGCGCAACGAGCGCGCGGTGCTGGCCTATGCCAAGCAGCTGACCGGCCTGAGCGGAAGCGAAACCCTGGCGACCCTGCACGCATCGGCGATCACCGGCGCGCTGCGCGAAACCCGCCGCAGTTACGACGTGGCCGGACGCTTGAGCACCGAGCGCAACGCCGAAGGCACGGTGACCCGCTACACCTACGACGCCCAGGGCCGCCTGCTGCGCACCGAAACCGCCGCCGACACCAGCGAGGTGCGCGAAGGGCGCTTCCGCTACAACGTGTTCGGCGAACTGATCGGGGAACTCGATGGCGAAGGTTCGACCCGGGTCACCGCCGGGATGAGCGAGGCGCAGCTCGATGCGGTGTATGCGCAGTACGGCGTACGCCACAGTTACAACAACCTCGGTCAGCGCATCGAAAGCATCGACGCGGCCGGCAACAAGACCTGGTATTTCTACGACCCCAGCGGCCGCCCGACCTTCGTGGTCAAGGGCGTCGCCGAAACCAGCGGCGTGGCCAACGCGCAGGGCGAAGTCATCGAGACCCGCTACAACGCCTTCGGCGAAGCGATCGAGACCACCGCCTACACCGGCCGCATCACCCTGGCCACCGCCGGCAGCCGCGACAGTGTCGCCACCGCTATCACCACGCTGGCTTATGTCGCGGCCAGCGACAGCCGACGTAGCATCAGCTACGACCGGCGCGGCCAGATCATCAACTCGATCGACGCCGAAGGCATCGCCACGCGCTACTCCTATAACGCGTTCGGGGAAAAGATTCTGGAAGAACGCGCGTATCCGATGACCGGCGCGCCTACTGTCGAATTCGAATACGACAAGCGCGGCCTGCTGATCGCACGTACTGATTCGCGTGGTCACGCGGTGGAGCGTAGTGCGACCTGGGTCTACGATGCCTTCGGCCGGGTGATAACGGCGGTCGATGGACGCGGCACGCCAACGATCTATAGCTACGACCGACTCGGCCGCCAGCTCACGGCGCGCCAGGCCGTACTCAACCGCGAAGAAGTGGTCAGCACCAGCTACGACGCCTACGGCCGCGTGCTCAGCGTCACCGACGCGATGGGCCGCACCACCACCAGCGCCTACGACACCGCCAATCGCACCACCACGATCACCACGCCCGAGGGCGTGAGCGTCACCACGACCTTTAATCGTCATGGTCAGCAGATCAACGTCGCCACGCCGTCGCCGGGCGGCACCATCGCCAACACCAGCTACCTCTACGATCGCGACGGCAACCTCAAGAGCACCACCGATGCGCTCGGTCGCGCCGATTCCAACGAGTACGACGCACGCGGCCTGCTCAGCGCCACGGTCGATCGCACCGGCCGCCGGGTCGAACTGCGTTACGACGCGGTTGGTCGCTTGCTGCAGCGGATCGAAGACCCCGCGGGCCTGGCGATTACCACCACCTACCGCTACGACGGCCAGGGTCGTCAGAGCGAAGTCACCGACGCCAGCGGTCGCAAGACCGCGTACAGCTACGACCGCGAAGGCCGCCTGACTCAGGTTGCATTGGACCCGACCGGTCTGAACCTGCGCACCGCTTATACCTACGACGCCCTGGGCCGGCAGATTACGGTCACCGAAGGCGCCGGCACCGCGCAGGCGCGCACGATCCAGTACGACTACGACGCGCTCGGCCGCCGCACCGCCGAACGCCTCGATCCGGCCGGCCTGAACCTGATCACGAGCTACGCCTACGACGCCAACGACAACGTGGTGCGCCGCACCGACGCGACCGGCAACGTCACCCGTTTCTATTACGACGAAGCCGATCGGGTGATCTATACGATCGATCCGCTCGGGGTGATGACGCGCAATTGGCGCGATACTACCGGCAGAGTGGTCGCCACGCGCACCTTCATCGTTGCGACCAATGCATCGACCCTGGTCGACACCACCACTATCGCCGAGCTCGATGCGCGTATTACCTGGGACCCGCTCGATCCCGGCACGTTCACGGTTTACGACCGCGATGGTCGCGCGCGCCTGGTAATCAACAACGCCAGCGAGTTGCAGGAGTTCTCTTACGATGCCGGTGGTCGGATCTCGGTAATCCGCCGTTATGCCGCGCTGTGGCCGGACTTCAATACTCCGTTGCTGGAAAAGATGTTCGCCGGGACATCGCAGGTCAGCGACTTCAACCTCGATGCACTGCGCAACGATTCCGCCACCGATCGTGTCCGCGACCTGATCACCTATCAGGTCTACACCACCGTCGGAGAACTGCGTACCACGGTCGACAATTCCGGCACGGTCGTCTCCTACGTGTACGACGCCGCCGGTCGCCAGACCGTGCACAAGCGCTACTCACACGCAGCCCAGCTCAATCCGACCATCCGCGCCAAGCTCACCGCCGGCACCGCTTCGCCGCAGGACGTCATCGACGTCACCCCAGTCGACAACGCCACCGACCTGGTCAGCTACACCAGCTACGACAGCGCCGGTCGCGCCCATTTCAGCGTCGACGCTTATGGCGCCGTGGTTGAGTTGCTATACGATGCCGCGGGCCGAACGGTCGGCACGCGCGCCTACGCCAGTGCGATCACCATCGACGCGACCCTCAAGGCGCAATTGATCGCCGGCGATCCGGTCGCCGAAGCGACCCTGCGCTCGCGCGTCGCGGCGATCGCCAGCGACGCGCGCGACCTGCGCAGCTATCAGGTCTACGACAACGCCGGCCGCATCGCCGCGACCATCGACGGCGCCGGTTACGTCAGCACGCGCAGCTACGATGCCGCCGGCCGCGTCATCGTGGAACGTCGCCACGCCCAGGCCGCGACGATCAATGCCGCGTTGTGGACCAAGCTGGCCGCGGGCACCGCCACGGTCGCCGACATCGCCGCCGTCGCCGCACAGAACGCCAGCACCGACGCGGTCGTGCGCCATATCTACGACGCCGCCGGCCGCGAGCGCTACACGCTGACTCAGAACAGCGCCAGCACCTACTTGGTCAGCGAACGCCGTTACGACGGCGCCGGCCGGGTGACCGCGCAGTATCAATATGCCGTACCGATCGCGCTCGGTCCGGTGGCGACTCCAGCCGATGTCAACACTGCGCTGAACGCGGCCGGTGCCTACGCCACCGCGGATCGTTACCGCTCCACCCAGTACGTCTTCGACGCCGCCGGCCGTGTGCGTTTCACCGTCGACGATCTCGGCGCGGTCAACGAACAACGCTTTGATGGCGCCGGCCGGGTCGTCGAGACCCGCCGCTACGGCGGATACATCTCCATCGTCACGCCGATGAACGAAGCTGCGGTATCGGCTGCGGTCGCCGGCATCGCCGACATGCGCAAGACCACGACGGCCTACGATGCGATGAGCCGGGTGGTGCGCGTCACCGATGCGCTCAACCAGTATGAGGAGTACACCCACAACCCGCTGGGCCAGGTCACCGCGTTCCGCAACAAGAACGCAAGCGTCTGGAATTACGAATACGACGCCGCCGGTCGCCGCACCGCGCAGATCAGCCCGGACGTCTGGATCGCCAACGTCGACATCGCGGGCACCCACAGCTATGGCGTGCGCCGGATCGCCACCCGCACCGAATACGACGCGCTGGGCAATGTAATCCGTCGCCTCGAAGACGCCGACGGCGGGCGCCCGCGCATCACCCGTTACGAGTACGACAACCGCGGCAACCAGATCCGCACGATCTTCCCCGACGCCGGCAAGATCGATCCGAACAACGGACAACTGGTCGCCAGCGGTATCCAGCCGACCATCGAAGTCACCTACGACGCGCTCGGCCGCGCCGTGGTGCAGAAGGATGTGCGCGGCAACTACAGCTACAAGGTCTACGACGCGCTGGGGCAACTGGCCTACGACATCGACCAGGAAAATTACGTCACTCGCAACAGCTACGACGGTTTTGGCCAGAAGACCCAGTTGCGCCGTTACGAAGCCCGACTCAACACCGCCGCGATGGCGGGATGGTCAGCGGGCCAGCCGATCACGCTGGCGCAAGCGGAAAGCGCCGGCGCGATCGTGGCCGGCGCGCAGGATCGCACCATCACCACGCGCTACGACCAGCGTGGCTTGGCTGTGCAGATCGAACAGGCGCAGGTCACCTACTACACCGCGGCCGGTGTCGCCGCGACCGGCTCGCCGACCGTGCGCGTCGAGTACGACGGCTTCGGCAACAAGGTCAGGGAATCGATCCTGCTGCAAGGCACCGCGGGCCAGGCCGATGCGCGCTGGGCCGACAGCTATACCTATTACGACCTGGCCGGCCGGATGACGATGACGGTCGATGCCGAAGGCTACGTCACCCGCAGCCAATACAACGCCACCGGCGAAGTCACCGAGACCGTCGAGTTCGCCCGCGCCATATCGACCATCGGCCTGACCACGCTGGCGCCGCCCAACACGCCGCCGGCCGGCGACGACATCAGCGGCTACGATCGCGCGATCCGCTACGGCTATGACGCCTTGGGCCGCAAGTCGACCCAATCGGTGGTGCGTCACTTCCAACGCAACGACGGCAGCTCCGGCGTGCGCGACGTGTTCACCCAGTTCCGTTACAACGGCGAGAACCGCGTCACCGAGGTGATCGACGATACCGGCGTCACCAAGACCGAGTACGACTCGCTCGGCAACGCGGTCAGCGTGACCGAGCCGGTGCGCCGGGTATTCACCGACGCCAGCTTCGCCCAGTTGCCGATCAACGTGAATCGCGATCTCGGCACGGACTGGATGTACGAGAGCGTCTCCCCGTTTACCAATATGATCTACGACGCGTTCGGCAATATCGTGCTGACCCGTCGGTTCGCCAACGGCAAGAACGCCGCCGGAAACGTAGTCCAGGACGACAACAAGGATCAGATCGAGCGTGTCCGTTACGACTGGCAGGGCCGCGCGGTCGCTACGATCAACAGCAACGATCAGAGCACCTACAGCGACTACGACGCGGCCGACAATGTCGTTCACCGCTGGACCGTGCTGTCCGGCAGCGAAGCCGCCTACGATGTCCGCGTCCACTCGTGGTACAGCTTCGACAAGGCCGGCCGCCAGACCGGCGCCAGCCAGACCCGCGACCTGCTCAACGGTGCCGGCTCGGGCACCGACCTGTCCGAGGCGGTGGTCTACAACGCATTCGGCGAAATCGTCCAGAAGACCTACGCCGGCATCGCGGGCAGCCTGAACTACGGCTACGACGGTGCCGGCCGCCTGGTCACGTCGAACGAAACATTCGTGGTCAAGAACTTCGGCTACAACCTCGCCGGGCATCAGGTGCGCGAGGCGCACCTCGTCGCGACCTCCGATGGGCAGAAAGTCGACGCGATCACCTGGAACACCACCGACCGCCTCGGCCGCACCACTGCCGCGCGTTTGCCGTCGCATACCGCCGACCCGAACGCGACGACGTACACCCAGCAGCGCCTGGACCGCTGGGGCAACGTGCTGGAAGTGATCGACGCACGCGGCTATCGCACCAACTATCAGTACAACGAGTCGAATCAGGTCGTGCGCGAGGAACGTCCTATCGTCCAGGTCGTATCCGACACCGGCGCGGTCAGCTGGGTACGCCCGGTAAACCAGTGGTTCTACGACGCGCTGGGCCGCCTGATCGGAACGCGCGACGCCAACGGCAACACCCGGACCAACGAATACGACGCAGCCGGACGCCTGGTCGCCACGCGCGACGCATTGGGCCAGGCCACCTTGTTCGCCTTCGACGCGCTGGGTAACCAACGCGTCACCCAAAATGCGCTCGGCTATCTGACCTACCAGGATTACGATCGCCTGGGGCGGGTCATCGAGATAGGCGACTATCTGCCTGTCGCGGGGGCATCGCATCGTGCCCGCACCACACTCCAGCGTTATGTCCTGAACCAGAACGGCGACCGCGTCCAGGTATTCGACGCGCTCAATAACCTGTCGCGCTATGAATACGACAGCCAACATCGGTTATTGCTGTCGCGCACCGCGATGGGCGTGGGCACCGGTTATGCCTACGACACGCAAGGCCGCAAGATCTATGAAACCTTCTGGTCGGCCGATGCAGCGACGATCGTCGATCGCGATGGCGAAACGGTGCGTCTGCAGCAGTTGTCGTGGGACTACGACATCCACGGCCGCCTGACCGACCACAACAACCTCAGCGGCCGCGATTTTGACTACGTTTACGACCCGACCACCGGCCAGCAGACCTACGAAGGCCAGGCCGGCGGCGCCGGTCCGGCCTGGCAGGCCGGGCGCGCCACTCTGTATTACGCCAATGGCCTGATCAAATCGATCCACGAGGCCAACGGCCCTCCGACCTACGTTTACGAATACGACGCCGCCGGCAACCGCACCCTGGAGGAAGTCAACACCACCGACGCCGGCGGCAAGGCGGTGCATACCATCACCCGCACCTGGTACGACAGCAACAACCGCATCCAGCGCGTGGTGCAGGACGACCTGTCCAACGGCGCGAGCAAGCGCGTATTCGATCTGACCTACAGCTACGACCCCGTCGGCAACCGGCGCCGGGTGCAGGCGTCGGCCGGCTACGGCGCCGACTCGGCCGAAGTGCCGGCGATCAACACCGCGCCGCAGCTGGTGCAGTCGCCGCCCTCGCGTTCGGTCCACAAGGGCGCGACCACCGAGTTCGCGCTGGTGTTCAACGAGATCTTCCTCGATGCCCAGCAGGACCCGCTGACCCTGCAGATCAGCCTCGCCGACGGCAGCCCGCTGCCCGCATGGCTGACCGCGCGACGCGACGCCGCCACCGGCCAGATCATCTTCACCGCCCAACCCGCCGCCAACGCCGCCGACCAGGACCTGTCGATCCGCCTGCTCGCCTCGGAAACCGGCAACCCCGGCAACGCGGCCGCGACCACGTTCACCTTGTACGTGCGCAGCAACGTCGGCCCGCAAGTGTTCAACACCGCGCCGGAAACCATCCCGGTCAAGGTCGGCACCAGCCTCACCAAGACCCTGCGCGCCAGCGATTACTTTTACGACCTCGATATCGGCGATCAACTGCGTCTGAGCATCGACAACCTGAGTTCGCTGCCGTCGTGGCTGCAGATCGACCCGGCCACGATGCTGCTGCGCGCCAATCCGACCGCGGTCGGCGTGTTCGCGGTGATGCTGCGCGCGACCGATCAGAGCGGCATGTCGGTGATCAAGACCATCCACGTCAACGCCGCGGCCAACAGCGCGCCGACCGGGCCGTCGCCACTGCCCGCCGTGGTCGCGATGAACTACAGCGATTTCAGCTGGTCGAGCCCGCTTTCGCAGGTGTTCGCCGACCCCGATGGCGACAGCTTCACCGTTACCGCCAGCGGCCTGCCCGCATGGATGTCGTTCCAGCGTATCGACAACCCAGTGCGCCCGGAATTGCGGCTGATCGGCCGCGTCCCCGGCGACATCCCCGCCGGCACCGTCTACAACGTCAGCTTCACCGCCACCGACACCAGCGGCGCGGTCAAGACCACGACGTTGGCGATCACCGTGCGCGCCAACAACCGTGCTCCCAACCCGCCGTCGGAATTCTCGATGCCTTGGGCGGTGGCGGGGCATTGGTACAGCTACCAACTGCCGGCCTTCACCGATCCCGAAGGCGATGCGCTCACCTACCAGCTGACCGGCCTGCCCGCCGGCCTGAGCTTCGACGCGCAAAGCCGCACCATCAGCGGCGTGGCCAGCGGCGCGAGCAACGTGCGTCTCTACTACACCGCCACCGATGCGTTCGGCGCCAGCAAGACAATGGATTTCGGCTTCGGCAGCTACGTCAATCAGCCGCCGGTCGCCTCGTCGATCCCGAACCAGACCGCCGGCGTCGGTACTGGCTTTGCCTATCAGATTCCCGCGTTCACCGATCCGGGCGGCGGACAGCTGACCACCTACAGCGCGACCGGCCTGCCTCCGGGCCTGAGCATGAGCAGCACCGGCGTCATCAGCGGCACGCCCAACACCGCCGGCAGCTACACCGTTACCGTCACCGGTTCGGACGGTTACGACTCGGCGTCCACCAGCTTCGTGATCACGGTCAATGCGGTCGCGCCGCCTAATCGCGCGCCGATCCTCAATTACACGCCGACGAACAAATCGATCGTCGTATCGGAGAGCGCGCCCGGCGGCGAAAACGAATACTGGCCGGCGAACGCCTTCATCGACCCCGATGGCAATCCGCTGACCTATCAGCTGATCAATTCGCCGGCCTGGGTCTACTACACCTACAGCGCCACCGGCGGCCACCACTTCGGTTTGTATCCGCCGAACGTGAACGGCGGCTTCAACGTCACCGTGCGCGCCACCGACAGCTTCGGCGCGTTCGTGGACATGAGCTTCCATGTGACCGTCCAGTACAGCCCGGGCACCGGCGGGCCACTGTCGCAACCGGGCGACCCGGCCATGAGCAGCCTGAGCTTCGACATGGCGCCCGAGTCCGAGAGCGCCGGCACCGCAACCACCTCCAGCACCATGTCGAGCACGCCCACGCCGATCGATGTGCGCGATTACTGGTTCACCTACGACGCCGAGAACCGCATCGCGATCAACAACGGTCGCCTGATCAACGGCCAAATCGTACTCACCGCGCAAGGCGGTGACTCGTATCTGTTGGGTTACGACGCCGCCGGCAACGCGGTCACCCGCACCTTCTACCGCGGCACCAATCTCAAAGTGCAGCGCAGCAACTACGACCTGCGCGGCAACCGCACCATCGAGTTCCAGGAACAACTGGCAGGCAGCAGCTACTTCGGTGGCGTCAACCGCGTGTTCAGCTACGACGCCAACAACCGTCAGCTCGGCAGCCGCACGTACATCGCCGAAGGCGACACCTACACTTACACCTCCAACTCCGGCGGCATTCACGAGGAATTCGACACCTACGAAATCGGCGGCTGGCTCTCGCAGGCGGAAAACTTCGCCTACGACGCCGACGGCCGCCTGATCTACCAGGAACAATGGACCCGCAACGGCGACCTGGCCGACTGGGTCCGCCAAGCCGCGCAGAACAACGCCAACGGCCGCCAAGCCACCGACACCAGCGTTCTTACCTTGCGCAAGAGCCGCGTCGACTACCTCGACGCCAACGGCCAAAGCACCTACGACGGCTCCGGCAAGGCCACGAGCTACCGCACCTTCGCCCCCGGCTACATGCACACCTACACCGTCACCTACGAAGGTTGGGAGAGCTACCAGGAAAAGACCGTCAGCGGCGTCAGCACTGACAACAACTACAAACCCACCACCAACACCCTGAGCTACGACGCCTACGGCCGCCTGATCGCGCAGGTCGAAAACACCCGCCTGAAGAACGGCACCCTGGACGACCGCGTGCGCTATTACGCCTACAACGGCGACGGCCAGGTGCAGACCCGTCGCGAAGGCACCCTGAGCAACGGCCAGTTCACCCAGAACGGCACGACCAAACCGAACTACCTGTTCGCCTACGCCGGCGGCCAGCAGATGGCGCAAGTACGCGAAGGCGCACTCGGCATAGTCAGCCTCAACGGCATGGGCATGTACGAAGCCGGCGGCGGCAAGGTCACTGCGCTGGCTGGCGAGAGCCTGCGCGATCTGGCAAAACGCGTGTACGGCAACGACCAGCAGTGGTACGTGCTGGCGCAGGCGAACGGCTTGGGCGATCCGGATCAGGAGATCGGTGGCGGTTTGATGTTGGATGTGCCGAACGTCGATGTCAGTCGCAATGATGCCAATACGTTCAAGCCGTATAACCCAGCCCAAGCGATTGGGTCGACGACGCCGAGTTTGCCGTTTATCCCACCGCCGCCTAAAGCCCAGTGCAGCAAGCTGGGTATGGCCTTGATGGTCATCGTCGCGGTTGCCGTCACATTCGTAACTTGGGGCGCGGCCTCCCCCTACTTCGCCGGAATCATGGGCCCCGTGGGCGGAGCGATCGCGGCGGGTGCAGTGGCAGGGGCAACGGGCGCTTTCGCGGGACAGGTGGTCGGTAGCGCCACTGGCGTTACGGAATTCAATTGGCGCGCCATAGCGGCCGGGGCCGTAACTGGCGCAATCACTGGCGGAGTGGGGGCGGCCTCGGGCGTTGGAACCGTATCGCAGGCGATCGCGAGTGGTAATTCTCTCGGTGCCGTCGGCATGTCCTTGGTGGGCGCAGGTGCCGGCTACGTGGGTCAGAAAGTTGCAGGCATGAGTCCGAGTTTCAGCTGGCGCGGTATCGCTGCGTCTGCGACGGCAAACTTGATCGGTGCCGCCATTGGAAACGGATTAGGCCTACCAGTTGAAACCGTTACCGGCACGGGCAACTTTGGTGCCGACTTCGTCAGGGGTATGATCGATGGTGTGGTCAGTTTGCATACCCGTCGAAAATTCGGTTTTGATGACGACATCAATTACGGAATGATTGCGGCGGATGCGTTTGGCAATGCCATGGGCAACGCCGTAGCTCGACAAATGGGCAGTTCTCGCTCAGCTAGCGTACAAACACCGAAGTCGAACAATCCTTTTAGCGTCGAAAATGCAGCAGATTATCTGGAGAACTATAGCGCCTATCAATTCCAAGACCTGAGCTCAAGATCGTTTGGAGCGATGGCTTCGGGATATGGCCATAAGGTCAAGAGTGACGTCGTGACAGAGATCAGCGAGTCCGACGCGTATCTAGCCCAACTAGACGATCTCCACCAAAAAGCTGCCGCCGCAAATGCTCAACTTAGCAGAGAGTTCAACTCAGACGAGATATTCACTAAGGCGCCTACAGACCTCGAAAGGCTGACTGTAACAACACTAAACTTCGAGAAGTTAGATACACATGCTTCCATTGACATCGGCGATCTTGCAACACTAAGTAAGATACCCATCGATGCGATCGCACTCAGCATTAATATAGGCACTCTAGGCAAGCTTTCTCAACCGATCCAAGGCCCCAGTAATATCAATTTATCGATCGGCAATCTGCTAAAAACCATACGATACGAGCACGATAAGAGCCGGGAAACCACTCTAATCGAAAGAATAAATTTCAGCCAACCCCGTATAACTCAAGAACATATTGACTATTTTCGAAAGACGGGCTCTGCCCGACCGCCCGGACACTATTATAGAGACCCAACTGTAGAAGCTAGAGCCGAACTAAGCAGGAGAGCTTTAGAAGCAGGTGGTGCAAATCCGCTGGCGGGCGCGCAGGGATTCCTTACCGCCATAATTGGAGGTGATGCCATCGCCGTTCAAGAATCAATGATTACCAATGATATATTCACCGGCCCAATCATGGATGCAGCACCCGGCCTATCAATGCCTGGATCTGTTGTAAGGACCAAAATCAACACTCCACATTGGCATCCATCAAGAGCATTGGTAACTTCGAATAATGCCGAAGATCTTGCGGAAATCGCTCTCCGCGGAGAACGATTTATCGGATCCGTCAGAGGAGCGGCCAGTAAGCCCATGAGCATGCCACCAGGTGGCTGGCCAAAGAATGCAAAGGGCCCTAGAACGAAAGACGAGGCTATAGATCTTCTTTATGATATCGGCATGATTGATGATCCCAGAATCACCATAGATACCGATGACATTACGATTATTCCAGTACCAGATAGGCTAATGCCAAAGAACCCCGATGGCACACCGATGGCCGCATATTATTATTACCTTCCAAACCCACTGGACCCCGAGGGAAAACCCATTGGCGGAGTTAATCTTGATACAAAAATGGTCAGATACGAAGAAATATTTTCTCAAGGCCCCCAAAAGAAAGTTCAAATCCGCGTAGCGGAATCTATACTTGAAAGTGATATGGCCATCGTACATACATTCGGTCACGAACTATATGAGCTAAGCCCTTTGAAGGAATTGTTTCGGAGAAATAATTGGATATTAAGCGCGAGAACCCTCGACGACAATATTGGGAACGCATCAGGCGCAAATTTCCATACTCAGGCTCACGACTTCGGCGATGTATGGGTTGGCAAATACAAGAAATTCTTTGAAAATAATGGAGGCAATTTGTGAATAACAACACCCTGGGCCTGGGAGGGCGTTCAGTTTCAGACTTCCACAGATATTTTTCTTCACTTATTTCTGCCGATAACGTGCAAAGCTATCTTTCCATGCTGGATTTCTCCATCTACGAACATTACAGACGAGTAGTAACCGGGGACAGTAGATATGAATCGGACCGGTCCGAACTGCAGGAAATATTTGGCCTAGAAAAATGGAACATGCTGTGCGATTCAATAAAAAACCCATACCCAGTATTAGTCGCCATTTGCGAAAGAAGACGTAATGATGAACCAATTCGCCAAGATGATTTTGCTGATGTCGACATTGCCGAAATGGCGTTCAGAGTCGTAAATGAAAAAAATGTATTTGAAATATATGAGCTACTTACGCCTGATGCAAAAAAAACATTTGACACAGTGCTTGGATATCCAATTGAAGCTATGGGCGACGAGAAATTGGACATAGTAGAAGCCTCAAAGGTTTATCGAGCTGCGAAAGACCCAACTCCGGGAAAATAGGGGTCAGAGTGGACTGCCCCGCCTTTCACAGACACCCGACAATGGGGTCATCCCGGAGGTGTTGAATGACAAGGCAACGGTTTACT